>JAURVT010000057.1 GCA_030655315.1 Nocardioidaceae bacterium | reverse complement strand
GCGGGCTGCGCGGGCGCGGCACCGCCGGACGGCGGCGCGCCCGGGCCCGCGTCGGGCGAGACGACGGCCTCGATGCGCCACTCGCCGCCGATGACCTCGGTGACGGCGCGGCGGACGATCTCGTCGGACCCGCTGCGCGTGAAGGAGTCGCGCGCGCCGGAGTTGACCAGCGCGATCGTGAGCACCTTGCCGTCGACGGCGTGGACCTGGGCGTTCTGGCTCAGCATCACCCAGGTGAAGCGACGCAGGCGCATGACCTCGTCGAGGATCTGCGGCCACAGCCGCCGGATGTCGGTCACCCCGGGCGCACCGGTGGCGGCGGGGTCGGGTGCGGCCTCGGGCTCGGGGGCCGGTGCGGGTGCGGGGGCCTCGGTGGCCGCCGGCGGGGACTCGGCCTCGACGGGTGCCTGCGCGGTGGGAGCCGCGTCGGGCTCGGGGGCCTGAGCGGGCTGCGTGGGCTGAGCGGGCTGAGCGGGCTGAGCGGGCTGGGCAGTGGGTGCCGGCGGGGCCGGGCTCTGGGCGGGCGGCGCGTGCACCGGGACGACGCTGGGCTCGGGCATCGGTCGTGCCGGCGGGGTGGCGGGCGGGCCGTCGCCGACGATGGCCAGCCGTCGCTCGATGCGGTCGAGCCGGGCCTGGACGCCCTCGGTGGAGTGGTCGGCACCGGGCAGCATCACGCGGGCGCAGATCAGCTCGAGCAGCAGGCGGGGCGCCGTCGCACCACGGAGCTCACCCAGCCCGTCGCTGACGACGTCGGCCGCGCGGGTGAGGTCGGCGGCGCCGAAGCGGCTGGCCTGGTTGGCGATCCGCTCGGCGCGGTCGCCGGGGATCTCGAGCAGGCCCTTGGCGACGGCGTCGGGGACCGCGGACACGATGATCAGGTCGCGCAGGCGCTGCAGGAGGTCCTCGGCGAAGCGGCGGGGATCCTGGCCGGCCTCCATCACCTTGTCGACGACGCCGAAGACCGACCCGCCGTCGGCCGCGGCGAACGCGTCGACGACCTCGTCGAGCAGGGAGTCGGGGGTGTAGCCGAGCAGCGCGGCGGCGAGCTCGTAGGTGACGCCGTCGGGGCCGGCGCCGCCGAGCAGCTGGTCGAGGATCGACAGGGTGTCGCGGACCGACCCGGCGCCCGCGCGCACCACCAGCGGCAGCGCCGTGGGCTCGAGCACGACCTGCTCGGCCTGGCACAGGCGGGCGAGGTAGTCGCCGAGGGTCTTGGGCGGCACCAGTCGGAAGGGGTAGTGGTGGGTGCGGGAGCGGATGGTCCCGATCACCTTGTCAGGCTCGGTGGTGGCGAAGATGAACTTGAGGTGGGGCGGCGGCTCCTCGACGAGCTTGAGCAGGGCGTTGAAGCCCTGGCTCGAGACCATGTGCGCCTCGTCGATGATGTAGACCTTGTAGCGGCTGCTGACGGGCGCGAAGAAGGCCCGCTCGCGCAGGTCGCGGGCGTCGTCGACGCCACCGTGGCTGGCGGCGTCGATCTCGAGGACGTCGATGCTGCCCGGCCCGCCGCGGGCGAGGTCGCGGCAGCTCTGGCACTCGCCGCACGGCTCGGCGACGGGCGCCTTCTCGCAGTTCAGCGTGCGCGCGAGGATGCGGGCGCTCGTGGTCTTGCCGCAGCCACGCGGCCCGGAGAACAGGTAGGCGTGGTTGACGCGGTTGTTGGCCAGCGCGTGCCGCAGGGGCACCGTGACGTGGTCCTGACCGATGACCTCGGCGAACGTCTCCGGCCGGTAGCGCCGGTACAGCGCGAGGGGTGCGTCCACCCAGCAGACCCTACTGACCGGCACCGACAGGGGCCACGGGTGCCCGCCACCTGGGGGAGGCCGGAGCCGGGCGCCGGGCCGGGGCATGGAAGGACCCCTCGCGCACCCGACAGAGCTTGCTTGCCCTTGCTGCCTTCCGGCCCTGGGGGAGTTGGGCAAGATGCCGTCGCGCGAGGGGCTGGGGCCAGCGTACCGGGGGCACCCCTCCCGCGGACAGCCGGGCGCACGCGGCACCACCGCACTACCGTCGGGTCGGTGAGCACCTCGCAGGACCTCCCGGGCGGCCCGCCTCCCACTCCCCCGCTCCCGGGCACCGGCCGGCGGCGCGTCGTCGTCGCGCTGGTCGCGGCGCTGGTGGTCGTGGTGGTCGCCGCCGCCGCGATCGTGGCGGTGCTGTCGAGCGACGACGGCGACCCGCGGGCCGAGGTCACCGCTGCGGCGCGCGCCTTCGGCGTGCAGATGAACACGTACGACTCCACCGACCCCGACGAGTTCCTGGACCGCACGGCCCCCTTCCTCGCCGCGGACTACCGCGACGACTTCGCCGCCCTGGTGACGCCGCTCCTCACCTCGCTGAGCCAGGTGCGACAGACCAGCGACCAGGCCCGCGTGGACGACGTGCGGCTGTTCGCGGTGGAGGAGGCCCGCGCCCGGGCCGAGCTCACGGTCAGCTCGCGCGTGAGCCTCGCCGGGCAGCCGACGGCCGAGCGCGTGGTGCAGGTCTGGCAGGTCCAGCTGCGCCGCAGCGGCGACCGCTGGCTCGTCGACGCGTTCGCCTTCGGCGGTGGCGGCGGCGGCTCCCCCGCGCCCGACGACGGCCCGACCGACGACGCCTGAGGGCCGCCCGGTAAGTTGCTCGGCGGAGGATTCGCATAGTGGCCTAGTGCGCACGCTTGGAAAGCGTGTTGGGTTAACGCCCTCAGGGGTTCGAATCCCCTATCCTCCGCCAGATGTGCCACGGCCCCCGCCCGAAGGGTGGGGGCCGTGGTGCGTCTCATGGGCACAGCGGATTCGGGAGGAGCGCAGCGACGGTTCCCCTATCCTCCGCCAACGTGCTGTGGCCCCGCCCGAAGGGTGGGGCCACAGTGCGTTTCCGGGCACAGCGATTCGAGGAGGAGCGGAGCGACGGTTCCCCTGTCCTCCGCCCAACCTGCCACGCCCCGGCGTCGGATTCCCAGGTAGGCACGGTCTTCCGACAGGACCACGGAGAACTTCCCGGGTATCGGTCCGGTTCTCCATGCCAGGTGGGACGGGAGTGACGGACGGGGCGCGCGGCCGTCGCCCGTTCGCCCGCGTCCGACGGCGACGTGGTCCAGACCGCACGGGCCCCGCACGCACCACTGGGCCCGGCTTCCCGACGAGAACCCGGAGAGTTCTCCGTGGTCCCGTCGGAAGACCGGGCCTACCTGGGAATCCAGGGACAGGTGGGGCGGGGGGGTCAGATCATCCCGGCGGGGGGACGACGGCGGCGGGTGGGACGCAGGAGGACCGCACCGGCGCCGAAGGACGCGGCGCCCAGGACCGCCCAGTACCAGTCCAGGCCACCGGTGTTGGGCAGGGTGCCGGACGAGGTGGTGGTGGTCTCGGTCGGCGTCGTCGTGGTGCCGGTCGAGGTCTCGGTGACGCCCGTGTCGGTCGGCGTGCCGGCGGCGGGGCTGGCGACGGTCGGGTCGGCCTCCTCGGTCGGGTCACCGGGCACCGACTCCTCGGGCACCGACGCGACGGGCTCGATCGTCGTGGCCCCGGAGACCATCTCGGACGTGGTGACGACGGTGCCGTCCGGACCGGTGCCCGACGCGGTCGCGCCGACGGTCACCAGACCCGCCTCGGCGTCCGCGTCCGTGACGGTGTGCGTCACGGGGCCGCAGGTGGCGGTGCCCTTCGGCGGCACGTCGGACGGCGTGCAGGCGATCGGGTCGGCGGAGAGCGAGGCGGCCGTGACCGTCACGCCCGTGACCGGCACGTTGCCCGAGCCGGTGACCGTGAAGGTGTAGTCGATCGTGTCGCCCACGTCGGTCGTGCCCGAGCTGTTGACGTCGGTGACGACGCCCGGGTCGACGGCGAGCGTCAGGGCGGCCGCGGCGGCCTCGACCGTGGTGGTGTCGGTGGCCGTCAGGCTGCCCTGCGAGGCGGTGACGGCCATCGAGCCGGTCTTGGCCGCGGCGGGCACCTTGACGGCGCTCAGCCTGCCGTCGGCGGCGGGGGTCACCGTGGCGGTGGTGACCGTGCCGCCGGAGTCCGTGAGCGTGACGGTGACGGGCTGCGCGGCGAAGCCGGTGCTGGTCAGGTCGATCGTCGACCCGGACACGGTGGTCTCGGGCGCGTCGACCGCGACGGCGACCACCTCGAGCGAGTCCGCGGCGGTGCGGCCGACTCCCGACGCGGTGACGGTCAGGACGCCGGCCTCGGCGCCGGCGGGGAGGGTGATCGTGCTGCCCGTGGGCAGGTTGCCGGAGGCATCGCTCTTGACGACGACCGGGGTGCCCACGGTCTTCGCGGTCGAGTCGGTGAAGCCGAAGGACACGTCGGCCGAGGCGGGCCAGCCGGCACCGGTCACCGGGACGCTCCCGCCGGCGCTGCCCTTGGTCGGGACGACGTCCAGCGAGGCCGGGCCGCAGGAGAGCGCCTCCTGGTCCGACGCGGCACCGAGGTTGGCCTCGCCCGTCTGTCCGACGACCTCCAGGGTCAGGGCGCCGCCGGTGGCGGTGGCCGGGATGGTGTTGAGACGGGAGATCGTGCCGTCCAAGTCGGAACCCGCCACGTAGAGCTTGTCGTCGACCGCCGTCAATCCGATGGCGCCGGCGACGGTGCCCAGAACCACGCTCTGGCTCGGGTCGCTGGGGTGGATGCGGGCGATGGCGGTGCCCGACAACGCCTTCACGAGTGCGTACAGGGTCCCGTCGGAGAGCTGGACGAAGTCGCCGGCGGCGGTGGTGTCGGCGGGAAGCATACGGCCGTCCTTGCTGCTCGTCCCCGCAACCAGGTTCACGAGGTGCAGGTCGCGCGTGTCGGCGTCACCGACGAGCAGCTTGTCGCCGGGCAGGCCGGCCACCCCCGCCCGGTGCACGACGGCGTCGAGCGAACCCCCCGCCGCCACGTCGACGGGCGCACCGGCCTCCTTGACCTCCTGCACCTTCCCCGTCGCCGTGTCGAGACCGAAGAGGGCACCCGTGCCGTCCTTGGCGACGTCACCCACCTTCGCGTCTCCGACCGACCCGCTCGGCGCCTCCGTCAGCACTCCGTTCGAAACTGAGAACACGTGCAGCTTGCCGGCCACGTCGTTGACGAAGAGCGTGCCCGACGGGCCGCAGATGCCCGCGGTCGCGGTCGCGGACGCGGACGAGGCGCCGAGGCCCGGCAGGACGACGAGCGACGCGGTGGCCAGGAAGGCCCCGGCGACGGCGCGGGTGGCGCGGGCAGCGGGCCGCTGCCAGACGGACGTGGACGGACGCATCACGGAACTCCCCAAGAAGGTGGAGACGCCGGGGGTGACGCTCCGGCCTCAATTACCTCTCATGGGGTAGACGCTCGACCGGACTCCGGCGACTTGGACCGAAAATCTGACCCTTTCGGGCCATGTCGCGCGGTCGGCCGCGGCTGGGTCGGACCGTCAGGGACGGACGAGCACGCGCGCCAGGTCGGGCAGCCGCGACAGGTGCGTCTCCACGATGGTGCGGGCGCTGGTCACCGAGTCCACCAGCGGGTGCAGGGCCAGGGCCTTGACGGCGCCGGCACGCGAGCCCGAGAGGGCTGCCTCGATGGTCGCGCGCTCGACCGCCTTGACCGTGGTGACCAGGCCCTGGGCGGCGGCGTCGAGGGGCGAGACCTCGAGGGGACGGGGTCCCCCGGCGTCCACGACGCACGGCACCTCGACCACGGCGTCGGTGTCGAGGCCGGCGAGCAGGCCACGGTTGGGCACGTTGAGCACGAGGGTGGCGGGCTCGTCGCGGGCGATCGCGCGCATCAGCTGCAACGCGACGCGGTCGTAGCCGCCGCCGTCGAGGTCCTCCTCCTCGCGGGCACCGGCACCGCTCGCGTCGCGGCTGTCGGCCATGTACGACTCCTCGCGGTCGCGTCGCGTCCGCACCCACCGCGCGAGCGCGTCGCCCTCGGTGCCGCCGTCGTAGAAGTCGCCCTGCTGCCGAGCGAGGTACTCCCCGCGGGTCTCGCCGGCGTGCGCGATCGCCTCCACGGCCTCGCGGTTGTAGTACCAGTACCAGAGGTACTCGTTGGGGACGGCGCCCAGCGACGTGAGCCAGGACGGGTCGAACAGCCGTCCCTCCTCGGTGCGCAGCATCGCGGCGGGGTCGGCCAGGAAGCGTGGCAGCAGGTCCTCGCCGTCGACGACCACGCGGCGCAGCCAGCCCAGGTGGTTGAGCCCGGCGTAGTCGAAGAAGGCGCGCTCGTGGTCGACGCCGAGCACCCGCGCGACCCGCTTGAACATGCCCACCGGCGAGTCGCAGATCCCCACGACGCGGTCGCCGAGCACCTCGGCCATCGCCTCGGTGACCATGCCCGCGGGGTTGGTGAAGTTGATGACGAACGCGTCGGGCGCGTGCTGCTGCACCGTGCGCGCCACGTGCACCGCGACGGGCACCGTCCGCAGCCCGTACGTCACGCCGCCGGCCCCGGTGGTCTCCTGCCCCAGCACGCCGACGTCGAGCGCGGCCCGCTCGTCGCAGACCCGGCCCGCGAGGCCGCCGACGCGGATGGCCGAGAACACGAAGTCGGCCCCGGTCACCGCCGCCACCAGGTCGGTCTCGGTGCGCACCCGCGGCACCGGGCCGGTGGCGGCCTCGGCCTGCCGGGCGAGCACCGCTCCGACGGTGGCCAGGCGTGCCGGGTCGAGGTCGTGGAGCACGAGCTCGGTGACCGCGGAGCCGGGCGAGGCCGCGGCGTCGTCCAGCAGGGCCTGGAACACCAGCGGCACGCGGAACCCGCCACCGCCCAGCACGACCAGCCTCATCGGTGGGTCCTCTCGTCGACGGGGGTGACGCCGGACGACGCGCGCAGCACGCTCGCACCGGCCTCGGCGAAGGCGGCGAGCGTCTGGTCGTCCGCGTGCGGCCCGGTGACGACGACGTCGACGACCTCGGGCCCGCACACGCGGGCGAAGCCGCTGCCGGGGAACTTGGAGTCGTCGGCCACCAGGACGACCGAGTCGGCCACCTGGAGCATGGCCTGCTTGACGGGCACCTCGACCGCGGTGGTGTCGAGGACGCCGCCGTCGCGCCGCACGCCGCTGGTGCCGAGGAACAGTCGGTCCGCGTGCACCTGCGCGACGGCGTGCTGGGTCAGGAACCCCACGAGCGAGCGGTAGTTGCGACGCACGGTGCCGCCCAGCAGCACCAGCTCGACGGCGGGGTCGCGACCCAGCTCGTCGTAGACCGCGAGGCTGGAGGTGACCACGGTGATCGCCCTGCCGCGCAGCTCGCGCGCGATCGCGGCGGTCGTCGTGCCGATGTCGAGCAGCACCACCTCGCCGTCCTCGACGAGCGACGCGGCGCAGGCCGCGACGGCCGCGCGGGCCTCGGGGTGGTGCGAGACCACCAGCTCGAAGGGCGCCTCGCTCTGGCCGCTCGGCGCCGCACCCCCGTGGACGCGGTCGAGCCGGCCCTCGGCCTCCAACTGCGCGAGGTCGCGGCGGACCGTCGCCGCGCTGACCTCGAGCATCGCCGCAAGCCGGGCCACCTCGGCCGGGCCGTCGGACCGCAACGTCGCGAGGATGCGCTCGTGACGGCTGCGGGCCAACATGCGCGCACCATAGCAATCAGATCCGCTCAAGGTCACGCACGGATCACGGACCCTTGCGCAGATGTGCGCACGTGGGTGAGACTCGGCGCCGGAGGTCCCTCTGTGTCTGCCGCACCACCGCCGCACCCCCTCGACGGCCCACCCGCCGACGAGCCGTTCGACGTGCTCGTGGCCGGCACCGTCTTCCTGGACATCATCTTCACCGGGATGGCGGCCGCCCCCGTCGGCGGTCGCGAGATCCTCACCGACGGCATGGGCTCCAGCCCCGGCGGCGCGGCCAACCTGGCGATCGCGGCGTCCCGCCTCGGGCTGAGGACGTCGCTCGCCGCCGCGTTCGGCGGCGACGTCTACGGCGAGTACTGCTGGTCGACGCTGTCCGACGCCGAGGGCGTCGACCTGTCGCACTCGCGCCGCTTCCCCGAGTGGCACTCCCCCGTCACCGTCTCGCTCGCGTACGACGACGACCGCGCGATGATCACCCACAGCCACGCGCCGCCGGCCGCCGGTCCCGACCTCGACGCCGACCCGCCGGCCACCCGCTCGTGCTTCGCCGACATGGGTGCCGAGCGCCAGCCGTGGCTCGACACCGCCATCGACCGCGGGAGCCTAGTGTTCGCCGACGTCGGCTGGGACCCCACCGGCGCCTGGGACACCGCCCTCCTGCGCGAGCGGCTCACGGGCTGCCACGGCTTCGTGCCCAACGCCTCGGAGGCGATGGCCTACACCGGCACCGACAGCCCCGGCGCCGCGCTCGAGGCCATCCGCGACTGGGTGCCGCTGGCCGTCGTCACCGCGGGCAGCGGCGGCGCGTTCGCCGCCGACGCCACCACCGGCGAGACCGTCTGGGTGCCGGGCCTGAGCGTCCCGGTGCTCGACCCGACAGGGGCCGGCGACGTCTTCCTCGCCGCGCTCGTGTCCGGGACGCTCGCGGACTGGCCGCTGCAGGAGCGCGTGCGGTTCGCGAACCTCTGCGCGGCGCTCTCGGTGCGCGACTTCGGCGGCGCGCTGGCCTCCCCCGGCTGGGCCGACGTGTGCGACTGGTGGGCGGGGCTCGACCCGGCCGGACGGCTGGCACGCGACTACGGCTTCCTCGTCGACGTCCTCCCCACCGTCGAGCACCGGGTGTACGACCGGGCCCTGCCGACGATCGGCTTCCCCCGGCCGTTCCACGACCACTCCCGCCACGGCGACCCCGCCGTGGGCACCACGCCCGACCCCGTCCAGCCGCTGGGTCAGACCCCCGAGGAGCACGTATGAGGATCCCCGCACCACGACGACTCATCGGGGGCCTGGCGGTGGTGGCGCTGCTGACCACCGCCGCGTGCGCGCCGGGCAGCTCCGGCGGGGAGGCCACCGACAAGCAGGCCTCGGACGTCGCGACCGACGTCGCCGACATGGGCGACGTCACGCTGACGGTGTGGGACCAGGAGGTGCGCGGCGGGCAGGCCGAGCAGATCAAGCAGCTCAACGCCGCGTTCCAGGAGAAGTACCCCAACATCACGATCAAGCGGGTCTCGCGCTCGTTCGACGACCTGCGCAAGACGCTGCGGCTCGCCATCACCAACGACGAGGCGCCCGACGTCGTCCAGGCCAACAACGGTCGCTCCGACATGGGCCAGTTCGTCTCGGCGGGCCTGCTGCGACCGCTCGACGGCTATGCCGAGGTCTACGGCTGGGACGACCGGTTCCCCGAGTCGATCCGCGCGCTCTCGTCCTACGGCGACGACGGCAAGGCCTTCGGCGAGGGCAGCCTGTACGGGCTGCCGCAGGCCGGTGAACTGGTCGGCCTCTGGTACGACAAGCAGAAGCTGAGCGAGCTCGGCATCGACGTGCCGCGCACCACCGACGACCTCGAGAAGGCCCTCGCGGCGGCCAAGCAGGCCGGCGAGACGCCCATCCAGTTCGGCAACCTCGACGGCTGGCCCGGCATCCACGACTTCGGCTTCGTGCAGAACCAGTTCGTCCCGCGCGACGACGTCCGCCAGCTCGGCTTCGGGCGCGAGGGCTCGTCCTGGACGTCGCCGGCCAACGAGCAGGCGGCCTCGACCTTCGCCGACTGGGTCTCGCAGGGCTACTTCACCGAGGACTTCAACGGCCTCGGCTACGACGCCGCGTGGCAGGACTTCGCCAAGGGCAACGGGGTCTTCCTCGTCGCCGGCACGTGGCTGCTCGCCGACCTCGCCGAGCCGATGGGCGACCGCCTCGGGTTCGCGCTCCCGCCGGTGGGTGCCGACGGCGAGCAGGCCGTCACGGGCGGCACCGGCCTCCCGTTCGCCATCACCGAGGAGAGCAAGAACGCCGACGCGGCCGCGGCCTACATCGACTTCATCACCGACGAGGCCGCGATGAAGATGATCTCCGACGCGGGCAACCTCCCGGTCGTCGACGCCAGCCCCGAGGGCCTCACCGGCGCCCAGGCCGAGGTCGTCACGGCCTGGCAGACCGCCAGCGAGGACGACGCGATCGTGCCCTACCTCGACTACGCGACCCCCGACTTCTACGACCTGCTCGTGTCGCAGGTGCAGAAGCTCGGCGCCGGCTCGGTGGAGCCCGACGCGTTCCTCGGCACGCTCGAGGACGAGTACTCCTCGTTCACGTCGGGCGAGGATGGCTGACACCACGGCGGCCGCACCCCGGACGGAGGACGTCGCCCGTCCGGGGGCCTCGACGCCGCCGCGACCCCGGCGTGGCGGCCCGCCCGGCGAGCCACGCCGGGTGGCGTACCTCTACCTCGCCCCGGCGCTGCTGGTCTTCTCGCTGTTCCTGCTCTGGCCGCTGCTGCACGCGGTGTACCTGTCGTTCTTCGAATGGGACGGCCTGGGCGTCGGCACCTGGGTCGGGCTGGCCAACTACGGCGACGTGCTCACCGACCCGGACCTGCGCGCGCCGTTCTGGCACGCCCTCGTGCTCGTCGGGTTCTTCTGCCTCGTCCCGGTGACGATCGGCCTCGTGCTGGCCTCGCTGATGACCCGCACGGCCGTCCGCGGCGCCGGCTTCTTCCGCTCGGTGCTGTTCCTGCCCCAGGTGGTCGCGCTCACCGTCGTCGCCGTCGCGTGGCGCGACATCTTCGCCCCGCAGGGCCCGCTCAACGACGTCCTGCGCGCCGTCGGTCTCGACTCCTTCGCGCGCGGCTGGCTCGGCGACGCGTCGTGGGTGCTCGTCGCGATCGGCGTCGTCGGCGTGTGGGTGGGCACCGGCCTGTGCATGGTGCTGTTCCTGGCCGGCCTGTCCAACGTCGGGCGCGAGGTCTACGAGGCCGCGCGGATCGACGGCGCCGGGTTCTGGCGCGAGCTGGTGTCGATCAGCGTGCCGTCGCTGCGCGGCGAGATCGCGGTGGCCGTCACCCTGACCATGGTCGCGGCGCTGCGCACCTTCGACCTCGTCTACGTGATGACCGGCGGCGGGCCGGGCCGCGCGTCCACCGTGCCGTCCTACGAGGTGTACCAGCGGGCGATGGAGAAGGGGCAGGTCGGCACGGGCGTCACCGTCGCGCTGCTGCTCACCGCCGTCATCCTGCTCGCGACGGTCCTCGTCAACCGCCTGGCGGAGGAGAAGGAGTGACCGGCCGCCTGGAGCGCTCGCTCACCTACGTCGTGCTCGTCGCGGCCGCGGCGTTCGCCCTGTACCCGCTCGGCCTGATCCTGGCGACCGCGGTGCAGCCCGACGCGATCGGCGCGGCCGGCGGCATCGACCTCGGCAACTTCGCCACCGCCTGGCGCGAGGGCCGGTTCGGCACCTACCTGCGCAGCAGCGTGATCGTCACGGCCTGCGTGGTCGTCCTCGCGACGCTGCTGTCGTCGCTCGCGGGGTACGCGTTCGGCACGATGCGCTTCCGCGGCTCGACCGTCCTGTTCTACCTGCTGCTCCTCGGCCTGATGGTGCCGAGCGAGGCCATCGTCGTCCCGCTGTACTACGACCTGCGCGGCCTGGACCTCGACAACACCTACGTGTCGCTGATCTTCCCGCAGGTGGCCCAGTCGCTCGCGTTCGGCACGTTCTGGATGCGCGCCTACTTCCGCAGCAGCTCGCGCGAGGTGGTCGAGGCCGCCCGCCTGGACGGCGCGGGCCACCTGCGCGTGTTCTGGTCCGTGCTGCTGCCGATGGGCCGCCCCGCGGTGCTCACCATGATGGTCCTGTTCTTCATGTGGACCTGGAACGAGTTCCTGCTGCCCCTGGTGATGATCACCGACGAGGGCCTGCGGACCGCTCCGCTCGGGCTGGCCTTCTTCAAGGGCCAGTACACCTCGGGCACCTCCCTGCTCGCCGCCGGCGCGGTGCTCGTCGCCCTGCCGGTCGTCGTGTTCTACCTGTTCGCCCAGCGCCACTTCATCCGCGGCATGGTCGAGGGCTCGGTCAAGGGCTGAGACCGCACACCAGAGGAGACCCCATGAACAGACCCCGTCCCACGGTGCTCGTCGCCCTGGTGGGCACCGCCCTGATCGGATCGGGGCTGCTCGCGGCGCCCGTGGCGCAGGCGGCCGCACCGCCTCCACGCCCGGGTCGGGCCGCCGACCTCGACGTGCTCTACGTCGGCGCGCACCCCGACGACGAGGCCAGCCGGCTCTCGACGTTCGGCGAGTGGCGCGAGCGGTTCGGCACCAGGACGGGGGTCGTGACGATCACCCGAGGCGAGGGCGGCGGCAACGCCGTGGGACCCGAGGAGGGCCCGGCACTCGGGCTCATCCGCGAGCGCGAGGAGCGCGCGGCCGTCGGCACCGCGGGCGTGGCCGACGTCTACAACCTCGACGAGGTGGACTTCTACTACTCGGTGAGCGCCCCGCTGCACCAGGAGGCCTGGGACGACCGCGAGACCCTCGGACGGCTGGTCCGGGTGATCCGGTCGACCCGGCCCGAGGTCGTCATGACGATGGACCCGACCCCGTCGCCGGGCAACCACGGCGGCCACCAGGAGTCCGCCCTGCTCGCCGCCGAGGCCTACCAGGTGGCCGGCGACCCGAAGGCCTTCCCCGAGCAGCTCACCCGGGACGGGCTTCGCGCCTTCGCCCCCTCCAAGCTGCTCACCAACGCCAACGACTCGGTGGTGACGCCCGGCGCACCCGGCCGGTCGTGCACCACCTCCTTCACGCCCGCGGTCTCCGCCGACGACGTCTACGGCGTGTGGTCGGGCCGTCGCGCGCGGTCCGGCGACACCTGGGCCCAGGTCGAGCGCGACGCCCAGCGCGCGTACGCCTCGCAGGGCTGGAGCGGGTTCCCCGACGTCGCGGCCGACCCGGCAGCGCTCGGCTGCGACTACGTCCGCCAGGTCGAGTCCCGCGTCCCGTTCGCCCGGGGCGACGGGTCCCGCGGCGCCGCCCGCGCCAGCACGATCCTCCTGGGCGCGACGCGCCAGGCCCCCGGTGGTCTGCCGCTCGGCACCGGCCTCGACGTCTCGACCAGCGACTTCGACGTCGTGCCCGGCGGGACGAGCCGGGTCCGCGTGAAGGTCACCGCACCCCGCCGCGCGCTGCGGGCCGCCCGCGCGACCCTCGACCTCCCGCGGGGCTGGACCAGCCCCACGCGGGTCGTCCGGCTGGGCGACGTCCGGGCCGGGCGCACCGTCGAGCGCACGGTCACCGTGCGCGCCCCCGAGAACGCGACGACCGGCCAGAAGGTGGTCGTCGGCGTCGACGTCACCTCGGGCCGACGGTCCGGGTACGGCAACCAGCAGCTGGCGGTCGTCCCCGCCGCCGAGGGCACCCAGCAGCTCCTGCCGCAGGTGAGGGTCTTCGAGCGCTGGGCCACCGAGCGAGGCCTGGACCAGCTGCGCGGCGGCGTCCGTCCGGTGCTCACCCTGCCCACCGGCGGGTCGCGCACGGTCGGCGTCGACGTCACGAACCACGGCACGCGCACCGAGTCGGGCACGGTCGCCCTCGAGCTGCCCACCGGCTTCGCCGCCGACGTCGCCAGCCGTCCCTACAGCGGCCTCGCCGCCGGCGGGACGACGCGCGTCGACTTCGTCGTCCGCAACGACGACCCCACGCTCCCCACCTCCGACAAGGGGGGCGAGGCCGGCGACCACGGCTACACGATCAGGACCACCAGCAGCAGCGGCACCTCGACGACCGAGCCCGCGCTCGAGCTCGTCCCGGCCACCACCGCCGACGACACGACCGCCCCGACGCTGGACGGCGTGGTGGGCGAGGACGAGTACTCCTCCCGGATCGACCTCAGCCGCCGGTGGGAGGGTGAGGACTGCACCAGCGCCGCCGACTGCTCGGCCACCGGCTGGGTGACGCGGTCGGGTGACGCGCTGTACGTCGCCGCCGTCGTCACCGACGACACGCTGGGCACCCGGCTCGACGCGGCCGACTGCAAGCGGCACTGGCGCACCGACTCGGTGGAGATCGCCGTCGACCCGACGGGGGCCTCGGAGAACACCTCCACGACGTTCAAGGCCGCGGTGCTCCCGACCACCGCCGAGGGCGTGGCCTGCGCGTCCCGCGACGCCGACAACCGCCAGGGCCCGATCGGCCGCTTCCCCCAGGTCGGTGGCGCCGCGGCGCCCGCGGCCGGCGACGGCGGCACCGCGCCCGGGTTCCAGGCCGTCTCACGGCTCAGCGCGCCCTACACCGGCTACGTGGTCGAGACCCGGATCCCGTTCTCGGCGCTGCCGGCCACGCTCGACCCGGAGAAGGCGGCCCTGAACGTCTTCGTCTACGACTCCGACACCCAGGACAAGACGGGCCAGACCCGGCTCGGCTGGTCGACCTGGGGCGGCGTGCAGGGCGATCCCTACCGCTGGGGACGGCTGCGCGTCGGGGGCGACGCCCCCGCGGCCGTCCGGACCCGCGAGCCCGACCTCGACTTCGAGGGCCTCGACAGCCTGGACTCCCCGCAGTCCGTCGCCCAGGCCGTCCGCACCGGGGTGGCCCTGTCGGGCCTGCGCCAGGCCCGTCCGGCCCGCTCCGCGAGGCTCGTCCTCGCCCGCGGTCGGGGTCGAGCCGTCATCGCCAGGCTCGACGTCCGCGGCGCCGGCGTCGCGCACGTGTCGGCGCTGGACGCACGCGGCCGGGTGGTCGCCCAGACCACCCGCACCCTGCAGCCCGGCACCCGCCGCGTCCGCCTCACCGCCCCCCGCGCCACCCGCGTCCTCGTCGGCTACGCCGCCCGGGCCGGCGGCACCACCAGCACGGCGGTGCGGGTGCGGCGGTAGGGGTCGTCGGATTCCCAGGTAGGCACGGTCTTCCGACGGGACCACGGAGAACCTTCCGTGGTCCTGTCGGTCTTCCGTGCCCAGTGGTGCTGACGGGGTTGCAGCGAGCGGTCTGGCCGGGCTGGCGCCGCGTCCGTCGGGTGGTACTGACGCGATCAGCGCACGCTGCGGCCGGGGTGCCCGCACGACGGCGCTGGTCCGTCAGTTCCGCCGCACCGATCCGCTCGGAGGCCGATCGGCACGGGCAGCAGCCCAGGGCGGATCGGTGCATCGGAACGGACGGATCAGCTCCACGGTCGAGATCGTCGGCGAGGCAGACTCCCTCGGGCCGAGCAGACCTCGGCCGAGACTCTCATTGGCTGGGGCCGAAGAGGTTCAGGCCCAGAGGTTGTCGCCGAAGACGACGACGATGGTGGCGATGACGGCGACGTAGGAGACGAAGACCAGCAGCACGTGGTAGTCGACGACGACGCGGGCGAGGGTGCCGGGGCGGCCGCCGGAGACGGCGACGAGGTTGCGCCGGGTCACGTACCAGAAGATCGGGATCATCATCGTCCACACGACCATGCAGTACGGGCACAGGGCGCTGATGTCGAAGATGCTCTGGCTCATCAGCCAGACGACGAAGCCCATGCCGAGGACGACGCCCACCTGCAGGCCGGCCCAGACGAAGCCGGCGAGCCTGCTTCCGCCCGCGAGCACCACGCCGAGGGTGACGACGACGGCGAAGCCGATCATGCCCATGAACGAGTTGGGGAAGCCGAAGACCTCGGCCTCGGGCCGCACCATCACGCTGCCGCAGCTGATGAACGGGTTGAGGTTGCAGCTCAGGGAGGCCGTCGGGTCGGCGGTGATGACGAACTTGTCGTAGGTCAGGACGCTCGCGGCCGTCAGCGCGATGCCACCGAGGACCGCCAGCGCGATGCCGAGCGCCCGGTCCGAGACGTGGCGCTCGCGCGGGTCGTGGTCGGACAGGAGGTCGTCGTCGTCGAACCCGTCGTCGCCGTCGTGGTGCACGTCGGCCTCGGTCCTGGTGCTGCTCATGGGACGAGCGTAGTCGAGCGGGTCACGCGCAGGCCCGCTGCGAGGCCTTGCTGGTCTGCAGCTCGGGCTCGTCGGCGCTCGCGCTGGGCGAGGGGGTCGGGGTCGGCTCGGCGCCCGTCACCGTGAGGGGGGCGTCGCGGGTGTCGGCGCCCACGAGCACCGTCACCCCGCTGACGTCGGCGACCTCGAGCTGCGTGTCCTCGTCGAGGCCGAGCAGGGCCGCGGTGCGCTCGGCGTCGCGCAGCCCGGCCTTGGTGTCGGGGTGCTGGACGACCGTCGTCTCGCGACGCTCGGCGTTGCCGATCTCGCCGACGGCGACGTCGGCCGTGCGCAGGGCCTCGGCCAGCGCGCTCGCCGAGCCCCCGACCCCGCCGGCGTTGAGCACGCTGACGGGCGTCGTGGGCAGCGGGGTGGCCTCGGTGGTCGGAGCGGCGGTGGGCTCGTCGGCCCCGTCGATCGGCTCGTCGGCGGCGAGCCGGGCGAACAGCGCCGGAGCGGCCTCGGACGGCACGACGCGGTTGACGTCGTACGGGTCCTCGCCCCACGGCATGGTCGCGAAGGTGATGTCCTTGCTCGGCACCTCGGCGACCTCGCGGGCCAGGCCGGCCAGCGACCCCACGCTGTCGAGGCCCTCGTCGACGGTGAGCGACGACGTGACGGCGTCGACGAAGCGGATCAGGCGGTCCGGGCGCGTCAGGACCGCCGAGCTCTGTGCGCGCTGCACGACCGCCGACATCACCACCTGCTGGTGGGCGAGGCGGCCGATGTCGCTGCCGTCGCCGACGGCGTGCCGGGTGCGGGCGAGGGCGAGGGCCTCGCGACCCGTCAGCTCCTGCTGGCCCGCGGGGAGGTCGAGATCGGCCTGCGAGTCGACCATCGCGTCGGCCAGGCAGATCGGCAGCCCGCCGAGGGCGTTGATCATCCGGGCGAAGCCGCGGAAGTCGATCTCGATGTAGTGGTCGATCCGGTTGTCGGTGAGCGACTCGACCGTCTTGACCAGGCACGGTGCGCCGTAGTCGAGCACGCCGTTGATCTGCTCCCGCGCGGCGGCCACCGGCTGGCCCTCGGCGTCGGTGCAGGCGGGTCGCTCGATCATCGTGTCGCGCGGGATCTGCACCGCGTCGATCCGCGTGCGGTCGCCCGAGACGTGCACCATCATCAGGGCGTCGCTGCGCTTGGTGCCGTCGTCGGCGCCGTAGCGCCCCGACACGTCCTCGCGGGTGTCGGAGCCGATGACGAGCACCGTGATCGGCGCCGCCGGACCCGAAGCGGCGCTGGGACGGTCGCCCATGTCGTCGCTGTTGATGTCGGTGACGTCGAGGTTGGCGCTGAAGCGCAGGTACAGGCCGGCGCCGGTGGCCAGCACCACGACGAGCACGCCCACCACCGACGTGACGGCCCACCGCTTCCAGCGCGCGACGCCGCGCCACCGCTGCCAGGTGCGGGCGAAGCGACCGGGGGCTCGGCGGTTGCTCACCGGCGCCGACCCGTGCGGAAGAGGCCGCGGACGATCTCGCGGGCCAGGGTGCGGCCGGCCTCGCCGAGCATCGTGTCGGTGGTCGAGCGTCGGGTGGACGTGCGGCGGGTCGACGGGCGACGCGCGCCGCCGGACCCGCGCTCGACCTCGCGACGCAGGCGCTCGGTGCGCTCGTCCTCGGCGCGGGCCGCCTCGGCGTCGGCGTCGACGCGGGCCTTCTTCTCGACCTCGGCTCGCGCGGCCTCGGCGCCGGCCTCGAGGCGGGCGACGAGGATCTCGCGGGCCGACTCGCGGTCGACGGCCTGGCCGTAGCGGGGCGTCAGCGGCGACGCGGCCACCAGTGCGTCGACCCGGTCGACCGGGAGCGGGTCCATCGATCCCTGAGGCGCCCGCAGCCGCGTCCACGCGACGGGCGTGGGGGCACCGCGGTCGCTCATGACGGTGACGACGGCCTCGCCGGTGGGCAGGGACGTGAGCACCTCGGCGAGGTCGTAGTCCGACGTCGGGTAGGTCGAGACGGTGGCCTTCAACGACTTCGCGTCCTCAGGGGTGTGGGCGCGCAGCTGGTGCTGCACGCGGGAGCCGAGCTGGGCGAGCACCTCGGACGGCACGTCCTTGGGCGTCTGGGTCACGAAGAAGATGCCGACGCCCTTGGAGCGGATCAACCGGACCGTCTGGGCCACCTGGTCGAGGAAGTCCTTGGACGCGTCGCGGAACAGCAGGTGCGCCTCGTCGAAGAAGAAGACCAGCTTGGGCTTGTCGGTGTCGCCGACCTCGGGCAGGTCGGCGTAGAGGTCGGCGAGCAGCCACATCAGGAAGGTGGAGAACAGGGCCGGCTTGTCCTGCACGTCGGACAGCTCCAGCAGCGACACGACGCCGCGCCCGTCGGCGTCGACGCGGAGGAGGTCCGCGGTGTCGAGCTCGGGCTCGCCGAAGAACACGTCGGCGCCCTGGTCGGCGAACGTGATCAGCTCGCGCAGGATGACGCCCGCGGTGGCCGAGGAGAGGCCGCCGAGCTCCTTGAGCTCGGGCTTGCCCTCGTCGCTGACCAGGTAGGTGAGGACCTGGCGGAGGTCGGCGAGGTCGAGCAGCGGCAGCCCGGCCCGGTCGGCGTAGTGGAAGACGAGACCGAGGCTCGACTCCTGGGTGTCGTTGAGGCCGAGCACCTTGCTCAGCAGCAGCGGCCCGAAGGCTGAGATGGTGGCGCGCACCGGCACGCCGCGCCCCAGACCGCCGAGGCTGAGGATCTCGGTGGACGACGCGGTGGGCACCCAGTCCTGGCCGATGCCGCGGGTGCGCTCGACCAGCTTGTCGCTGGGCGTGCCGGCGGCCGCGATGCCCGAGAGGTCGCCCTTGACGTCGGCGGCGAAGACCGGGACGCCCTGGGCCGCGACCTGCTCGGCGAGCACCTGCAACGTCTTGGTCTTGCCCGTGCCCGTCGCACCGGCGACCAGGCCGTGCCGGTTCATCATCGCCAGCGGGATGCGCACGCCGACGTCGGCGCGGGGCTCGCCGTCGACGAGGGCGCCGATCTCGACCACGGCGCCGTCGAAGGCGTAGCCGGCCCGGACGGCGGCGACGGTGGGGCTGTCGGCGGCGGCCTCCCCGGGCTGCGCGGCGGCCGAGCGCTCGGCCGCCGCGCAGCCCGGGGAGGCCGCCGCCGACAG
>JAURVT010000056.1 GCA_030655315.1 Nocardioidaceae bacterium | reverse complement strand
CGGCGACCTCGCCGCGGTCGCGACCCAGGCCGTCCGGGCCGCCCCCGAGCTCGCCGCGCACGACGCCCGCGACATCGTCCTCGCCCCGATGCGCGGCACCGGCGACCGGCTCCGCGCGGCGGCCCGTCGCTCGGCCTGGCTCGACGGTCTCGGGGCGGCGCTGGTGCGCGTCGTGCTCGGCGTGGCGCTCTGCAGCCTGCTCTGGCTGGGCACGGCCGCCGTGGCCGAGGGGTCCCTGCGGGCGGTGCTGCTGGCCGTCGTCGTGCTCGCGCCCCTGGTGCTCGCCGAGCTGCTGGAGGCGCTGCCGGCCACGGCGCAGGACGAGATCCGCACCCGCGCGTCGGTCGCCCGGCTCCGCGCGCTCACCGAGGACGGCCCCGATCCCGGTGCGGGCCACGGCGCTCCCGGGACCACCCCGGGTGGCACCGCGCTCTCGGTGCGCGGCCTGCGCGCGGGCTGGCCCGGTGGCCCCGACGTGCTGCGCGACGTCGACCTCGACGTGCCGACCGGGTCGGTGGTGGTGGTCGTGGGCCCGAGCGGCTGCGGCAAGAGCACCCTCGCCCACGTGCTGCTCGGGCTGCTGCCGGCTCGCGAGGGGGCGGTCGACCTGGGCGGCGTCGCCTACGCCGACCTCGGCGGGGACGAGGTGCGTCGTCACGTGGGCCTGCTCGGCCAGGACGAGCACGTCTTCGACACCACGGTGCGCGAGAACCTCCGCGTCGCCCGGCCGGACGCCACCGACGACGACCTCCGGTCGGCGCTGGCACGGGCCGGGCTCGGCGAGCTCGTCCGCACGCTGCCCCGGGGCCTCGACACCCCCGTCGGCGAGCACGGCGGACGGCTCTCGGGCGGCGAGCGACAGCGTCTGGGCCTGGCCCGGATGCTGCTCGCCGACCGTCCGGTGCTCGTGCTCGACGAGCCCACCGAGCACCTCGACGAGGCCGCCGGCGAGCTGCTCGTCCGCGACCTCCTGGCCCTGGCGCCCGAGCGGTCGCTCGTCGTCGTCACCCACCAGCGCGGCTGGCTCCGGCACGCCGACGCCGTCCTCGACCTCGCCCGCCACCCCTCCCCGCGATCCGGCGGTTCGGCAGGTGCCGTCCGGCAGTTCCGCAGGCTGTCGACCGGCGGAAGTGCCGGACCGCACCAGCGGAACTGACGGACGGGGGCACGCATAGGGTGGACGCCGTGTCCGACACCCTGATCCTCGTCCTCGCGATCGCCGCCGCGGTCGTCGTCCTCGGAGGCGGGCTCGCCCTCCTCGTGTCCCGGCGCAGCGACCGGGCGCTCCCGCCGCCCGCCGAGGCCGACGAGCTGACGCGCGACGCGATCACCCACCCCGAGCAGGACCAGCGCGAGCCCGAGACGGTCGAGCCCGTGCTCCCCGAGCCCGAGGAGCCGGAGCCCGCCGCACCGACCACCACGCTCGATCGTCCCGAGCCGGCCGCCGGACGGCTGCAACGGCTGCGCGAGCGCCTGTCGCGATCCCAGGGCACCCTCGGCCGGGGACTGATGGCCCTGATCGGCCGGGACCGCCTCGACGACGACACCTGGGAGGAGATCGAGGACACCCTGATCGGTGCCGACGTCGGCGTCGCGGCCACCCAGGAGCTGGTGGAGCGGCTGCGCACCCGTCTGCGCGTCGAGGGTGTCGAGGACCCCGTCCGGGCGCGTGCGGTGCTGCGCGAGGAGCTGGTGGCGACCGTCGACCCGTCGATGGACCGCGAGCTCGGCTCGACCGGCGCCGACGGCGTCCCCGGCGTCGTCCTGGTGGTCGGCGTCAACGGCACCGGCAAGACCACGACCGTGGGACGCATCGCGCGCGTGCTCGTCTCGGAGGACCGCCGGGTGCTGCTCGGCGCGGCCGACACGTTCCGCGCCGCCGCGGCCGACCAGCTGCAGACGTGGGGCGAGCGCGTCGGCGCCGACACCGTCCGCGGCCCCGAGGGCGGCGACCCGGCGAGCGTCGGGTTCGAGGCCGTCAAGCGTGGGCGCGAGGAGGGCGTCGACACCGTCATCGTGGACACCGCCGGCCGACTGCACACCAAGTCCGGGCTGATGGACGAGCTCGGCAAGGTCAAGCGCGTCGTCGAGAAGCAGGCCCCGGTCACCGAGGTGCTGCTGGTCATCGACGCCACCACCGGCCAGAACGGCCTCACCCAGGCCCGTGTGTTCTCCGAGGTCGTCGACGTCACCGGCATCGTGCTGACCAAGCTCGACGGCACCGCCAAGGGCGGCATCGTCATCGCCGTCCAGCGCGAGCTCGGCGTCCCGGTCAAGCTCGTGGGCCTCGGCGAGGGCGCCGACGACCTCGCGCCGTTCGTCCCCGAGGACTTCGTCGACGCGCTGCTGGGGGAGTAGCGACGCGACTCGCCGGGCCGGACCGTGTGGTCCGGCGTCGACGTGCGGGCGGGGAGTCGGAGCGGGTCGGCCGTGGTGACGGGCCCTCCCGTCCGTCTGCGCGAGACCGGGCGCCCACGACATCCGGAGGTAACCAAAGGTCCAGAAGCGTTACACGGACGAAACATCGGAGAGTCGACCTGGTAATGCGGTGCGACCACTGTGGGGGCCATCGGACGCCGGTCCGGTGCGGACAGGGTCGTCTGCGCGCAGCGACGGCGTGACATCAGGTTCGACCAGGGAGACCCCTTCGATGGATAGCGGCGACACCGCATGGATCCTGGCCAGCACCGCGCTGGTCCTGCTCATGACACCAGGCCTGGCGTTCTTCTACGGCGGCATGGTCCGCGCCAAGAGCGTGCTCAACATGATGATGATGAGCTTCATCGCGCTGGCCATCGTGCCGGTGCTGTGGGTGCTCTACGGCTACAGCCTCGCCTTCGACGACGACGCCTTCGGCGGCCTGGTCGGCGGCCTCGGCAAGGTCGGGCTGCAGGGCGTCACGCAGGAGAGCCTGTCGGGCACCCTGCCGGAGTACGTCTTCGTCGGCTTCCAGATGATGTTCGCGATCATCACCGTCGCGCTGATCAGCGGCGCGATCGCCGACCGCGCGAAGTTCACCGCCTGGGCGGTCTTCGTCGTCGTGTGGGTCAGCGTCGTGTACTTCCCGGTCGCGCACTGGGTCTTCGCGTTCGACAGCGACACCACGACCGGTGGGTGGATCGCGAACCAGCTGGGGGCGTTCGACTTCGCCGGTGGAACCGCCGTCCACATCAACGCCGGCATCGCGGGCCTCGCGCTCGCGCTCGTCCTCGGCAAGCGCGTCGGCTTCAAGCGCGACCCGATGCGCCCGCACAACCTGCCCTTCGTCCTGCTGGGCGCCGGTCTCCTCTGGTTCGGCTGGTTCGGCTTCAACGCCGGCTCGGCCGTCGCCGCCAACGGCCTCGCGGGCCTCGCGCTCGTCAACACCGCCGCCGCCACCGCCGCCGCGATCATCGGCTGGCTCGTCGTCGAGGTCGTCCGCGACAAGCACCCGACCTCGCTCGGTGGCGCCTCCGGCGCGATCGCCGGCCTCGTCGCCATCACGCCCGCCTGTGGCGTGCTGTCGCCCGTCGGCTCGCTGGCCCTCGGGCTCATCGCCGGTGTGCTCTGCGCCCTGGCGGTCGGCCTCAAGTACAAGTTCGGCTACGACGACTCGCTCGACGTCGTCGGCGTGCACCTCGTCGGCGGTCTCGTCGGCTCGCTGCTCATCGGCCTGTTCGCCACCGCCACCAACTCCGGCGGCACCCCCGGCCTGTTCTACGGCGGCGGGCTCGGACTGCTCGGCACCCAGGCGATCGCCTCGTTCGCGGTCCTCGCCTACTCCTTCGTGCTGACGTACGTCATCGGCAAGCTGATCGACGTCACCATCGGGTTCCGCATCAGCGAGGAGGACGAGGTCAGCGGCATCGACCTCGTCGAGCACCTCGAGTCGGGCTACGACTTCACCGGCAACTCCGGTGGCGCCCGCAGCCGCACCATCACCGGTGACGTCGCGACGTCCCACAAGGCCTCGCGCCCCGAAGGAGCCGACGCATGAAGCTGATCACCGCAGTCATCAAGCCGCACAAGTGGGAAGAGGTCCGCGAGGCCCTCGAGACCTTCGGCATCACCGGCATGACGGTGACCGAGGCCAGCGGCTACGGCCGACAGAAGGGCCACACCGAGGTCTACCGCGGCGCCGAGTACGACGTCTCGCTGGTCCCCAAGATCCGCCTCGAGGTCGTCGTCGACGACGGTGACGCCGCCGACGTGGTGAGCGTGGTCGTCAAGGCCGCGCAGACCGGCAAGATCGGCGACGGCAAGGTCTGGGTCGTCCCCGTGGACTCGGTGGTGCGCGTGCGCACCGGCGAGACCGACGAGGCCGCGCTGTAGGTCTCGCCTACGGTTCTGGCCATGCCGGACCACGACATCAGGACTGACGAAGAGCTGGCGGGGCGCCGCCGCTTCCGAGCCACGGAAGCGGACGAGCGTCTCCGCCGGCTCTTCGCCGTCTCCGCCCCCGAGCAGTCCGAGCAGGGCTCCGGCAGCGGGCTCGCCCTGGTGGCCGTCGGCGGCTACGGACGCGCCGAGCTGTCACCGGCCAGCGACCTCGACGTCGTGCTCGTGCACGACGGGCGGCTCCCGGCCGAGCGCGTGGCCGAGGTGGCCCAGGCGATCTGGTACCCGCTGTGGGACGACGGCGTCGCGCTCGACCACGCCGTCCGCAGCTCCGACGAGATGCTCGCCGCCGCCGAGGACGACCACCGGGCGGCCACGGGGATGCTCGACGCCCGAGCGGTCGCGGGCGACTCCTCGCTCGTGCTCGCCGTGCGGTCACGGGTGCTGGCGCAGTGGCGCCGCACGGCCCGGCGCCGGCTCCCCGAGCTCCGCCAGGCCAGCCGGGACCGGGTCGAGCGGGCCGGGTGGCTCGCCCACGCGGCCGTCCCCGACCTCAAGGAGTCAGGTGGCGGCCTGCGCGACGGCGTCGTGATGCGCGCGCTCGTCGCCACCTGGCTCGTCGACATCCGCCATGCCGAGGTGGAGACGATGCGCGGACAGCTGCTGGACGTGCGCGACGCCCTGCACCAGGCGTCGGGCCGTCGGTCCGACCGCTTCAGCCCCGACCTCGTCCCCGAGGTGGCGCGGCTCCTCGGTCGCGACCCCGAGGAGCTGGACCTCCACGTCCGTGACCTCGGGCGACGCACCGCGCACCTCGCCGGCCTGGCGTGGCGCCAGGTGGACCAGGTCGTCTCCGAGGGCGGCCGCGCCCGACGGCCGATCAGGCTCGAGGTCGTCACCGCCGGCGTGGCGCGGCTCGGCGACGAGATCGTGCTCGACCGCGGGGCCGACCCGTCGCGGGACCCGGGCCTGGCCGTCCGGGCGGCGGCGGCCGCCGCCGAGGCCCGCCTGCCGCTCTCGTCGTCGTCGGCCGACCGGCTCGGACGCACCGGCGCCGTCGAGCCCGAGCCGTGGTCGCCCGAGATGCGCCGGCACCTGGTGGACCTGCTGGGCACCGGACCGGGGCTGGTGCGCGTCTGGGAGGAGCTCGACATCGCCGGCGTGGTCGAGCGCTGGATCCCCGAGTGGGACTCGATCCGGCTGCGCGGGTCGTCGTCCCCGGTGCACCGGTTCACCATCGACCGGCACAGCCTCGAGACGTGCGTCAACGCCACCGCCCTGCTGCGCTCGGTGGCCCGGCCCGACCTGCTGCTCGTCTCGGCCCTCGTGCACGACATCGGCAAGGGGCGCCCGGGCGACCACAGCGAGGTGGGCGAGCCGCTCGCGCGCGCGATCGCGCTCCGCTGGGGCTTCGACGCCGCCGACGCCGACCGCGTCGCCCACCTGGTGCGCTGGCACCTGCTGCTGCCCAACGTCGCCACGCGGCGCGACATCGAGGACCCCGGCACGTCGGCCGGCGTCGCGGAGGTGGTGGGCGACGTCGAGACGCTCGGCCTGCTGGCCGCCCTCACCGAGTCCGACGCGCGGGCGACCAGCGCCGCCGCCTGGTCCACGTGGCGCGCCGGGCTCGTCAAGGGGCTCGTGGCCAAGGTCCGCGAGGTGCTCGAGACGGGCGCCCCCATCGACGATCCCGAGGCCTACGACGGCTGGTCCGAGGAGACGCCGGTGCAGCCGCGCGACCTCGAGGGCGACGGGTTCGCGGTCAGCACCGAGCCGCACCGCGACGGGTCCCTCGTGCGGATCGCGGCCCGTGACCGCGTCGGCCTGATGGCCGACCTGGCTGCGGGCATCGCCCTGGCCGGGATGCCGGTGCTGTCCGCGCGGGTCTGGTCGCAGGACGGCGTCGCCCGCACCACGTGGGAGACGCCGACCGCCGACGTCGACGTCGCGCGGCTCAAGCTGCGCCTGCGCCGGGTGCTCGACGGGACCATCGACCTCGACGAGCGGCTCGGCGGGCGGGCCGTCGAGGACAGCGCCGCGCCCGTCGTGACGCTGGTCGAGACGTCGTCGCGCACCGCGACGGTGCTCGAGGTGCGGGCGCGCGACCGTCGAGGCCTGGTGTGGGCGGTGTGCCGCGCGATCACCCAGCGGCACGCCGAGATCCGCTCGGCCCACCTGTCGACCTTCGGGCCCGAGGCGCGCGACGTCTTCTACGTCGTCGACGCGGACGGCGGCGTCATGCTGCCCGGCGTCGCCGAGGAGCTCCGCCGCCACGTCCTCGACGCCCTCGCCTGACCGCCCCCCGGGAGTTGTCGGTGCCTCACCGGCCCCTGGGCCCCTGAGGCACCGACAACTCTCCCGTTAGGCTGGTGCGACGCGTCCGCACCGGGCGCGAACCACGAGGAGAATCGTTGTTCGACACACTGCAGGACCGGCTCCAGGGCACCTTCAAGAACCTCCGGGGCAAGGGACGCCTCTCCGAGGCCGACATCGACGCCACGGCGCGCGAGATCCGCATCGCGCTGCTCGAGGCCGACGTCGCGCTGCCCGTGGTGAAGACCTTCGTGGCCGGCGTGAAGGAGCGGGCCCGCGGCCCGGAGGTCACGCAGTCGGTCAACCCGGCGCAGCAGGTGCTCAGCATCGTCAACGACGAGCTGGTGACGATCCTCGGCGGCGAGACCCGTCGGATCCGGTACGCCAAGACGGCCCCCACGGTCATCATGCTCGCCGGCCTCCAGGGCGCCGGCAAGACGACGCTCGCGGGCAAGCTCGGCCTCTGGCTGAAGAAGCAGGGCATGTCGCCCATGCTCGTCGCCGCCGACCTCCAGCGCCCCAACGCCGTCACCCAGCTGCAGGTCGTGGGCGGTCAGGCCGGCGTCACGGTCTACGCGCCCCAGCCCGGCAACGGCGTCGGCGACCCCGTCCAGGTGGCCAAGGACGCCATCGTCGAGGCCCGCCGCACGCTCCACGACGTCGTGGTGGTCGACACCGCCGGACGCCTCGGCATCGACGCCGAGCTGATGCAGCAGGCCGCCGACATCCGCGACGCCGTGCAGCCCGACGAGACGCTCTTCGTCATCGACGCGATGATCGGCCAGGACGCGGTGCAGACCGCGCAGGCCTTCCTCGACGGCGTCGGCTTCACCGGCGTGGTGCTCTCCAAGCTCGACGGCGACGCCCGCGGCGGCGCGGCGCTCTCGATCGCGCAGGTCACCGGTCGACCGGTGATGTTCAGCTCGCACGGCGAGAAGCTGACTGACTTCGACCTGTTCCACCCCGACCGGATGGCCGGCCGGATCCTCGACCTCGGCGACCTCCAGACGATGATGGAGCGGGCCGAGGAGGTCTTCGACAAGGACCAGGCCGAGAAGGCGGCGCAGAAGCTCGCGGGCAAGAGCGGCGACTTCACGCTCACCGACTTCATGGAGCAGATGCAGGCCGTCCGCAAGATGGGCTCGCTCTCCAAGATCATGGGGATGCTGCCCGGGATGGGGCAGTTCAAGGAGCAGCTCGCCGGCTTCGACGAGCGCGAGATCGACCGCATCCAGGCGATCATCTCCTCGATGACGCCGTTCGAGCGCGACAACCCCAAGGCGATCGACGGCTCCCGTCGCTCACGCATCGCCAAGGGCTCGGGCACCCAGGTCAGCGACGTCAACCAGCTCGTCGACCGGTTCTTCGAGGCCCGCAAGATGATGCAGCAGATGGCGCGCGGCGGTGGCATGCCGGGGATGCCGGGCATGCCCGGGATGCCCGGTGCGGGCGGCAAGGGCAAGGGCAGGCAGGTCGCGAAGAAGACCAAGGTCAAGCGCGGCTCCGGCAACCCCGCCAAGCGGGCGGCCGAGGCCAAGGCGTCAGGCTCCAAGCCCCAGGACGACGGCGCGGGTGCGTTCGGCTTCGGCCAGCAGGGCGGCAAGGCCGATCCCGACTTCGAGCTGCCCAAGGAGCTCCGCGACCTCCTCTGAGCGACCCCTGGCATCTCGGCCGGCGGCGTTGCTGCCGGCTGCGGCGAACAAGGTCGGTTCGGCATTGCCATCGCGCCTGGCCACCCGAGCGCCACGAGCCGCTCAGGACCGGCGTCCGTCGTCAGCGCAGGGAGAGCGCGAGGAGCAGGCCGCTGAGGAGGCCGGACGCGGTGCGGACGTGGTTTCCGGCCACCCAGGCATCGAGCCAGGAGCCGAACGCGTCCGCCTGCGTGAGCGGGTCCATCGCGGCGAGGGCGTCGTTGCGCGGCACGTGGAAGACGACCGTCGTGCCCACCACGCCCACGAGGTAGGCCACGGCCGCGGCCACGACGAGCCATCCGCCCGGGGGACGGGCCACCAGGGCGTGGACCGCGGCACCGACGGCGAGCACCGCGGGCACGAGGAGCAACGCCATGAAGCCCACGGAGCGCGGTGCCGCGAGGTTCACCTGCTGCATCGCGGCCATGCCCCGGGCGGCGGGCAGCCGGCCGAGCGCGGTCGTGGTGAACGTCGAGTAGGTCCAGAACGCCCCACCGCTCGCCGCGGCGCCGGCCGCCGTCACCGCGGCGAGGATCCTCCACACGTCCGTCATGGCTCGATCCCACCGCAACAGAGCGAGACGTGACATGTCCCAGGTCGCCGTCCACATGTCTCGGCGTCTCGTCCGCGGTAGCGTCGCGGCATGGACGTCGTGTCGGCCCTGCTCGCCGCGCAGCGGGCCGCGGGTGCCTTCGTGATCCGCTCCGAGGTCGTCGCGCCGTGGGCGATCCGGATCGAGGACGGTGCTCCGCTCACCGTCGTCGCCGTCACCCGGGGCGAGGCGTCGGTGGCCGTCGACGGCCACGAGCCCTTCGCGCTGCGGCCGGGGGACGCCGCGGTGCTGCGCGGTGAGCGCGGCTACACGCTGGGCGACGGGGTCGGCACCGCGCCGCAGGCCAGGATCGGCCCCGGCCAGGTCTGCACCCGTCCCGACGGCAGCCCGCTCTCGGACTTCCGCGACCTCGGCGTGCGCACCTGGGGCAACGTCCCGGGCGGCGCCACCGCCGACACGGTCGTCGTCACCGGCACCTACGAGCGCGGCGGCCAGGTCGGCAGCCGCCTGCTGTCCGGCCTCCCCGACGCGCTGGTGGTCCGCGAGTCGGGGGCGACGCCCGGCACCGCCGCCGTCGTCGGGCTGCTCGCGGGCGAGCTGTCCCGCGACGAGGTCGCGCAGGACGTCGTCCTCGACCGGCTGGTCGACCTGCTGACCGTCGAGGTGCTGCGCTCCTGGCTCGGGTCGGCCGACGCCGCGCCCGCGTGGTTCGCCGGCCACGACGATCCGGTGGTGGGGGCCGCCCTGCGGCGGATCCACCACGAGCCGCACCGGCCGTGGACGCTCGCGGGCCTCGCCGACGAGTCGGGGGTGTCGCGCGCGACGCTCGCGCGGCGGTTCCTGGCGACCGTGGGGGAGCCGCCGATGGGCTACCTGTCCCGGTGGCGCCTCGACCTCGCGGCCGACCTCCTCTCGTCCACCGACCTGACGCTCGACGCGGTCGCGTCACGGGTGGGGCTCGCGAGCGGGTTCTCGCTCAGCGCGGCCTTCTCGCGTCGGCACGGGCGCAGCCCGACGGCCTTCCGCCGTGACGTGACGGCCTGATCAGGTACCGGACGCCATCGCGGTGGTGGCCTCGACGACGATGGCGGCCATCGCCGCCTCCGCCGCGTCCGCGTCGCCGGAGATGACGTGCTGCGCGACCTCCTGGTGCAGGCGGACGGCCTCGGGCTCGGGGTGCGGCGGCATCAGGCCGTGCCGCGTGCGGCCGCGCAGCACCGACGTCACCGGGCCGGACAGCGCGGCGAGCATCTCGTTGCCTGATGCCTCCAGGACGACGGCGTGGAACTCGACGTCGGCCACCAGGAACGCCTCGAGGTCACCCGCGCGGGCGGTCGAGGTCATCGTCAGCATGGCCGAGCGGAGCCGGTCGCTCTGCGCGGCGTCGATCCGCGCGGCGGCCAGGCGCGCCGCCAGCGGCTCGATGCCGCAGCGCAGCTCACCGAGGACGGCGAGCTGCTCGCCGCGGGCGGGGGAGTCCAGGCGCCAGGCGATCAACCGCGGGTCGAAGGGGTCCCACTCCGTCCGGGGACGGACGGTGATGCCGACGCGTCGGCGCGCGGTCACCAGGCCCATGGACTCGAGGACGCGCACCACCTCGCGCACCACCGACCGCGACACGGCGTGGTCGGCGGCCAGCGCGTCCACCGAGAGCACCTCGCCCTGGGCGACCTCTCCGGCGCTGATCGCGCGCCCCACGGCGTCCAGCACCTGCTCGTGGCGGGGGACGCGGCGGGGGGCTGGCACCTGCGCATGATGACATCCACGTCACATCGTGTACAGACCTGATCACTTGCACGACGTGGTTGTAAAAACCTGATGAATGAATCAGGATGGCGGCCATGACCCGGATCACACCCGCCCCGCTCGTCGTCGTCATGGGCATCTCCGGCACCGGCAAGACGACCGTCGGCGAGCTGGTGGCCGAGCGTCTCGGGCTGGAGTACTCCGACGCCGACGCCTTCCACCCGCAGGCCAACATCGACAAGATGTCCGCCGGCACCCCGCTCACCGACGAGGACCGCTGGCCCTGGCTCGAGGCCATCGGCGCCTGGCTCGCCGAGCGCGACGCCAGCGGGGGAGTCGTCAGCTGCTCTGCCCTGCGCCGCGCCTACCGCGACGTGCTCACCGACGCCGCGCCCCGCGCCCGCTTCCTGCACCTCGACGGCGACATCGAGCTGATCCGTGACCGGGTCGCCCACCGCTCGGGACACTTCATGCCCGTCTCGCTCCTCGAGTCCCAGAAGGACACCCTCGAGCTCCTGGGCGACGACGAGCCCGGCCTGCGGGTCGACGTCGCCGACAGCCCCGCGCAGATCGTCGACGCGTTCGTCGCCCACCTCGAGCAGCACGCCGACACCGACACCGACACGACGGGCTCCTGAGCATGGACCTCCTCACCCTGTTCCGCGCGGCGGACGACACGATCACGCCCACCGGCAGCACCGGTCAGCTGATCCTCGCGGCCCTGGTCGGCATGGCGGTCATCGTCGTGCTCATCACCGTGGCCAAGCTGCACCCGTTCCTCAGCCTCACGATCGGCTCGCTCGTCACCGGCGCGGTGGCCACCCAGGCGCCGGCGCAGACGATCGAGCAGTTCAGCAAGGGCGTCGGCGACACGGTCGCGGGCGTCGGCATGCTCATCGCGCTCGGCGCGATGTTCGGCAAATTGCTCGCGGACTCCGGCGGTGCCGACCAGATCGTCGACACGATCGTGGGCCGCTCCAGCCAGCGGACGCTGCCGTGGGCGATGGCGGGCATCGGCGCGCTGATCGGGCTGCCGATGTTCTTCGAGATCGGCCTCGTCCTCCTGATGCCGGTGATCTTCCTGGTGTCGCGCCGCTCCGGCCTGTCGTTGCTGAGCATCGGCATCCCCGCGCTCGCCGGCCTGTCGGCGATGCACGGCTTCGTCCCGCCCCACCCCGGGCCGCTCGCGGCCATCGCGACGGTCGATGCCGACCTCGGCATCACCCTCGGGCTCGGGATCCTGGTCGCGATCCCCGTCATCGTCGTCTCCGGGCCGCTGTTCGCGCGGTTCCCGGCGACGTGGGTCGACGTCCCCGCGCCCGAGCTCTTCGAGTCCGACCGCGAGACGCGCGACCGTCGTCCGGCCTTCGGCATCACCGTGGCCACCGTGCTGCTGCCCGTCGTGCTGATGATGGGCAAGGCTGTCGCCGACATCTTCGCCGCCGAGGGCAACGTCGTGCGCCAGGCGCTCGACTTCATCGGGACGCCGCTCGTGGCGCTGCTGCTGGCCACGCTCGTCGCGATGTTCACGCTCGGCCGCGGGGGCGGCATGAGCAACAAGGAGCTCGGCGACACCATCTCGTCCTCGCTGCCGCCCATCGCGGGCATCCTGCTGATCGTCGCCGCCGGTGGTGGGTTCAAGCAGACCCTGGTCGGCACGGGCATCGCCGACCTGATCGGCGACGCGATCCAGGACAGCGGCATCTCGGTGCTGCTGCTCGCCTGGCTGGTCGCCGTCGTCATCCGCCTGGCCACCGGCTCGGCCACCGTCGCGACGATCACCGCCGCGACGATCATGGCGCCGCTCACCACCGGCATGGGCACCGGCGAGGTCAGCCTGCTCGTGCTGGCCATCGGCGCCGGCTCGGTGTTCTTCTCCCACGTCAACGACGCCGGCTTCTGGCTCGTCAAGGAGTACTTCGGCCTCACTGTCGGGCAGACGATCAAGAGCTGGTCGGCGATGGAGACGGTGATCTCAGTCAGCGGCCTCGGCGTCGTCATGCTGCTGAGCGTCTTCGTCTGACCGGACCCGCTGGACCTGTCGGTGCGTGGTGACGTCCCGACATCACGACGCACCGACAGGTCAGACGCGCTCGCCGAACGGGTCGTGCTCGGCCAGCAGCTTGTCGACGCGGGCCTGGTCGACGCGGCTGACCATGGCCGAGCGCTCGTCGTTGTCGCGGACGACCTTGGCGAGGGTGAAGCTGGACGTGACGAGGTAGAGCGCGCCCAGGCCGAGGAACGCCCGGGTCCACGGGTCGACGTCGAGGTAGCAGACGCCGAGCACGACGGCGACGAGCGCGACGCCGAACGACAGGGCCGCCTGGGCGTAGAAGGCGGCGGTGTTCTTGCTGTTGCCAGGGGTGAGGTTCATGGGACGAGCATCGGCCGGCGGCCGGTGCCGGCGGACCCGTCGACGTACTCGGTCCGACCGGCCGCGGTGCTCAGCCGCGGCTGAGCACCGGCGCCGACCGTGACGGAAGTCAGGTGCCCGGTGCAACCGTCCCGGGTACCGTGACGAGGTGCTCCTCGCCCTCGTCCGTCGCCACGCGGGCCCCTACCGGTGGTCGATCGCGCTGGTCGTCGTGCTGCAGCTGGTCCAGACCCTCGCGAACCTCTACCTGCCCGGCCTGAACGCCGACATCATCGACACCGGCATCGTCCAGGGCGACACGGGCTACATCGTGCGCACCGGGGGCGTCATGCTCGCCGTCACGCTGCTCCAGGTGGTGTGCGCGATCGTCGCGGTCTACGTCGGCGCCCGGACGGCGATGGCGCTCGGTCGCGACCTGCGGACGTCGGTCTTCGACGCCGTGGGTGGCTTCGGCAGCCGCGAGGTCAACGCGTTCGGCGCCCCGACGCTCATCACCCGGTGCACCAACGACGTGCAGCAGGTGCAGCTGCTCGCCTTCCTCACCTTCACGATGCTGCTCGCGGCGCCGGTGATGTGCGTGGGCGGGATCGTGATGGCCGTCCGGCAGGATCTCGGGCTGTCGTGGGTGCTCGTCGTCGCGCTGCCCGTGCTCGTCGGGGTCGTGTTCTTCGTGGTGTCGCGGATGCGGCCGCAGTTCCGGCTGATGCAGGGCCGCATCGACGACATCAACCGGGTGATGCGCGAGCAGATCAAGGGCGTCCGCGTCATCCGGGCCTTCGTGAAGGACGAGCACGAGCGCGCGCGGTTCGAGGACGCCAACAACGCCTACCGCGACGTCGCGATCGCCGTCGGCCGCCTGATGGCGCTCCTGTTCCCGGCCGTGATGCTCGTGGTCAACGTGTCGAGCGTGGCGGTGCTGTGGTTCGGCGGGCAGCGCGTCGCCGACGGGTCGCTCGAGGTCGGGACGCTGACGGCCTACCTCGCCTACCTGGTCCAGATCCTGCTCTCGGTGATGCTGGCGACCTTCTTCTTCATGCTGCTGCCCCGCGCGGAGGTGGCCGCCGAGCGCATCACCGAGGTGCTCGACACCGAGCCCACGCTGGCCGAGCTCCCGGACGCGTCCGACGCCCCCGTGCGGCGCGGCGCGCTCGACGTCCGCGGCGCCACCTTCAGCTACCCCGGCGCCGAGCACCCGGTGCTGCAGTCGGTCGACCTCGTCGCGCGGCCCGGCCAGACCACGGCCGTGATCGGCTCCACCGGGTCGGGCAAGACGACCCTCCTGCGGCTGGTGCCCCGGCTGCTCGACGTCACCGACGGCGTGGTCGAGCTCGACGGCGCCGACGTGCGCGGGCTGACCCTCGAGGGGGTCCGCTCCGCCGTGGGGCTCGTGCCCCAGCAGGCGTTCCTGTTCGCCGGGACGATCGCGTCCAACCTGCGGCTCGGACGGCCGGGCGCCACCGACGACGAGCTCTGGGCGGCCCTCGACGTCGCCAGCGCCCGCGACTTCGTCGAGGCCTCGGCCGACGGCCTCGACACGGCGGTGTCGCAGGGAGGGACGAACTTCTCCGGCGGTCAGCGCCAGCGGCTGGCGATCGCCCGTGCGGTGGTGCGACGGCCGCTGGTCTACCTGTTCGACGACGCCTTCTCGGCCCTCGACTTCTCCACCGACGCCGCGGTGCGCGCGGCCCTGCGGGGCGTGACGCGCGACGCCGCCGTGGTCGTCGTGGCGCAGCGCGTCAGCACCATCCGCGACGCCGACCGCATCGTCGTGCTCGACCAGGGCCGCGTGGTCGGCACGGGCACGCACGCGGAGCTGATGCAGGGGTGCGGGACCTACCGGGAGATCGTGCTGTCGCAGATCAGCGAGCAGGAGGCGGCATGAGCGGGAGGGGACCCGGCGGCACGGCGGGTGGGCCGCCGTCGCGGCCCGAGCAGTTCGGCCCGACGCTGCGACGGCTGCTGTCGCGGCTCACCTCCGAGCCGCGCCTGGTGCTCGGCGTGGTGGGCCTGGCCGTCGTGGGCGTCGGCCTCAGCGTCGTCGGCCCGCGGCTGCTGGGCCACGCCACCGACATCGTCTTCGACGGCTACCTCGCGAGCCGTCTGCCGGCCGGCACGTCGCTGGCCGAGGCGGTGGCCGGGCTGCGCGAGAGCGGGCAGCCGCGGGTGGCCGAGATGGTCGCCTCGGCCGGGGTCCGGCCCGGCCAGGGCATCGACTTCGGGGCGCTCGGCGCGGTGCTGGCCCTGGTGCTCGTCGTCTACGTGTCGTCGTCGGCGCTGATGTGGCTGCAGGGGCGCACCACCACCCTCGTCGTGCAGCGCACCGTCGCCGGCCTACGCACCGACTGCGAGCGAAAGCTGGCCCGGCTGCCGCTGTCGTACCTCGACAAGCGGTCGCACGGCGACATCCTGTCGCGCGTCACCAACGACGTCGACAACGTGGCCCAGTCGCTCCAGCAGACGATGAGCCAGCTGCTCACGTCGCTGCTGACCGTCGTCGGCGTGCTCGTGATGATGGTCCTGATCTCCCCGCTGCTGGCGCTGGTCGCGCTCGTGACGGTGCCGGTCGCAGGGATCCTGACGGCGGTCATCGCGAAGCGGTCGCAGCCGCACTTCGTCCAGCAGTGGAAGGCCACCGGCGAGCTGAACGGCCACGTCGAGGAGACCTTCACCGGGCACGACCTCGTCACGGTCTTCGGGCGCCGCGCCGAGTCGGCCGAGCGCTTCGCCCGCCACAACGACGACCTCTACGACTCGGCGTTCCGCGCGCAGTTCGTCTCGGGCATCATCCAGCCGACGATGATGTTCGTGTCCAACCTCGCCTACGTGGTGGTGGCCGTGGTGGGGGCGCTGCGCGTCGGGTCCGGGGCGATCACCGTGGGCGAGGTGCAGGCGTTCGTCCAGTACTCACGGCAGTTCAGCCAGCCGCTCACCCAGCTGGCGTCGATGGTGAACCTGCTCCAGTCGGGCGTCGCCTCGGCCGAGCGCGTCTTCGCGTTCCTGGACTCCGAGGAGGAGGTGCCCGACCCCGTCGACGCCGTGCGTCCGGACCGGGTGCGTGGGCGCGTCGAGTTCCGCGACGTCTCCTTCTCGTACGACCCCGACGAGCCGCTGATCGAGCACCTCGACCTCGTCGTCGAGCCGGGCCAGACCGTCGCGATCGTCGGGCCCACGGGCGCCGGCAAGACCACCCTGACCAACCTGGTGCTCCGGTTCTACGACGTCGACGCCGGCAGCATCACCCTGGACGGCGTGGACGTGCAGGCGATGGACCGCGACGCCCTGCGGGCGACGTTCGGCGTGGTGCTGCAGGACACCTGGCTGTTCGGCGGCACCATCGGCGAGAACATCGCCTACGGCGCCGAGTCGGCGACCCACGAGCAGGTGTGCGCGGCCGCCGAGGCGGCGTCGGTCGACCACCTCGTCCGCACCCTGCCCGACGGGTACGACACCATCGTCGACGAGGAGGGCGGGGTGCTCAGCGCAGGGCAGCGGCAGCTGCTGACGATCGCGCGCGCGTTCCTGGCCGACCCCGCCGTGCTGGTGCTCGACGAGGCGACCAGCTCGGTCGACACCCGCACCGAGGCGCTCGTCCAGGAGGCGATGGGACGGTTGCGCCGGGGCCGCACCAGCTTCGTCGTCGCGCACCGGCTGTCCACCATCCGCGACGCCGACGTGATCGTGGTGATGGAGGACGGCCACATCGTCGAGCAGGGCACCCACGACGACCTGCTGGCCGCCGGCGGCGCCTACCAGCGTCTCTACGCCGCGCAGTTCTCCGGCGCGCTGGTCTGAGCCGTCGGGGGACGCGGGGTCACAGGGGGCGGGAGACGTCCGCCGGGACGGTCTCGAGGTGGCCGTGCTCGATCAGGCGGGTCCGGATCTTCTCGGCGGCCCGGTCGAGCGCGGCGGGGTCGGGGGAGTGGTCGACGCCGCGCACGTCGAAGTCGGCGGGCGTGAAGGCCGGCCAGACGTGGACGTGCAGGTGCGGCACCTCGAAGCCCTCGACGAGGACGCCGATCCGCGGGGCGTTCCACTCCAGCTGCTGGGCCTTGCCGATGGTGCGCCCGACCCGCATCAGGTGGGCCAGCAGCTCGTCGTCGGCGTCGACCCAGTGGTCCACCTCGGCCCGCGGGACGACGAGCGCGTGGCCCGGGGTGAGCGGCGCGATCGTCAGGAACGACACGCACACCTCGTCCGACCACAGGAAGCGGCCGGGGATCTCGCCCTCGATGATCTTGGTGAAGAGCGTGCTCATGGCCTCATCCTGCCCCACCGGGTTGGAGACGCGACCCGGGCTCTGGCAGAATGACCCGCTGCACCGGTACCGCGACCCGACCCTCTGAAGACGGTCGTTGGCCGGTCCACCGAGCAGGCAGGCCCGCACCCCACGCGGAGACCGGCCGACTCACCCACCTCGAGCACTGCAAGGAGACACCACACCCGTGGCCGTCAAGATTCGCCTGAAGCGTATGGGCAAGATCCGCACCCCGTTCTACCGTGTCGTCGTCGCCGACTCGCGCAAGAAGCGCGACGGCAAGGTGATCGAGGAGATCGGGACGTACAACCCCAAGACCGAGCCCTCGCTCATCCACATCGAGTCCGAGCGCGCGCAGTACTGGCTCGGCGTCGGCGCCCAGCCCAGCGAGGCCGTGACCGCGCTGCTCAAGATCACCGGTGACTGGGAGACCTTCACCGGCGAGAAGCAGACCCGCACCATGCAGGTCGCCGAGCCCAAGCGCGACAAGTCCGAGATCTTCAACGAGGCTCTCAAGGAGATCCACGGTGAGGGCGGCAAGAGCGCCTCGGCCACCACCAAGAAGGCGGCCAAGAAGTCGGCCGCCAAGGACGAGTCGGGCGACGACGCCAAGGCCGAGCCGGCCGACGCGATCACCCCGAAGAAGAAGGCCGAGCCCAAGCCCGACGCGACCGAGGGCGACGCCCCGGCCGCCGAGGCCAAGGCCGCCGAGGCCAAGGCCGACGAGCCGAAGGCCGACGAGGCGCCCGCCGCCGAGTCCGCCGAGGCCGCGCCCTCCTCGGAGAGCTGATCACCGTGGTCGCGGACGTCATCGAGCACCTGGTCAGCGGCATCGTCGACAATCCCGACGACGTCGAGGTCCAGGAGAAGAACCTGCGCCGCGGTCTGCTCTACGAGGTGCGCGTGCACCCGAGCGACCTCGGCAAGGTGATCGGCCGCTCCGGACGGACCGCGACCGCGATCCGCACCGTCGCCGGCGTCCTCGCGGGCGACGGCGGCGCGCGGATCGACTTCGTCGACGTCGACCGCCGCCGCTGACCGTGCCACCTGTGCTGGTCACGGTCGGCCGCGTCGGCCGTGCGCACGGCATCCGCGGCGACGTCACCGTCGACGTCCGCACCGACGAGCCCGACCGCCGTTTCGCGGCGGGCACGTCGCTGCAGGCCTCCCGCGCCGGCTCCACCACGACCACGGTCGTGGTGGAGTCGATGCGCTGGCACTCGGGCCGCCTGCTGCTCCACCTCCGCGGCGTCGACGACCGCAACGCCTCCGAGGCCCTCGGCGGCCACGAGCTGGCCGTCCAGGTCGACGCCGCCGAGCGTCCCGAGGACGACGAGGAGTACTACGACCACCAGCTGGTCGGGCTGACCGCCGTCGACGTCGACGGCGTGGTCGTCGGCACGGTCACGGCGGTGCTGCACCTGCCCGCGCAGGACACCCTCGCGATCACGCGCGACGGCGGCGCGGAGGTGCTCGTGCCGTTCGTGCTGGACCTCGTTCCCGAGGTCGACCTCGCGGCCGGCCGTCTCGTCGTCGCCGACGTGCCCGGACTGCTCGACCCCGACGCCGCCGAGACCGCACCGCCCGACGAGGGCTGACGTGCGCGTCGACGTCGTCACGATCTTCCCCGAGTACCTCGAACCCCTGTCGCTGTCGCTCGTCGGTCGTGCGCGGTCTCGCGGGCTGCTCGACCTGACGGTGCACGACCTGCGCGACCACACGCACGACCGTCACCGCACCACCGACGACACCCCCTACGGCGGGGGTGCGGGCATGGTGATGCGTCCCGAGCCGTGGGGCGAGGCGCTGGACGCGCTCGTCCCCGACGGCACCGAGCGCGCCCCCGTGCTCGTCGTGCCGACCCCGGCCGGGCGGCCGTTCACGCAGGCCGACGCCGAGCGCCTCTCGGCCGAGCCGTGGCTGGTGTTCGCGTGCGGACGCTACGAGGGCATCGACCAGCGCGTCCTCGACCACGCCGCCACCTCGATGCGGGTCGAGGAGGTCTCCATCGGCGACGTCGTCCTCAACGGCGGCGAGGTGGCCGTGATGGCGGTCGTCGAGGCCACCGTCCGGCTGCTGCCGGGGGTGCTCGGCAACCCCGAGTCGCTCACCGAGGAGTCCCACGGCCCGAGCGGCCTGCTCGAGTACCCCGTGTACACCAAGCCCGCCGCGTGGCGCGGTCACGACGTGCCGGACGTGCTGCTCTCGGGCGACCACGGCCGGATCGCTGCGTGGCGCGGGCAGCAGTCCCTGGCCCGCACCGCCGCGCGACGACCCGACCTGATCGCCGACGCGATGGTGGCCCCGGTCGTGCCGCTGGCCGACGCCGACGTCCCGGAGCTCTACGTGCTGCAGCGCTGCTGCTGGGTGCAGGAGGCGCAGGCCAACCCGGGCATCACCATCCCCGCGCTCGTCGAGTCGATCGACGACGCCCGCGCGGCGCTCGGGCGGTGGACCACCTGGGGCGTGCGTGCGTCAGGCCGCCTCGTCGGCGCCGTGCGCGGCCAGGCCGACGACGACCTCTGGCACGTCGGACGGCTGATGGTGGCGCCGGACCAGCAGGGACGAGGCCTCGGGCGGCGACTGCTCCGCCACGCGGAGGCCGAGGCGCCGCCCGGCACGTCGGCCGTCGCGCTCGTCACGGGCGCCCGCAGCGAGGACAACCTGCGGATGTACCGGCGCGCCGGCTACGAGGTCGTCGAGGTGGACGAGGCCGAGGGCGTCGCGCACCTGCTCAAGCGGCTCTGAGGGCCCGGGCCCGCAGGGGCGTGGCAGATTTCGCGGCACCGGGGCGCTGTGGCAGACTGGGACGTCGGCGCCGGCCGGTGCAGCTGCCACAGGGGTACGCACCACTTCGGCCGCTCAGCGCCTCTCTCGTTCCAGACCTACATGCACGTGGATGACCTGTGGCACCTGCGAGGAAGAGCTCTCATGACCAACGCCGTCGACGCCGTCGCCAGCCAGTCCCTCCGGGACGACATCCCCACCTTCCGCGCGGGTGACACCCTCAAGGTGCACGTCCGTGTCGTCGAGGGCAACCGCTCGCGCGTCCAGCTCTTCCAGGGCGTCTGCATCAAGGTGCAGGGCTCGGGCGTCGGCCGCACCTTCACGGTGCGCAAGGTCAGCTTCGGCGTCGGCGTCGAGCGCACCTTCCCGCTGCACACCCCGGTCCTCGAGAAGATCGAGGTCGCCACCCGCGGCGACGTGCGTCGCGCGAAGCTGTACTACCTGCGCAACCTGCGCGGCAAGGCGGCCAAGATCAAGGAGAAGCGCGAGATCTGACCGGGACCTCTCGGACCCGGACGTGAACGCCCGCAGCACGAAGCGCAGCTCCCTCTGGCGAGAGATCGTCATCGTCGTCGTGACGGCCCTGGTGCTGTCGGTCGTGGTGAAGACGTTCTTCGTCGAGTCGTTCTACGTCCCGTCGGCGTCGATGGAGCCCACGCTCCGCGGCGACGCGGTCACCCAGGACCGGTTCCTGGTCCAGAAGTGGTCGTACTGGCGCGGTGAGCCCGACCGCGGCGACATCGTGGTCTTCAAGGACCCGGGCGGCTGGCTCGGCGAGTCCGAGGTGACGCAGGACCCCGGTCCGGTGCAGCGTGCGCTCGGCGTGATCGGGCTCTACCCGGCGGGCGACCACCTGGTGAAGCGCGTGGTGGGCATCGGCGGCGACACCGTGCGCTGCTGCGACGCGCAGGGACGGCTCCAGGTCAACGGCACCCCCGTCGACGAGCCGTACGTCATGCAGCCGAACGCCACGGGCGACCAGCGCTTCGAGGTCACCATCCCGCAGGGCTCCCTGTGGGTGATGGGCGACAACCGCGGCGACTCCGCCGACTCGCGCTTCCACACCGACGACCCCGGTCGGGGCTTCGTGCCCGTCGACGACGTCGTGGGCAAGGCGTGGGTCGTCGTCTGGCCCTGGCGCGACCGCGGATCGCTGGGTGGCACCCGGGCCTTCGACGACGTCGGAGCCGGTTCCTGACGCACCGCCGGACCGCCCGCGGGGCCTGGCCCGTGCGGGATAGGCTCACCCGGTGAGTGCCCGCGACGACGTGTCCCTCCCCGGGGCCCGACGATCCGGCGGTGGCCACCGAGGTGGTCGTCGTGCCGCACCCCCGTCGTCCCGCTCGGCACGCTCGCAGCCGGTCCGCCGCCCGCGGTCGGGCGGGCGACGCATCGCCCGACGTCCGCACCTGCCGGTCTGGCAGGAGACCGGGCTGCTGCTCGTGGTCGCGCTGGTCCTGGCCGTGGTGGTCAAGACCTTCTTCGTGCAGGCCTTCTACATCCCGTCCGGCTCGATGGAGCCGACGTTCCAGGTCGACGACCGCGTGCTGGTGCAGAAGGTCGGCTACTGGGCCGGCGACGTGCAGCGTGGCGACGTCGTGGTGTTCGACGACCCGGGCGGCTGGCTCGCGGGCGTCGACGAGCCCGAGCCCGACGGCGTGGTGCAGAAGGCCCTGGAGGCTGTCGGCCTGTTCCCGTCCGGCGGCCACCTGATCAAGCGCGTGGTCGGGGTGGGCGGCGACCGGGTGACCTGCTGCAGCGACGGCGGGCGGCTCGAGGTCAACGGCCTCGCCCTGACCGAGCCCTACCTCGCCGACCAGGTGTCGACCGCCGAGCAGGAGTTCGACGTCGTCGTGCCCGAGGGCTACCTGTGGGTGATGGGCGACAACCGTGGCGACTCGGCCGACTCGCGCGCCCACCAGGGCGACCCCGGCGGCGGCTTCGTGCCCGTCGGCCGCATCACCGGCAAGGCCTGGCTGACGGTCTGGCCGTGGGACCGCAAGAGCGGGGTCGGCGACGCCCGCGGCACCTTCGACGAGGAGCGGCTCGACCGCGCCGCGCCCGCCGCCCGTCGCGCCGCAGAGTCGGCGGGTGCTTCGTGACCACCCGCCCGCGTGGCTCGACGATCCGCCGCGACGCCGGCCTGCACGGCTACGACCGCGCGCTCAGGCGCGCCGGCATGACGCCGGTCGCCGGCGTCGACGAGGCAGGACGCGGTGCGTGCGCCGGTCCGCTCGTCGCGGCGGCCGTGGTGCTGCCCGACGGACGTCGCGGCGAGGTGCCCGGTCTCGCCGACTCCAAGCTGCTCACCGCCCGTCGCCGCGAGGCCTGCTACGCCGAGGTCGTCGAGCGCGCGCTCGCGTGGACCGTGGTGGTGATGCCTCCCGCGGACTGCGACCGGATGGGCATGCACGTGGTCAACATCGAGGCCCTCCGACGCGCCCTCGCCCGGCTGTCGGTCCGTCCGGGCTACGCCCTCACCGACGGCTTCGGCGTGGACGGCATCGGCGTCCCGACCCTCGCGGTCTGGAAGGGTGACCGGGTGTCGGCCTCGATCGCCGCGGCGTCCGTGATCGCCAAGGTGACGCGCGACCGCATCATGACCGAGCTGCACGAGGTGCACCCGGAGTACGACTTCGCGACCCACAAGGGCTACTGCACCCCCACCCACGACGCGGCGCTTAGGGCGCACGGACCCTGCCCGGAGCACCGGCACCGGTTCGTCAACGTCCGCGACGCCGTCGCGGCCCGCGCCGCACCCACCCCCACCCCCCAGGAGGCACGCCGATGAGCGCCGAGGACCTCGAGCGGTACGAGTCCGAGATGGAGCTGCAGCTCTACCGCGAGTACCGGGACGTCGTCCCGATCTTCAAGTACGTGGTCGAGACCGACCGCCGCTTCTACCTGTGCAACGCCGTCGACGTGAAGGTCCGCTCCGAGACCGGCGACGCGTACTTCGAGGTGACCATGAACGACGCCTGGGTCTGGGACATCTACCGTCCCGCCCGGTTCGCCAAGAACGTCAAGGTCCTCACCTTCAAGGACGTCAACGTCGAGGAGCTCGCCGAGGCTGACCTCGAGCCGCCCGAGGTCTAGATCGTTCGGTCCGATCGGTGCCGGACCCACCGCGGGCGATGCCGGACCTGCCGCGGGCCCGACGGACTCGGCGCCCCTCCTGCCATGCCGACGAACGAAGCTGGGCGTGGTGTGCCCTGCGACGTGAGGAGAACGCCGCAGGGCGGGATGTCGGGTCCGTCAGGAGAAGTCGGAGAGGGCCTTCTTGGCCTGGTCGAGCCACGCCTCGCGGGCCTGGATGGACTCGGTGATGTCCTGGACGCGCTTGGCCTTGCCGGCGGCCTCGGCCTTGGCGAGGTCGGTGCGCAGGTCGGCGATGGAGCGCTCGAGCTTGCCGACCGTCTCGTCGGCGCGGGCGCGGGCCTCGGGGTTGGTGCGGTCCCACTCGGTCTGCTCGGCGTCGTGGACGGCGTCCTCGACGGCGCGCATGCGGCCCTCGAGCTCCTTCATGTCGCCGCGGGGCACCTTGCCCGCGGCCTCCCAGCGCTCGGAGAGGTCACGCAGCGCCGCCTTGGCGCCCGCGAGGTCGCGGAGCGGCTCGAGGGCCTCGGCCTCGACGAGGATCGCGCGCTTGACCTCGGCATTGGCGCCGAACTCGGCGTCGAGCTGGGCGTTGGTCTCCTCGCGGGCCGCGAAGAAGTGGTCCTGCGCGGCGCGGAACTGGCGCCACAGGCGCTCGTCGGTGCCGCGCGGCGCGGGTCCGGCGGCCTTCCACCGACGCATCAGCTCGCGGTAGGCACCGGCGGTGGGGCCCCACTCGGTGGAGTCCTGCAGGGCCTGGGCCTCGGCCACCAGCTGGGTCTTGGTCGCCTGCGCGTCGTCGCGACGGGACGCCTGCTCGGCGAAGTGGCTCTTGCGGTGACGGGTGTAGGTGGTGCGGGCCGAGGAGAACCGGTGCCACAGGGCGTCGTCCAGGCCGCGGTCGAGACGGGGGAGCGCCTTCCACTCCTCGAGCAGCGCGCGCAGGCGGTCGGCGCCGTTCTTCCAGTCCTGGCCGGTGGCCAGGGTCTCGGCCTCCTCCACGATGCGGTTCTTGGCGGTGGTGGCCTCGGCCACCCGCCCCGCGCGTGCGGCGCGACGCACCTCGCGCTGGGCGTCGATGGCCGGGGCGAGGGCGTCGATGCGGGCGACCAGCGAGTCGAGGTCGCCGACCGCCTGGGCGTCGACCACGGAGCCACGGACGAGCGCGACGGCCTTGGCGGCCTCGTCGGGCCCGAGCGCACCGCTCTCGATGCGCTTCTCGAGCAGCTCGACCTCGACCGCCAGACCCTCGTAGCGGCGGGTGTACAGGGCCATGGCCTCGGCCGGGTCGCCGTCCGGCCACTGCCCGACGACGCGCTCACCGTCCCCGGTCCGGACGTACACGGTGCCCTGGTCGTCGATCCGGCCCCACGGCTGGGTGGGGCTTGCGTCTTGGCTCACGGGTCCACCCTGTCGTCCGGAGGCCCGACAGTCCAGTGCGACGCGGCGGTAGGGCCCTGCGGGTACCGTTCACGGCAGGTCGTCGACGCCCCCGGAGGCAGGTGCCGTGAGCTCAACCCGTCGCTGGACGCTGGTCGTGGTGGCCGCCGCCGCCGTCGTGCTGGCCGTCGTGGCCGGCCTCGTGTCGACGCAGGACCCCACCGGCCGGGCCGAGGCCGCGGGCAGCGGCTCGACGGCGTCCGACGTCGCCGACGCCTACGACCGGGTCGGCGGCGAGGACGGGCGCCTCGGTGAGCCCGTCTCCGACGTCCGGTGCGGCCTGCTCGAGGACGCGTGCGTCCAGCGGTTCGCCGGGGGAGCGGTCTACGCCAACCCGTCGGCCCCGAGCGGGGTCGAGATCGCCTACGGCCGCCCCGACGTCGCCGCGTTCGCGGCTGCGGCACGCTCGCAGGTGGGCTACACCGAGCCCGCGTTCCGCCGCAGCAAGTGGAACGACTGGGTGGGCGCCGACGTCGCGTGGTGCGGCATCTTCCAGTCGTGGGCCGCGCGGGCCAGCGGCAACGACGACGCGGTCCCCGCCTCGCGCGACTTCCCCGCGCTGATCACCGCCACGCAGTCGGACACCTCCCGTCTCTCGTCCGAGCCCAGCGTCGGTGCGCTGGCCTTCATGGACCTCGAGGACGCCGGCACGCCCACCCACGTGGGACTGGTCGTGGCGCACGACGGCCTCGACGTGCAGATGGTCGAGGGCAACGTCGGGCCGACCGACGGCCGCGCCGTCGTCGAGGCGACCCGGACCGACCCGCCGGTGCTCTACTACTGGACCCCCCGGTACTGAGGAGCCCGCCTCGTCCATCCCGACGAGCAGCCGGTGCCGGAGAGCCCTACTCTTCGGACATCACCGGACATCGCACCACCCCCTCGGGAGCCACCATGCTGCACCGCCTCCGCCGGCCGCTCCTGGCCGTCGTCACCGCCCTCGCGCTCGGGGCGGGCGTGCTCGGCGCGGCGCCCTCGGCCTCGGCCGCGACCCCCGGCGAGGCGGCGGTCGAGGCCTACGCCGCCCGGCTCGGCCCCCGGCTGGGCGCCCCGACCGGCGTGCTCGGCACGGTCGTCAAGTACGGCCGGCCCATCACCTACCGGCAGTACGAGAACGGCTTCCTGGCGTTCAACGGCTCGTCGGTGAAGCTGGTCTCGGGCGGCATGCTCGCGAGCTACGTCGCCGCGGGCGGCGTGCGGGGCTCCCTCGGCGCGCCCGTGATGGCGCAGTGGTGCGACGGCGCCGGCTGCCTCCAGCGGTTCCAGAAGGGCTCGATCTACCGGAGCCCGTCGGCGCCGCGGCCGGTCACCGTCTCGAAGGTCGCGGGCGAGCGGTCCGAGCTCCTCGCCGTCGCCCGCTCGCAGGTCGGGTACAGCGAGCCGGCGTACCGCAAGAGCCTCTACGCGAAGTGGGTCGGCGGCGGGAAGGGCTACGTGCACCTGCCGTGGTGCAGCTTCTTCGTCTCGTGGGTCAGCGGCGCGAGCGGCAACGGCGCGGCGATCCCCAAGCGCGCCTCGTTCACCGCCTTCAAGAAGGCCGTCGCCCAGCAGAAGCGCACCAACCGCAAGGCCGTCGTGGGCAAGGTCGCGCTGATCGACTTCTTCGGCGACGGGCGCGCGTCGCACGCCGGTCTGGTCGTCGAGGTCCGCAAGAACACCATCGTCACCATCGAGGGCAACATCGACGCCGACGGCGGCTCGGGCCACCCCCGGGGCGTCCACCAGGTCGTGCGGGCCAAGAAGTACGTGGTCGGGTACGCGAACCCCAAGCTGTGACGCCGACCCGCGCGTCGGGACCGCCGGACACCTCTCGGTAACGTAGCGCCGTGCTCCTCGCCGCCTTCCCCGCCGGACCCCTGCAGGCCAACTGCTACCTCGTCGGAGACGGGAGCGGTGGCTGCGTGGTCGTCGACCCCGGCATGGACGCCGCGGGCGGCGTCGCCGAGATCGTCGGCCAGCAGGGCCTGACGGTGGAGGCGGTCCTCGTCACCCACGGGCACTTCGACCACATGTGGTCGGTGCGCGAGGTGGCCGAGACGCACGACGTCCCGGTCTGGATCCACCCGGCCGACCGGCACCTGCTGGCGGACCCGATGGCCGCGATCTCCGGCGAGTCCGCCGCGATGCTGCGCTCGCAGCTGCAGCTGGACGACCTCCCCGACTTCGTCGAGCCGGCCGACGTCCGCGACGCCGCCGACGGCGTGGTGATCGAGGCGGCCGGCCTCGCGCTCACCGTCCACCACGTGCCGGGCCACACCCCGGGCACCGTCATGTACGAGACGCCCTACAGCGGCGCCGAAAACGTGTCGCGCGTGATGTTCACCGGTGATTTCCTCTTCGCAGGATCCATCGGACGCACCGACCTGACCGGAGGGGACCACGACGCCATGACCGACAGCCTGCGCACCCGCCTGCTCCCGCTGCCCGACGACGTCGTCGTGCTGCCCGGGCACGGGCCCCAGAGCTCGGTCGGCCGCGAGCGCGCCACCAACCCGTTCCTGGCCGACCTCGCATGAGCCGCCCCACGCCCCTGAGCGGGTTCCCCGAGCTGCTGCCGAGCCAGCGCGCCGCCGAGCTCGCGATCATCGACTCCCTGCGCGAGACCTTCGAGCTGCACGGCTTCGCCTCGCTCGAGACGCGGTTCGTCGAGCCGCTGGACCAGCTGCTGCGCAAGGGCGAGACGTCCAACGAGGTCTACGTGCTGCGCCGGCTCCAGGCCGACCCCGATGCCGCCTCCGACTCGGGCATGGGCCTGCACTTCGACCTGACCGTGCCGCTCGCGCGCTACGTGCTCGAGCACCAGGGAGACCTCCACTTCCCCTTCCGGCGCTACCAGATCCAGCGCTGCTGGCGCGGCGAGCGCCCGCAGGAGGGCCGCTACCGCGAGTTCACCCAGGCCGACATCGACATCATCGGGCGCGACACCCTCGGGTTCGACGCCGACGTCGAGGTCACCGAGGTGATGGCCGAGGCGCTGAGCAGGCTGCCGGTGCCCGCGCTGACGCTGCACGTCAACAACCGCAAGCTGATCGAGGGCTTCTACCGCGGGCTCGGCGTCGACGACCCCACGCCCGTGATCCGCGCCGTCGACAAGCTCGACAAGATCGGCGTCGACGGCGTCACGACCCTGCTCGCCGAGGCGGGCCTGGACCAGACCCAGACCCGGCAGACCCTCGCGCTCGCGCAGATCCGGTCCACCGACACCTCGTTCGCCGACGAGGTGCGCGCCCTCGGCGTCGAGCACCCGCTGCTCGAGGAGGGCCTGCGCGACCTCGTCCGCGCCGTCGAGGCGGGCTCGCGCAGCAACTCCGCGCAGTTCACCCTGCTGGCCGACCTGTCGATCGCCCGCGGCCTCGACTACTACACCGGCACCGTGTTCGAGGGCCGGATGGAGACGCACGGCGCGCTGTCGATCTGCGCCGGCGGCCGCTACGACGCGCTCGCCGCCGACGGCCGGTCCACCTACCCCGGCGTGGGCATCTCGCTCGGCGTCACGCGACTCGTCGCGCCGCTCGTAGCCCGCGGGCTGCTCGACGCCGACCGCTCGGTGCCCTCGGTCGTCCTGGTGTCCCTCGCCGACGAGGACTCGCGCCCGGCCGCCCGCGAGGTCGCCCGTGCGCTGCGCTCGCGCGGCATCTCGACCGAGGTCGCGCCGGAGCCCGCCAAGCTCGGCAAGCAGATCCGGCACGCCGACCGCCGCGGCATCCCCTACGTCTGGTTCCCGTCCGCCGACGGTCACCAGGTCAAGGACATCCGCTCGGGCGACCAGGTCGACGCCGACCCGGCCACCTGGGCGCCCCCGCCCGCCGACCTGCGCCCGCGCATCGTCGACCCCAGCCAGACCGCCACCCACGCCCCCTCCGGGCAGTCCGAGGAGTCCTCCCGATGATCCGCACGCACGACGCCGGAAGCCTGCGCGCCAGCGACGCCGGCACCCAGGTCACCCTCGCCGGCTGGGTCGCGCGTCGACGCGACCACGGTGGCGTGGCGTTCATCGACCTGCGGGACTCCACCGGGACCGCACAGGTCGTCATCCGCGACGAGGACGTCGCCGGCCCCCTGCGCAACGAGTTCTGCGTCGCCGTCACCGGCGAGGTCGCGGCTCGTCCGGACGGCAACGCCAACGCCCAGCTGCCCTCGGGCGAGATCGAGGTCGTGGCCACCACGGTCGAGGTGCTCAACGCCGCCGCGCCGCTGCCGTTCCCGGTCGAGGAGTACCACGACAGCCCGGTCAACGAGGAGACGCGGCTGCGCTACCGCTACCTGGACCTGCGCCGTGCGCCGATGGCTCGCAACCTGCGCCTGCGCAGCGACGTCAACAAGGCCGCGCGCGACGTCCTGCACGGCCACCGCTTCACCGAGGTCGAGACGCCCACGCTCACCCGCTCGACGCCCGAGGGCGCGCGCGACTTCCTGGTGCCCGCACGCCTGCAGCCGGGCAGCTGGTACGCGCTGCCCCAGAGCCCCCAGCTGTTCAAGCAGCTGATGATGGTCGCCGGCGCCGAGCGCTACTTCCAGATCGCGCGCTGCTACCGCGACGAGGACTTCCGCGCCGACCGCCAGCCCGAGTTCACCCAGCTCGACGTCGAGATGAGCTTCGTCGACCAGGACGACGTCATCGCACTCGCCGAGGAGGTCCTGCAGGCCGTCTGGGCGACCATCGACGTCGAGATCCCGATGCCGATCGAGCGGATGACCTACGCCGAGGCGATGCGTCGCTTCGGCACCGACAAGCCCGACCTGCGGATGGGCCTCGAGCTCGTCGAGTGCACCGACTTCTTCGCCGACACCACCTTCCGCGTGTTCCAGGCGCCCTACGTCGGCGCCGTCGTCATGCCCGGTGGGGCCTCGCAGCCGCGTCGGCAGCTGGACGCGTGGCAGGAGTGGGCCAAGCAGCGCGGCGCCAAGGGCCTGGCGTACGTGCTGGTGGGCGAGGACGGCACGCTCGCCGGCCCCGTCGCCAAGAACCTCACCGACGCCGAGCGCGACGGCCTGGCCGCCCACGTCGGCGCCTCGCCGGGCGACTGCATCTTCTTCGGCGCGGGCGCCCCGAAGTCCTCGCGCGCGCTGCTCGGGGCCGCGCGGCTCGAGATCGGGCGTCGCGGCGACCTGATCGACCAGGACGCCTGGCGCTTCCTGTGGGTCGTGGACGCGCCCCTGTTCGAGCCCACCGACGACGCCACGGCGTCGGGCGACGTCGCCGTCGGCGGGGGAGCGTGGACGGCCGTCCACCACGCCTTCACCTCGCCCAAGCCCGACTCGCTCGACACCCTCGAGTCCGACCCCGGCGGCGCGCTGGCCTACGCCTACGACATCGTCTGCAACGGCAACGAGATCGGCGGCGGGTCCATCCGTATCCACCGTGAGGACGTGCAGCGTCGGGTGTTCGCGATCATGGGGCTGGACGAGGCCGAGGCGCAGGAGAAGTTCGGCTTCCTACTCGAGGCGTTCGCCTTCGGCGCCCCGCCGCACGGCGGCATCGCGTTCGGCTGGGACCGCATCTGTGCGCTGCTCACGTCCTCGGACTCCATCCGCGACGTGATCGCCTTCCCGAAGGCCTCGTCGGGCTGGGACCCCATGACCGGAGCACCTGCGGCCATCTCCCCGGCACAGCGCAAGGAGGCCGGTGTGGACGCCCGCAAGGGTGCCGACACCGGGCTGTAACACCGCGTCCAAGCGTGTCCGAATCGTGACCGCTCGTGTCTCGATTCGTTGCAGAGCGACGTCTAGTGTCACTGACGGCGCACCGAGACCCGTGTGTGCCCGGAAGGATGGCACGTGTCGATCTCGTCCGCAGGGCTGGAGAACCCGGCTGATGCGCTGGAGCCGGACCCGTCGGCCGACACCGCCCTGGAGAAGGCGGTCGCCGGTCGCTCGCCCGTCCAGCAGGCGATGGAGCAGCTGCGTCGCGACCGGGTGGCGGTCACCTGCGCGATCATCATCGTGCTGTTCGTGGTCCTGGCGCTGCTCGCACCGGTGATCACCTGGCTGTGGGGCGTCTCCTGGAAGACCCCGTCGGGCGACGTCGTCCTCAGCAGCACCGACTTCGACGGCCTGCCCATCGTGGGTCCGCCCAAGGGCGACTTCACCTGGGAGCACCCGCTCGGCCTCTCGCCGGCGCTGGCGCGCGACAACCTCGCGCTGTGGCTCTACGGGGCCCGGACCTCGATCGGCGTGGCGCTCGTCGCCACGATCGCCAGCACGATCATCGGCATCACGGTCGGCCTGATCGGCGGCTTCGCCCGCGGCACGCTCGAGACCGTCGTCAACTGGACGATCAACTTCTTCCTGTCGCTGCCCTTCATCCTGGTCGCGCTGATCCTCGCGCCGATCGTCATCGGCTACTACGGCTCCGAGCCCGGCAAGCTGACGGTGGCGCAGTTCGCGTCCCTGCTGTTCGTGCTGTCGGTCTTCGGCTGGATGCCGCTGGCCCGCCTGATCCGCGGCGAGGTGCTGTCGCTGCGCGAGCGCGAGTTCGTGCAGGCGGCCCGCGTCATCGGGGTCCCGACGCGCACCATCCTGCGCCGCGAGCTGCTGCCCAACCTGGTCGCGCCGATCATCGTCTTCTTCTCGCTGAGCATGCCGACCTTCGTCTCGGCCGAGGCGGGCCTGGCCTACCTGGGCATCGGCGTCACCGGCTACCCCTCGTGGGGCCAGACGATCAACGACGCGATGGCCGCCAACGCGTTCAACACCTACCCCCTCTACCTCTGGGCCCCGATCCTCGGTGTCCTCGCCCTCGTCGTGGCGCTGAACCTGCTCGGTGACGCCGTGCGCGACGCGTTCGACCCCAAGACCCGTCGGTGACGTCGTCACCGTCCCTCACTCGTCGGTGACGCCGTCACCGAGGACCGGCATCGACCCATGAAAGGTGGCATTGTCTCGATGCGACTCAAGAGAACTGCGACCGCGCTGGCCGCGGCATCACTCCTCGCCGTGGCCGCGTGCGGCGGCGGAGGCGGCTCCGAGGACTCCAGCGACCGGCAGACCCTGGGCGAGGGCGGCAACGCCGGCTCCGGCCAGGACGCCGAGGCCGAGGCCCCGGCTGCCGACGTCGAGGGCGCGACCGCGGGCGGCACCATCACGGTGAACGCCAACGTCGCCCCCGAGACGCTGGACCCCACCCGGGCCTACTACACCGACTCGACGGCGATCATGTCCGGCCTCGTCACGCGGTCCCTGACCCAGTACAAGTACGACGCCGAGACCAAGGAGATGGTCCTGGTCCCCGACATGGCCACCGACCTCGGCCAGGCCAGCGACGACAACAAGACCTGGACCTTCACGCTCCGCGAGGGCCTCAAGTACGAGGACGGCACGGACGTCAAGGCCGAGGACGTCGCCTACGCAATCAAGCGCTCGTTCGCGGTGGAGGAGCTGCCCGACGGCCCCACCTACAACCAGACGTTCTTCCTCGACGGCGACACCTACAAGGGTCCCTTCCAGGACGGCGACGACTACGCCGGCGTCGAGACCAGCGGCAACGACATCACCATCAAGATGGCGCGCCCCTTCGGCGACATGGCGTACTACGCCTCGTTCCCGTCCTTCACCGCGATCCCGCAGGCCAAGGACACGAACCCCGACGCCTACGGTAACAAGCCGCTCGCGACCGGACCGTACAAGTTCGAGAGCTACCAGAAGGGCCAGAGCCTGACCCTGGTCAAGAACGACCAGTGGGACCCGGCCACGGACACCACGCGTCACCAGTACGCCGACGAGTACCAGTTCAACTTCAGCCAGGACCAGACCAAGATCGACAACGTGGTCCTGGACGACCAGGGCGTCGGCCAGACGACGATCAACTACACCCCGATCGCCCCGTCGGTCTACGACCGCGCGCAGGAGTCGGGCCGCCTGGCCATCGGCACCCAGCCGTGCACGTTCATGTGGTACATCGACAACACCAAGATCACCGACGACAAGGTCCGTCAGGCCCTGGCCTGGGCCTACCCGTACCGCGCCGCGTGGCGCGCCGGTGGCTACATCGAGGGCGTGACGCGTGCGCCGTCGACGTCGATCCTGCCCCCGGGCACCGCGGGTCGCGAGACCTTCGAGGCCATCGAGGGCCAGGACGGTCAGACGACTGACCCGGCCAAGGCCAAGGCGCTCCTGAAGGAGGCCGGTGCCGAGGGCTTCGAGATCAAGTGGCCCTACCAGACCGACCTCCCCGAGTCGGTCAAGGCCAAGGACGTCCAGGCGCAGGCCCTCACCGCGGCCGGCTTCAAGGCGACCCCGGTCGCGGCGACCTCGGACACCATCCGCGCGCTGCAGTCCGACGCGTCGGCCGACCTGAACATCCGCTCGCAGGGCTGGTGCTCGGACTGGCCGTCCGGCGGCTCCTGGTTCCCGGCCATCCTCGACGGTGGTCTCGTCGGCCAGGAGGGCATGCCCAACAAGGCGCAGTTCAAGCAGGCTGACGCCGACGAGCAGCAGGACAAGATCCTCGACACGCTCGCCGGTACCGAGGCCAACGACGCCTGGGGCTCCTTCGACAAGTTCATCTCGCAGAAGTACCACCCGGTCGTGACCATCGGTTACGGCGGCGTGGCGCTGGTCCACGGCTCGAAGATCGGCGGCGTCGGCATCGACAACGTCCGTGGCGAGCCGACCTACTCGGACCTGTACGTCAAGAAGTAGCTCGCTGGCGCCTCGTGCGCACGCGCCGCTGTGGGGGTGGGGTCTCCTCACCCCCACAGCGGCGCCCAGCCCCTCGTCCCCCCAGGAAGGCCACACGTGTTCGGATATCTGCTCCGGCGGGTCATCTCCGGCATCCTCGTGCTGCTCGCGGTCAGCTTCGTGCTGTTCACCGTGTTCGCCAAGGGCCCGGCCCAGCCGGCCCTCGCCTACTGCTCCAAGGGCGTCTGCACGGCCGAGCAGCTCGACATCATCGAGCGCAACCTCGGTCTGGACCAGCCGCTGCTCCAGCAGTACGGCACGTACATCAAGGGCGTCGTCGCCGGACGCGAGATCAACTCGGGCACGCTGTCGCTCGACTGCAACGTGCCCTGCCTGGGCTACTCGTTCAAGAAGTTCGAGATGGTCACCCCGTTCCTGCTCGACCGGTTCCCCGCGACGCTGTCCATCGCGCTCGGGGCCTCGGTCGTCTTCCTCACCGTCGGCGTCGCCGTCGGCGTGATCTCCGCGCGCAACCGCGGCAAGCCCCTCGACCGCGGCCTGCAGGGCTTCACGATGCTCGCGACCGCCATCCCGTACTACCTCGTGGCGCTGCTGGCCTTCCTGTTCCTGGTGAGCAAGTGGGGCCTGTTCCCGACCACCGAGTACGTCGCGCCCTTCGCCGAGAGCTTCTCCGGCTGGTTCAAGGGGATGCTGCTCGCCTGGCTGGTGCTGGGGCTCTTCTACACGACCGCCTACGTGCGGTACTCCCGCGGCTCGATGGTCGAGGCGCTGAACGAGGACTACGTCCGCACCGCCCGGGCCAAGGGCCTGACCGACCGGCGGGTGGCGCTGAAGCACGCGCTGCGGGCCGCGCTGGTGCCGGTGGTCACGATCTTCGGGCTCGACTTCGCCACGATCCTCGCCGGGACGATCTTCACCGAGCGGATCTTCAACATCCAGGGGATCGGGCTCGAGGCCCTGCAGTCGATCGGCCAGCAGGACCTCCCCGTCATCTCCGCGACGGTGCTCATCGCCGCGACCTTCGTCGTGGTCTCCAACATCGTCGTCGACGTCGCCTACGCGGCCCTCGACCCGAGAGTGCGGCTGTGACCCATGACTGACATGCATCACCCGTCGTCCACCCCTGCCTTCCTGGAGGTCGACGACCTGACGGTCCGCTTCCCGACCCGCGACGGCGTCGTCCAGGCCGTCACCGGCCTGTCCTACAAGGTCGAGCTGGGCAAGACGCTCGGCATCGTCGGCGAGAGCGGCTCGGGCAAGAGCGTCTCGTCGCTGGCCGTGATGGGCCTGCACGACCTCGAGCGCACCGACATCACCGGCTCGATCAAGGTCGAGGGCCAGGAGGTCGTCGGGCTGTCGGAGAACCGCATGCGCAAGCTGCGCGGCAACGCGGTCTCGATGATCTTCCAGGACCCGCTCACCGCGCTGCACCCGTTCTTCACCATCGGCGACCAGATCGTCGAGGGCTACAAGGCCCACCACAGCGGGGTGTCCAAGAAGACCGCGCGCGCCAAGGCCGTCGAGATGCTCGAGCGCGTCGGCATCCCGCAGCCGAACCGCCGGGTCGACGACTACCCGCACCAGTTCTCCGGCGGCATGCGCCAGCGCGCGATGATCGCGATGTCGCTCGTCAACGACCCCAAGCTGATCATCGCCGACGAGCCCACCACGGCCCTCGACGTGACCGTGCAGGCGCAGATCCTCGATCTCCTGCAGGAGCTGCAGCGAGACTTCGGCTCCGCCATCGTCATCATCACGCACGACCTCGGCGTCGTCGCGGAGATGGCCGACGAGGTGCTCGTCATGTACGGCGGACGCTGCGTCGAGCACGGCGGCGGCAAGGAGGTGCTCACGCACCCCGAGATGCCCTACACGGCCGGCCTGCTGTCGAGCGTCCCCGACCTCGTCGGTGACCCGCGCGAGCGCCTGCACCCGATCCCGGGCACGCCGCCCAGCCTGCTGAGCCCGCCGCGCGGCTGCGCGTTCAACCCCCGCTGCGGGTACACGCACCTGGTGCCCGGCGAGATGTGCACCCGAGAGCTGCCGCCCCTGGAGTCCGGCGGACGCGGGTCTGCCCACCTCAAGCGCTGCCACCTGACCGACTCGGGCACGGTGCTCGCCGAGCAGCTGCCCGTCTACGCCGGCACCGCGATGGACCCGGGCGAGCCCGCCGGCCCCACCGCCGAGCCCGACCCCACCCCGAAGGAGAACGCCGGTGAGTGAGCCGCTCCTGGAGGTCACCGACCTCGTCAAGCACTTCCCGGTGAAGTCCAGCGGGTTCGTGCGTCGCACGATCGGCCAGGTCCAGGCCATCGACGGCATCTCGTTCTCCATCGAGAAGGGCGAGTCGCTCGGCCTGGTGGGGGAGTCCGGCTGCGGCAAGTCGACCACCGGCCGCGTCCTGACCAAGCTCTACGAGCCCACCAGCGGCTCGATGAAGTTCGACGGGGTCGACCTCGCGCCGCTGTCGCAGAAGCAGATGCTCCCGCACCGCAAGGACATCCAGCTGATCTTCCAGGACCCGTACTCCTCGCTGAACCCGCGGCACACCGTCGGCTCCATCGTCGCGACGCCGCTGCGCACCCGCCAGGTGGTGCCCGAGAACAAGACGATGGACCGGGTCAAGGAGCTGCTCGAGGTCGTCGGCCTGAACCCCGAGCACTACAACCGGTACCCCTCGGACTTCTCCGGCGGCCAGCGCCAGCGCATCGGCATCGCCCGCGCCCTGGCGCTCCAGCCCAAGCTGATGATCGCCGACGAGCCCGTCTCGGCGCTGGACGTGTCGATCCAGGCGCAGGTGATCAACCTGCTCCAGGACCTCCAGCGCGAGTTCGGCATCGCGTTCCTGTTCATCGCGCACGACCTCGCGATCGTGCGGCACTTCTGCCCGCGCATCGCGGTGATGTACCTGGGCAAGATCGTCGAGATCGGCGACCGCGACACCATCTACGAGCGCCCGCACCACCCCTACACCCAGGCGCTGCTGTCGGCTGTCCCCGACGTCAAGCAGGCCGAGGTCGGCGGGCGTCGCGACCGGATCCGCCTCACCGGCGACGTCCCCAGCCCGATCAACCCGCCGTCGGGCTGCCGCTTCCGCACCCGCTGCTGGAAGGCCCAGGACATCTGCGCGAAGGAGGAGCCGCCGCTCCTGCAGATCGGACGCGGGCCGTCGGCCGGCACCGGCCACCAGGTCGCCTGCCACTTCGCCGAGCCCAACACCTCGATCATCGCCACCCCCCAGTCCCACTCCGCCTGACCCCGATCCGTCACTTCCGCCGGTCCCGTCCGGCACTTCTGCTGGTCCGATCCGTCAGTTCTGCCGGCACCCACCGGCGGAACCGACGGATCGGACCGGTAGAACTGGCGGACGGCACCAGCAGAACCGCCGGACCGCGGGATGTCTAGGGTGGGACGGTGAGCGACACGGGGTCGGACGACGGGCTGTTCGACATCCCCGCGACCCCCGTGGCCGCACCGGCGGCCGGTGGCGGGAGCCTGGCGGACGCGTCGTTCGCGTCGGCGCCGCTCGCGGTGCGGATGCGGCCCCGGACGATCGACGAGCTGGTGGGCCAGCAGCACCTGCTGGCGCCCGGGTCGCCGCTGCGCCGGATGGTGGCGGGCGACGCACCGATGACGATCCTGCTGTGGGGGCCCCCGGGCACCGGCAAGACCACGATCGCCTCGCTCGTCAGCCACCAGACGAACCGCCGCTTCGTCGAGGTGTCGGCGGTGTCGGCGGGCGTCAAGGAGGTGCGCGAGGTCATCGCGGGCGCCCGCCGCGCCCTCGCGCAGGGCGGCTCCGAGACCGTCCTGTTCGTCGACGAGGTGCACCGCTTCAGCAAGGCCCAGCAGGACGCGCTGCTCCCCGGGGTGGAGAACCGATGGGTGTCGCTGGTCGCCGCCACCACCGAGAACCCGCACTTCAGCGTCATCTCGCCCCTGCTCTCACGGTCGCTGCTCCTCACGCTCGAGTCGCTCACCGACGACGACGTGGCCGAGCTGCTCGACCGCGCGGTGGCCGACGAGCGCGGTCTCGGCGGCGCGGTCACCATCACCGACGACGCGCGCGACCACCTCGTCCGGCTCGCCGGCGGCGACGCCCGGCGCGTGCTCACCTACCTCGAGGCCGCGGCGGGCGCGGCGGCCTCGCGCGAGACCACCGAGATCGACGTCGAGACGGCCTCGCTCGCGGTCGACCGGGCCGCGGTGCGCTACGACCGCCAGGGCGACCAGCACTACGACGTCACGAGCGCGCTCATCAAGTCGATCCGCGGCTCCGACGTCGACGCCGCCCTGCACTACCTCGCGCGGATGGTCGAGGCGGGGGAGGACCCGAAGTTCATCGCGCGCCGGCTGATGATCCTGGCCAGCGAGGACATCGGGATGGCGGACCCGACGGCGCTGCCCGTCGCCGTGGCCGCGGCGCAGGCGGTGGCGATGATCGGCTTCCCCGAGGCGCAGCTGACGCTGGCCCAGGCCGTCGTCGCGCTGTCGCTCGCGCCGAAGTCCAACGCGATCACCACCGCCATCGGCGCGGCGCTCGGCGACGTGCGCGCCGGCAAGATCGGTCCGGTGCCTCCCGCGCTGCGCGACGCGCACTACTCCGGCGCCAAGAAGCTGGGCCACGGCCACGACTACCGGTACGCCCACGACGACCCGCGAGGCGTCGCCCCCCAGCAGCACGCGCCCGACGTCGTCGCCGACGCGCGCTACTACCAGCCGACGCGCCGTGGCGCCGAGGCCGACTACGCCGACCGGCTGGCGCGCATCCGCGCGGTGCTCGACGGTCGCTGACGCGCCGCCAACCGTCGTGACCGGCGTGCGCACCCGCGGGTAGGGTCGTCCCCATGCCGGGCCCGGAGGTGTGGACGCTCGCGGCCGCGGTGCTCGCCGTGGTCGCGCTGCTGGGCGCCGCCGTGCTCGCGCGCCGGCTCACCCGCCTGGGCCGCGAGCTCGCCGACCTCCGCGCGTCGACGCCGCCCGCCGTCGCCGCACCGCCCGCGGTCCCCGCGCCCGACCCGGTCGTGGAGCAGCTGCACGTGGTGACGAGCCTGCCCGAGCGTCGTCCCGAGGCCCCGCCGGTCCCGGTCGACGACCTCCCCGTGGACGACCCGGTGGTCCTGACCACCGACGACGGACGCACGATCGTCCTCCCGACCCATGCCGAGGTCCGCGACGCCACGCTGGGCCGGCCCCTGGTGCGCAGCGCCGTGGTGGGCCACGGGATCTGGCACGCGCTGCGTCCCGAGAGCCGCGACCGCATCCGCGGCATCGTGCGGCGCGAGTTCCGTCGCCGCAAGCGCGTCCGCCTCGCCGCCGGACGACGGGCCGCACGCACCGCGCCGGTCGACCTCCCGACGTCGCAGGCGTGGCTCGGCTCGGCCACCCCGCGCGACCGGGGTCCCGAGTGATCCGGGCGCGCGTGGTGTGGTTCGTGGCCGGCACCACCGCCGGGATCTACAGCACGGTCAAGGCCCGCCGGATCGCCTACCGGTTGAGCCCGTCGGGCGTCAGCGACCAGGCCGGTGCCCTCGGCGAGGGCCTGCGGGCGTTCGCCCACGAGGTCCGAGCCGGGATGGCCGAGCGCGAGGCGCAGATCGCGGACGAGCTCGGCCTGACACCACCAGCCCTCGAACAGACCCTCCGGTCGGGCGACACGCCCGCCGGCACCGAACAGAAGGACCATCCCTGATGGACACCGCGGAGATCCGCCGTCGATTCCTGAAGCACTTCGAGGACGCCGGCCACCAGGTCGTGCCCTCGGCCTCCCTGATCGCCCACGACCCCACGCTGCTGTTCGTCGCGGCCGGGATGGTGCCGTTCAAGCCGTACTTCCTCGGCCAGGAGCAGCCCCCGGGGCCGCGCGCGACGAGCGTCCAGAAGTGCGTCCGCACCCCCGACATCGAGGACGTCGGACGCACGACGCGCCACGGCACGTTCTTCGAGATGTGCGGCAACTTCTCCTTCGGCGACTACTTCAAGCAGGGCGCCATCGAGCTGGCCTGGGACCTGGTCACCAAGCCGCTCGTCGACGGCGGCTGGGGCCTGGAGGAGAGCCGCCTCTACCCGAGCGTCTACGAGGACGACCCCGAGGCGGTCGACCTCTGGCGCCAGGTCACCGGCCTCCCCGACGACCGCATCATCCGTCTGGGCAAGAGCGAGAACTACTGGTCGATGGGCGTCCCGGGGCCGGGCGGCCCGTGCTCGGAGATCCTCTACGACCGCGGTGACGCCTACGGCGCGGCCGGCGACTTCAACGCCGAGGACCGCTACCTCGAGCTGTGGAACCTGGTGTTCATGCAGGACGAGCTCAGCGCCGTTCGCAGCAAGTCCGACTTCGACATCTCCGGCTCGCTGCCGAAGAAGAACATCGACACGGGCATGGGCCTGGAGCGGGTCGCCTTCCTGCTCCAGGGCAAGGACAACATGTACGAGATCGACGTCATGTACCCCGTGATCGAGAAGGCCGAGGAGCTCACCGGCAAGCGCTACGGGGCCGACCCCGAGGACGACGTCCGCCTGCGGGTCGTCGCCGACCACGTCCGCAGCTCGATGATGCTCATCGGCGACGGCGTGACCCCCGGCAACGAGGGCCGCGGCTACGTCCTACGCCGGCTGCTGCGCCGCGCCGTGCGCTCGATGCGCCTGCTCGGCGTGGAGGACCCGACGTTCCCCGAGCTGCTGCCGGTGTCCAAGGACAAGATGGCCGAGACGTACACCTACCTCGAGACCGACTTCGAGCGGATCGCCCGCGTCGCCTACGGCGAGGAGGAGGCCTTCCGCGACACCCTCGCCAAGGGCACCCAGATCTTCGACGTCGCGGCGGCGCGCGTCCGCGACTCCGGTCGCACCGCGCTCGGCGGCGACGAGGCGTTCGCCCTGCACGACACCTACGGCTTCCCGATCGACCTCACGCTCGAGATGGCCTCCGAGCAGGGCCTCGCCGTCGACGAGGACGGCTTCCGCGCGCTGATGACGCAGCAGCGCCAGCGCGCCCGCGACGACGCCCGCTCCAAGAAGGGCCAGCAGGCCGACGTCAAGGTCTACGGCCGCGCGCTCGAGGAGCACGGAGCCACCGACTGGCGTGCGTACACCGACCTCGTCACCGAGTCGGGCGTCCAGGCGCTGATCGAGGCCGGTGGCACCAGCGACGAGGCCGTGCCAGGCCGCGTCGTCGAGGTCGTCCTCGACCGCTCCCCGTTCTACGCCGAGTCCGGTGGCCAGAGCGCGGACGCCGGCACGCTCACCTGGGACGGCGGCAGCGCCGAGGTCCTGGACGTCCAGCGCCCGGTCGGCGGGCTCGTCGTCCACCAGGTCCGGGTGCTCGACGGCACGCTGCGCCCGGGCACCACGCTCGAGGCGCGGGTCGACGCGGAGTACCGCCTCGGCTCGTGCCAGGCGCACACCGCGACGCACGTCATCGGTGCCGCGCTGCGCGAGAACCTCGGCCCGTCGGCCCAGCAGAGCGGCTCGTTCAACCGTCCGGGCTTCCTGCGCCTCGACTTCGGCTGGAACGCCGGCCTCGGGGCCGAGCAGCTCGCCACCCTCGAGCAGGAGGTGAACCACGTCCTGCGCCAGGACGTCCCGGTCACCTCGCAGGTGATGCCCAAGGAGGAGGCGCTCGCGATGGGCGCCCAGGCGCTGTTCGGCGAGAAGTACCCTGACCTCGTGCGCGTGGTGGAGATCGGCGGCCCGTGGTCGCGCGAGCTCTGCGGTGGCACCCACGTCGAGCACGCCTCGCAGATCGGCACGATCGTCGTGACCGGCGAGGCGTCGGTCGGCTCCGGCAACCGCCGGATCGAGGCGTTCACCGGCGTCGAGGGCTTCGCCTACCTGGCGCGCGAGCGCGACGTCGTCGGCCAGCTGACCCAGCTGCTCAAGATCCAGCCGCAGGACCTGCTGCCGCGGGTCGCCGACCTCGTCGACCGGCTGCGCGTCGCCGAGAAGGAGATCGAGAAGGTCCGGCTGCAGCAGCTGTTGTCCGGGGGAGCGGAGCTCGCCGCGGGTGCGGTCGACGTCGGCGGGGTCCGGGTCGTGGCGCACCGCGTCGACGGGGCCGGCGGGGGCGACGTACGCACGCTCGCGCTCGACGTCCGCGGTCGCCTGCCCGGTGACACCCCGGCGGTGGTGGTCGTGATCGGTGCTCTCGACGGCAAGGTCTCCGTGGTGGCGGCGCTCAACGACGCCGCCCAGGCACGGGGCCTGAGCGCCAACGATCTCGTGCGGGCCGTCGGTCCCTTCGTCGGTGGCAAGGGCGGCGGCAAGGCCGACGTCGCGCAGGGCGGCGGCACCGACACCTCCCGGCTCGACGAGGCGCTCGCGGCGGTCACCGCGACGGTGGCGAGCGCCCCTTGAGGCACGGCACCCGGCTCGGCATCGACCCGGGCGACGCGCGCATCGGCGTCGCCCGGAGCGACCCGTCGGGCTTCCTGGCGACCCCCGTCGAGACCGTGCACCGCGCCCCGGGCGACCTCAAGCGGATCCGCCGCATCCTGCGCGACGCCGCGGAGGAGTCGACGGTGATCGAGGTCGTCGTGGGGCTGCCCCGGTCGCTGTCCGGCCGGGAGGGTCCCGCGGCGGTCAAGACCCGGGCCTGGGCGGCCAAGCTGGCGACCTCGGTCGCGCCGTTGCCGGTGCGGCTCGTCGACGAACGCCTGACCACGGTGTCGGCGGAGGCTATGCTGCGCGACCGTGGCACGAAGGGTGCTCAGCGCCGTGCCGTGGTCGACCAGGCCGCCGCGGTGCTGATCCTGCAGCACGCCCTCGACAGCGAGCGGGCCACCGGGCGCCCGCCCGGCGAGCTCGTGCCCCCCGCCGACGCTGTGTCGGCAACGACCGAGGAGCCGGATGTCTGAGCACGAGTCGCACGGCCACGACGGCCCCCTGCTGCCCGCCCACAGCGGTGGGCGCCGGCGGGGGAAGCGCCGTTCCGGCTGCGTGCCGATCCTGCTCGTGCTGGCCGTCATCGCCGCCGCCGGTTACTTCTTCGTGCGCAGCCTCGACGTCAGCAACCCGTTCGCGTCCGAGGCCGAGGACTTCTCCGGGCCCGGCTCGGGGTCGGTGGCCTTCCAGGTGGCGGGCGGCGACTCGATCTCGACGATGGCCGGCAACCTCGAGAACCTCGGCGTCGTCGCCTCGGCCGACGCCTACGTCGAGGCCGCCGAGGCCGACGACACCTCCCGCGGCATCCGCGAGGGCGTCTACCGGCTCAAGAAGGAGATGAAGGCGGCCGACGTCGTCGACCTCCTCGTCTCCGGCACGACCAAGGGCACGTCGTTCACCTTCACCTCCGGCAAGACCGTCGACGAGGTGCTCGCCCTGCTCGTCAAGGACACCGAGGTCGGCCGCAGGCAGTACGACGCCGCCCTCGCCGACACCGCCGCCATCGGCCTGCCCGAGGCGGCCGAGGGCAGCGCCGAGGGCTACCTCTCGCCGGGCAGCTACACGTTCTTCCCCGACGACGACGCGACGTCGATCCTCAAAGCGATGGTCACGCGGACGATCGAGACCCTCGAGGAGGCCGACCTGGCCGGGGCGTCCGAGCGGCTCGGCTACGACCAGCACGACCTGCTCACGATCGCGAGCCTCGTCGAGGCCGAGGGCAGCCTGCTCGACGCCCAGGGCAAGGCCAAGATCGCCCGGGTCATCTACAACCGGCTCGCCGACCCGACGTCCGAGACGATCGGTCGGCTCCAGCTCGACGCCACCGTCAACTTCGCCCGCGGCGAGAAGGTCGCCGTGCCGACCCAGGCGCAGATCGACGAGGTCGCCGACAGCCCCTACAACACCTACACCAACGCCGGCCTGCCGCCGGGACCCATCGCGACGCCGAGCAAGGCGGCGCTGACGGCGGCGACCAAGCCGGCCAAGGGCCCGTGGCTCTACTACGCGACGGTCGACCTCGAGACCGGCGAGACCAAGTTCGCGACCACCTACTCCGCCTTCCTCCAGCTCAAGGACGAGCTCGACGCCTACTGCGACGCCAACCCGGCCCGCTGCGGGCGCTGACGCGGTGAGCCCGGCCGTGCGCTGCGCCGTGCTGGGTGACCCCGTCGCCCACTCGCTGTCCCCGGTGCTGCACCGGACGGCCTACGAGCTGCTCGGCCTCGACTGGACCTATGACGCCGTGCGGGTGCCGTCGGGCGGGCTGGGTGACTTCCTAGCCGGTGTGGGGGCCGGTGTCGGGGCTGGTGTCGGGGCTGGTGGGTGGCGCGGGCTGTCGCTCACGATGCCGCTCAAGCGTGAGGTCCTGCCGCTGGTGGCGGAGCGCTCGGCGGACGTCGACCTCGCGGGCGGCGCCAACACGGTCGTCGTCGACGGTGGTCGGCTCCGGCTCGACAACACCGACCTCCCCGGCGCGGCGGCCGCGGTGCGCGAGCGCTGGGACGGCGAGGTCGAGGTGGTGACGATCCTCGGTGCGGGAGCGACCGCGGCGTCCACCGGGCTCGCGCTCTGTGACCTGGGGGCGCGCGAGGTGCGGCTGCTGGCCCGCTCGCCGGAGCGCGCGGCCGAGACGGCCCGGGCCGTCGCCGCGCACGCCTCCGGACCGCGCGTGACTGTCGGTGGTCTCGACGATGATCCGGTCCATGGCGACGTCGTCGTGTCCACGATCCCGGTCGCCGCCCAGACCCCCAGCCTGGTGCGGCGCTGTGAGGCCGTGCCCGTGACCTTCGAGGTGCTCTACGACCCGTGGCCCACGCCGTTGGCGGCAGCGGCGGTGGCCGAGGGACGGGTGCTTGTCGGAGGGCTCGACCTGCTCGTGCACCAGGCGGTCCTGCAGGTCGAGATCTTCACCGGACGTCCCGGGCCGCTGGCGGCGATGCGTGCCGCCGGGCAGGCCGCCCTCGACGCCCGGGTGGCGCTCCCGTGAGCGACCTCCAGGCCGCGATCCTGGCTGCCGTGGTGGCGGCGGTCCTCGGCTACCTCTCCCCGTGGGTGGTGCGCCGGCTGCCTGAGCCGCCGGAGAAGCCCGAGGAGGAGAAGTCCCGGCACGAGATCGACGAGGGCCCCAAGCCGACCTACGTCGACGTGGGGCGGCTGTCGTGGTTCGGCCCGGTGGCGCTCGTGGTCTCGGGGGTGGCGGCGGGCCTGGTCGCCTGGCACGTCGGGTGCAGCTGGCTCCTCGTCGGACTGACGCCGCTGGTGCCTGTCGTCGTCGCACTCAGCATCGTCGACCTGCGGACCCGGATGCTCCCGGCCGTGGTCGTCCTGCCGACGACGTGGGTGGCGCTGGCCCTGGTGGTGCTGCACGCCGGCCTGGTGGCGAGCTGGAGCGATCTCCAGCGCGGCGTCGTCGCGATGGTGGTCGGCTACGTCTTCTACTTCGTGCTGTGGTTCGTCTACCCCGTCGGCCTCGGCTACGGCGACGTCCGGCTCTCGGCGGTGCTCGCGCTCACCCTGGGCTACCTCGGCTGGTCCACGTTCCTGGTCGGGATGTACTCCGGGTTCTTGCTGCTCGGGGTGCCGGGCCTGGTGCTCGCCGTCGTCCGGCGCAAGGCGTCCTACCTCAAGGCGCAGTTCCCGTTCGGACCCTTCATGTGTGCGGGCGCGCTCGTCGGCATCCTGTGGGGGCCGACGCTGCTGAGCGGTCTCGCCACCGGGTGACCGGTGGGTCGCGCTCCGGGCCTGGTGGGAGACTGGCGCCATGCTGCGCTGGTTGACCGCGGGTGAGTCCCACGGACCCTCCCTGGTCGCGATCCTCGAAGGGCTGCCCGCCCACGTCGAGATCACGACCGCCGACATCAACGACTCGCTGGCCCGTCGCCGGCTGGGTTACGGGCGGGGCGCCCGGATGAAGTTCGAGCAGGACGAGGTCACCATCAACGGCGGCGTGCGGCACGGCCGCACCCAGGGCGGCCCGGTCGCGATCACCGTCGGTAACACTGAGTGGCCCAAGTGGGAGACGGTGATGTCGGCCGACCCCGTCGACCCGACGCTGCTCAAGGACACCGGCCGCAACGCGCCGCTGACCCGCCCGCGCCCGGGGCACGCCGACCTGGCCGGCATGCAGAAGTACGACTTCGAGGAGGCTCGTCCGATCCTCGAGCGGGCCTCGGCGCGCGAGACCGCGGCCCGGGTCGCCCTCGGCCGGGTCGCCTCCAACTTCCTCGAGCAGTCCGTCGGTGCCCGGATCGTGTCGCACGTGATCGAGCTTGGCGGGGTCCGCGCGCCGGCCGGGCTCTGGCCCGAGCCCGACGACGTCGGCCGCCTCGACGACGACCTGGTCCGCTGCCTCGACCCCGGGGCGTCGGCGGCGATGGTCGAGCGCATCGACCAGGCCCACAAGGACGGCGACACCCTCGGCGGCGTCGTCGAGGTCGTGGTCCACGGGCTGCCGCCGGGCCTCGGCTCCCACGTGCACTGGGACCGGCGCCTCGACTCGCGCCTGGCCGGTGCCCTCATGGGCATCCAGGCCATCAAGGGCGTCGAGGTCGGCGACGGCTTCGAGCTGGCCGCCACGCCGGGCTCGCTCGCCCACGACGAGATCGTGTCCAAGGACGGATCGCTGCGCCGTCTCTCCGGCCGCTCGGGCGGCACCGAGGGCGGCATGACCACCGGCGAGGTGCTGCGCGTCCGCGCGGCGATGAAGCCGATCGCCACCGTCCCGCGGGCCCTGCGCACCGTCGACCTCGCCACCGGCGAGGAGACGGTCGCCCACCACCAGCGCTCCGACGTGTGCGCGGTCCCCGCCGCGGGGATCGTCGCGGAGGCCATGGTGGCCCTCGTGCTGGCCGACGCCGTGGTCGAGAAGTTCGGCGGCGACTCGGTGGGGGAGACGCGACGCAACTGCTCGACGTACCTCGACGCGCTGAGGTACCGGTGACCGAGCCGTCCCGGCCCGTCGTCGTGCTCGTCGGGCCGATGGGCGCCGGCAAGTCGACCGTCGCGGCCCTGCTGGCCGAGCGGCTCGGCGTCGCGGCCCGCGACACCGACACCGACGTCGAGAGCGCTGCGGGGCGCTCGATCTCCGACATCTTCGTCGACTCCGGCGAGACGCACTTCCGCTCCCTGGAGCGCGACGCGGTCGCCGCGGCGCTCGTCTCCCACGACGGCGTGCTGTCGCTGGGCGGGGGAGCGGTCCTCGACGAGGTGACGCGCGAGCTGCTCGCCGGACACCGCGTGGTGTTCCTGCGGGTCGGCCTGGGCGAGGCCGTCAAGCGCGTCGGGCTCGGCGCCGGGCGCCCGCTGCTGTTCGGCAACGTCCGCGCGCAGATCAAGGCGACCCTCGAGGCGCGCGCCCCGATCTACGAGTCGGTCGCCACGATCGTCGTCGACACCGACGAGACCTCGCCCGACGACGTCGCGGCGCGCATCCTGGAGGCCATCTCATGAGCACCGACCACGCCTCGGCCCACGAGGACGAGACGGTCCTGCACGTCGGGGGCGCGTCGCCCTACGACGTCGTCATCGGTCACCACCTCGCCGACCACCTGCCCGTGATGGTCGGCGACGCGCTGCGGGTCGCGATCATCTGCCCCGACTCGCTCGAGGAGCTCGTCGAGGACGTCGTCGCCCCGCTCGTCGACACCATGCCCGACCGCGACGTGACCGTGCTGGCCGTGCCCGACGGCGAGGAGGCCAAGACGGCCGAGGTCGCCAACGCGTGCTGGGAGGCGCTCGGCGACGAGGGCTTCACCCGCTCCGACGTGGTCGTGACCCTGGGTGGGGGATCGACGACCGACCTCGGCGGCTTCGTGGCGGCTTCGTGGCTGCGCGGCGTCCGCGTCGTGCACGTGCCGACGACCCTGCTGGCCATGGTCGACGCGGCGGTCGGCGGCAAGACCGGCAACAACACCGAGGCCGGCAAGAACCTCGTCGGCGCGTTCCACGAGCCGGCCGGCGTGATCTGCGACCTGTCGCTGCTCGAGACCCTCCCGCGCGAGGAGCTGGTCGCCGGGCTCGGCGAGGTCGTCAAGTGCGGCTTCATCGCCGACCCCGAGATCCTCCGCCTCGTCGAGACGACCGACCCCGACGACCTGGTCCCGTCGTCACCGGTGCTGCGCGAGCTCGTCGAGCGGGCGATCCGGGTCAAGGTCGACGTCGTCGTCGCCGACCTCAAGGAGGCCGGCGGCTCGGGCGGGCACCCCGGGCGTGAGGCCCTCAACTACGGCCACACCCTCGCCCACGCCATCGAGCGGGCCGAGGCCTACGAGATCCGGCACGGCGAGGCCGTGGCCATCGGCTGCGTGTTCGTCGCCGAGCTCGCCCACCGTGCCGCCGGCCTGCCCGCCGAGGTCGTCGAGCGGCACCGGGCGGCGTTCTCCCGGGTCGGGCTGCCGACGAGGTACAGCGGGGCGTCCTTCGAGGACCTGCTCGCCACGATGCGCGTCGACAAGAAGTCGCGCGGCGCCGTGCTCCGCTTCGTCGTCCTCGACGACGTCGGCCGGCCGACCGTGCTGGCCGGGCCCTCCGACGAGCACCTCCGCGAGGCGTTCGAGGCGATCTCGTGAGGGTGCTGGTCCTCAACGGCCCCAACCTCGGGCGGCTCGGTCGCCGCCAGCCGGAGATCTACGGCTCGACCACCCACGCCGAGCTGGCGTCGCTGTGCGTGACGTGGGGCGCGGCGGTGGGCCTCGAGGTCGACGTACGCCAGACCAACCACGAGGGCGTCCTCCTCGACTGGCTCAACGACGCCGCCGACGAGGCCACCCCCGTCGTCCTCAACGCCGCAGCCTGGACCCACTACTCCTACGCCGTCTTCGACGCCTGCGCCCAGCTCACCGCCCCGCTCGTCGAGGTCCACATCAGCGACCCCACCCAGCGCCCCGAGGTCTTCCGCCACACCTCCGTCGTCACCCCCCACGCCGCCGAGGTCGTCGCCGGCCACGGCATCGACGGCTACCGCCTCGCCCTCGAGGTCATCGCCCGGTTGACGTCGTCCTGATCCTTCAGGACTGGACGGGCGGGCCCGGGTAGGCGGTGAGTCAGCCACCGAACTGGTCCTACGGATCTGCAGGAAGGGTGGCTCACGCACCGCCCCGGCACCGCCCGGCACCGCCCGGCACCACCCCGCGCCACGAGTGACCCGGCGCAGGACGAGCCCGACGGAACCTCAGCCGGACCCACCTCGTCGTCCGGGCAGGCCACGACGGGTGGCCACCGAGACCGTGGAGACCGTGGAGGCAGCGATGGACCAGCAGGTGACGATCAGCGTCAAGGGACTCCTGGCGGCGGGGGTGGTGCTGCTCGCGCTGGCGGTGGCGTTCCTGGTCGGCCGCGCGGGTACGACGACGGCGCAGGCCGCTCCGGCCCCGGCCGCGACCGAGGACACCGGTGGTGCGGACCCGCGCACCCTCACGATGCGCGGCGAGGGCAAGGCGTCGGTGGTGCCGGACCAGGCGTCGTTCGACGTGTCGGTCCGGATGGTGCGCGACGACCTGGAGTCCGCGCTCGACGACTCGGGCGCGGTGCTCGACCAGGTCCTGGGCCGCCTCGAGCGCCAGGGGATCGCCCGCGGCGACGTCGAGACGACCGGGCTCGAGATGTCGCCGGTCTACGACTACCCCAGCAACGCGGCGCCGGTCCTGCGCGGCTACCGGGTGAGCCAGTCGGTCGCCGTCCTGGTCAAGAGGCTGGGCCAGGCCGGGCGCGCGATCACCACCGCGGTCGACGTCGGCGACAACGAGGTCCGGGTCGGCGACATCCAGCTGCGCGTCGGCGACCCCGAGGCCGCGCTCGCCCGCGCCCGGACCAAGGCGGTCGACGCCGCGACCGCCAAGGCCCAGGAGTACGCCGAGGCCACCGGTCAGGAGCTCGGCGACGTGATGACCCTGGTGGAGGTGCAGCCCGAGGGGTACGAGAGCCAGATCGCTCGGACCGCGGCCTACGCCGACTCCGCCGAGCTGTCGAGCGTGCCGATCCGGTCGGGTCGCTCCGAGCTCGCCGTGACGGTGCAGGTGGTCTGGGAGCTCGCCTGACGGGCCCTGTGCGGGGGCGGCCGAATAGTCAGTTCGACCCATGTGCGGGCGCGGGCCCGCGACTAGGTTGCCGCCATGTCGCGAACCGCCCGCTCCCTCACGCTCGCCGTGACGGCTGCCCTGCTCGCCGTGCTCCTGCAGGCGCCGGTACCCACCGCGCTCGCCGCGACCAAGACGTTCACGCCACCGACCAAGCAGGACTACATCGTCAGCACCACCGTCCGGAGCACGCCGACCCGCTGGCGCTTCGAGATCCGGACCGCCCGGATGGACGACGCGGTCAACTTCCAGTGGGCCATCGACACCCCGGGGCCGCACACCCACGCGGGCGCGGAGTACCGGCTGACCTACGACGGCGGCCAGGTCCGGCTCCGTCGGCTGCCCCACGTCTCCGACGCGGGGTCCTACCTCTCGCCGTGCCCCGGCACCAAGCGCGGGCTGCTGCCGGTCGAGGACGGCGTGCCGACCGGCGTCTGGGTCTCGCTGCCGCAGGACTGCCTGACCTACTACGCGACCGACGACGCCCGGCTCACCAAGCTGCGGGTCCGCTCGGTGGTCAGGGGCATCGACAGCACGAGCTATTCGCCCGGCAAGGGCGGTAACAAGTTCCACGCCGCCGTTCCCAACCACCCGGCCGCGCTCGGCTGACGCCCGCCGGCCCGCCCGGCAGCGGCGTCGGCGGGGCGTCGTACGACGCTGGCTTTCGCGGAGACCCGGCCCCGACGGATAGACTCCTGCGCTGTTGCCCAGGCGCCCGCACGACCGGCGCCGGCGACGTGATCCGATCTCCCGACGACGAAGGCTGACCTGCGCGCATGGCTACCACCAACGACCTCAAGAACGGCATGGTCCTCAACATCGAGGGGCAGCTCTGGGCGGTCATCGAGTTCCAGCACGTCAAGCCGGGCAAGGGCCCCGCGTTCGTGCGCACCAAGCTCAAGAACGTCGAGTCCAACAAGACCGTCGACAAGACGTTCAACGCCGGCACCAAGGTCGAGACCGCCACGGTCGACCGCCGCACGATGCAGTACCTCTACAACGACGGCACGTCCTACGTCTTCATGGACATCCAGAGCTACGACCAGCTCGAGATCGCCCCCGAGATCGTCGGCACCGCCAAGGACTTCCTCCTGGAGAACCAGGAGGCCATCGTGGCCACCAACGACGGACGCGTGCTCTACGTCGAGCTCCCGGCGTCGGTCGAGCTGCTCGTCACCTACACCGAGCCGGGCCTGCAGGG
>JAURVT010000032.1 GCA_030655315.1 Nocardioidaceae bacterium | reverse complement strand
CCGCCGAGCGCGACGGCGGCACCGGTGCCGCCGATCACGGCGCCGGCGCGCAGCAGGCCTCGACGCGACAGCGCCGACTGCATGACGTCCGCGAAGGTGTCGTTGGAGGACGTGTTGGGCGCGTCGTGCGCGCACGCGTCGCCGCAGCGGTAGCGGCAGGTCAGGGCCGCGCGGCCCGACGAGCACGGCGCCGCCGGGGACGACTGGGACAGGACGGGGAGCAGGCGGCGGCGGGTGGGCAGCTGGGTCACGTCGGGGGTCTCCTCGAGGCACGGGGCGATGGCGGCGACGGGTCTCGCGCCGCCCCCGACGCTAGGGACGACGCCTCCGACGCCGGCGCACTCGCGGTGAACGGCGGGTGGACAGGGCGGGAAAGCAGACCGTCATGAGGTGAGCCTGCCCTTGCCTTGAGACCGTGCGATCTGGTCGACACGGATGAGTTTCATCATCCAGATGGCGCAGAAAAGGTCGTCGCCGCCCTAGTCTTCGTCGCGTGGCTCGATCCTCTTCCCCCCGGCGTCCGGCCCCCCGGTCCGGTGGACGTCCGGCGCGCCTCGCGTCCGCCGTCGTGCTGCTGTGCGGCGCGATCGCGACGCTCGTCGGCCAGGCCGCGGTGATGCTGAACGAGCCCACCCAGCTGCCCGACGTCGCCGCCACGCTGGTCGTCCAGACGGCGGCGCAGGTCACCGGCGAGCGCACCCTGGCGGTGGGACTGGTTCTCCTGGCGCTCGGGGTCGGCTTCCACCTCGGGGGTGGGCTGCGGCCGGCGCGTCGCCCGACCCGCACGCCCGCCCGGAGGCCGGCCGCCCGCACGGCCGCGCCCGCACGCGCCAAGGCCGTGAGCCGGACCACGACGAGGACCCGGACGCCCGACCGCAGGGGCGCGAACAAGTAGGTTGTCCCCGTGACCAGCGAGACCGTGCCACCGTCGTCCCTGCGGGTGGCGACGTGGAACGTCTACCTCGGTGCGGACCTCGAGCCGCTCGTGCGCTGCGACGACGTCGACACCCTGGCCAAGGCCACGCGCGAGGCGCTGCAGCAGGCCGAGCGCACCCGATTCCCCGAGCGGGCCGAGCTCATCGCCGACGCCATCGGCTCCTCGCGCCCCGACGTCGTCGGCCTGCAGGAGCTCGGGCGCTGGGAGATCGACTCGCCCCGTGGCCGCGAGGTGCTGTGGGACCACGCGCAGCTGGTCACCGAGGCCCTCGAGCGTCGGGGCCACCCGTACGTGATGCTGCACTGCAGCGACACGTTCACCGGACGGTTCCCGCTCGAGGACGACAGCTCGGTCGGCTTCACCAACTGCGACGCGATGCTGCTGCGCGCGTCCCCCGACCGTCAGATCACCGTCCTCGACGCCGAGCACGGCCACTTCGACGCGCGGCTCCAGGTCACCGTCCCCGAGGCCGACGAGACGCTCCACGTCAAGCGCGGTTGGGTGCAGGCCGACCTCGAGATCGGCGGCCACCACGTCCGCGTGGTCACCACCCACCTGGACTCGATGGACACCGACGTCCGCCGGCGCCAGGCCCACGAGCTGGTGGCCACCACGAGCACCTCCCCCTACCCCGTCGTCCTCGTCGGCGACCTCAACCCGACCGCGGGCGACGGCGTCGTCGACGTGCTGCTGCGCGCGGGGTACGTCGACGCGTGGGAGCAGGCGGGCGTCGGAGACGGCCTGACCTGGGGACGCACACCCGACCTCGACACCGACGCCGACCTGTCCGAGCGGCTCGACTTCGTGCTGCTCGACCCCGAGCGGGTGCGCACGCGCGCCGTCGAGCTGATCGGTGCGGCCGGCTCACGGAGCAGTGGACCCGAGCCGATCTGGCCGTCGGACCACGCCGGCGTCGTCGCAGAGCTGGAGCTGACGTGAGCGACCGTCCCGCCATCGACACCTGGCTCACCGACATGGACGGCGTGCTGGTGCACGAGGAGCGCGCCATCCCCGGCGCGGCCGAGTTCCTCGCCCGGCTGCGCGAGACCGGCCGTCGCTTCCTGGTGCTCACCAACAACTCGATCTTCACCCCGCGCGACCTGCGGGCCCGTCTGCTCGGCGCCGGCCTCGACGTGCCCGAGGAGGCCATCTGGACCTCGGCCCTCGCGACCGCGCAGTTCCTGGACGACCAGCGCCCCGAGGGCTCGGCCTACGTCATCGGCGAGTCGGGCCTCACCACCGCGCTGCACGGCGTCGGCTACGTGATGACCCGCCGCGACCCCGACTACGTGGTGCTGGGCGAGACCCGCACGTACTCCTTCGAGGCCATCACCACCGCGATCCAGCTGATCGTCGCCGGGGCGCGCTTCATCGCCACCAACCCCGACGCCAGCGGGCCCTCGCTCGACGGGCCGCTGCCCGCCACCGGTGCCGTCGCCGCCCTGATCACCAAGGCGACGGGCGTCGAGCCCTACTTCGTCGGCAAGCCCAACCCGCTGATGATGCGCAACGCGCTGAACAAGATCGACGCCCACTCCGAGACGACGGTGATGATCGGCGACCGGATGGACACCGACGTCGTCTCCGGCCTCGAGGCCGGGCTGCGCACCATCCTCGTGCTCACCGGCTCGACCCTCGCGTCGGAGGTGGAGCGCTACCCCTTCCGTCCCGACCGCGTGTGCAGCTCGATCGCCGACGTGGTGCCGCTGATCGCCGAGGGCGCCCTCTGACCGGTGCGGCATGATCGGGGCGTGATCCCGAACCCGCACGACCTGTACCGCGCCGCCGACGACCGCTACGACCAGCTCGAGTACCGGCGCTGCGGCGCGAGCGGTCTGCAGCTGCCGCCCGTCTCGCTCGGGCTGTGGCACAACTTCGGAGACGACACGCCGCTAACCACGATGCGGGCCGTCCTGCGTCGTGCGTTCGACCTCGGCGTGACGCACTTCGACCTCGCCAACAACTACGGGCCGCCGCCGGGGTCGGCCGAGATCAACTTCGGCCGGATCATGGCCGAGGACCTCGCGCCCTACCGCAACGAGCTCGTCATCTCGACCAAGGCCGGCTGGGACATGTGGCCCGGCCCCTACGGCTTCCTCGGGTCGCGCAAGTACCTCCTGTCGAGCCTGGACGACTCGCTCGACCGGATGGGCCTGGACCACGTCGACATCTTCTACAGCCACCGCTTCGACCCCGACACCCCGCTCGAGGAGACGATGGGCGCGCTCGACACAGCCGTGCGGTCGGGCAAGGCGCGCTACGCAGGCATCTCGTCCTACTCGCCCGAGCGCACCCGCGAGGCCGCGGCGATCCTGCGCGACCTCGGCACGCCGCTGCTCATCCACCAGCCTTCGTACTCGATGCTCAACCGCTGGATCGAGGACGAGCTGCTCGACACGCTCGCCGACGAGGGTGTCGGCTGCATCGCCTTCTCGCCGCTCGCGCAGGGGGTCCTGACGAGCAAGTACCTCGACGGCGTGCCCGCGGGCTCGCGCGCCGCGCAGGACAAGTCGCTCGGCGCCGACATGCTGAGCGAGGAGAACCTCGACCACGTCCGCGCGCTCGACGCGATCGCCCGCGGCCGGGGCCAGTCGCTCGCCCAGATGGCCATCGCCTGGGCCGCGCGCGACCCGCGGGTGACGTCGGTCCTGCTCGGCGCGAGCAGCGTCGCGCAGCTCGAGGACTCGCTGGCCGCCCTCGACCACCCGACCTTCACCGACGACGAGCTCGCCGCGATCGACGAGCACGCCGTCGACGGGAGCCTCAACCTGTGGGCCACGTCGTCCGACCTGTGAGGACCGGTCAGAGCCGGACGCGCCGCGCCGCCAGCCCGTCGTAGGCCGGCCGGCACGCCTCGGCCACCGCGGCGTCGTGCGGGGACAGGTCGACCTGGCGTGGTCGGTAGGGCTCGAAGCCGGTGGACCGGTTGACCGCGTCGTACCAGTGCGGCGCCCACACGCCGTCGGACGCGCGCGGGCCCGCCGGCCAGGTGAGCATCGCGGGGTCGAAGTCGATGCCGGCGTGGTCGCACAGCCACCGCAGGTGCGTCTCGGGGTCGCGCAGGAAGTCGGCGGCGTCGACCACCGGCACGTCGGTCCCGCGCGAGCGCCAGTGCTCGGCCAGCCGTGCCTGCTGCAGCAGGCCGATGTCGTCGGGCTCGCACGACTCGCGCGAGCGGACGTACGACGCGACCACCTCGGCGGGGTCGCGGACCAGCAGCACGTTGCAGAAGGCCTCGGTCCAGCCCAGGTCGAGGTCGTCCGGCAGGTGGTGCGACATGTGCTTGGCGTAGTGGACGCGGGTCGAGCCGTCGGCGTCCGGGGGCTCGCCGTGCACCAGGTCATGGACCACCGCGGCGAGGTCGGTCTCGCCCGCGGCGACCACCTCGTCGCGTCCGGGGTGGTCCAGGCCGGTGCGTCCTAGGTAGGCGGCGTAGAGGGGCTCGTCGAGGACGACGCAGTCCGCGCGGTTCTCGAACGCGCGCATCATGGCGGTCGAGATGTTGCGCGGGCCGGACCACATGGCGATGCGCGTGGGGGTGCCGGTCATGCCGGGACCCTATCGCCGCGGAGCCACCGCGCCGCGGATCCTCCCGTGCGCCCTGGGATCGGCAGGGGATCGTCCGTTATCATTTCGTGATGGCCACGTCAGGGGAGCCCGCACGCCGCTGCGGCGACGGGGGGTTCGAGGCATGAGGGTGTTCGTCACCGGAGCTACCGGGGTGATGGGTCGCGCCGCCGTGAGCGCGCTGCACAGCGCCGGCCACGACCTCGTCGGGCTGGCCCGCGACGCCGACCGCGCCACCGCGCTGACCGACATGGACGTGCGTCCCGCGCCCGGCAACCTGTTCGACCGCGACAGCCTGGTCGCCGCCTTCTGGGACTGCGACGCCGTGTGCAACATGGCCACCCACGTGCCCGTGGGCTCGCCGAGCCTGCGACCGCGGGCGTGGCGCCTCAACGACCGGATCCGGTCGGAGGGCTCGCGCGTCGTGGCCGAGGCGGCCCGTCTCGCCGGCGTCCGCAGGTTGGTGCAGGAGAGCGTCTCGTTCGTCTACGCCGACGGCGGCGAGGAGTGGATCGACGAGGACAGCCCGGTCGCCGTCACCCGCGCGGCCGAGCCCGTGGTGCTCGCCGAGACCCACACCGAGAACTTCGTCAGCCCCACCCGCGACGGCGTGGTGCTCCGGTTCGGCCACATCGTCGGCGACGACGGGCTCACCCGCTGGCGCCTCGCCCGGGCCCGCTCGGGACACGCGGTCGGGATGGGCCGCCCCGACAGCTGGACCCACCTGGTGCACCCCGACGACGTCGGCTCGAGCGTGCTCGCGGCGCTCAGCGCACCGTCGGGCACCTACAACGTCGGGTCCGAGCCGGTCCGCCGGGCCGACGTGGTGGCCGCGTTCGCCGAGGCCGCCGGGGCCGACGGCGGGACCTTCTACCGACGCAGCGTCCTGCGCCTCGGCGGCGAGCGGCTGGAGTGGCTGATGCGCTCGCAGCGCGTCAGCTCACAGCGCTTCGCCCGCAGGACCGGGTGGAAGGCGTGCGAGGAGACCTTCGGCGTGCACTGGTTCGAGCCCCTCGGTGCCGGGGCCCGCGGTGCCTGAGGCGTCGCCCGACCCGGCCGAGGCCGAGCGGCGACGTCGGGCCCGGGCGGCCCGTCTGCTCGGCGAGACCATGCCCAGCACCACGTCCGACGAGACCGGACCCGGCTGGGGACGCGACAACGACACGTCCCGCGACGCCGAGATGCGTCGCGACGTGCCGCCGCACCACGGCTGACCCGCCGGGGTCGGCCGCGGCGCGGTGGGACTCAGGCCGAGTGCGACCCGCCGTCGCGCGCGGCGTCGCGGTCGCGGGTGCCCTCGAGCAGGTCGCGGATCTCGCGGAGCAGGATGACGTCCTCGGCCGGGGCCGGGGGAGCCTCGTCGGTCTGCTTGGGCGCCATGCGCTCGAGGATCTTCTTCATCGGCAGCACGACGAAGAAGTAGACGACCGCGGCGATGATGACGAAGTTGACGATGGCCGTGAGGAACGTGCCGACGTTGATGAAGGTGTCGGCGTTGCCGGCCTCGCCGAGCTGGAAGCCCAGGCCGCCGCCGACCTCGGCGCCGCCGACGCGGGCGAGCAGCGGGTTGATGAAGCTGGCCGAGAACGCGCCGACGAGGGCGGTGAACGCGGTGCCGATGACGACCGCGACCGCGAGGTCGACGATGTTGCCGCGCAGGATGAAGTCCTTGAATCCCTTGAGCATGAGCACTCCTGGGTCTGGGGCCCGCAGACCCGGTGAGATCAGATGATTCAGCCAATCACATCGGCAGGTCGGTCGTCGCCGACCACGACGTCGAGTCGGTCACGACCTGCGGCCTCGCTCACCTCAAGGGCGACGCGCTCGGGGAGCGCGAGCACCACCACGCCGCCGTCGCTGCTCCACCCCTCGCGGCCGACCTCGGGCAGCACCGCGACCGGTGCCGAGCGGCTCAGCACGCGCGGCGGCGACTCGCCCTCGGGGTCGGTCGCGATCACGTGCACGCGGTCGCCCACGCGCAGGGCGGCCAGCGACGCCGGGTCACTCAGGCGCACGCTCGCGAGGACGCTGCCCGCGGGGTAGCCCGCCAGGGCGTCTTGCTGCACCAGGCTCCAGTCGGTGAGCGGCTCGCCCGCCCGCACCGGGCCCGCGACGGTGCGCCCGTCGACGTCGGCACGATCGGTGTAGGCCGACGACGGCACCGCCGACGGCGGCAGACGTCTCGTCTCGACGTCGTCGTCGCCGAGGGACGCGCCCGAGCGCAGGTCGCGGGCGGCCACGAGCACGGGGTCGGTGCGGGGCGCGTCGGGACGGGCCGCCGACACCGAGGCCAGCACGGCCAGGAACACCAGGACGGCGGCGAGCCCGCGACGGTGCGAGCGGACCGCGCGACGCAGGTCGCGCCGCCAGCGGGCCGGCGTGGAGACGGGGGCAGGGGAGGGGCTCATGCCCCGGTGACCTTAGGTCGTCAGGACGGCGCGTGCCGTCCGTCCACAGGGTCGATCAGGACGAGCTGGAGGACGACGTGGTGCTCGAGGACCCGGTGGACGAGCCGCCCGTCGACGAGGAGCCGGAGGACGAGGAGCCGCCGCCGTCGGACTTCTTCTCGGCCGGCTTGGAGTCCGAGGAGCCGGACGACCCGGAGTCCTTGGCCGAGGTGGACTCCTTGGTCGACGTCGAGCCGGTGGACGCCTTGCTCTCGCTGCGGCTGTCGTTGGAGTAGAAGCCCGAGCCCTTGAAGACGACGCCGACGGCGTTGAAGACCTTGCGGAGCCGTCCCTGGCAGGTGGGGCACTCGGTCAGGGAGGCGTCGCTGAACGACTGCTGGACCTCGAGGTCTCGGCCGCACTGCGTGCACACGTACTGGTAGGTCGGCACCGGTGGTTCTCCCTGCGCGAATGATCTGGTCGACTGCCAGAACATTGTGCGGGTGCGCGCTGTTCCCCCGTGCGCCGGGGCGTGCGGTCCGGGGGTGCCGATACGATGACGGCACTGTGTGCGGCCCGACCTGGCGAGGGGTCCCGTCCTGATGGAATGGATCCTCCTCGCGACCTCCTTCCTGCTGATGGTGGCGTGCGGCGTCTTCGTCGCGGCCGAGTTCTCGTTCGTCACGGTGGACCGGGCGAGCGTCGAGCGGGCCGCCGACGGCGGCGACTCCGGTGCGGGCGGCGTGCTGTCCGGGCTGCGCACCCTGTCCACGCAGCTCAGCGGGGCCCAGCTGGGCATCACGCTGACCAACCTCGCGATCGGCTACCTGTCCGAGCCCGCCATCGCCGAGCTGCTGCGGCCCCTGCTGCGCGACGTCGGCGTCACGGGCGGCGCGGTCTCGGCGATCGCCGTCACGCTCGCGCTGGTGGTGAGCACGGTGGTCACGATGCTCGTGGGCGAGCTGATCCCCAAGAACCTCGCGATCGCGCTGCCGCTGGCCACCGCCAAGGCCACCCAGCTGCCCATGCGCGCCTTCACCCGGGCGATGGCCTGGCCGATCCGTCACCTCAACGGCGCGGCCAACTCCATCCTGCGGCGCATCGGCGTCGAGCCCCAGGAGGAGCTGCGCTCGGCGCGCAGCCCCGCCGAGCTGCGGTCGCTGGTCATCCGCTCGGCCGACGAGGGCGTGCTCGAGTCGCCCACGGCGCAGCTGGTCGCGCGGAGCATCGCGTTCGGCGAGCGCACCGCGGCCGACGTCCGCACCCCCCGCGTCCGCGTCCGGTTCCTCGACGCGCGCGACACCGCGCAGGACGTCATCGAGGCCGCCCGCGAGACCGGTCACTCGCGCTTCCCGGTGATCGACCGCAGCCCCGACGACGTCGTCGGCATCGTCCACATCAAGCAGGCCGTCGCCGTCGAGCCCGACCGTCGACGCTCGGTGCGCCTGCGGGACGTCGCCGCGCCGGCCAGCGTCGTCCCCGACTCGATCGAGCTCGACCCGCTGCTGGGCGTCCTGCGCGAGCAGGGGATGCAGATGGCCGTCGTGGTCGACGAGTACGGCGGCACCGACGGCGTCGTGACCATCGAGGACCTCGTCGAGGAGATCGTGGGCGACATCGCCGACGAGCACGACCGCGGCGGGTCCGTGCCGCGTCACCGTCCCGACGGCACGTGGTCGCTCTCGGGCATGCTGCGGCCCGACGAGGTGGCCGAGCTGACCGGGCTGCGCCTGCCCGAGGGCGACGACTACGAGACCGTCGCCGGTCTGGTCCTGCAGCTGCTCGGCCGGCTCGCGGCCAAGGACGACGCCGTCACGCTCGACGTCGAGGTGGCCGACCCCGACGACGACGAGGCACCCGCGCGCGTCGTGCACGTCGAGCTGCGCGTCGAGCGGGTCGACGGTCGACGCATCGACCGGGTCGCCCTGGTGGCCCGCGTCGGCGACGAGCCCTACACGCCGCCGCGTGCGACGGGGGAGGACGCATGAGCAACTACTTCGGCCTGGTCCTGACCTTCGTGCTGCTCGCGCTCAACGCGCTGTTCGTCGGCGCGGAGTTCGCGCTGATCTCGGCCCGGCGCACCAAGCTGGAGCCGATGGCCGCGGCGGGGTCGCGTCCGGCCCGGATGGCGATGCGCGCGATGGCCAACATCTCGCTGGTGATGGCGGCGGCGCAGCTGGGCATCACGCTGTGCACGCTCGGGCTCGGTGCGATCTCCGAGCCGGCGATCGCACACCTGATGGAGCCGGTCTTCGACGCGCTGTCGGTGCCCGAGGGCCTCGTCCACCCCATCGCGTTCGTCATCGCGACCGCCCTGGTGGTGTGGGCGCACGTCGTGTTCGGCGAGATGGTGCCCAAGAACCTCGCGCTGGTCGGGCCCGAGCGGGCGGCCGTCGTGCTGGGCCCGTTCATGCTCGGCGTGGTCTTCGTCCTCAAGCCGGTCGTGGTCGCGCTCAACTGGGTCGCCAACGGCGCGGTGCGGCTGGCCCGCGTCGAGCCCAAGGACGAGGTGGCGTCGTCGTACACCCACGACGAGGTGGCCGGCCTGGTCGAGGAGTCGCGCCGCGAGGGATTCCTCGACGACGACGAGTACGGCCTGGTCACCGGCGCGCTGGAGTTCGAGGCGGGCACCGTCGAGCAGGTGATGATCCCGACGGCCCGCCTCACCACCGTCCCGCCCGGCACGAGCCCGGCCGCGGTCGAGGAGGCCTGCGCGCTCACGGGGTTCTCCCGGTTCCCCGTCGCCGAGGCCGACGGCACGCTGGTCGGCTACCTCCACATCAAGGACGTCCTCGAGACCGACGAGGACCGTCGCCGGCGTCCCCTCTCCGCCAAGCACGTCCGCTCGATGGCCTCGGTGCCCCCCACCTGCGGCCTCCACGACGCCCTCCGCGCCATGCAGTCCCGCGGCGCCCACCTCGCCCGCGTCGTCGCCCCCGACGGCTCCGTCCCCGGCGTCGTCATGCTCGAGGACGTCCTCGAGAAGCTCGTCGGCGAGATCCACGACGCCGGCCGCGTCGACCGCTGAGACGCCCCACCCCTGCGCGTTGACTTCCGGCCCAGTTACCCACATCCGTCGCGGATGGGTAACTGAGCCGGAACTCGACGCGCGGTCGTGGGGTCAGAAGACGGGGGCGCCGCGCGCGACGAGGTGTGCTCGGATGCGGGAGAGGGTCTGTGGGCGGCGCTTGTAGAGACGGTCGGCGGTGACCACGACGACGATCCAGCCCTCGGCCTCGAGGTTCTCCCGGCGGCCGATGTCGCGGTCGTACTGGCGCTTGTCCTTCAGGTGGTGCTCACCGTCGTACTCCACCGCGATCCTGTACTGCGGCCAGCTGAGGTCGGGCGTGGCGATCCAGCCGCCCGCGTCGTCGAAGACGGCCCTGCCGACCTCGGGCTCGGGGAGGAAGTCGTCGGCGATCGCGAGCCGGAGGTGCGTCTCGGGCGCCGAGTCGACACCCGCTCGCACGAGCCTCGCAGCCTGTCGGGCCTTCCGGATCCATCGCCGCCGAGGCTCCCGCGCCAGACGCTGCAGCTCGATCGGCAGCATTCCGGCGCGCCTGACCACTCCGTCCCCGAGCGCCACGAGGTCGTCCAGACGCAGGCGGGTCGCCATGTCGACGAAGGTCTTGCCCGGCGCGGTGACCCAACGCCCATCCACCCGGACCGTGGCCGGTCGGTCCTTGTACCGGTGGAGGGCGATCCCGTCGAGAGTCAGCCCGGTCCACGTGTCGGGCACCCAGAAGTGCAGCTCGCGCCCCATCCACGGCGGGAGCGGGAGCCCCAGCAGCCGAGCGGCCGTGTCGTGCGACGCGACGGCGTCGGACGGGAGGGCGAGCAGCGCGGCGTCCAGGGCCGTCTCGAAGGTGAGGTCCAGACCGACTTGGCAGTACACCTGCGGATGGACGCGGCGGAACCGCGGCCCCATCAGGACGCGCCGGGTCACCCCACGGCGCCTCGCCTCGGCGTAGCCGAAGGGGCGCCGGAGCAGGTCGTCGGGGACAGGGGCGTGTCGTGCCATGCCCGCAGGTTGGGGCGGCGGCGCCCGCTCTGCCGTCCGTCCACAGGCCACGTCCGTCGCGCCGCGTCGAGTTCCGGCTCAGTTACCCATGTCGCGCCGAGATGGGTAACTGAGCCGGAACTCAACGAGAAGAGGTGGGGGTGAGGGGGGTGGAGGGGGTGAGGTGGTGGGTGACGGGGACGTCGTGGGGCTCGGTGGGGACGTGGGGGAGGAGCTCGTCGTCGAAGACGACGGCGATGCGGGGCACGCCGTCGCGCAGGCCGGCGAGGGCGCGGTCGTAGTAGCCGGCGCCACGGCCGAGGCGGTGGCCGGCGGGGTCGACGGCGAGGGCGGGGACGAGGACGACGTCCGCCGTCGACAGCGCCGAGGTGCCGAGCGGGCGGCCCGTCGGCTCGGGGATGCCGAGGCCGCCGGGGCGCAGGTCGGAGCCGTCGAGCTCGGCCCAGTCGAGCACCCCCGCCGGACGCACCAGCGGGACGAGCACGCGCACCCCCGTGGCCAGGCAGGCGTCGAGGAACGGGCTCGTGGGGGGCTCGGCGCCGAAGGAGACGAAGGCCGCGACGGTGCGTGCGCCCGCCACGAGGTCCGCGGTCAGCAGGCGCTCGCCGAGCGCCACGCCGGCGGACGCGCGTGCCTCGGCGGTCCGTGCGGCGCGGGCGGCGAGGAGCCGCCGGCGCAGGTCGTCCTTGGCGGCGACGAGGTGCTGGCCCATGGGCCGGACGGTAGCCGAGCCCGCCCGCCCCTAGGATGAGCGACGCCCGAACACCAGACCCCGGTCAAGGAGCACGATGAGCGAGCGCGGACTCGAGCTGGCCCGGCAGAAGATGGTCGACGGAGGCGTCGCCGAGCAGGCGATCGAGGTGTTCGCCCGCTTCTACGCCCAGCTGGAGTCCGGCGAGACCGGCGTCATCCACGAGGCCGACGTCGACCCGCTCGTGGACGTCCCGCGCCTGGCCGACCTCGAGGTGTCCGACGACGAGGCCCGCGCGGCCCTCGACGCCACCTGCATCATCAAGCTCAACGGCGGCCTCGGGACGTCGATGGGGATGGACCGGGCCAAGTCGCTGCTCGAGGTCCGTCCCGGCCGCAGCTTCCTCGACCTGATCGTGGGCCAGGTCCGGCACCTGCGCCAGGCCTACGACGTCCGGCTCCCGCTGCTGTTCATGGACAGCTTCCGCACCCGCGACGACACGCTCGCCGCCCTCGCCGGTCACGACGACGTCGCCACCGAGGGCCTGCCGGCGGACTTCCTGCAGAACCGCGAGCCCAAGCTCCGCGCCGACGACCTCACGCCCGTCGAGTGGGACGCCGACCCGTCCCTCACCTGGTGCCCGCCCGGCCACGGCGACCTCTACACCGCGCTCGACGTGTCCGGCGTGCTGCAGACGCTGCTCGACGCGGGCTTCCGCTACGCGAGCGTCTCCAACTCCGACAACCTCGGCGCCGCCCCCGACCCGACGGTCGCCGGCTGGTTCGCCGCGTCCGGCGCTCCCTACGCTGCCGAGGTGTGCCGCCGCACGCCCGCCGACGTCAAGGGCGGCCACCTGGTGGTGCGCCGCAGCGACGGCCGCCTGATCCTGCGCGAGACCGCGCAGACCCCGAAGGACGACGAGGCCGCCGCGGGCGACATCGCCAAGCACCCGTACTTCCACACCAACAACCTCTGGTTCGACCTGCGGGTCCTGGCCGACACGCTGCGCGAGAACGGTGGCGTGCTGGGCCTGCCGCTGATCCGCAACGTCAAGACCGTCGACCCCGGTGACCCGTCGTCGCCCCAGGTGATCCAGGTCGAGAGCGCGATGGGCGCGGCGGTCGAGGTGTTCGACGGCGCCACCGCCATCGAGGTCGAGCGCTCGCGGTTCCTGCCCGTCAAGACCACCAACGACCTGCTGCTGCTGCGCTCGGACGTTTACGACGTCGGCGACGACGACCGCCTCACGCGCCGCGTCGACCCGCCCGCGGTCGACCTCGACGGGGCCCACTACAAGCTGATCGGCGACTTCGACGCGCGCTTCCCGCACGGGGCGCCGTCGTTGCGCGGGGCCACCTCGCTCCGGGTCCGCGGCGACTGGACGTTCGGGCGCGACGTCGTGGTCCGCGGCGACGCGGCGCTGGAGGACGAGGGTGCACCGGGCACCGTGCCGGACGCCGCCGTCCTCGACCGGGGCTAGGCTTCACGTCATGGATGCAGCCTCCGCGGTGGACGCGACGACGGGTCCGTACACCGTCGACGAGCACCTGCGCAGGATCCTGGAGAGCCTCGGCCCGCTCCAGCCCTACGACCAGCCGCTCCTCGAGACACTCGGCCTGCCCCTGTGCGAGGAGGTGGCGAGCCCCACCGACCTGCCGCGCTTCACCAACAGCGCGATGGACGGGTACGCCGTCCGCCAGGTCGACATCGACGGCGCCTCGGACCACCGCCCGGTCACGCTGGCCGTGGTCGGTGAGTCCGCCGCCGGCACCAGCCGTCCGTTCGCCATCTCGCCCGGCGCGGCGGTCAAGATCATGACGGGTGCGCCGATGCCCACCGGCGCCGACACCGTCGTCCCGATCGAGGCCACCGACGGCGGCACCGCCAACGTCACGATCTACGAGTCGCGGGCCGTCGGCCAGCACGTCCGGCCCGCGGGCGAGGACGTCCGAGCGGGCGACGTCGTGTTCGACGAGGGCACCGTCATCGGGCCCCGCGAGATCGGCCTGCTCGCGTCGCTCGGCCGATCGCGCGTGCGCGCCCGCCCGCGACCCCGCGTCGTCATCATCTCCACCGGCGACGAGCTCCGCGAGCCCGGCACGGGTCTGGACTTCGACTCCGTGCACGACGGCAACAGCTTCATGCTGGCCGCCTCGGCCCGCGCGCTCGGCGCCATCGCCTACCGGGTCGGCGTGGCGCCGGACGACCCCGCCGAGTTCACCCGGATGTTGTCCGACCAGCTGGTCCGCGCCGACCTCGTCGTCACGAGCGGCGGCGTGAGCAAGGGCAGCTACGACGTCGTCAAGGAGGCGCTGTCGCCCCTGGGCTCGGTCGACTTCGTCGAGGTCAAGATGCAGCCCGGCAAGCCGCAGGGCTTCGGCATCGTCGGCGAGGAGCAGACGCCGATCATCACGCTCCCGGGCAACCCGGTGTCGGCCTACGTGTCCTTCGAGGTGTTCGTCGTGCCGGCCCTGCGCCGGATGATGGGCCTGCTTCCGTACCGACGCCCGCTGGTCCAGGCGACGCTCACCACCGACGTCGCGTCGGCCGCGGGCAAGCGCCAGTACCTGCGGGGCGTCTTCGAGGTCACCGAGCGCGGCGCCCGCGTCACGCCGGTCGGCGGCAGCGGCTCGCACATGATCGGCGGGCTCGCCCAGGCCAACGCGCTGATCGTGGTCGGCGAGGACGAGACCGCGCTCAACGTCGGCGACGTCGCCAAGGTGCTCGTGCTGGACCGGTCGTTCTGATGGCCGCCCGCCTCACCCACGTCGACGAGCGCGGCGCCGCCCGGATGGTCGACGTCTCGACCAAGGACGTCACCACCCGCACCGCCACGGCCGCCGGGACGGTGCTCGTCTCGCCGCAGGTCGTCGCGCTGCTCCGCGAGGGCGACGTGCCCAAGGGCGATGCGCTCGGCGTCGCCCGCGTGGCCGGCATCATGGGCGCCAAGCGCACCCCCGACCTCGTGCCGCTGTGCCACCCGCTCGCGCTGAGCGGTGTCGAGGTCGACCTCGACGTCCGCGACGAGGGCGTCGCGATCACGGCCACGGTGCGCACCACCGACCGCACCGGCGTCGAGATGGAGGCGCTGACGGCCGTCACGGTCGCGGCGCTCACCGTCGTCGACATGGTCAAGGCGGTCGACAAGCACGCGGTCCTCACCGACATCCGGGTGACCGCGAAGTCCGGTGGCCGCAGCGGCGACTGGAGCGAGTCGTGAGGGCCCTGGTCGTCACCTGCTCCAACCGCGCCGCCGCCGGCGTCTACCAGGACACCGGCGGACCGATCATCGTCGAGCGGCTCACCGGCTGGGGCTTCGAGGTGGAGGGACCGGTCGTGGTGCCCGACGGCGACCCGGTCGCCGAGGCGCTCCGCGAGGCCGTGGACCTCGACTTCGACGTCGTCATCACCACCGGCGGCACGGGCATCAGCCCCACCGACGCCACCCCCGAGGCCACCGCGCCCCTGCTCGACCGGCACCTGCCGGGCGTTGCCGAGGCCATCCGTCGTCACGGGGTCGAGGCGGGCGTGCCCACTGCGATGCTCTCGCGCGGGCTCGCCGGCGTCGCCGACCGCACCGTGGTCGTCAACCTCCCGGGCTCAGCGGGAGGCGTGCGCGACGGGCTCGACATCCTCGAGCCCGTGCTCGTGCACGCGGTCGACCAGGTCAACGGCGTCGACCACCGATCCCACGACGCCGGCACCGGCGCCACCGAGACCAGCGGCGGTGCGTCCTGACCGCCGGCTGGCCGGCCACCCTGACCCACGGACGCATCGGGGTGAGGCCCCTGCAGCGTGCCGACGCGACGGCCTGGGCCCGGCTGCACCGTGAGAGCCGTGCGTGGCTGACCCCGTGGGAGGCCACGCTGCCCGAGGGCTCGCACCCCGGTGCCGGGTCGTTCCGGCAGATGGTGCGCGGGCTGCGGGCGCAGGCCCGCGAGGGACGCTCGCTGCCGTTCGTCACCACCTACGACGGCCAGATGGTTGGGCAGGTCACCGTCTCGGGCGTCACCTGGGGCTCGGCCCGCTGGGCCCAGGTGGGCTACTGGATCTCGCGGTCGCACGCCGGCAAGGGCATCACGCCGGTGGCCGTCGCCCTCGTCATCGACCACTGCCTGTCCGCGGTCGGCCTGCACCGGATCGAGGTGGCCATCCGCCCCGAGAACGTCGCGAGCCTCGCGGTGGCCGAGAAGCTCGGTCTGCGGCAGGTGGGCCTGGCCCCGCAGTACCTGCACATCGACGGCGCGTGGCGCGACCACGTGCTCTTCGCCGTCACGGCCGACGAGGTGCCGCGGGGGCTGCTCGCGCGGATCCTCGAGCAGCCCGCCGACACCGCCTGAGCGTCGGCGCCACACGCGTCACACAAGTTCGCAGGCGACACACCGCGCGAGACGCGGGACGGGGCCGTCCGCGGGACCTAACGTTCGGGACGTGGCAGCTGGTCTGGTGTTTGCGGCGATCGTCGTCCTGTGGGCGGCGTACTTCGTGCCGCTCGCGCTGCGTCGCTACGACGAGGCGGCCCGCTCCGGCGCCGCCGCCACCCTCACCTCCCGCGGACGCGTGCTCACCCGTCCGGCGGCCGCCGAGGACGTCGACACCGACGCCGAGGCTCCCGAGGACGAGGCACCCGTCGACGCGGCGCCCGCCCACTCGTCCATGGACCGTCCCGCCGCCCGGCTCGCCGCGCGTCGTCGCCGGCGCACCCTGCTCACCCTCCTCGGCGCGCTGACCGTCGTCGTCGTCCTCGCGGCCACCTCGGTGGCGCCGTGGTGGCTGGTCGCGGTGCCCGGTGGTCTGGTCGTCGCCTGGCTCGTCGCCTGCCGGATCCAGGTCCGGGGCGAGCTCGGCCTGGCGGTCCCGCACGCACCGCACCTCCCGTCGATGCCCGCCATGCCGTCGATGCCGTCAATGCCGCGTCGTCACCACGACGAGGACCTCGACGAGCTCGACGAGGAGCAGGCCCGCCGCATCGCCGACTCCGAGGAGACCGTCGTCCTCTCGGGCCAGGTGGAGGACCACGACCCGCACCACGTGCACGTGATGGAGGACGTTCCGCTCGCCGCGGGCGACGCCGACGAGATGGTCGTCGACGCCGTCCCGGTGCTCGCCACGACGGGCGCGACCCTGTGGGACCCGCTGCCGGTCACGCTGCCGACCTACGTCGACAAGCCGCGTGCCGCGCGCACCGTGCGCACGGTGGACTTCGGTGACGCCGGCACCTGGACGTCGGGCCACGTCGAGGGCGAGCGCACCGAGCGCCCGGCCCGCGACGCCGCTCCGGGCGAGCGTCGCCGCGCCGTCGGCGACTAGACCTCCCGGCCACCACCGCGGTGCCGACCGGGTCGGCGCAGGTGGTAAGGTCGGATCCGCTCGCAGCGCGAGCACTGGGGCTGTGGCGCAGTTGGTAGCGCGTCTCGTTCGCAATGAGAAGGTCCGGGGTTCGAATCCCCGTAGCTCCACCGAATGACCGAGGGTCCCCCACACGCTTCACGTGGGGGACCCTCGGTCATTGATCAGGACTGTGGATTCGCCGAGGAGCGAAGCGACGGCTCCCCGTAGCTCCCGGTCGCTCGCCGCACCGCCGAGGCCCCGACCGTTCTGTCGCATCTGCGCACATACGGTTCATCCAAATTGACGTGCTCTGCTGGTCTTTGTGGCACGATTTAGGTAGTCCCCTTCACCTGGATGGGATGGACGCCGCCACTCGGGGGGCGCCTGCGCCACACCGAATCGGGAGCCCCGCCCGTGAATGCCCCACCCCCGCCGCCCGCCGCCCTGCTCACGCGAGCACCGGAGGTCCTGCGCGACCCGGCCGAGGCCGCGCGCCAGCTGGCCGTCGACAGCCTCGGCATCCTCGACACCCCGCGCGAGGAGCGCTTCGACCGGATCACCCGGCTCGCCCGCCAGGTGCTCGGCGTCGACTTCGTGACGATCTCGCTCGTGGATCGCGACCGCACCTGGTTCAAGTCGGTGGCCGGCCTCGACCTGGAGGAGATGCCGCGTGAGCAGACCTTCTGCCATCTGGTGAGCGACCCGTCTCGACCGCTGCTCATCCGCGACGCCCGTCGCGACGCGAGGTCCGCCGACCTCCCCGCGGTCACCGGCGAGCTGGGCGTGCGGTTCTACGCGGGCCACCCCGTGCTCGACCAGCAGGGCGGGATCGTGGCCACGCTCTGCCTGTACGACGCGCACACGCGTGACCTGACACGCGAGCAGCTGGACATCCTGGCCGACCTGGCGAGCTGGACGGCCGAAGAGCTGACCGCGTCGGCCGAGAGCCAGAACGCGCGACAGGTGCAGACCGCGCTGCTGCCGGAGTGCGCCCCGGAGGTGCCGGGGTACGAGATCGACGGCCTGTGCATGCCCGCGCGAGCCGTGGGCGGCGACTTCTACGACTACCAGCTCGCCCCGGACCACCTCGGCATCACGCTGGGTGACGTGATGGGCAAGGGCACCGGTGCGGCGCTGCTCAGCGTGGGCGTGCGCAGCTACGTCCGCGCCTCGGCCGACCTCGCCGGCCGCGACGACGACCTCGGCGACCTGCTGGGCCGGGTCGCCCGCTCGCTCGACACCGACCTGCACCGCACGTCGTCGTTCGTGACGCTGCTGCAGCTGGCCGTCGACGTGCCGACGGGGGTGGTGCGCGTCGCCGACGCGGGTCACGGCCTGTGCCTGCACGTCCGGGCCGACGGCACCGCGACCCGCGTCACCGGCGACGGCCTGCCGATCGGCATCCTGCGCGACGCCGAGTGGCACGAGAGCCGGCTGGTCCTGCAGCCCGGCGACGTGCTGCTCGCGTTCAGCGACGGTCTCGGCGACATGGTGATGGGCCACGCCGCGGGGCTGGGGCTGCTCGTCGACCTCGTCCGCACGGGCCTGTCGCCCCGGGGGCTGGTCGACGAGGTCCGCCGGTTCTGCACCGCCGAGCTCGCTCTGGACGACGTGACGGTGGTCGCGCTGCGGCGAGACGCTGCATGACCATGCGGCAGGCGCTGCTGCGGCTGATGGTCGTGGTGGTCGTCGTGCTGGGCGTCAACTACGTGACGTGGCGCTGGCTGTTCTCGGTGAACTGGAGCGCGTGGCCGATCGCGGTGCCGCTCGTGGTCGCCGAGACCTACAGCCTGGTCGACTCGCTGCTGTTCTGCCTCACCATGTGGCGGCGCAAGGAGCGCGGCGAGCCCGACCCGCCCGACCCCGAGGCGACGGTCGACGTGCTCGTCACGACCTACAACGAGCCGCTCGACCTCGTCATGACGACGGCGCGCGCGGCCAAGGCGATCAGCTTCCCGCACGAGACCTGGATCCTCGACGACGGCAACCGTCCGGAGCTGCGCGCGCTGGCCGAGTCCGAGGGCATCGGCTGGATCACCCGCAGCGCCGACTGGGACGACCGTCCGCGGCACGCCAAGGCCGGCAACATCAACAACGCCCTGCTGGCGACCGAGGGCGAGTTCCTGCTCATCCTCGACGCCGACCAGGTGCCCGAGCCGCAGATCCTCGACCGCACCCTGGGCTACTTCCGCGACGAGAGGATGGCGGTCGTCCAGACGCCGCAGTTCTTCGTCAACGTGCCCGACGACGACCCGCTCGGCAGCCAGGCCCCGCTGTTCTACGGGCCGATCCAGGAGGGCAAGGACGGCTGGAACGCCGCCTTCTTCTGCGGGTCCAACGCCGTGCTGCGCCGCGAGGCGCTCATGCAGCTGGGCGTGTGGCGCTACGCCGGCGAGATCGAGATCGCCGTCCACCGGGCGCTGCGCACGTCCAAGGACGTGCTCGCCAAGGCGCGCGCCGACCTGGGGTCCGACGACGCGCACGCCACCCAGGCCCTCGACAAGGTGGCCTACGACCTCGGCCGCGCCCGCCGCGAGCTGGGACGGGGCGTCGCCATCGCCGACGTCACCTACCGGTTCCAGCGGCGCGTGGCCTCGATCGCCCGCGAGCTGGTGAGCACCGACGTCGACGCGCTGCACGCCGACCTCGCCGCGATCGCCGAGCTCGAGGCCACCACCGACGAGGCCGGTGACGCCGGGCTCGCGCTCGTCGACGACGCGGCGCTGCGCCGGATGTCCGAGCGGGACTGGTCGCCCCTGGGCGCCCTCGCGACGGTGCAGTCGCTGGTGTCGTCGGTCGACGTGGACCGGGGCGAGGAGGCCCAGCCCGTCATGCCGATGGCGACCATCTCGGTCACCGAGGACATGGCGACCTGCATGCGCCTGCACGCCCTCGGCTGGAGCTCGGCCTACCACGGCGAGCAGCTCGCGTTCGGCCTCGCGCCCGAGGACCTCAAGACGATGCTGACGCAGCGCCTGCGCTGGGCCCAGGGCACCATGCAGGTGATGTTCCGGGAGAACCCGATGGTCCAGCAGGGCCTGACGGTGGCCCAGAAGCTGATGTACCTGGGCACGATGTGGAGCTACCTGTCGGGCTTCTTCGCGGTGGTCTACCTGGCCGCGCCGATCATCTACCTGACGCTCGGCGTGCTGCCCGTGGACTCGCTCGGCAGCGACTTCTTCGTCCGCCTGATCCCGTTCCTGGTGGTCAACCAGCTCCTGTTCCTCTACGTGGGCTGGAAGCGACGCACCTGGCGCGGGCTCCAGTACTCGCTCGCGCTCTTCCCGGTCTGGATCAAGGCGTTCACGTCGGCGTTCGGCAGCGTGTTCCTCGGACGCGCGCTCGACTTCGCCGTCACCCCGAAGGTCCGGACCGAGGGCGCGGGCCGGCCCTGGCACCTGGTCAAGCCCCAGCTCGTCGCGATGGGCGCCCTCGTCGCGGCCGCGGGCGTGGGCCTGGTCCGGCTCCAGGTCGGGCAGGCCTCGCCGCTCGGCACGTGGGTCAACCTCGCCTGGGTCGTCTACGACCTCCTCGTCCTCGGCGTCGTCGTGAAGGCCGTCCGCTACGACGGCTGGGTCGACCCCGAGACACCCTCACCCCCCATCGAGCAGCCGAGGCACAAGCACCGCCTCACCACCAAGGGAGCAGCATGATCGAGTTCAAGGTCGAGACCACGTCGCGCGGCATCGGCGTCGTGACGCCCGTCGGCCGGCTCAACATGGTGTCCGCCCGCCGCCTGGGCGAGGTCGTCACCGAGCTCGTCGGCGCCGGCACCAACCGGATCGTCGTCGACATGGCGCAGACGGACTTCATGGACTCCTCGGGCCTCGGCGCGCTGATCGCCGGGCTGAAGACCACCCGCCAGGCCGGGGGTGACCTGCGCCTCGCGTGCCCCACCGAGCAGATCCAGACGGTCCTCGAGCTCACCAACCTCAACAAGGTGCTGCGCCCCCGGCCCACGGTCGAGGGCGCGTTCGATGCCTGACGACGCCTCGGTGACACGCGTGTCGCTCGAGGCTGCCGCCCGCGAGGACAGCGTCGACCTGCTCCACACGCTCGTCGCGTCGCTCTGGGAGGGCAGCCCGGACGTCGCGATGATCGACCGGATCCGGTTCGAGACCGCCGTCATCGAGGTGATGGCCAACATCGTCGAGCACGCCTACGCGATCGACGGGGAGGGGGTGACGGGCCGCCGGTTCGACGTCAGCCTGCTCGCCGACCCCACGTCGCTGGTCGCCACCTTCGCCGACGACGGCCGGCCCTGCGAGATCGACCTGAGCACGGTGTCGATGCCGGGGTACGACGCCGAGTCGGGCCGCGGCCTGGCGCTCGCCTCGGCGGCCGTCGACGACCTCGCCTACCACCGTGACGGCGTCATCAACCACTGGTCGATCACCTGCCGGCGGCAGCCGTGACCCTGCGGTCGTCGCCGGTGCGCCTGCTGCTGGTCGTGCTCGCGCTCGTCGTGCTGGTGCTGCCGGCCGGCGCGGCGGTGGCCGCGTCGGGGAGCGGCGCCGAGGACCCGGGGCTGACGCCCGCCGCCCGTCCGTTCTTCGGACCCGAGCTGGACTGGACGAACGACTCGGCCCAGCAGTACGTGGCGCGTCTCGGGACCAGCCCGTCGGTGTTCTCCCAGGCCGTCCGCTACCCGCTGTCGGACGACGACGGCACCTACCTCGAGGAGTTCGTCGCCCAGGCGGCGCAGCACGGGGCGGTCGCCGAGCTGACGCTGGAGCCGCAGGCGGCCCTGGAGACCCTCACCGCGGCGGACGCGGCCCGGCTCGGCCGCGCGCTGGTGCGGCTGCACGAGGACTACGACAGCGAGGTCCTGGTGCGGTTCGCGCCGGAGATGAACGGCTCCTGGCAGTCGTGGGGCCAGCAGCCGCAGGCGTACGTCGCGGCGTTCCGTGAGGTGGCCACCGCGGTGCACGCCGCGACCCCGCACGCGCGGATGCTGTGGGCTCCGGCGTACGGCGCGGGGTACCCGTTCAGCCGGGCCTTCGGCGCCGTCGAGGGCTCGGGCCCGCGCGACAGGGCCCAGCTCGACACCGACGGCGACGGCGACGTCACCGAGGTCGACGACCCCTACGGCCCGTACTACCCGGGCGACGCGGCCGTCGACTGGGTGGGCCTCTCGCTCTACCACTTCGGCGAGGCCCAGGACTTCGGCGCCAACGTCGTCCCGCGGCGGGGCGAGGTGGAGGCGCGCCTCGAGGAGAGCTACGGCTACGGCGACGAGCGGACGCGCACCCCCTTCTACGAGCGGTTCGCCGAGCGGCGCGACAAGCCCATGGCCGTCGCGACGGGCGCCCTGTTCAACCCCGGCGCCGAGGCCACCGATCCCCAGCTCGACATCAAGCGCACCTGGTGGCGCCAGGTCTTCCGCGCCACCGTCACCCACGACCGGATCGCGTCGATCACCTGGCTCGAGGAGCGACGCCCCGAGGCCGAGGTCGGGGGCGACACCGTCGACTGGCGGGCCACCCACACCGACCGGCTCGCCGCGGCCCTGCGGGCGGACCTCGCGTCGCGCGACGTGAGGACCGGGCCGGTGACGCGGGTCCTGGACCAGGAGACCGCCAACACCGCGACCGCCCAGGTCCGCGAGACCGGTGGTGACGAGCAGATGGGCTGGATCGTGGCCAGCGTCGCCGCGATGGCCCTGGCCTACCTGTCCGCGGGCGTCGTCCGTCGCCTGGTCCCGTCGTGGCGGTACGACGCCGAGGCCCACGGGTCGCGCGACCTGCGCCTGGACTTCCTGCGCGGGTTCATCATCATCGCCGTGGTGGTGACGCACGTCGAGGTGGCCGGTCCGTACTCCTGGATCACGTTGAACGCCATCGGCGGGGTCACCGGCGCCGAGCTGTTCGTGCTGCTGTCCGGCGTGGTGATGGGCATGGTCCAGCCCGCGGTGATGGCCAGGTTGGGTGAGTGGGGCGCCGCGGTGGCGGCGTTCAAGCGGGCCCGCAAGCTGTACCTGACGGCGCTGGTCGTCGTGGTCCTGGTGTGGGTGCTGGGCAGGGTCCCCGGGATCGACGCCCGTGCCGTCACCACCTTCACCGACCGCGGCACCGGCGCCCTGGGCTCGGGCGCGAGCGGACAGGTCTACGACCTCTACGGCAACTTCCCCCGCCTGCTCGACTACCCGCCGCCGTGGTACGCGGTGCGGCAGCTGCTCCTGCTCGAGATGGGGCCCTGGGTCTTCAACATCATGGGCCTGTTCATCGTGCTCAGCGCCCTGCTGGTGCCGCTCGCGTGGCTGATGAGGCGCCGGCTGTGGTGGGTCGCCCTCGCCGTCAGCTGGACGCTGTACCTGCTGCAGGCGCGCTTCGACTGGAACGTGGTGCCCTCGCAGTTCGAGGACGTCTTCCCGCTGCTGACCTGGCAGGTGGTCTTCGTCCACGGCCTCGTGCTCGGCTGGTACCGCCGCCCGATCACCCGCGCCCTCACGAGCCGGGTGGGCGTGGCCCTCGTGACGCTCGGCGTCGTGCTCTACGCCGGCGCGCTGGCCCTGCTCTGGGCCGGCCACACCTACGGCTTCGGCGTCCCGTTCGCGGGCGCGGGCACCTACGACTCGCTCTACGCCCACCTGTACACCCGGGTGTTCCTGCAGCCGGGGCGCCTGGTCGACCTCGTGCTCGTGGTCGTGGTCTCGTACGCCGTGCTGACGGCCTGGTGGGTGCCGCTGGAGCGCGCGCTCGGGTGGCTCTACGTCCCGCTCGGCCAGAACAGCCTCTACGTCTTCACCGTGCACGTCTTCTTCGTGCTGGCCGTCGCGAACGTCCCCGGCCTGGTGCGGACCAGCGACTGGCAGGGGACGGTGGTCCACACCGCCGTGATCGCGGCGATCTGGGTGATGGTCCGACGCAAGGTTCTGTTCTCGGTGATCCCCCGATGACGGCCGCACGCGACGGACGGCCCGGGCCGATGGACCGGTGGCGGCAGCGCGGGCCCGACGCCGACTCCCGGCTCGCGTCGCTCGAGCGGGAGCGCGTGGCCGAGCACCGTCGACGCCAGGCGGTCGAGCGGCTCGGCATCCTCGGCACCCCCGCGGACGAGCGGTTCGACCGGGTGACGCGGCTGGCGGCCACCGTGCTGCGCGTGCCCGTCGTCATCGTGACGGTGAGCGACGGCCCCCGCCTGTGGATCAAGTCCTCGCACGGGTCGGCCGTCGAGGAGATGCAGCGCACCGCCTCGCTGTGCGAGCAGACCATGCGGCGCACCGGGCCGTTCATCGTCCCCGACCTCGCCGCGCTCGACGCCGAGGGCGACCCGTCGCTGTGGTGGGCGGCCACCCAGAGCCGCGAGCTCGGCTTCTACGCCGGGTACCCGCTGCACGACGAGGAGGGCGTCGTGGTCGGCACCTTCGCGATCGGCGGCCCCGAGCCGCGCACGCTCGAGGAGCACGAGCTGGCGACGTTCGTCGAGCTCGCCGGCTGGGTCGAGCACGAGCTGCGGGTCTGGGACGGCATCGGACGCACCCGTCTGGTGCAGGACGCCCTCCTCGCGCGCACCGTCCCCCGGCTGGAGGGGTGGGACGTCGCCGACCTCTGCCTGCCGACGCTCGCCGTCGGCGGCGACTTCGTCGACCACGAGCAGGTGGGGGACGAGCACCACTCCACCGTGGCCGACGTGATGGGCAAGGGCGCGGCCGCGGCGCTCGTCATGGCGACGGCCCGGGCGGTGGTGCGCGGCGAGCGGCGCGCGATGTCGGCGGCGCGCCCCGACGCACCGGTCGCGCTCGACGCCCTCTTCGGGAGGGTGAACACCTCGCTCGGGCGCGACCTGGGCAGCACGGGGTCGTTCCTGACGGCGTTCCGCCTCGGGGTGCGTCCGCGCTCGCCGGTCGTCCGGTGGGTCGACGCGGGCCACGGCCTCGCGCTGGTGGTGCACGCGGCCGGCGGCTGGACCCGGCTCTCGGGCGAGGACCTGCCGCTCGCGCTCGACCAGGGGTCGTCCTGGCAGGAGCGCGAGACGCGGCTGGCCGTGGGCGACACGCTCGTGGTGTTCAGCGACGGGCTCTACGACCTCCTCGACGAGCACGGCGACGTGTGGCGCCGGCTGGCCGGCTTCACCCTCGCCGCCACCTCGGCGCAGGACGTCGTCGAGACCATCCGTGGCCTGGTGCGCGAGCAGCCGCCCGGTGACGACGTCACGGCCGTGGTCCTGCGCCGCACCTGACCTGTCGGTGCCCCATGACGTCGGGGCATCACCACGCACCGACAGGGAGGGGGACGCTCAGATCCAGCGCCGGAACCACATCCGGTCGGCCCAGTCCGAGCGGGTGATCAGCTGGTCGGTGAGGATCGGGTAGAACCACGCGAAGGTGCAGATGACGACCGCCAGGTAGACGCCGACGCCCACCACCACGAGCCGGCTGCGCAGGGCCGACGCGGGGCCGGAGCCGCGCATCGCCCCGATCACCAGGCAGGTGGCCACGATGGTGAACGGCACGGTGGCGACGGCGTAGAAGGAGAAGATCGGGCGGTCGTCGTACTGGAACCACGGCAGGACCGTCGCGGCCACCGCGAGCAGCGGCACCGCGAAGCGCCAGTCGCCGCGACGCGCCCACAGCCACACGCTCGCGACGAGGGCGGCCGCCCCCGGCCACCAGACCGCCGGGTTCCCGAGCACCGTCACCTGGCGCAGGCAGGTGTCGCCCGCGACGGCCCGGCAGCCGTCCACGCCGGGCTGGATGTCGTTCACGACGTCGACCCCGACGGGCCGGTTGAGGAGCAGCCAGCCGCGCGGCGAGGACTGGTAGGGGTGGGTCTTGCCGGCCAGGTAGTCGCCGGTGTGGAAGTCGTAGACCATCACGTGGAAGTGCCACAGCGAGCGGAACGCGTCGGTGGTCTGCTGGAGCCAGCCGCTCGCGGGGCGGGTGACGTAGGACCCCCAGGGCGCGTTGTCGCCGTAGCCGTTGCCGAACCGCGTCTCGTAGACCCCGTGGTGGATCAGCCATCCCGTCCAGGTGGCGAGGTAGACCACGGCGGCGACGAGCACGAGGCTGACGAGCGCGGGCGCCGCGTCGACGAGCGCCGACCGCACCCAGGCGGCGCGGACGCCGATCGCGCGACGGTTGGCCGCGTCCCAGGCCCAGGTGAGCAGGCCGAAGGCCGCGAGCACGTAGAGCGCGCTCCACTTGGTGCCGAGGGCCATCCCGAAGCTCAGGCCGGCGGCCACGCGCCAGGGACGCCACAGCAGGCGGGGCCCGAACCCGCGGACGACGCCGCCGGCGGCCTCTGCGCGCGCGACCAGGCGGGCGCGTCCCCAGTCGCGGTCGGCGACCAGGCAGGCGACGGCGCACACGAGCCAGAACGCCAGGAACACGTCGAGCAGACCGATCCGCGACATCACGAAGTGCGTGCCGTCGAAGGTGAGCAGCAGGCCGCCGACGCACCCGAGGAGCGTCGAGCCGGTGAGCCGGCGGACCATCCGCGCGAGCACCAGGACCGTCAGAGCGCCCACGACGGCCGCCGAGAACCGCCAGCCGAAGGAGTCCATCCCGAACAGGTACTGCCCGAGCGCGAGCATCCACTTGCCGCCGTCGGGGTGCACGATCTGCGTCGGCTGACCGGTGAACAGTCCCGTCAGGTCGCCGGCGACGATCTTGGCGTTCGCGTCGGAGACGAAGTCCTGCACGTACCCGAAGCGACGCAGCGAGTAGGCGTCCTTCGGGTAGTACGTCTCGTCGAACATCAGCCGGTTGGGGTACCCGAGGCGGTACAGGCGCAGCGCCAGCGCGAGCAGCGCGACGCCGATCGGGGCGAGCCAGCCCACCAGTCGGGCGTGCCGGGTGCCGAGGCGGCGGACGCGTTCGCTCACCGCCGGCAGGGTCACGGCGGCAAGCGTAGGACCCCGCTCATAGGGTGACGCCATGCAGACCCCCGACACGCCCCGCACCCTCGGACGCACCGGCCGCCCCGTCTCGTCCATCGGCCTCGGCACCTGGCAGCTCGGCGCCGACTGGGGTGACGTGGAGGAGTCCGACGCGCTCGCCGTGCTCGAGGCGGCCGCCGAGTCCGGCACCACCTTCTTCGACACCGCCGACGTCTACGGCGACGGCCGCAGCGAGACCGTCATCGGTCGCTTCCTGGCCGAGCACCCCGGCCACGGCATCACCGTCGCCACCAAGATGGGGCGCCGGGCGCCGCAGGAGGCCGGCGAGTTCACGCTCGAGAACTTCCGCGCCTGGACCGACCGCTCGCGCCGCAACCTCGGCGTCGACCGGCTCGACCTCGTCCAGCTGCACTGCCCGCCGAGCTCGGTGCTGGAAGACGACGCCGTCTACGACGCGCTCGACACCCTGGTCGCCGACGACGCGATCGCCGCGTACGGCGTCAGCGTCGAGACCTGCGCCGAGGCCCTCGACGCCATCGCGCGCCCGGGCACCGCCACCGTGCAGATCATCCTCAACGCCTTCCGGCTCAAGCCGCTCGACGAGGTGCTGCCCGCCGCCCGCGAGGCCGGCGTCGGCATCATCGCCCGGGTGCCGCTGGCCTCGGGCCTGCTCACCGGCCGCTACGCGAGCGACACCACGTTCGCCGCCGACGACCACCGCACCTTCAACCGCAACGGCGAGGCCTTCGACGTCGGCGAGACCTTCTCCGGGGTCGACTTCGAGACCGGGGTCCGGGCGGCCCAGGAGTTCGCGCACCTGGTCGGGCCGGGCACGGCGCCGTCCGCCGCGGCGCTCGCCTGGGTGGCCGCGCAGGACGGCGTCACCACGGTCATCCCCGGGGCCCGCAACACCGAGCAGGCCCGAGGCAACGCCGCCGCCGCGCACGTCGCGACGAGCGCGGCCTTCGACGACGCGGTCCGCGACCTGTACGACCGCTACTTCCGCGAGGCCGTGCACCCCCGATGGTGACCACCCCGCCGGGCACCCTCGTCCTCGCCGCGACGCCCATCGGGCGCAGCGACGACGCGTCCCCGCGCCTCGCGGCCGCGCTCGCCACCGCGGACGTCGTCGCGGCCGAGGACACCCGGCGGCTCAAGCGGCTGACGTCCGAGCTCGGCATCGAGGTCACCGGGCGGGTGGTGTCGTTCTTCGAGGGCAACGAGGAGAAGCGCACCCCCGAGCTGGTCGAGGTGCTGCTCGGCGGCGGCACCGTCGTCGTCGCGACCGACGCCGGCATGCCCAGCGTGTCGGACCCGGGCTACCGGCTCGTCGCCGCGGCCGTCGAGGCGGGCGTCCGGGTGACGACCGTCCCCGGCCCGTCCGCGGTGCTCGCGGCGCTCGCGGTCTCGGGCCTGCCCGTCGACCGCTTCACCTTCGAGGGCTTCGCCCCGCGCAAGCCGGGGGAGCGGCGCCGCGCGTTCGAGGCCCTCGCCACCGAGCCGCGCACCATGGTGATGTTCGAGTCGCCGCACCGCACCGTCGCCACCCTGGCGACCCTCGCCGCCGCCCTCGGCGACGACCGCCCCGCCGCGGTCTGCCGCGAGCTCACCAAGACCTACGAGGAGGTCCGACGGGGCACCCTGGCCGAGCTCCGTGACTGGGCCGACGCGCTCGAGCTGGGCGTCCGCGGCGAGGTGACGCTCGTCGTCGCCGGCGCCGCCCCGGTCGCCGTCGACCTCGACCCCACCCGCCTCGCGGCCCTCGTCGCCGAGCAGGAGGCCGCCGGCCTCTCCACCCGCGACGCCGTCGCCGCCGTCGCCTCCGCCACCGGCTCCCGTCGGCGTGCCGTCTACAACGCCGTCCACCAGTCCTGAGACCCCCGGCATCCCGACCGGCGGCGTTGCTCGCCACCTCGACGGACGAACCCGGTCCGCCCTCGCGGCGGGTTCGGGTGCGCCCGACATACTGGGGCCCATGCCCGACGACCTGCTGATCCCGGCCGGGCACCGGCTGCTCCACATCGGCCCGCCGAAGACCGCGACCACCGCGGTGCAGAGCGGCTTCCACCACAACCGGGAGTCCCTCGCCGAGCAGGGCGTGCACTACGCGGGGCCGGGACGCCAGCCGATGGCGGCGGCGCTCGCGGTGGCGACCGGCCGCCGCGTCCCGGGGTTCGGTCGTGACAGCGAAGGGCGCTGGGACGAGCTGGTGGAGGAGGTCCGAGCCGCGCGGGCGCCGCGGGTCGTGGTCTCCAGCGAGTTCTTCGCCGACGGCGACGACGACGCCGTGGCCCGCGTGCTCGACGGGCTGGGCGCCGGTCGCACCCGGGTCGTGGTCACGTTGCGGTCGGTGGCGCAGATCCTGCCCTCGCAGTGGCAGCAGCTCACCCAGGACCGCTGGCCCACGCCCTACGACGAGTGGCTGCACCGCGAGCTCGACGGCACCCTGCCGGACGGCACCGCACCGGGCTTCTGGCGTCGGCACCGCCACGACGTCCTCGTGCGCCGCTGGGCCGAGGCGGTCGGGCCCGAGAACCTCACCGTCGTGCTGGCCGAGCGCTCCGAGCCCGACCGCGTGGTGCACGTCTTCGAGGACATGGCCGGCCTGCGTCGCGGCACCCTGCAGCCGTCGCCCGAGGACGCGAACCGGTCGCTCACCGCGGCGGAGGCCGCCCTGACCCGGGCGATCAGCGCCGAGTTCCGGCGGCGCGACGACCTCGACGAGCGGGCGTACCACTACCTCTACCGCTACGGCCTGGCCTCCTACCTCAAGCAGCGGGAGACCGAGCCGGACGAGGAGCCGGTCACCACCCCGACCTGGGCGGTCGAGCGCGCCCAGCAGGTCGGCGCCGACGCGGCCGAGGTCATCGCGGGCCTCGGGGTGCGCGTGATCGGCGACCTCGGCTCGCTGACCGAGCCCCCTCGCGCGGTGGGCGACGCCGCCGAGCCCGACGTGCTCCCGGTGGACCTCGCGGCGCGTGCGGCGATCGGCGTCGGGCTCGGGGCGCTGCGGCTCGTCGACCGCCGCGAGCGGGTCACCGCCCGCAAGGTGGCCCGCGAGACGCGTCGGCAGGACCGGGCCGAGAAGGGCGTCCGGCTGCGCGAGGCCAGCGTGCGCGAGATCGTCGGCGAGCTGCGACGCCGCGCGCGTCGCTAGGACCTGCCCGGCGCGGGCGCGGACGGGGCCCCGGCCATCCGTAGGATGGAGGGCATGCCTGCGCCCGGAACGTCAGCCTTCTACGTCACGACACCGATCTACTACGTGACGGCGGCGCCCTCGATCGGCAGCGCGTACACGACCGTCGCGGCCGACGTCCTGGCCCGCTGGCACCGGCAGCGCGGCGACGACACCTGGTTCCTCACCGGCACCGACGAGCACGGCCAGAAGGTGCTCCAGGCGGCCGAGGCCGCGGGCGAGTCGCCGCAGGACTTCACCGACCGGCTCGTCGCCGAGGAGTGGCGTCCGGTCCTCGACGTCATCGACGCGAGCAACGACGACTTCGTGCGCACCACCGACGCGCAGCACGTCGAGCGCGTCCAGGAGTTCTGGCGCCGCCTGCACGCCTCCGGCGACGTGTACGAGGGCGACTACGAGGGCCCCTACTGCGTGGCCTGCGAGGAGTTCAAGCTCGACTCCGAGCTGCTCGAGGGACCGGGCGGCCCCGACGACGTCAAGCTCTGCCCGATCCACGAGCGCCCGGTCGAGATCGTGGCCGAGACCAACTACTTCTTCCCGCTGAGCCGCTACCGCGACCAGCTGCTGGCGCTCTACGAGGCCAACCCGACGTTCGTGCAGCCCGAGAGCGCGCGCAACGAGGTCGTCGCGTTCGTCCAGCAGGACCTGACCGACCTGTCGATCTCGCGCTCCACCTTCGACTGGGGCATCCAGGTGCCCTGGGACGACCAGCAGGTGCTCTACGTCTGGATCGACGCGCTCCTCAACTACGCCACCGCCGTCGGCTACGGCGCCGAGGACGGCCCCGACGCCGAGCAGTTCGCCCGCCGCTGGCCCGCGAGCGTCCACCTGGTCGGACGCGACATCCTGCGCTTCCACGCCGTCATCTGGCCCGCGATGCTGATGGCCGCCGGCCTCGAGGTGCCCGACCGGGTGTTCGCGCACGGCTGGCTGCTCGTCGGCGGGCAGAAGATGAGCAAGTCCAAGGCCACCGCGATCCACCCGAGCCAGGTCGTCGACACCTTCGGGTCCGACGCCTACCGGTACTACTTCATGCGCGCCATCGCCTTCGGCTCCGACGGGTCCTTCTCCTGGGAGCACCTCAGCGCGGTCTACGGCGCCGAGCTCGCCAACGGCCTGGGCAACCTCGCCTCCCGCGTCGCGGCCATGGTCGGCAAGTACCACGACGGCGTGCTGCCCGAGCCCACCGACGTCGGCCCGGCCGAGGAGGCCCTGGCGGCCCGCCTCGCGACGGCCGCGACCACCGCGGACGAGGCGATCGACCGGATCGCGATCCACGAGGCGCTGGGCGAGGTCGAGGCGTTCGTCGGCGCCGTCAACGGCTACCTCACCGAGCAGGAGCCGTGGAAGGTGGCCAAGGGAGACGACGACGCGTCGCGCGCCCGTCTCGCCACCATCCTCTACACCGCCGCGGAGTCGCTGCGCGCGATCGCCGTGCTGCACGCGCCGACGATGCCCAAGACCGCCGCCGGGCTCTGGACGCTGCTCGGCGCGGAGGCCGCCGTCGGCCCGCTGGCCGACCAGCGGATCGACGACGCCGGACGCTGGGGCCAGCTGCCGGCCGGTGCCGTCGTCGTCAAGGGCGAGTCGCTCTTCCCGCGCATCGTGGAGCCCGCCGACGACGCCGAGGCCACGGCATGAGCGGTCGCACGGGCACGCGTCCCGAGGCGCCCGAGCCCCTGCCGTACCCGGTGGTCGACAACCACTGCCACCTCGACCTCGACGACTCGCCCGACCAGTGGGCGACGCGCGACGCGATCGACGCGGCGCGCGCGGTCGGCGTCCCGCGGATCGTGCAGATCGGCTGCGACCTGCCCGGCGCCCGGTGGGCCGCGCAGGCCGCGCTCGACCACGACGAGATCGTCGCCGGCGTCGCGCTGCACCCCAACGAGGCGCCGGGGCTCCACGAGCGCGGCGAGTTGGAGTCCGCGCTCGACGAGATCGAGAAGCTCGTGACGTCCACCGAGCGGGTGCGCGCGGTGGGCGAGACCGGCCTGGACTACTTCCGCACCGCCGAGCCCGGCCGGGCCGCGCAGCACGAGTCGTTCCGTGCCCACGTCGAGATGGCCAAGCGGCACGACAAGGTGCTCGTCATCCACGACCGCGACTCCCATGCCGACGTCCTGGCGCTGCTCGACGACGTCGGCGCGCCCGAGCGCACCGTCATGCACTGCTTCTCCGGCGACGCCGCGTTCGCGCAGGCGTGCCTCGACCGCGGCTTCTGGCTGTCGTTCTCGGGCGTCGTGACGTTCAAGAACGCCGAGCCCATCCGCGCGGCGCTGAAGATCACCCCGCTCGACCGGATGCTGGTCGAGACCGACGCGCCCTTCCTCACCCCGACGCCGTACCGCGGGCGCCCGAACGCCTCCTACCTCCTGCCGCTCACCGTCCGGGCGATGGCCCAGGTGACGGGCCGCGACGACGAGGAGCTGTGCCGGGCGATCGACGCCAACACCTCGGCGGCCTACGGCGCCTGGTGACCCCCCGGGCGCGGTGACTCCGCTCACCCGGGTTGGTGAGCCCGTGACCGGACCGTTATCGTCAACGGGTCCCGCGCCGCACCTTCCCCCTCGGCAGCGCCCTCGAGAAAGAAGCGGATCTGTCTTCGTGCGTCAACGCCGTGTGCTCGTCCTCGCCCTGAACGTCGGCCTGGTGCTCCTCCTCGTGGGAGGCACCCTCGGCTTCACCGCCGCCCACAAGACCGTGACGCTCGCGGTCGACGGGCAGGAGCAGCAGGTGCGCACGTTCGGCGGCAGCGTCGCCGACGTCCTGTCCAAGCAGGACATCTCGCTCGGCGAGCACGACGTCGTCGCGCCCGCCGCGGACGCCTCCATCAGCGACGGCACCCGCGTCTCGGTGCGCTACGGGCGCCCGCTCACGCTCAAGATGGACGACGGCACCCAGAAGACCTACTGGACCACCGCGACCAACGTCGATGACGCGCTGTCCCAGCTCGACCTGCGCCTCGCGGGCGCCGACCTCTCGACGAGCCGCAGCGCGGGCCTGCCCCGCAAGGGCCTGGACGTCGCCGTGACCCTGCCGAGCGCGATGAAGGTGAAGGTCGACGGTGCCACCCGGCAGCTCTCGTCAACCGGCCCGACGGTCGGCGACGCCCTGCGCGACGCCGGGATCACCGTCGACGCCGACGACGAGGTGAGGCCCGCCGCGTCCAAGCCGGTCGCCCAGGGCGCCACGATCACCGTCACGCGCATCGAGACGCAGACCAAGACCCGCACCGACGACGTCGACTACGAGACCCGGGTGCGCGAGGACGACGAGCTCGACGAGGGCGAGACCGAGGTCGTCCGCGAGGGCGTCGACGGCCAGGAGAAGGTCACCTACCGGGTGGTGCTCGCCGACGGCGAGGTGCGCTCGCGCAAGACGCTCTCGCGCTCGACCGTCAAGAAGCCCGTCAACCAGGTCGAGCGCCGCGGCACCAAGGCCGACGACACGGACGCCGACGCCGGCTCGGGCAGCAGCAACTCCTCCGACAGCGGCCCCGGTAGCGACGCCAACTTCGAGCGTCTCGCGCAGTGCGAGTCCGGCGGCAACTGGCAGACCAACACCGGCAACGGCTACTACGGCGGCCTGCAGTTCAGCGCCCAGACGTGGCAGGCCATGGGCGGCTCGGGCCTGCCCCACCAGAACAGCAAGGCCGAGCAGATCCGGATCGCCAAGAAGCTCCAGGCGCAGTCCGGCTGGGGCCAGTGGCCCGCCTGCACGAGCAAGCTGGGCCTGCGCTGACGATCTCCCTGCTCGGGCCCGCGGAGGTCCGCGCGCTCGCCGCCAGGCTCGACCTGGTGCCCACCAAGAAGCGCGGCCAGAACTTCGTCATCGACCCCAACACGGTCCGACGGATCGTGCGCACGTCCGGCGTCGGTGACGACGACGTCGTGCTCGAGGTCGGTCCCGGGCTCGGGTCGCTGACGCTCGCGCTGCTCCAGGCCGCGCGGCGGGTCGTCGCGGTCGAGCTCGACCGGTCGCTCGCCGAGGCGCTGCCGCACACCGTCGCCACCTACGCCCCCGACGACGTCGGACGCGTCGACGTCGTGCACGCCGACGCGCTCACCGTCACCGAGCTGCCCGGCGAGGCGCCGACGGCCCTGGTCGCGAACCTGCCGTACAACGTCTCGGTGCCCGTGCTGCTCCACCTGCTCGAGCTGCTGCCGAGCGTGCGCAGCGGCCTGGTGATGGTGCAGGCCGAGGTGGCCGCACGCCTGGCCGCCGGGCCGGGTTCGCGGACCTACGGCATCCCGTCGGTCAAGGCCGCCTGGTACGGGCAGGTCCGCCCCGCGGGCACGGTCGGGCGCAACGTGTTCTGGCCCGCGCCCAACGTCGACTCCGGGCTGGTGGCGTGGAAGCGGCGCGAGCCGCCCGAGGGCGCCGACCGTCGCGCGGTCTTCGCCGTCGTCGACGCCGCCTTCGCGCAGCGCCGCAAGACCCTCCGATCGGCCCTGAGCGGCCTGGCCGGCTCGGCCGCCGCGGCCGAGGAGGCCCTCGTCGCGGCGGGCGTCTCGCCCCAGGAACGTGGTGAGGCTCTCCCTCTCGAGGCCTACGTCGGCATCGCCGCGGCCCTCGCCCACTCATCCCCTAGGTTGGACCGGTGAGCAGCACGACGGTCCGGGTCCCGGCCAAGATCAACCTGGCGCTGGGCGTGGGCCCCGTCGCCGCCGATGGCCTGCACGCGCTCGCCACCGTCTACCAGGCGGTCGACCTGTGTGACGAGGTGCACGCCACGTCGCGCGACGACGACGAGATCGTCGTCAGCGTCCACCTCGACGCCGAGCGCGAGCGGGGCTCGGTGCCGCTCGACGGCACCAACCTCGCGGTCCGGGCGGCGTTGGCGCTGCGCGAGGCCACCGGCGTCACGGCGGGCGCGACGCTCGCGATCCGCAAGGCCATCCCCGTCGCGGGCGGCATGGCCGGCGGGTCGGCCGACGCCGCCGCGGCGCTCGTCGCGTGCGACGAGCTGTGGGGCACCGGGCTCGGCCGCGCGGGTCTCGAGCCCATCGCGGCGAGCCTCGGCAGCGACGTCCCGTTCTGCCTGCACGGCGGCACCGCGATGGGCGGCGGCCACGGCGAGCAGATCAGCCCCGTGCTGGCCCGGGGCGGCTACCAGTGGGTGTTCGCGATCGCCGAGCGCGGGCTGTCCACCGCCGCGGTCTACGCCGAGTTCGACGCCATCACCGACGGCGTCGTCACCGAGCCCGAGGTGCCCGACCAGCTGATGGCCGCGCTGCGGGCGGGCGATGCCGAGGCCCTCGGCGCCGCGCTGTCGAACGACCTGCAGCCCGCCGCGCTGCGACTGCGGCCCGAGCTGGAGGAGACGCTCGCCGTCGGCCGCCAGTGCGGCGCGCTCGGCGCCCTGCTCTCGGGCTCCGGCCCCACCGCCATGTTCCTCGCCGGCGACGCCCAGCACGCGATGGACATCGCCGTCGCGCTCGCCGCCGCGCAGGTCTGCGTCGACGTCGTCCAGGCCGCGGCGCCCGTCGCCGGCGCCCGGGTGGTGGGCTAGTCATGGCCGCACCCGTCAACCTCGTCAACCTCGAGTCGGTGCACAAGTCCTACGGCGTGCGCCCCCTGCTCGACGGCGTCAGCCTCGGCGTCGCCTCGGGCGACCGGATCGGCGTCGTCGGACGCAACGGTGGCGGCAAGAGCACGCTCCTGCGGGTGCTGTCGCGCACCGAGGAGCCCGACGCCGGTCGCGTCACGCACACCCGCGGCCTCGAGGTCGGGTTCCTGACCCAGACCGACGACACCGGTGACGCCCGGACCGTCCGCGACGCCGTGCTGGACGGTGCCGCCGACCACACCTGGGCGGCCGACGGGCGCACGCGCGACGTCGTCAGCGTGCTGCTGGCGGGCTTCCCGCTCGACCGCGAGCTCGAGGGGCTGTCCGGCGGCGAGCGTCGACGTGTCTCCCTGGCGCGCCTGCTGCTCAGCGACTCCCCGCTCGTCGTGCTCGACGAGCCCACCAACCACCTCGACATCGACGCCATCTCGTGGCTCGCCGACCACCTGTCGCGGCGCCCGGGCGCGCTGCTCGTCGTCACGCACGACCGGTGGTTCCTCGACGCGGTCTGCACCCGCACCTGGGAGGTGCACGACGGCGTCGTCGACGCCTACGAGGGCGGCTACGCGGCCTACGTGCTCGCCAAGGCCGAGCGCGACCGGCAGGCGTCGGCGCGCGAGTCCCGTCGCCGCAACCTCGCGCGCAAGGAGCTGGCCTGGCTGCGCCGCGGCCCGCCGGCCCGCACGTCCAAGCCGCAGTTCCGGATCGACGCGGCCACCGCCCTCATCGCCGACGAGCCGCCCGCGCGCGACCGGCTCGAGCTGGAGAAGTTCGCCACGGCCCGCCTCGGCAAGGACGTGCTCGACGTCGAGGACGTCACGCTGCGTCGAGGCGGACGCACGCTGCTCGACGACGTCACCTGGCGCCTCGGCCCCGGCGACCGCGTGGGCCTCGTGGGCGCCAACGGCAGCGGCAAGTCCAGCCTCGTGCGCCTGCTCGCGGGCGAGAACGAGCCCGACGCGGGCCGGGTCAAGCGCGGCAAGACCGTCGACCTTGCGCACCTGACGCAGAACCTCGACGACATGGACTCCTCGGACCGCGTGATCGACTCGGTGCGCGCCGACGAGCTCACCGCCACGGGCCTGCTCGAGGGCTTCGGGTTCACCGGCGACCTGCTGACGTCGCGCGTCGGCGAGCTGTCCGGTGGCGAGCGCCGACGGTTGCAGGTGCTGCGCCTGCTCCTCAGCGAGCCCAACGTCCTGCTGCTCGACGAACCCACCAACGACCTCGACATCGAGACGCTGACCGTCCTCGAGGACCACCTCGACCGCTGGCCCGGCACGCTCGTCGTCGTCTCCCACGACCGGTACTTCCTCGAGCGCGTCACCGACACGGTCTGGGCCCTGCCCGGCGACGCGTCGCTGAAGATGCTCGTCGGCGGCGTGGAGAGCTACCACCCGTCCACCCCCGGCTCGTCGCGCCGCGACGCCGTGCCGGGCCCCTCGTCGGGCGGTCAGGCCGACGCGTCGCCGATCTCGGCCGCCGACCGCCGCAGCGCCCGCAAGGACGTCGCCCGCCTCGAGCGCCAGATGGAGCGCCTCGCGATGCGCGAGCGCGACCTGGAGGAGCAGATGGCCACCGACGCCGCCGACCCCTCCCGACTCACCGCCCTCCAGCAGGACTGGCAGACCACCCGCAACGAGCGTGAGTCCCTCGAGCTCGAGTGGCTCTCCGCGTCCGAGCTGGCGGAGTAGCGGCGGCCCAATTACCACGTGAACGTGGTAACTGGCCCGAAGCACGGTAGATCTCCCATGCTTAGAACCGATTACCACGTGAACGTGGTGCTTGGTCGCGCCGTCAGGTGTCGAACGGCGTGACGAGGACGCGGAGGAGGTCGGCCAGGCGACGGGAGTCGTCGGGGCCGAGCTCGGCCAGGAGGGCGTGCTCGCTGGCGAGCAGGGCCTCGAGGGCGGCGTCGACGGCGGCGCGGCCGGCGGGGGTGAGCTGCACCTGGACGCCGCGACGGTCGTGCGGGTCGGGGAGGCGCTCGACGAGTCCGCGGTCGGCGAGGCGGTCGACGCGGTTGGTCATCGTCCCGCTGGTCACCAGGGTCTCGCGCAGGAGGCGGCCGGGGGAGAGGCGGTAGGGGGCGCCGGAGCGGCGCAGGGCCGAGAGCACGTCGAACTCCCACGTCTCCAGCTCGTGCGCGGCGAACGCCTGCGACCGGGCGCGGTCGAGGTGGCGCGCGAGCCGCGAGACCCGGCTGAGGACGCCCATCGGCGCGACGTCGAGGTCGGGGCGCTCGTGCTGCCACGCCTCGATCAGCCGGTCGACCTCGTCGCTCATGCCCGGAGTCTACCGTCGAGATTCTTGACGTCGAGACATGCCACGGCGTCCTAGGCTCGCCGGCATGGACCTCCCCGACCTCGTCGCCGCCGGACCAGCCCGCCAGGTCGCCGCCCTCGACGCGGGCGACGTCGGCGTCCGCGAGCTGGTGGACGCCACGCTCGCGCGGATCGCCGAGCGCGACCCGTCCTGGAACGCCTTCGTCGGCGTCGACGCGGCGGGCGCGCGGGAGGCGGCCGACGCCGTGGACGCCCGCCGCGCCGCGGGGGAGCGCGGGCCGCTGCTGGGCGTCCCGGTGGCGGTGAAGGACGACACCGACGTCGCCGGACGCCGCACCGGTCTCGGCTCGCGGGCGTCCACCCGGGTCGCGAGTGTCGACGACGAGACCGTGCGCCGCCTGCGGGTCGCCGGCGCGGTGCTGGTCGGCAAGACCACGTTGCCCGAGCTCGCCGTGTACGGCTTCACCGAGTCCGAGGCCACCGGCGTCAGCCGCAACCCGCACCACCGCGACCGCACCCCGGGCGGCTCGTCGGGCGGGTCCGCGGCGGCCGTCGCGGGCGGCCTGGTGGGCCTGGCCACCGCGTCCGACGGCGCCGGCTCGATCCGCATCCCGGCCGCGTGCTGCGGGCTGCCCGGCTTCAAGCCGACGCCGGGGCGCGTCCCGACGCCACCGGTCTGGCACGGCCTGTCGACGCAGGGCTGCCTGACCCGACGCCTGGCCGACGCGGCCACCTACCTCGACGTCGTCGGCGACTTCGACGACTCGCTCGCGGGTGCGCTTCGGTCCGGCACCGGGCCGCTGCGGATCGGGGTCGACCTGCAGCCGTTCCCCGCGTCCTGGCCGCGGCCGGCCGACCCCGAGGTGGCCGGCGCCGTCCGGGCGGCCGCGGACCGTCTCGCCGCGCTGGGCCACGACGTGCGCGACGTCCGCGTGCGGTGGGGTGCGGCGGCGCAGGCGTTCAGCGTCCGCTACCTGGGCGGCATCCACGAGTCGGCCCACGCCGTCGAGGAGCCCGGACGGCTCGAGCGGCGGACCCGCCAGGTGGCGGCGCTGGGCGCGCCCCTGCCGCCGCCGGTGGTCCGGCGCGCGGTCGAGCAGGGCCGCCGGCTCGGCCTGCACCTGCTCGACGACCTCGGTGTCGACGTGCTCCTCACCCCGACCATGGGCGGCACGGCGCCGCCCGTGGGTCGTTGGGACGGACGCGGCGGGCTCGCCACCACCTTGTCGATGGGCCGCTTCTACGGCTGGACGCCGGGCTGGAACCACACCGGGCAGCCCGCCGTCTCGTTGCCGTGGGGACGGGCGACGGACGGGCTCCCGCTCGCGGTGCAGCTCGTCGGCGCACCCGGCGACGACGCCCGGCTGATGGCCGTGGCCGGCAGCATCGAGGACGAGGGCGCCGTCCCCCTCGACTGAGGACACCGCGCGAGGTATCTTGACGTCAAGACACCTGGGAGGTCACCTCATGGACACCCGCACCCGCTGGGACCCCGTTACCTACCTGCGCTTCGACGACCACCGGAGCCGGCCGTTCCGCGACCTCGTGGCCCGCGTCGTCGGCGAGCCCCGCACGATCGTCGACCTGGGCTGCGGCCCCGGCCACCTCACGTCCGTCCTGCGCGAGCGGTGGCCGGACGCCGACGTGCTCGGGCTCGACTCGTCGCCCTCGATGGTCGAGCGGGCCCGGACCGGCGACACCCACCCCCGCTCGCGCTACGAGCTCGGCGACCTCGCCGCCTTCGACCCCGCGGAGCCGGTCGACCTCGTCGTGTCCAACGCCGCCTTCCAGTGGGTCCCGTGCCAGCTCGACGTCGCCGTGCGGGTCGCCGACCACGTCGCGCCCGGCGGCACGCTGGCGATCCAGGTGCCCACCAACGGCACTCGGCCCAACCACGCGCTGCTCCGCGAGGTCGCCGCCGACGCACGGTTCGCCCCGCACCTGCACGACGTCCGCCCGATCCACGACGCCGACGCTGAGGGGTACCTCGACGCGCTCGCGCGCCCCGGCTGGTCCGTCGACGCGTGGACGACGACCTACCTGCACGTGCTGCAGGGGGAGGAGCCGGTCTGGTCGTGGATGTCCGGCACGGGCGCCCGTCCCTACCTGCAGGCCCTGCCCGACGACCTCCGGGGCGACTTCGAGGCCGCCTACCGCACCGGGCTGCGCGAGGCCTTCCCCGAGCGCGCGTACGGCACGGTCTTGCCGTTCGACCGCGCGTTCGTCGTCGCCCGACGGGACGACGCATGATCCGCGACGCGCGCGCCGGCGACCTGCCCGGCATCCTCGCGCTGCTCGCCGAGGACGCCATCCGCGACTTCACCGAGCCCGAGGCGATCAGCACCGGCCAGCGGGCCGCGATGGACGAGATCGCCGCCGACCCGCACCAGGCGATCCTCGTCGACGACCGCGACGGGCGGATAGTCGCGACCTGCCAGCTGACCCTCCTCCGCGTGCTCATCTACGACGGCGGGCTGGTCGGCCAGCTGGAGTCGGTGCGGACCGCGTCGGACCTGCGGGGCCGCGGCATCGGCACGGCGCTGGTCGAGCACGCGATCGCCCAGGCGCGACGCCGTGGCTGCGCGCGGGTGCAGCTGACGTCGAACGTGCAACGCGTCGACGCGCGCCGGTTCTACGAGCGGCTGGGCTTCGTCGCCTCGCACACCGGGATGAAGCTGGAGCTCCGGTAGGCGTCAGTCGCGCTTGAGCAGCTCGGGCTTGGACTCCAGCGACGACAGACCGTTCCAGGCCAGGTTCACCAGGTGCGCGGCGACGACGTCCTTGTCGGGCTTGCGCGTCTCGAGCCACCACTGGCCGGTCGCCGCCACCATGCCGACCAGCATCTGGGCGTACATCGGCGCGTACTTGGCCTGGAAGCCGCGCGCCTTGAACTCGGCGATCAGGATGTCCTCCACCCGGCTGGCGACGTCGCCGATGATGCTGACGAAGGAGCCGGTGGGGGAGCCGACGGGGGCGTCGCGCACCAGGATCCGGAAGCCGTCGGAGGACTCCTCGATGTAGTCGAGCAGCGCGAACGCCGCCTGCTGCAGCAAGGCTCGGGGCTCGCCCGCGGTCAGCGCCGAGCGCATCATCGCGAGCAGGTGCTGGACCTCGCGGTCGACCACCACCGCGTACAGCCCCTCCTTGCCGCCGAAGTGCTCGTAGACGACCGGCTTGGAGACGTGGGCGCGCGCGGCGATCTCCTCGACGGACGTGCCGTCGACGCCGCGCTCGGCGAAGGTCGAGCGCGCGACGCGGACCAGCTGCTCGCGTCGCTCGGCCGCCGTCATCCGGCTGCGGGACGACCGCTTGCCCGGCTCCGACGAGACTGCCACGTGCCCGAGCCTAACGGTGGCGCCCGGCGATACCCTGCGTCCGTGCCCGACCTCACCTACCGCGGGGTCGTCGCCGCGACGTGGCGGGTGTTCCGGCTGCTCGACCTGCGGATCACCGTCGAGGGCGATGAGCGCGTGCCGGCGCGGGGCGCCGCGGTGCTGGTCTGCAACCACACCGGGTACCTCGACTTCGCGCTGGCGGGCCTCGCCGCGCGTCGAAGTGACAGGCTCGTGCGGTTCATGGCCAAGAGCGGCACGTTCGACGTCCCGGTGCTCGGCGCCGCCATGCGGGCCATGCGCCACGTGCCCGTCGACCGCCTGCAGGGAGCGGGCGCCTACCGCCGCGCGAGCCGCGAGCTCGAGCGGGGTGAGGTCGTCGGCGTCTTCCCCGAGGCGACCATCAGCCGGTCCTGGTCGCTCAAGCCGTTCCGTCCCGGCGCCGCCGCGCTCGCGCGTGCCCACGGCGTGCCGCTCGTCCCGGTGGTGGTGTGGGGCGGGCACCGCGTGCTCACCGTCGACGGACGCCGCGCCACCCGCCGTGGGATCCCCGTGACCGTGCTCGTCGGCGAGCCGTTCGTCCCGGGCCCGACCGACGACCTCGACGCCGTCGGCACCGAGCTCCGCACCCGCATGCAGGCCCTCCTCGACCGCGCCCAGGGCGCCTACCCCGACGTCCCCCGGCACGACGCGGACCGCTGGTGGCTCCCCGCCGCCCTCGGTGGCACCGCTCCCGCGGCCGACGAGGCCGCCCGCCTCGACGCCGCAGCCCTCGACCGCCTCGCCGCGCGCACGGCGCGGCGCGGGGGACGTCGGTGACCACGCCGCTGTCGCCAGCGGCGTCCCGATTCCGTACGCTGAGCGGCGAGACGATCCCCGGTTGGTCTGTCGGCAGGGCCCGCCGCACTTTGAATGCGGATCAAGCGACGTAGGTTCGACTCCTACCCGGGGAGCCGAGTGACCGCACGTCCCGACCGACCAGGAGCCGCCGCCGTGCCCGACGCGCTGTCCGTCATCGTCCTCGCCGCGGGTGGGGGCACCCGGATGAGGTCACGGACGTCCAAGCTGCTGCACGCCGTCGGCGGCCGCACCCTCGTGGGCCACGCCCTGTCGGCGATCCAGGCGGTCGGTCCCGACCACGTCGCGGTGGTCGTCGGCCACGCCCGCGAGCAGGTCGAGCCGCACGTCGTGCAGCTCGCACCGGAGGCGGTGACGGGCGTCCAGCACGAGCAGCTCGGCACCGGCCACGCCGTGCAGGTCGGCGTCGACGCCCTCGGCCCCGCCGCCCTGTCCGCGGGCACCACGGTCCTGGTCACCTACGGCGACGTCCCCCTGCTCAGCCCCGAGACCCTCCGCGCGCTCGTCGACGACCACGTCGCCGCCGAGCGCGCCGTCAGCGTCCTCACCGCCGACCTCCCCGACCCCACCGGCTACGGACGCATCGTCCGTGGGCCCGGCGGCGACGTGGAGCGCATCGTCGAGCAGCGCGACGCGACGCCGGAGGAGCAGGCCCTCCGTGAGGTCAACAGCGGCATCTACGCGCTCGACGCCACCTTCCTGGTCGACGCGCTCGGGCGGATCGGCAACGACAACGCCCAGGGCGAGTACTACCTGACCGACGTGGTGGCGATCGCCCGCGCCGACGGGCTGCCCGTCGGCGCGCACCGCACCGACGACGCGTGGCAGACCGAGGGCGTCAACGACCGCACCCAGCTCGCCGCCGTCGGCGCCGAGCTGAACCGGCGCCTGCTCGACACCTGGATGCGCGCGGGCGTGACCGTCGTCGACCCCGGCAGCACCTGGGTCGACGTGGGCGTCGTGCTCGAGCCCGACGTCACGCTGCTGCCCGGGACGCAGCTGCACGGCGCCACCGAGGTCGCGAGCGGCGCGACCATCGGCCCCGACACCACCCTCACCGACGTGGTCGTCGGGCCGGACGCCAGCGTCGTGCGCACCCACGGCTCCGGCGCGGTCATCGGCGCGGGTGCGACGGTCGGCCCGTTCGCCTACCTGCGCCCCGGCACCGAGCTCGGCTCCGGCGGCAAGATCGGCACCTACGTCGAGACCAAGAACGCGCGGATCGGTCCGGGCGCCAAGGTGCCGCACCTGTCGTACGTCGGCGACGCCGACGTGGGCGAGGGGAGCAACATCGGCGCCGGCACGATCGTGGCCAACTACGACGGCGTCGACAAGCACCGCACGACCGTCGGACGGCACTGCCGCACCGGGTCGGACAACATCTTCGTCGCACCCGTGACGATCGGCGACGGTGCCTTCACCGGCGCCGGCACCACCGTCCGCGAGGACGTCCCACCCGGTGCGCTGGCCGTCTCCTCGGGACCCCAGCGCATCATCGAGGGCTGGGTCGCCCGTCGTCGTCCGGGGTCCGCCTCGGACGAGGCCGCGCGCGCCGCCGGCCCCACCACCACCGAGGAGACGGACCCGTCGTGACCGGACTCAAGCGCACCACCGAGAAGAACCTGATGATCTTCTCGGGTCGGGCCCACCCCTCGCTCGGCGAGGAGGTCGTGGAGCTGCTCGGCACCGGGCTCGTCCCGACCACGGCCTATGACTTCGCCAACGGCGAGATCTACGTTCGGTTCGAGGAGTCGGTGCGGGGGTGCGACGCCTTCGTGATCCAGAGCCACAACGCGCCGATCAACGACGCGATCATGGAGCACCTGCTGATGGTCGACGCGTTGAAGCGCGCCTCGGCCAAGCGCATCACCGTCATCCAGCCGTTCTACGGCTATGCCCGGCAGGACAAGAAGCACCGCGGTCGCGAGCCCATCTCGGCACGCCTGATGGCCGACATGTTCAAGGCTGCCGGCGCCGACCGGCTGATGACCGTCGACCTCCACACCGCCCAGATCCAGGGCTACTTCGACGGTCCCGTCGACCACCTGATCGCGATGCCGATCCTCGCCGAGCACGTGATGAAGCACTACGGCAGCGAGCCGCTCGCCGTGGTCTCGCCCGACGCCGGTCGGATCAAGGTCGCCGAGTCGTGGGCCGAGGAGCTCGGTGGCGTGCCGCTGGCCTTCATCCACAAGACCCGCGACATCGACCGCCCCAACGAGACCAAGGCCAACCGCGTGGTCGGCGAGGTCGAGGGCCGCGTGTGCGTGCTCGTCGACGACCTGATCGACACCGGCGGCACCATCGTCCAGGCCGCCGACGCCCTCAAGGCCGCCGGTGCGGCCGACGTCATCATCGCCGCCACGCACGCGGTGTTCTCCGGCCCCGCCACCGACCGGCTCAAGAACTCCTGCGCCCGCGAGGTCATCGTCACCAACACGCTGCCGATCCGCGAGGAGGCCCGGTTCGACAAGCTCACCGAGCTCTCCATCGCCCCGCTGCTCTCGCGCGCCGTGCGCGAGGTCTTCGAGGACGGGTCCGTCACCTCGTTGTTCAACGGCAAGTCCTAGCCCGGTCGGTCTCCGGATCTTCTCAGGGGCCCGTCGCCGATTGGGGATGGGCGCGGGGCGTCTAGTAGGCTGTGCAGGTTGCCTCGGCGAGGGTCGACGCCCCGTGCGTCCACCGTGATCGACGCGGTGCTCGCACCAGCGCGCACGCGACCGCGCCCAGGCCCAGACGCCAGACGAGCACCGACGAGCAGGAGACATCCGATGTCCGAGACGACCATCCAGGCAGAGACCCGTACCGAGTTCGGCAAGGGCGCGGCCCGCCGCATCCGTCGCGCCGACCGCGTTCCCGCCGTCCTCTACGGTCACGGCACCGACCCGGTCCACGTGTCGCTCCCCGGGCACGCGCTGATGCTCGCGCTCAAGAACTCCAACGCGCTGCTGTCGATCGAGGTCGGCTCGGACCAGCACCTCGCCCTGCCCCGCCAGGTGCAGCGCGACCCCATCAAGGGCTTCATCGAGCACGCCGACCTGCTGCTCGTCCGCAAGGGCGAGAAGGTGTCCGTCGAGGTGCCGCTGCACGTCACCGGCGAGCCCGCGCCGGGCACCCTGGTCGTCACCGAGTACAACGAGATCACCGTCGAGGCCGAGGCGACCAACATCCCCGAGTCCGTCGAGCTGTCCGTCGAGGGCCTCGAGGCCGGGACGCAGATCCTCGCCTCCGAGCTCACGCTCCCCGCGGGCTCGACCCTCGAGCTCGACGCCGACACGCTGGTCGTCAACATCACCCTCGCGCCCACGGCCGAGGAGATCGACGCCGAGCTGTCCGAGGCCGAGGAGGAGGCCGGCATCGAGAAGGACGAGGCCACCGAGACCTCGGGCGACGACGCTCCCGCCACCGCCGAGGCCAACGCCGAGGCCGGCGAGGGCGACTCCTCCGACGACGAGTGAGCACCGGCGTGACCGAGGTCGACGACAGCCCGTGGCTCGTCGTCGGCCTCGGGAACGCGGGGGAGAAGTACGCGGCCACGCGTCACAACGTGGGCGTGATGGTGTGCGACCTGCTCGCCGCCCGCGTCGGCTCGTCCTGGAAGCGTGATCGCTCCGGGCGGGCCGACGTCGTCGAGAGCCGTCTGGGCCTCGGCGGTCCCCGCGTGGTCCTCGCCCGCTCCCGTGGCTACATGAACGAGTCCGGCGGGCCGGTCTCGACGCTGGTCAAGTTCTACGGCGTGAGCCTCGACCGCGTCGTCGCGGTGCACGACGAGCTCGATCTCGACCTCGGACGGCTGCGGATCAAGCAGGGTGGCGGTGACAACGGTCACAACGGTCTGCGCTCCATGCGGTCGTCCCTCGGGTCCGGCGAGTTCCACCGGGTACGGGTCGGCGTCGGGCGTCCTCCGGGTCGCCAGGACCCGGCCGACTACGTGCTCAAGGCCTTCGCACGCAGGGAGAACGCTGATCTGGAGGAGGTCGTCGACCGCGCGGCCGATGCCGTCGGCGAGCTGGTCCGCAACGGTCTGGAAGCGGTCCAGAACGCGTATAACAGGTGAATATGTCGTTCGGGCACGATCGAGGTCTTGTGCCCGTTCTGTCCGGAAGGGCAATTCTCAAGATCTTGAGTGCCCTCTCCGTGGCCCCTCAGGTTCCGATAACATAGGCATCGCCGGGAGTGGCCGGGGGGCGCAAGTCCTCCTGTCGCAGTTTCAGGGGTCCCGGAGCTCGTGTGTTCGGTGGGCCGGCGGGTCCAGAAGCGGTCTCGGAGACCTGCCATGAGTTCTGCAGATCCTGATTTCGTGTTCTTCCGTGCTCCCTACGTGCGCGACGACGTCGTCGCGCCCGTCACGCACCTCGATCTCGCCAACCCGGTCGCGCCGCACCAGGCGCCCCCGGGTCGCGGCCGCCACAGCTCACGCGTCCCGCGGGTCCTGGCCGTCGTCGCCACCACCGGATGGACCACCTGGGGCCTCGGCGTCGACTCCGTCAGCGGCTGGGCCGTGTCCGGTCTGGTCGCCCTCGCGCTCCTCGCCCGGACCGTCCTCACGCCCAAGCTCGACGTCGCCAGCGAGGTCGCGTACGTCAAGCGGGTCAGCGCGATCCTGCTCGTGCTGCTGCTCGTCGCGACGCTCCTCGAGGTCGCCGCCCTCGCGCCGGCCCGGGCGATGTTCGCCGCGGGCGTCGTGAGCGCTCTGACGCTGCTGCTGGTGGCCGGCCTCCAGGGCCTGCGCGAGCCGCCCCGCAAGATCCTGCTCGTCGGCGACCGCAAGGCGGTGGCCGACCTGATCAACCAGTGGGACCAGCACCCGAGCGTCGACATCCGCGGGGTATGCCTCGACGGCGAGTCCGCCACCGAGAGCTCCGCCCTCGTCGACGGCGTGCCGGTGCTCGGCACGCTCGGTGACGTCTCGGTCCTGTCCGAGCGGCACGGCATCGACCAGGTCGTGGTGGCCCCCGGTCCGAGGATCTCGGCCTACGACGTCCGCCGCCTCACGTGGGGCCTCGAGCACGGACGCACGGCGCTCGCCGTCGCCGCCGAGGTCCACGGCGCGACACCCCATCGCATCGCCCCCGAGCTGATCGGTCGCCGACTGGTGCTCTCGGTCAGCACGCCCAAGGCGGGCCTGGCGCACCGGTTGGTCAAGGCCGCCATCGACCGCGGTCTTGGCTTGCTCCTGCTCGTGATGTTCACCCCAGTGCTGGTGGTGCTGGCCTTCCTCGTGAGGGCTGACTCCACCGGACCGGCGCTCTTCCGCCAGGTTCGCACCGGCCTGGGCGGCCGCGCCTTCACGATGTACAAGTTGCGCACCATGCATGTCGACGCCGAGGCGCGACTCGCCGGGCTCCAGGCCCAGAACGACGGTGCCGGCCTGCTGTTCAAGCTTCGCGACGACCCGCGAGTGACTCGGGCCGGGCGGATGTTGCGGCGGACGTCGCTCGACGAGCTGCCCCAGCTCATCAACGTCGTGCGCGGGGAGATGTCTCTCATCGGGCCCCGCCCCGGGCTTCCATCCGAGACCGAGGCCTACGACGAGTGGATCGCCCGTCGTCTGCGGGTCAAGCCCGGCATGACCGGGCTGTGGCAGGTGAGTGGGCGATCGAACCTCGGCTGGAACGAGTCGGTGCGCCTCGACCTCGACTACGTCGATAATCAGACGCTGCGCGACGAGTTCGCCATTGCCTACAAGACGCTGCGCGCAGTCATCCAGCGAGACGGGGCGATGTGACCGCGTGAGCTCCATCCTGTTCGTCTGCACCGGCAACGTGTGCCGTTCCCCCCTGGCCGAGCTCCTGCTCCGGTCACGGCTCGACGACGCCGGGCTGAGCGGGATCCGGGTCGCCAGCGCCGGCACCGACGCACCGGTCGGCGCCGAGATGGATCCGCTCACCCAGGAGGTGGCCGCGGACATGGGGCTCGACGGCTCCGTCCACCGCGCCCGCATGCTCGACCGCGCGATGCTCGAGGACGCGGACCTGGTTCTGACCGCTGCCCGTCTCCAGCGCAAGAGTGCTGTCCAGCTGCTGCCCCGTGCCGTTCGTTACTCCTTCACGCTCCTCCAAGCCTCGCAGCTGTTGTCGGTCGAGAGCGAGGAAGCGCCGGTGACACCGGACCTCAACCCCGGTCGTCGCAGAACGGTGGCCAACCAGGTCACCGCGGTGCGAGACCACATGGTCAGGAATCGTGGGGCACTCACCGGCGGCACCGATCTCACCGGCGACATCGATGATCCGTTCGGAGGCGACATCAGTCTGCACCGCAGGGTCGCGCTCGAGATCGCGGAGTCCGTGGACGTGCTGGCTGTCGCGCTCCTCGAGACCGAGCAGGTCAGCGAGCGGTGATCGTGACGGTGTCGGACCGGGTCTCGTTTCCGAAGGCATCGCTGGAGAACACGCGGTAGCGGTAGCTGCGATCCGGCACCAGCCCGGAGTCGGTGAAGGACATCGAAGGCAGGCTCCAGAAGGTCGAGTCCTGAGCCGTCGTGTGCACGGGTGTCGTGGTGTTGCCGTCCCGGATGACGCGATAGGTCAGGCGCCGGTTGTCCTGGTCCCAGTTCGCGGGCCAGGTGACCACGACCCGGCCAAACCCGGTGGCTTGCAATGCCGGGTTGAGCTTGGAGCCGGTCAGGACGCCCCCGCGATCGTTCGGTGCGATGGAGGGCGCCGCAAATCGCGTCAGCCCCTGCTGCGCGGTGCCGTTGACCCGGGGGAACTCGCCGCCGATGGCGACGAAGTCGGTATTTCCGGTGACGCTCCAGGCACCCTGTCCCTGGCCGGTGTAGGTGCCGTTCAGCACGTCGGGAAAGAACTGCAGCAGGGATGGGGCCGGCTGGCCCGCGAAGCTCGCGTAACCGCCCTGCCCGTTGGGCCTCACCACCGAGGTCGCCGCCTTGCTGAAGGCGGTGGCCCGCCGCGCGGGTCCCTCGGGGTAGGCGCCGATGTTGGCGCAGTAGTGGGCGTGACTGACGACGTAGACGTCGTCACCGCGCGGGAAGGCGCCGTAGCTGTCACCGTGGCAGTCCTCGAGCCACAGGATCCGCCCGTCGGACCAGCGGGCGCGGAACGTGCCCTCGAAGTTCCCGCCCGAGCCGTACACGTATCCGGTGCCGTACACGCCGTCGGCATCGGCGCTGAGGCTCGTGACGGCGGCGTTCGAACCGCCGTTGCGGACCACGTCGTTGACGCTCCACGGCAGGCTGGCGCCGGTGCTGGCGTCGACGGCCATGAGTCCGTACCCCGGGCGGGACGACCCGTTCACCTTGGTGAAGGCTCCGCCCAGCACGACCTTGCTGCGGTCGGGTGCCACGACGATGGCGTTGACGGCTCCGCCCTCGAGCACGGGCCGGAACGGCAGGACGGCCCCGTCGGACGCCCGGAGGGCACCGACGCGGAACCGGGAGACCCCGCCCACGGTGGACATGAGTCCGCCTACGTAGACGGTGTCGGTCGTGGCCGCGAGAGCCTTGACCTTCGCATCGGTGCGGCTGCTGAACGCCCCGATCGTGGCGCCGTTCGTGGGGTCGACGGCCACGAGCCGACTGCGGGTGGCCCCATTGACCTGGGTGAAGTCGCCGCCCAGGTAGATCCTGCGACCGTCGGGCGACGCGACCACCGCGAGCCCCTGGGCGTTGAGGGCCGGCGCCCACGGCAGGAGAGTTCCCGTCCGGATGTCGTAGGCCAGGGCGTTCGATCGGGGCACCTCGTCGACCCCGGCAGCCGCCCCGGCGGGGCGAGCCGACGTGAACGATCCCGTCGCGTAGACGGTGTCGCCCACGGTGACCTGCTGCCAGACGACACCGTTCACCTGGACGGTGGGCAGCGCGTCGGCCGACACCGTCACGGGCGTGCCGGGGTTGTTCGGATCGTCGGGGGCCGTGTCGGCGCTGACCGTGGACGTGCCCGCGAGCGCGACCGCCGCGGCCAGCACCACGGCGACCAAGAGCAGGGTGCGGGTAGAACGAGTGGACGTCACGACATGTCTCCGAGCAACAGTGAACAACAAGGCGGGGTCCGGCGGCCCGGACGTCCCTCCATTGTCCACGAACGAGCCCCGCCACGAATCAACCAGATGCGTGACGGGGCTCGTCAGATGGGTGCGTCGAGGACGTGTCGTCCTCCCTCAGATCAGCGAGTCTCGACCACCTGGAGGTTGTCCCACCCGAGGACGACCGGCGTGTTGCTGACCGTCCCGGCGAGGTAGGACACCAGGGCGACGCCGCCGGCCGTCTGCAGCGAGGTGGTGGTGTCGGTCGTGCTGGCCTGCCAGGTCGTCGGCTCGGCCGAGCCGACCTTCCAGACGCGCGCCCTCAGCGTCGTGGTGCCGGTACCGGTGGCCTGCAGACGGACCCGGAGCGACTCGCCCGCGGCGAGGCGGGTCGTGCTCGGGAGGTTCACCGTCTGCAGCGCGGTCTCGGCGGTGCCGGCCGTCCGCGTCAGGTACAGCACCAGCGTGCCGGTCGAGTTGACCTTGACCTTGGCGCGGTAGTCACCGGTGGCCGAGGATCGGACCGCGAGTGAGGCGAAGGCCCCGCCGCCGTCAGCGATCTTGTCGAACGAGGCGTCGACCGTGGCGTCGACGTCACGCGCGGACACCGACCCGAGGGTCATGCGGGGCCCCTGGCCCGCGGTGGCGAGCCGCATCTTGCCGGCGCCGTCCGCCACCGAGAACAGCGCGGCCGCACCGGTGCGCGTCCAGGTGCCGCCGGTGTCGGCGGAGCCCCAGCCGGAGCTCTCGCTGCGACCGAACGGGTCGGCCGCGACCGAGCTGGACACCGGCGCAGTGCTGACCGTGACGTCCTTGGCGATCGATCCGACGCCACCGTCGTCGTCCGTGACGGTGAGGGTGACGGGGTAGGTGCCGGCCTGGGTGTAGGTGTGGTCGGGCTTGGCCGTGGTGGCCGTGCCGCCGTCGCCGAAGGTCCAGGCGTAGGACACCACGGTGCCGTCGGAGTCGGTCGACCCGCTGCCGTCGAACGAGGCCTTCAACGCGGCCGTCGTCGCCGTGAAGGCCGCCAACGGGGTCACGTTGCTGCTCACCACGACGTTCCGGGAGACGAGGTCGCTTGCGCCGCGGTCGTCGGTGACGGTGAGGGTGACGGGGTAGGTGCCGGCCTGGGTGTAGGTGTGGTCGGGCTTGGCCGTGGTGGCGGTGCCGCCGTCGCCGAAGGTCCAGGCGTAGGAGGCCACGGTGCCGTCGGAGTCGGTCGACCCGCTGCCGTCGAACGACGCCTTGAGCTTGTTGGCCGAGGACGTGAACGCCGCGACGGGCTTGACGTTGGCCGGGCCCGTGATCACGACGTCCTTGCTGCTGACGTCGGTGGCACCGTCGTCGTCGGTGACGGTGAGGGTGACGGTGTAGGTACCGGCCTGGGTGTAGGTGTGGTCGGGCTTGGCCGTCGTGGCCGTGCCGCCGTCGCCGAAGGTCCAGGCGTAGGACGCCACGGTGCCGTCGGAGTCGGTCGACCCGCTGCCGTCGAACGAGGCCTTGAGGTCGGCCGAGCTCGAGGTGAACGTCGCCGCGGGCTTGGCGTTGGCCGTGACCGTGACGTTCGCGCTCTTCACGTCGCTTGCGCCGCGGTCGTCGGTGACGGTGAGGGTGACGGGGTAGGTGCCGGCCTGGGTGTAGGTGTGGTCGGGCTTGGCCGTGGTGGCCGTGCCGCCGTCGCCGAAGGTCCAGGCGTAGGAGGCCACGGTGCCGTCGGAGTCGGTCGACCCGCTGCCGTCGAACGAGGCCTTCAGCTTGCTCGTCGAGGAGGTGAACGCCGCGACGGGCTTGACGTTGGGCAGGCGCCCACCGCCCTTGGTGAAGTGGCTCTGCACGGTGGCGGCGTCGAGTGCCGTGGGGTAGACCGCGACCTCGTCGAGGCGGCCGTCGAAGTAGTTGCTGCTGTTGCCGCCCCAGGTGGTGTCACCGCCGATGCGCCAGTAGCCGGTGAAGTTCTGCGCGCCGGTCTGGTCGCCGCTCGCGGCGAGCTGGCCGTCGACGTAGAGGCGCATGCCGGCCGACGACTGCGTCGCGACCATGTGGTGCCACGTGCCGTCGTTGTACGACTGGTTGGTGTCGATCGTGTTGAGCACACCGGTGTAGGTGCCGAACCGCAAGCGTCCGTCATCGAACATGTAGACGTGGCGGTCGTACCCGCCCGACCCGCCGGTCCGGTCCGAGGAGAACCCGATCAGCTTGCCCCCGCGGGTGGTCGTGGTGTTGAACCACAGCTCCTCGGAGTAGGTGGTCGGGTTGTCATAGGTGCGGTTGGTCGCGGCGGTGCCGTCGCTGCCGTTGAAGGCGGCCGACGTGTCGCCGGCCAGGCCGATGCCGCTCTGGGCGCCGAGGGCGGCGCCGCCGGCCAGGGTGCCGTTCGAGGCGTTCGGCGAGGAGTCGGTCAGGGTGGTGCCCTGCGACTCGTTGGCACGCCAGTACAGGTCGGGCTCGGCGTCGTAGACGGCCTTGCCGTAGCTGTCCGCAGGTGCGGTCGCGCCGGCGAGGTCACGGCCACTGGCCGTGTAGTGCGCACGGATGGCCGCGGCCGACAGGACCTTCGGGTAGATCGACACGTCGTCGATGCTGCCGTTCAGGAAGTTGCTCGATCCCGCGTTCGGCCACCCGCCGGTGTTGTCGCCACCGATGCGCCAGTACCCGGCGTAGGCCTGGCCTGAGGTGGTGTCCGACCGGGTGCCGATGCGGCGCCCGTCGATCCACAGCGCCATCCCGTCAGCACCGAGCGTGCTGACCACGTGGTGCCACTGACCGTCGTTGTAAGACTCGGGCGAGGTGATGGTGCGGACCGTGCCGGGGTAGACGCCGAAGGTGATCTTGCCGTCGTTGCCCATGTAGACGTGGCGGTCGTAGCTGCCGCTGGTGCCGGTCGCGGACCCGCCGTAGCCGACGATCTTGCCGCCGGAGGTGCTGGTGGTCTTGACCCAGCTCTCGGTGGTGAAGGTGTTCGGCGCGGTCTCGGCGGACGTGGTGGCGACCGACCCGTTGGCCGTGCCGTCGAACGACGAGGCCGTGTTCGTGTCGCCGGCGATCGCGCCGGCGGTGCCGCGGGTCACGCCGCTGCTGGCGGTGGCGTCCTTGAAGCCGGCCCAGTCGAAGACCGTGGAGCCCGAGCTCTCGCCGAGACGGTAGTAGGCGCTGGCACCGTCGTCGACGACCCTCTGGCCGTAGGTGCCGAGCTGGCCGTCGGCCGCCGCCGTGATCGTGACGGTGTCGGAGCGCGCCTCGTTGCCGAGCGGGTCCTTGGCGAAGACGCGGTAGCGGTAGCTCCGCCCGGGCACCAGGCCGGTGTCGACGAAGCCCATCTGCGGACGCGTCCACTCCGAGGAGGCCAGCGTGGTCTGGTAGATGGGCGCGGCCGTGTTGCCGTCGCGGATGACCTGGTACGTCAGGTTCTCGTTGTCGCGGTCCCAGTTGGCCTGCCACGCGATCCGAATCTTGCCGGCGGTGAAGGACGCGAGGGTCGGGTTGAACTTGGACTGGGTGACCTCGGGGCCGATCTTGTTCGGCGCCTTGTCGCGGACCGCGTACCGCACCAGGCCCTGCTGGGGCTGTCCGCCGGCGGTCGGGAACTCGCCGCCGATGGCGACGTAGTCACTGGTGCCGACGACGTTCCAACCGGCCTGGCCCTGGCCGGTGAACTTGCCGTTCATCAGCAGCGGGATCCACTTGAGCAGCGTGGGGGAGGGGGTGCCCTCGTAGTTGTAGTAGCCGAGCGGGTCGCGACCCAGGGTGCCGGTGGTGGCCTTGGTGAAGGCCGTGCCGTAGTGCTGCGTCCACGGGTCGGTCTGGGGGAAGCCGTCAGGCAGGTTGCCGCAGTAGTGCGCGTGGCTGGAGACGTAGATGCGGTCGCCTTGGGGGAAGGTGCCGTAGGTGTCGCCGTGACAGTCCTCGACCCACTTGATGGCACCACCGTCAAGGCTCATGCGGCTGACGCCCTCGAGATTGCCGCCGCTGCCGAAGACGAAGCCCGAGACGTAGGCGCTGTCGGCGTCGGTCGTGATGGCCGTGATGGCCGCGTTGGCGCCGCCGTTGCGGATGAGGCCGTTGCCCGCCCAGGGAAGCAGCGCACCGGTGGTCGGGCTCACGGACGCAAGGCCGTAGCCGGGGTTGGACGAGCCGTTCATCGTGGTGAAGTTGCCTCCCACGAGGAGCTGGGTGCCGTCCGGGGTGAGTGCGAGCGCGTGGACGCTGCCGCCCTGGGGGTTGACCTGCCAGGCGAGGATGGCACCGTCGGAGGCGCGGACCGCGCCCACCTTGGATCGCGCTACGCCGTCGATCTGCGAGAGCAGACCGCCGAAGTAGACGGTGTCGGAGGTCGCGACGATCGCTCGGACGCGAGCGTCGGCGCGGGCCTGGAACGCGGTGATCGTCGCACCCGTGGTCGGGTCGAGCGCGGCGATGCGCGACCGGGTCTGCCCGTTCACCGTCGTGAACGTGCCACCGACGTAGATCCGCTTACCGTCGGGTGAAGCCGTGATCGTGTTCACCTCGCCGTTGGTGGTGGGTGCCCAGGCGGTGATCAGGTTGCCGGTGCGGATGTCGTAGGCGAGCAGGTTCGAGCGTGCGGTCTCATTGGACCCGGCGGCGGAGCCGGCCGGACGTGCCGAGGTGAAGTTGCCGCCCACGTACACCGTGTTGCCGACGACCTTCTGCGTCCACGCGACGCCGTTGATCTGCACGGTCGGCAGCGGGTCGGCCGACACGGTCGACGGTGTCGACGCGTCGACGGGGGCGGTGTCCGCCTGCGCCGCGGGCGACCAGGGCATCAGGCCCAGGAGCAGGGCCGAGGCGGCGGCGATGGCGAGGGACGACGTCCGGGAGAAAGTCAACTTCATACGAGCCTCATCGATACGGACCACGCGATGGTGGCGGCTGATGCGGGGTGCGACGGCATGCTCGAGAGGCGTGCGGCGCGAGGCTGGCGCTTGACAGAGGTGCGGGTCGCCGACTGATCGGCGAGCAGGGACACAGGGGTGCGGTGGAACACACAAGTCTCCGAGTCCTTGCATGGGCCCGCCGACCCTGTGAAACACACGAGCTCCGAGAAGACCCCTTCGGATCCGCCCCCCATGGACGCCCCGTCTTCTCGGCACTGACCAATGTACGGGAGCCATTACAACCCCGTCCTCGGTTTGTAGAATTGTACCGATAAGCCATGCCGTGCCGTCGATCACCGATCGGCTCCGACAGCCCGGTGGCCCGGTTACAGTGTGCCGGTGCCAGGGACGGAGCCGATCGCACCCGAGGCGGTCGGGGGGCGTGCACGACAGGCGGTCCGGTGGAGCGCGCTGGCGATCCTGGCCAAGCAGGGCTGCCAGATGGCCGGCGCCCTCGTCCTCGCCCGCATCCTCGGGCCCTCGAGCTACGGCGTCATCAGCGTCGCCACGGTCTACGTCACGCTCACGACCTTGCTGCTCGACCAGGGCCTGGCGTCGGCGCTGATCCAGCGTCCCGACCTCGGACGTCGCGCGGTCGGGGCCGTCACGACGGTGAACCTGCTGTCCGGGATCGTCCTGGGCGCGCTCACCTGGGTGGCCGCACCGTGGCTGGCCGACTTCTTCGACGTCGACGGCCTGACGCCCCTGCTGCGCGTGCTCGGGGCGGGCCTCCTGCTCAAGGCGGTCGCGATCACACCACGCGCGATGCTCATGCGCGCCATCAGGCTCCGGCCGGTGGCCGTGGCCGACGTCCTCGGCTCCACGCTCGGCGTCTGCGTCGCGGTCTCAGCGGCCTTGTCGGGGGCCGGGTACTTCTCGATGCTCGGCCAGGTCCTGGCCACCGATCTGGTGCTAGCCGTGGTCCTGCTGGTGGCTGGGGGCGCGGCGCGACCCAACCTCGACCTGGCGGCGCTGCGCACCGTGCTGCCTTATGGGCTGCGGATCTTCGGCGTCAACGGCCTGGCGTTCTTCTCGCGCAACGCCGACAACATCCTGGTCGGCCGGTTCCTCGGCGTGACCTCGCTGTCGTACTACTCGATGGCCTACCGCGTGCTCGTGATCCCCGTGCAGCTACTCGGACAAACCGTCAACCGGGTGTTGTTCCCTGCCTTCTCCCGGATCGCGTCGGACCGCGATTCGCTGGCGACCAACCTCCTGCGGGCCACCGAGACGTTAGCGATGGCCGCGGTCCTGCCGATGGTGCTCGCGGCGGTGGCCGCGCCTGAGCTCGTGGCCCTGGTGCTCGGCCCCTCCTGGGCGCCGACCGTTCCGATCCTCGCGGTGCTGGCGGTCGCGGGCGCACGCGAGACGGTGTTCTACGTGACCGGCGCCCTGATGCGGGCCACCGGTGCCGCCGGGACCAACCTGCGCTACGAGATCCTCGCGACCGTGGTGCAGCTGACCGGCATCGTCATCGGGTTGCAGTTCGGGTTGCTGGGGGTGGCGCTCGGGTATGCGACCGCCGGGTTCGCGCTCGTTCCCGTGCTGCTGGTCATCCAGCGCCGCCTCACCGGGGTGTCGTGGGCGGCCCAGCTGGGCACGCTCCTGCCGCCCGTGCATGCCTGCCTGTGGGGTGCGGCCGCGTACCTGGGCGTTGGGCTGCTGCCCCTCGTGGACCTCGCGCACCTCCTCGTGGGATCGGCCGGCTACGTTCTGGTCGCCCTCGCGGTGCTCCGGCTCATGCACCGGGCGGCGCTGCGCCGGACCACCGTCTTCCTGCAGTCCCTCGCGGGGCGCGCTCCGCGCGCCGCCGCCTGATCCCGACGACCCAACCCGAGGAGAACCTCCGTGGACCATGAGGGAACAGGGCGGTCCGCCGCCGGACGGCTCGAGGCGGCAGTCCGGCGCGCGGTGCGCACGAGCCGCAGGCACGCGCGGCGCCTCCTGGCGCAGATGTGGGTGCTGCCGCTCCGGGCGTCCAACCGTTGGTCGCGGCGCCCGGTGACGGGGGACGCCCCGGTGGCGGTCTCGCTCACGACCTACGGCGCGAGGCTCGCGACCGTCGCCTGGACGATCGAGAGCATCGCCTGGGGCGTCACGCGCCCGCAGCGGCTCGTCCTGTGGCTCGACGAGCCCGCGGCGCTCGCCCGACCGCCGCGTGCGCTCAGGCGTCTGGTCCGCCGGGGTCTGGAGATCCGTCCGACCCCCGACTACGGACCGCACAAGAAGTACTACCCCTACGCCGCGTCCAGGTCGCGCCACGACCTCCCGCTGGTCACCGCCGACGACGACGTCCTCTACCCGCCGAGGTGGCTCCTCGGCCTGGTCGCCGCGCACACCGAGCGGCCTGACGTGGTGTCGTGCTTCCGGGCGAGTGTCGTCGCGGTCGCCGAGGGGCGGCTGCTGCCCTACGATCGCTGGCCGCGGTGCACTGACACCGTCACGAGCGCCACCCGCTTCGCCACCGGCGTCTCCGGGGTGGTGTACCCACCGTCGCTGCTGGACGAGCTTGCCCGCCGGGGGACGGCCTTCCAGCAGGTCGCGCCGCGCGCGGACGACCTCTGGTTGCACTGGGTCGCGCTCCAGGTGGGCACGCCGGTGCGGCAGGTGTCGGCGCGCCCTCGCCAGTACGCCGTCGTGCCAGGCAGCCAGGCCACGTCGCTCGTGGTCGAGAACCTCGGTGCCGGTGGCGGCAACGACCAGGTGGTCGCTCGACTGTACGACGCCGACGACGTCGCACGTCTCGCCCGGGCCGCGCGGGAGCACGGCGGTCGTTGAACCACGTCAGGGACGTCGGTACTCCTCGAAGGTCCCGCCCCAGGCCCCGCTGACCATGCCGCGTCCGCGGTGGAAGGTCTTGCTGCCTCGGGCGTGGTGGCGCTGCGAGCCGAGCGCCCGTCCCACGAGGAGGCGCGCTCCACCGACGAGCACCCGTGCGGTGCCGCGGGCGGACAGCCTGATCCGCTCGGCGGACCGGTCGACACCCGGGTCGGCGAGGACGAGCGCGGCGCGGCTCCAGGTGTTGCCGACGCGGAACTGGCGCTGCAGCACCCAGGCGCGCGTGCTCCGTGTCGCGGGGACGACATCGGTCACCCAGGCTCCTGTGGACCACACGATGCGTCCGCCCCGCCGGACCAGGTCGCGCGTGAAGAGGTGGTCCGAGCCACCGGTCAGGCCGAACCGCTCGTCGAAGCGCAGGCCGAGGGAGCGCACCTGGTCCAGGTCGAGGAGCAGGTTGCCCGACCCAGCTGCGGGCATGACCCGGCCCTCGGCGTGGTCCTGCCGGACGAAGAACCCACCGGCCTCGATCCATGGCTCCGGCGTCGCCTCGTAGCGCGGCACGACGAGCCCGGCGACACCCGCCGCCCCGGTCCGGCGGTGCGTCTGGAGCATCGAGGCCAGCCAGGTGTCGCCCGGCAGCTCGTCGTCGTCGATGAACACGAGCAGCCGCGACGAAGCGGCCTCGTCGAGCGCGCGGTTGCGGGCGTGGGTGATGCCCGGCAACGGCTCGTGCACGTACCGGGTGGACGGCGACCCGGAGGCCTCGACTGCCGACGCGGCGCCGCCGTCAGGGTCGTTGTCCACGACGACGACCTCGACGGTGGTGGGCGCGACGGCAGCGATCTGCTCGTCGAGGCGGGGCAGGAGAGCCAGCAGGTCGTCGTTGCGGCGGAAGGTCAGGACGACCACCGAGACGAGACCGTCGGGTCCGGCCGTCACGCCGCGTCGTCGATCAGCCGGTCGGTCCGCGTGCACCAGAAGAAGTAGCCCGGTGGGCTCACCGTGTGACGGTCGAGCACGGAATCGAGACCGAGCGCCACCCACGTCACCAGGGTCCAGGGGGTGAGCACGACGGTCGACACCAGCCAGCGGATCTTCTTGTCGCGTCCCTGGGCGCGCCAGTCGCGGGGCTTGCCCACGATCGAGTTCAGGATCAGGTTCCGGAGCAGACCTGTGGACGCGACGAAGGTGCCGCCGCGCACCTTGGTCTCGGTCAGCTCCAGGTCGTGCCGGCCGAGGAGCTCCTCGAGCCCCAGAGGTGTGTAGCGGTAGTAGTCGTGGAAGTCGTGGACGCCGAACATGAACGGCACCGTGACGATCAGGTGGCCCCCCGGCCGCAGGACCCGGGCGGCTTCGGCCAGCATCGACTCCGGGCTGGCCATGTGCTCGAGCACCTCGACGGCGAGCACGATGTCGACGGTGGACGAGCCGAAGGGCATGGCGGTGGCGTCGAAGACGAGCCCGGAGCGCTCGGTGGGGGCGATGTCGCCGCCGATGTAGACGGCGTCACGGATTGCGTCCTTGACGACGGGCTCCATGAAACCGGTGCCCGCACCGACCTCGAGCACCACGCTCGCGGGGGCGCAGCGTGACAGCCAGGTGCGGACGACCTTGCGCATGCGCAGGCGCTCGGGCTCGATGTAGAGCTTCCACCCGCGGTAGGCCTGGAGCCCGGCGCTGCCGAGGCGCGCCCTCACGTCCGACATCGGTGGTCTCCTCGGGTCTGGTGGGTGGGCGTCGCCGGGATCGGCGGCCCGGACGGGCAGTGCACGGTATCCCGAGCCGGCATGGGGAGGTCGCTGACGCGTCGCGACGTCGGCAGGGTCACGATCGTGCGGCGGTGACGGGGGCGGTCTCGGCGGGCTCGGCCGTCCCGACGGGCTCGGCGACGTCGGGGTCGACGGCCCGGCCGGCCACCGTCATCGCGAGGAGCACCCAGGTGAGGGTGCCGACGAGGTTGGCGGTCGCGACACCGCTGAACGTGTGCTGCAGCGTGCAGGCGACGAGCGCGGCCAGCCCGACCCCCAAGGGCCGGGCGCCGACGCCGTGGCGCAGGATCAGCGCCCCCTGCGCCCCGAAGTAGAGGGTGGCGGCGACGATGCCGCAGTCGACCGCGTACATCAGGTACGAGCTCTCGAGGCTCGTGATGAGGCCGGCCAGCGTCGCGATGTCGTAGCTTGACGTGAGGCCGTGACCGACCGCCGCGTAGTTGGACCAGTGCGACACGAAGAACTCGATGGCCTGCCCGCGTGCCTGGGCCGATCCCGAGTCGTCGGACACCCGGTCGTTGATGCCGGAGGCGAGAGCGGACCGGACCACCACGCCCCCGGCAAGAGCCATCAGCATCACGTAGCCGAGCCGCAGCACCACCGACATCTGCGTGCGCAGGAGCACCCACAGGACGAGGAGCACCATCAGCGCCGCCCCGGTCCGGGACTGCGCCACCAGGCAACCGCCCAGGAACAAGCCCATGAGCGCGAAGCGGATGCTGTGCCGCTGCAGTCCGGCGAGCAGGGGCGTGGCGGCGCAGATCGCGAGCGACATCACGAGCGGGCTGTCTGTGGTGCCCATCCAGCGGGTGAACGTCAGCGGATCGAACCAGTAGAGCACCTGAGCGTCGGCGGTGAAGAAGATGAGGGACCCGAGGCGCCACTGTGCCAGGGCCAGCAGACACTGGAGGGCGACCAGCCCGAGCACGGCGCCGCGCAGCAGGAGGAGGTCCCGGTGCCCGGCGAAGGCGAGCACCAGCCAGAACGCGCCCACGGGACCGACGACCTGGTCGGCCAGCAGGGCCAGGCCACCGCTCCCGGTGAGAACGCTGGTCGCGGCCCCGACGGCCACGAGCAGGACGACCGCGAGCACGACGTAGGGATGGGCGGCGACGGGAGAGGACATCTGCCGGGGCGACACCAGGAGGTGCACGCCGAGCGCGACCAGCAGGATCCACGTCGCGGGGTGCAGGCCCAGCACGCCGCCGTCCACGCCGGTGACCCGCTGCGCGGCGTACGCGGGGACGAGGAACCAGACGGCGAGGGCCGCGGACACCGTCAGCACCGGCCGGTTCCGCGTGACCACGACGAGACCGGAGCAGAGCATGATCCACGCGATCAGCTGGAAGCTCATCGACGCTCGCGGCCCGTGGTGGAGCCCATGTCAGTGACCTGGGCCCGTCTCGCGGTAGTAGGCCGGCTGGCGGTCGCGGCGGACGTCGGGTGCCATCGTCAGCACCGACCCCAGCAGGTGCGCGTCCACCGACTCGAGCGACTCGACCGAGCGCTGGACGTGGTCGCGGCGGGTGGAGCCGTGGCGCACCACGAGGATGGCACCCGTGGCGTAGGTGGAAAGGATGGCGGCGTCGGTGACCGGTAGCAGGGGCGGGCTGTCGATGATGATCAGCTCGAAGCGCGACCGCAGCTCGGCCAGGAGCTTCTCCATGCCCGAGCTGCCGAGAAGCTCGGAGGGGTTGGGTGGCACAGGACCGCACGCAAGGACCTGCAGCCCGTACTCCCCCCACTCCTGGGCGACGTCGTCGAACTCGGCCTCGCCGATGAGGATGCTGGTCAGGCCCGCAGAGGCCTCGAGGTCGAGGTAGTCCTCCAGCTTGGGCTTGCGCAGGTCGCCGTCGACGAGCAGGACCTGGTACCCGGCCTCGGCGAAGCTGACCGCCAGGTTGGTCGCCGTGGTGGTCTTGCCCTCGCTCTCGACCGACGAGGTGACGACCAGCACCTCGAGCTTCTCGGCGGCGTCGATGAAGCGCAGGCCGGTGCGGAGCTGGCGGAAGCTCTCGGCGCGCCGTGAGTGCGCAGAGCCCGAGACGAGGACGGGGGTGCGGCGAAACCCGGGATCGCGATTCACGAGGCCCAGCACGGGGTGCCGGGTCGCGGCGACGAGTTCCTCGCGCGTGCGCAGGGTGGTGTCGAGCTGCTGGCGGACGATGGCCTGCCCGATGGCCAGCACCAGTCCCAGGAGGAGGCCGACGGCCAGGTTGAGGACGGGCCGCGGCGACACTGGTTCGGCAGCCACCGTGGGCCCGGAGATGTCCTGCAGCTGCACGGTGGCACTGTCTTGACCGCTGTCGAGGTCGGCGATCGTCCGGCCCAGGTTCGCGGTGATGGCTCGTGCGATCGCGAGCGAGCGCTCGCGAGAGCTGTCGATGACCTGCACGTTCAGCAGGACGGTGTCGGGATCGACGGAGGCCTGGATCTTGCTGATGACCGTGGCCGGGCTGAGCTCGAGGCCTGTGTCGGCGATGACCTCGCGGGCCATGCGCTCGCTGCGGACGACGCCCACGTAGGAGTTGACGCGTCGTTGGGCGAACTCGTCGGCCTGGAGTGCCGAGCTGTCCCCTTGGGTGGCGGAGGAGGCGAAGAAGGTGGTGGAGGTCTGGTACTGGGGCTCGGCACGCCAGGTCAGGACCAGGGCGAGGGCTACGCACACGACCACGCAGGCCGAGGCCGAGCGCCAGAAGCGGCCCACCGCGGACAGGTGGTCGCGCAGGTCGGTGAGGCTGGAGCCCGCGTGCGTCGCCGCAGGTGCCCGTCGCGGTCGTGGTCCGTCGGTCGGTCCCATCAGGTCATCCCCTCGCCGGGCCCGAGAAGATGACGGCCGGTGCGTCGGTGGTGTAGGTGAAGCGGACCTGCACGTCGTCGCGTTCGTCGGTGGGGACGCTGAACACGTACCGTCCGCTCGCCGACTCGCCCGCGGTGACCGAGGTGGGCATCGCCCGGGCGCCTGGCCCGCTGAGGTCGGCGGCCGGCGTCTGGTCGTCGCCGTAGCTCACCGTGGCCAGGGCCTCGCGGAGCTCGACGGTGTCTTTCGAATCGTTCTGCACCTCGATCGTCACGCGCAGCGCGGGACCACTGACCTCTCCGACGCCGCGCGCGACGCCCTCGACGGCCTGGGTGCGCGTGACGCTCACCTGAACTCCGTTGCCGAGGTCGCCGGCCTGGTCGAGGTCGGCCGTGACCGACGGCTGCTCCGTGGGCGTCGGGACGGTCTCGGTCGGGGCCGGAGCCTCGGTCGGAGCCGGGGCCAACGATGTCTCGGGCGCCATCGTCGACGGCGTCACGGTGCTCGGGGGCGTCGCAGACGCGGTGGGCGACGCCCCGTCGTCGTCGGAGCCGGACACGACCGCGGCCCAGACGGCGATGGCGACCACGACGACGGCCACCCCGCCCAGTAACGCAGGACGGCGCCACCAGGGGCGGTGGCCCTCGGTCGGGTCGTCTGGGTTCATGGGGGTTGGGCTCTCCGAGCGGGTGAGGACTGGCGGCGCGACCCCGCCAGCGTAGCCGTCGAGCACGGCTCTCGTACTCCGCTTCGGCGAGTTGACGGCCCCTGTCGCCGAGGACTAATCACCCAAAGAGGCGGTCTCAGACAGCCTGACGAGCGAAGTCTCCCTCATACTGGGTAGTCCTGGTGTGAGCCGTGTGACCGCTGCTGGCGTGGTGGAGATGCGCCGGTATGGTTCGTCGAAGTTCCTCGGGGGGAGCGGTGCCGGCCACGTGGACGGTGTCGTGAGCTCACCCCACTCGAGGAAGACACGGTATGCAGCACGACCCCCAGCAGAGCGTCGCCCAGTCCCATCGAGCGGGCGGCGTGCGTCGTCCCCGCTCCGGTCACCGCACCCGACTTCTCGCCCTTTTCGGCACGCTGGCGCTCGGCGCCGGTGCCCTGTCGTCGGCGACCGCCGGCACCGGCGGCCCGTCCTTCTCCCTGACTCCGGGGACCACCGCCACCGCCGTGGTGCAGAAGGGCGATCTGGGCGACACCGACGCTGCGATGTCCTTCACGGTCCCCGCGGTCAGCGGCGACGGTGTCTGGTTCGGCACCAAGCTGCGAAGCGACGGGGCCACGGCCTATCGCGCCCGGGCCCGGGTCGCACCCGGGGGCCGGTTGTTCGTCGGGTTCAGCCGTCAGCGTGGCGGGCGGGACACCCTCCTGCTCAGCGTGCCGACCGGAGGCGCGGTCGCCACGGGCGACATCCTGCGCCTGGAGAGCCGGGTCACCGGTGACGACGACCCCAAGCTCCAGGTGCGGGCCTGGCGCGAGGGCACCACCAAGCCGGGCTGGCAGCAGGAGTACGTCGACCGTTCCGCTGAGGCAATCACCGGCGAGGGCGGCGTCGACGCCTGGGCCTACCTCTCCTCTTCGGCCAGTGGGCCGGTCCAGGTGCCCTACACGCCTCGCGGGGTGTCCGAGCTGCCGGACCCGAGCACGCCGCCCCCCACGCCCACGCCGACGCCCACCCCGACGCCGACGCCCACCCCGACGCCGACGCCCACCCCGACGCCGACCCCGGCGCCCGTCCCGGTTCCCGACACGCGGCTGACGGCCGGTCCGGCCGAGGGGGCCACGCAGACCCCGACTGTCTCGTTCAGCTTCACCGCCACCACGGCCGGCTCGACCTTCCGGTGCTCCATGGACGGTGGCGCGCCGCGCGCGTGCACCGCCCCCCAGCGCTACGAGGGCCTGCGCCCAGGCACGCACGTCTTCACGGTCAGCGCCGTCTCCTCCTCGGGCGCCGACGCGTCACCGGTCAAGCGCACGTTCAAGGTCGCCGAGGCCCAGGGTGCCTCCGTCTACCCGACGGACCAGACGACCGGCGTCCCGAACGGCACGTCGCTCCGGCGTCACGACGGCGACATCACGGTCACCCAGGCCGGCACCGTCCTGGACGGCCTCGACATCTACGGCTTCGTCACCGTGCGCGCACCCAACGTGACGATCAAGAACTCGATCGTGCGGGGCGGCACCGCGACGGACAACGTCGGGCTGGTGACCAACTACGGCTTCGACGGGCTGGTCATCCAGGACGTGCTGCTCAAGGCGCAGAGGCCGTCGGTGGGCATCGACGGCATCAAGGGCTCGGACTTCACCGCACGACGAGTGCACGTGGTCGGCAACGTCGACTCGGTGAAGATCCAGGGTGACAACGTCCGGATCGAGGACTCGCTGCTCGAGAACACGCAGTGGTTCGCGAAGGACCCGTACCAAGGTGGCGGGCCCACGCACAACGACAACATCCAGATCCAGCAGGGCCGGAACATCCAGATCCTCGGAAACACGATCCGTGGCGCGCAGAACTTCGCGATCCTCGGTGCCGCGTCCAAGGGCAACGTCCCCGACCTGACGATCGCCGACAACTACCTCGACGGCGGCCACTGCACGGTCAAGCTCCAGACGCTGTCGGGTCACTCCCTCAGCGCGTCCGTGACGGGTAACTCCTTCGGTCCCAACCGCAAGGTGCAGAGCTGCCCGCTGGTTGCCACCCCGGCGGTCAAGGCATCAGTGAGCGGCAACACGCGGAGCAAGGACGGGTCGGCTGTGCCGCTGACTCGCACCCCCTCCTGAGCGAGGACGCACCGCTGAAGGACGACGACGGGGCCGCGCTCGGGAGAAGCGGCCTCGTCGTCGTGCTCGTGGCACTACGATGACCAGTGCCGACGCCGGGCACGGGTGCGTCGACGACGACCAGGGGGAGCTGTATGTCGAGGGCCGCGCGGGCTTCGAGGACGGTCCTGATCGCCAACCCCTCCGCCGACGTCTACGGCTCGGACCTCCAGATGTTGGAGAGCGTGTCCGCCCTGGTCGACGGCGGGTGGCACGTCGTCGTGATGATGCCGGCCGACGGCCGGCTCGTCCCCCGGCTGCGTGACCGCGGGGCCGAGGTCCGGTTCGTCTCGTTCCCGGTCTTGCGCCGAGCCAACCAGTCGCCGCTGGCGTTCGCGGCGATGCTGCTGCAGGCGCTCCTGGCCGTGCCGAGGATGGCGCTGGTCACGCGCCGCATGCGTCCGGACCTGGTCTACGTCAACACGATCACGCTGCCGTGGTGGATCCTGGCGGCGCGCGTGGCCCGTACGCCCGTGCTGTGCCACCTCCACGAGGCCGAGACGACCGATCGCAAGGTCGTGCGCCAGGCGCTGCTCGCGCCGCTGCTGCTCGCCGACGCGGTGGTCGTCATCAGCCGCTCGGTCCTCGACGCCATGCTCGCGGCACACCCGCGACTGCACACGCGCGCTCGGCTCGTCTACAACGGCGTGCCGCAGCCGCCCGAGCCGCCCGTCCCGGCCCGACGGGGCTCGCCGTTCCGTCTCGCGGTCGTCGCCCGCCTGTCGCCGCGCAAGGCCCCGCACCTCGCACTCGAGGCCACGGCCCGTCTGCGCGAGCAGGGTCGCGACGTCGTCGTCGACCTCCACGGGTCGGTGTTCGACGGCTACGAGTGGTACTTGGAGGAGCTGAAGGAGCGGGCGGCGCGCCCCGACCTGCGCGGGGCAGTGACATTCGGGGGCTACACCTCTCCTATCTGGAGCGCGCTCGAGAGTTCGGACGCGGTCGTCGCCCCGTCCCTGCGCGAGCCGTTCGGCAATGCCGTCGTCGAGGCGCAGCTCGCCCTGCGTCCCGTCGTGGCCACCGCCGCGCAGGGGCACCTCGAGTCCATCGCCGACGGGCGCACCGGGCTGCTCGTCGAGGCCGAGGACGTGGACGGCATGACGGCCGCTATCGCGCGACTGATGGACGACCCGCGGCTCGCCGAGGACCTCGCAGCACAGGCCCGCGCGGAGGCCGTCGACCGGTTTTCCCTGGAGCGCTACGCGGTCGAGCTGCGCAAGGTCGCCGACGAGCTCGACCCGCCCGCCGGGTCGCGATGAGCCGCACCGTCCGGATCCTGGGGACCCACGGCGTGCCCGCCGCGTACGGCGGGTTCGAGACCGCGGCCGAGGCCGTTGCCCGGTTCCTCGTCGGTCGGGGCTGGCGCGTCGTCGTCTACTGCCAGGTGCCTGGCGACCAGCCGCGGTCCGAGGACCGGTGGGAGGGCATCGAGCGGGTCAACATCCCGATCGCGCGCGACGGCTGGCTCGGCACGTCGGAGTTCGACCTCCGCTCGGTGGCGCACGCGTCGCGCTTCCGCGACGTCTGCCTCACCTTCGGGTACAACACGGCCGTGCTCAACACCGCGCAGCGGGCCCTGAGGATCCCCAACGCGATCAACATGGACGGCATCGAGTGGTCGCGCGCCCGGTGGGGCCCGGTCAAGCAGGGGATCCTGTACGCCAACGAGCGCATCGGCTGCGTGGTGGGCGACCGCCTGATCGCCGACCACCCCGAGATCGAGACCTACTTGCGTCGAAGGGCTCCGGCCCGCAAGATCACGATGATCACCTACGGCGCCGATGCCGTCCACGAGGCCGGGACCGAGGCGCTGGAGCCCTACGGGCTGACGCCGGGCGGTTACCTGACGCTCGTTGCGCGCCCGATCCCGGAGAACTCGATCCTCGAGATCGTGCGGGGTTTCTCCGAGCGCCTGCGGGGGCGCCGGCTGGTGGTCGTGGGCGGGTACGACCCAGGCGCCGACGAGTACCACCGGGAGGTGTTCGCGGCCGCGAGCGACGAGGTGCAGTTCGTCGGTGGCGTCTACGACCGGCCGCGGTTGGACGCGCTGCGCCTGCACTCGCTGGGCTACCTGCACGGGCACACCGTCGGGGGAACCAATCCCTCGCTCGTCGAGGCGCTCGCGGCGGGCAACCCCGTGATCGCCCACGACAACCCCTACAACCGCTGGGTCGCGCAGGACGCGGCCCTGTACTTCCGCGACGCCCGTGAGGCGGGCCGTCGGGTCGACGAGCTCCTGGAGTCACCGGGCGTCGCGGCGAGGCTGTCGGCCGCGGCCCGAGAGCGGCACCGCAGCGAGTTCACCTGGGAGCAGGTCGCGGGCGAGTACGAGGAGCTGCTCCTCGAGCTCGTGCAGAAGAACGCGCGCCGACGTCGGCGCACCAACAGGACGGAGAGAGCGTGACCCGCATCGGAGTCGTGGGGCTGGGCAAGATGGGCCTGTCCCATCTGTCCATGCTCCGGGCCCACCCGGACGTCGAGGTGGTCGGCGTGTGCGACTCTTCGGGCTACATGCTGGGCGTGCTCGGCAAGTACACCGGGGTGCCCACATACGGCGACCTCGAGGAGATGCTGGCTGCCACGGAGCTGGACGCCCTCGTGATCTCGACGCCGTCGCGGCTGCACGCGCCGATGGTGCGCACCGCGCTCGAGCGCGGCCTCCACGTGTTCTGCGAGAAGCCGTTCTGCCTCGACCCGGCCGACTCGCTGGCGCTCAGCGAGCTGGCGCGCGAGCGCGGTCTCGTCACGCAGGTCGGGTACCACTACCGGTTCGTCGGCGCGTTCGCCGAGGTCAAGCGTCTCCTCGACGCCGGCGCGATCGGGCGGGTGACGCACGTCCTCGCCGAGGCCTACGGCCCGGTCGTGCTCAAGGAGCAGGGCGGCACCTGGCGCTCGCGGCGCTCCGAGGGCGGCGGCAGCCTGTACGACTACGCGGCGCACCCCCTCAACCTCGTCAACTGGTACCTGGGCGAGCCCGTGGACGTGCGAGGCACCGTCTTGAACAGCGTGTTCTCCGCCGACATCGACGACACCGTGCTCAGCACGATGATGTTCGAGTCCGACGCGACCGCCCAGCTGTCGGTCAACTGGAGTGATGAGTCGCAGCGCAAGATGTCGACCAAGATCACCGTCTGGGGCACCCAGGGCCGGATCTTCGCCGACCGCCAGGAGTGCCAGACCTACCTGCGCGAGGGCGCAGCCGTCCCCGACGGCTACGAGGCGGGCTGGAACGTGCGGTACACGACCGACCTCACCGAGCCGGTGTGGTTCTACCTGCGCGGCGAGGAGTACAGCGCCCAGCTGGACCGCTTCGTCGGGCGCATCGCGCGGGGCGACCTCGACGACGTCAACGCCTTCGACGAGGCGGCCGTCACCGACCGCACCATGGCCCAGATGCTGCTCGACGCCCGCGACCCGTCCCGGACGTCGACTCGTCCGGCGGCACCCGTCACGCGGCGCCGGCGCCGCTTCTGGCGGAGGCGCCGGTGAGGGCGCGGCGGAGCAGCGGGCAGAGCAGGGCCGGATCGTCGAGAGGAGAGGTGCAGCCGTGGACCGTCTGATGCTGGGTGACAACCAGTTCTTCGGGATCAATCACATGTCCGAGGAGAAGGCGCGCGCGCAGGCGATGCGGTTCCAGGACATCTCGGTGGTCCAGGACGTCCTCGACGACGCCTACGACGAGCGCGTCACGACGTTCATGTGCACGACCCACGAGCGGATCGAGCTGGTCGCCGACCATGTCCGGGCCCAGCCCGAGCGCTACGCCGACATGACGTTCTTGCCCTGCATGCCGTACGCACACAAGTACGCCAACGCCATGACCGACGAGGGTCCGCTCGGCGCGATCCGCAAGTTCCTGCCCGACGGCGGCTTCCTCGACGCGGCCCGGCGCGGCGGCTCCGCGCTCGCCCGCAAGGACATCGAGGGCGTCACCACGCTGCTCATCGACGCCGAGATGAAGATGTTCGAGGGGCTGCGCACCCCCGTGGTCTTCCTTCAGAACGTGGTCGTCGACCTGCTGCTCGGACTCGGCTTCGACGACGCGTTCCGCATCTTCGCCGAGCACGTCCGGGGCCGCTATGGCGCCGAGCCGGGATTCATCACGATGAACGCTCCGATGCTGCTCGACACCCTCGAGTCGGTCGGCATCGAGAACCCGGTGGTGTGCACGAACCTCAACAAGGTCGGCTTCCGGATGTCGGGGGGCGTGCAGGCCTACCAGTCCTTGCTCCGCGACCGCCAGTGGCGCGCGATCGCCATGTCGGTCTTCGCCTCGGGCGCGATCCCGGCCGACGAGGCGATCGGCTGGGTCTGCGAGCAGCCCAACGTCGAGTCCATCGTGTTCGGTGCCTCGAGCCGTCGCAACATCGTCGCGACCCGCGACCTCGTCAGCCAGTACTGGCAGCTGGACTGACCCGCTCCACCCGGTCCGGCCGCCGTCCCGGTCGGCCCCCTCGCAACTGCGACAAGGATGTGCACCTGTGGACACCTCACCCGATCGCGTCGACCTGGTCGTCGTCGGACTCGGCTACGTCGGCCTCCCGCTCGCGCAGGAGGCCGTCCGCCGAGGCCTGCGCGTGCGCGGCCTCGACGCCTCCTCCCGCGTGGTCGACGGCATCAACCGGGGCGAGTCCCACGTGGACGACCTGGACGGTGACGACCTCACCGCGATGGCGTCCGGAGGATTCCTCGCGGGCACCGACCCGTCCGTCGTGGCCCACGCGGGGGCAGTGGTGATCTGCGTCCCGACGCCGCTGTCGGAGGATGGCGGACCCGACCTGTCGGCGGTGCGGTCGGCCGGGACCTCCATCGGCGAGCACCTGACGCCGGGGACGCTGGTCGTCCTGGAGTCGACCACGTACCCGGGCACGACCGAGGAGTTCCTGCTCCCGATCCTCGAGGAGCACTCGGGCCTGCGGGCCGGCACGGACTTCGCGCTGGCCTTCAGCCCCGAGCGCATCGACCCTGGCAACCAGCGCTACGGCGTGGCGAACACGCCCAAGGTCGTGGGCGGCCTCACCGAGCGGTGCACCGACACCGCTCGCGCCCTGTACGAGCGCTTCATCGACACCGTGGTGCCCGCGCGGGGCCTGCGTGAGGCCGAGATGGCCAAGCTGCTGGAGAACACCTACCGGCACGTGAACATCGCGATGGTCAACGAGATGGCCCAGTTCTGCCACGACCTCGACATCGACCTGTGGAACGTCATCGACCTCGCGGCCACCAAGCCCTTCGGCTTTCAGGCGTTCTACCCCGGTCCGGGCGTCGGCGGCCACTGCATCCCGATCGACCCCAACTACCTGTCGCACCGCGTCCGGCAGCGGCTCGGCCACCCCTTCCGCTTCGTCGAGCTGGCGCAGGAGATCAACGCGTCCATGCCCCACTACGTGGCCCAACGCGCCCAGAACCTGCTGAACGACGACAGCCTCGCGGTGCGCGGCTCGACGGTCGTGCTCCTCGGGGTCACCTACAAGCCCGACATCGCCGATCCGCGCGAGTCGCCCGCCGTGCCGCTGGCCAAGCGGCTTCTCGCCCTCGGCGCCGAGGTGAGCTACCACGACCCGTTCGTCGGCACCTGGTCCGTCGACGGGGTCCGACGGGTGGACGACGTGCTCCAGGCCGTCGAGACGCACGACCTGTCCATCCTGCTCCAGCAACACGCCGCCTACGACCTCGACATGATCGTGGCCCGCGCGACCCGGCTGCTGGACACCCGCGGAGCCACCGACACGGACCACCGGCTGTGAGGCCGACCGGGAGCGCGGGGTTCCCGGCGGCACGGAGGGAGGCGCTGGAGCAGCTCCGCGCCGCCCAGAAGCCGTCGCGCGGGACGCCCGCGTACTCCCGGCACGTGAACCGGCCGCTGGGTCGCCAGGTGACCGCGCTGATGCACCCCCTGGGCGCCACCCCCAACCAGGCGACGGTCGTCAGTGCCACCCTGACCGGCACCGCGATCGTCCTGCTCGCCTCGTGCCGCCCGGCGCCGTGGTTGGCCGTGGCCGTGCCCCTCCTGCTCGCGGCGGGCTACGTGATGGACTCCGTGGACGGCCAGCTGTCCCGACTGCGGGGCGGGGGCTCGTTGAGCGGCGAGTGGCTCGACCACATGGTCGACGCGACCAAGACGGTGACCCTGCACTCCGCCGTGCTCGTCTCCTGGTACCGGTTCCCCGTGTCGGACTCGGACGCGCTGCTCCTCGTCCCGCTCGCCTTCCAGGCCGCGGCGGTGGTGACCTTCTTCGGCATGCTGCTGCTGCCGAGCCTGCGCGCGAAGAGCGCGGCGGCGGGTCGAGCGGCGAGCACGGAGGTCGGACCGGAGCACCCGCTCCGCAGGTTCCTGCTGCTGCCGATCGACTACGGCACGGTGTGCCTGTCGTTCGTGCTGGTGGCCTGGTCCACCGGATTCCTCGTGCTGTACGTGGTGCTGTTCGTCGCCCAGGCCGGGGCACTGGCCGCCGCGCTGCTCTCCTGGTGGCGGGAGCTGCAGCAGCTGGACGCAGTCGCCTGAGCTCAGCCGTCCCAGCGCTGCACGCGGACGGGGTCGCCGCTGTCCAGCAGGTTGTTCGCAGCGGAGACCGTGGCGGTGCTCGTGGCGACCATCGGGCAGCTCTGGACCTTGCGATTGGGACCGAACACGTTGCCGGTCACCGTCGCGCGCAGGGCGTAGGACTTGCGGGTCTCGAGCTTCACCGTGCAGTGCCCGCCGTCGACCCAGTTGTCCAAGACCTTGAGGTTCGGGGTGTTGCCGATCGAGGCGGCGCCGAGGATCGCGAAGTTCTGGGCGCCGCGGATCGTGTTGCGCGCGATCGTGATGTTGCGGCCCTTCTGGATCTGGATGTTGTCGTTGTGGGTGGGCCCGCCGCCCTGGAACGGGTCGCTCTTCCAGTAGACGGTGTCCTCGAGGAGGGAGCGGGTGATCTTCACGTTGTCGCCCTGGATCTTGACCGAGTCGACGTTGCCGCTCACGTGCACCTTGTCGAGGGTGAAGTTCGAGCCCTTGATGCCGTCGACCCACACCGTCTGCTTGGTCGCCTTGAGGGTGGTGGCCCTGACGACGAGGTTGCGGTAGCCGTAGTTGGTGATGAGGCCGACGTTGTCGCGAGGAGGGGTGCCGCCGCGCACGATCGAGCGGGTGATGGTGACGTTGGGGGCCTTGATGGAGACGAAGCCACGGATGTCCATCGCGTCGATCTTCGTGCCGGCCCTGGTGATGGTGAGGTTGCCGCGGTGCACCCTGAGCTTGAGGTTCTTCGGCACCCCCGTGTTGTACGCCGCAGGGCGGCCGGCACCGGACAGCGCGGCCGCGGCCGGGACGAGGTCGTCGGTGGTGCCGGACGTCCCGGACCCGACGGCGAGCAACCCGACCGCCAGCACGGCCGGGACGACGAGGGCCAGGCCGCGCGTCGTGCAGGTGACGAGGCGGGCGAGGGGGGTGCGGGTGCTGGGGGTCACGACGGGCTCCAGTGGGTACTCAAAATGGCCTACTACGTAATAGGTAGACTACCTAACGTTGGGTACTTGCGTGCGCCCACCGCTGAATCGGAACCGTTTGTCGTGTTCGTCCCCGGCGGCTCCCGGTCCATGACGTACGACGGCGGGGCCGCCCCGAGGGGCGGCCCCGCCGTTGAAGCCGGTGCCGGCGGTCAGTTCGCCTTGCGCAGGATCGGCACGTCCGCGCCGTTGGACTCCCACACGTTGCCGCTCGCCGTCATGTTCGTGGTCGGCGTGGCGAGCAGGACGCAGCTCTTGACCTTGCGGTTCGGCCCGAACCTGTTGTTCGTGACGGTGGCGGTCAAGTCGTAGGACTTGAACTGCTCGAGCTTGACCGTGCAGTGGCCGTCGTCGACCCAGTTGCCGGCCACCACCAGGTTGGGCGTGTCGCCGATGGAGGCGGCACCGAGGATGGCGAAGTTCTGCGAGCCGCGGATGGTGTTCCCCCGGATGACGATGTTGCGACCCTTCTGGATCTGCACGTTGTCGTTGTGCGTCGCGCCGCCGCCCTGGTAAGGGTCGCTGGCGAAGTACGTCGTGTTCTCCAGCAGGGAGTCCTCGATGCGCACGTTGTCGCCCTGGACCTTCGCCGAGTCGACGCCGCCCACGACGTGGACCCGGCGAGCGGTGTACTCCCAGCCCTTGATGCCGTCCTGGTAGACGGACGCGACGTCCGGCTCGATGTAGCTGTCCTCGATCACCAGGCCCGGGTAGCCGTAGTTGGTGATCAGGCCGGTGTTCGTCCTGACGTCGCCGCCGCGGACGCGAGTCCGCTTGATCGTGACGTTGGCCGCCTTGACGTTGATGAAGCCGTGGACGTCGAGGGCGTCGACGACGGTGCCGGGCTTGGTGATCACCAGGTCACCGTCATGGCGGGCCAGCTTGATGCCAGCGGGGATTCCCGTGGTGGCGGCGCTGGGCTTGCCGCCGGCCGGTGCGGCCGGGGGAGCGGGCGGTGCGGGGGCCGCGACCGTGACCGTGCGGGTGACGTTGTCGGTGGCACCGCGATCGTCGGTCACCGTGAGGGTGACGTCGTAGGAGCCGGCGGTGCCGTAGGTGTGGCTCGGGGTGGCGCCGGTGCCCGTGGTGCCGTCGCCGAAGCCCCAGGCGAAGCCGGCGAGCTCGCCATCGACGTCGGTCGAGACGCCGCCGTCGAACCGGGAGGTGAGTCCCGCCTGGGTCGAGACGAACGCGGCGATCGGGACCGCGTTCGGGGCGACCACCGTCACGCTGCGGCGGACCACGTCGACGGCGCCGTCGTCGTCGGTGACGGTGAGCTCGACCTGGTAGGTGCCGGCCGCGCGGTACACGTGGTCGACGGCGCGGCCGGAGCCGGTGGTGCCGTCGCCGAAGCTCCACGACCACCCGTCGACGGTGCCGTCCGCGTCGCTCGACGACGAGGCGTCGAACGAGGCCGAGAGGTCGCGCTCGGAGGCGGTGAAGGCCGCGACCGGGCCCTGGTTCGGCGGCGGCGGGTCGGTGACGACGAGCGGGCGGCTCGCGGTCGCGACGGCGCCGTCGTCGTCGGTGACGGTGACGGTGACGACGTAGCGCCCGCCCTTGGCGTAGTGGTGGGCGGTGCGGGTGCCGGTGTCGGTGGCCCCGTCGCCGAAGGCCCAGGTGACGCGGTCGATGGTGCCGTCAGCGTCGCGTGATCCGGACGCGTCGAGCGTGACGTCCAGGTCGTCCTGGTCGACGGCGAGGTCAGCGGTCGGCGTGACGTTCGGGCCGGCCACCGTGACGGTGCGGCTCGTGGTGCCGGTGGCGCCCTTGTCATCGGTCACGGTGAGGGTCGCGACGTAGGCGCCGGGGCGGGCGTAGGTGCGGCTGGCCGTGACGCCGGTGGCCGAGGTCCCGTCCCCGAAGACCCAGCGGTAGGACCTGACGGAGCCGTCGGCGTCGGTCGAGGTCGAGGCGTCGAACGTGGCCAGCAGGCCCTTGCGCTGGGTCGTCGCGGCGAACGCCGCGGTGGGCGCCTTGTTGGGGGCGACGCTGGTGACCGTGCGGGTGGTGGTCGCGGTGGCGCCGTCGTCGTCGGTGACGGTCAACGTGACGACGAACGAGCCGCCGTCGGCGTAGGCGTGGGTGGCCTGCGCGCCCTGGCCGGTGGTGCCGTCGCCGAAGTCCCAGGCGAACCCGCGGACGGTTCCGTCGGTGTCGGACGAGCCCCTGGCGTCGGCCGTGAGCACCAGGCCCCTCTGCGCGGCGGTGAATGTCGCGGCGGGTGCCGCGTTGGGTGCGGTCACGGTGACCGACCGGGTGGTCTTGGCGGTCGCGCCGCGGTCGTCGGTGACGGTCAGCGTGGCGGTGTAGGTGCCGGCCCGAGCGTAGCGACGCGTGGTCGAGGCGCCCGTAGCCGTGCTGCCGTCGCCGAAGCTCCAGGCGTAGGAGGCGACCGATCCGTCAGCGTCGCTCGAGGCGGTGGCGTCGAACGCGGCTTCGAGGCTCTTGCGCGACGTGGTGGTGCCGAAGGCAGCGGTGGGGGCCTTGTTGGGCATGACCACCGGCGTCGCGGTGGCCTTCAGGGAGGTCACGGTGACCGCGGCCGCCGGGGTGTCGGTGGAGAGGTAGGCCCACACACCGACGTTGCCTGCCGTGGTCAGGCGCTGCGCGGAGGCGTCGGTGACGCTCAGCGACCTGGTGCTCTTCCTGGTCCCGTCGGTCAGCGTGGCGTCGGCCGTGAGGGCCACGGGGCCGGAGCCGGACGCCGACAGCGTCAGATCGAGCACGGCGCCGGGACCCGACACCGAGGCCAGGGTGGTGTCGGCGGTGAGGCGGGTACGGACGCCGTTGGCGTCCACGCGGCCCAGGGAGAGCAGTGTGCCGCCGGTGGGCAGCACCCGCACGAGCGCGTCGTACGAGCGGGCGCCCGACTGGCGGACGCGGATCGCATAGCGGACGCCCGAGCCGGCCGTGGGGCGGACGGACAGGCGCGAGGTCGTCGACAGGGTGACGTCGGCGGCCGAGACCGCCGGCAGCGAGACGACGCGGTCCTCGCCGGCACGGTTCAGGCTGATGGTGCCGCCGGCCGGGCTGGCGGAGACGCCGCGCGTCGTCGAGTACGCGTAGGCGCCGCCCACCGCGGCGTCGGCCCACCCCGTGGCTCGGGTAGCGGTGAAGTCGTCCTGCGCGACGACGATCGCCGATGCCGAGGCGGCGTCGAGCGATCCCAAGGTCAGGATCGACGCGAAGGCCACGGCCGCGGTGGTGAAGACGCCGACCACCCGTCGCAGGGGTCGCGAGGTTCCGACGCCGCGGTGTGCGCCGTGGGAGGATGTCGTCGTGTGAGTCATGCTGGCCGCCTCGGTCGGGGATCTACCTAAGATGGGGTAAGTCTCACCCATATTGGGTAGTCGCGACTGGGTAGTTCGCAGACGCGTCCGGTTTGGATGGGCCGTTGGCCCGAAGATGACTCAGATGGGCTACGCCGCCCCCGCCAGTCGGGCCGGTGGGCTCGCGAGCCGACGCACGTCTGCGGCGGACGAACCCGGGACGGCGGGCCGGGGTGCTCCGTAGGATGGGGCCCTATTCGACCGATCGTCGCCCGGGGGGCCACGCATGATCATCGGCTACGCACCCGGTGCCTACGACCTGTTCCACGTCGGACACCTCAACATCCTCAAGCACGCCAAGAGCCACTGCGACCACCTCGTCGCAGGCGTCGTGTCCGACGAGATGCTGGCCCTGACGGGCCGCACGCCGTTCGTCCCGCTGGCCGAGCGTGCCGAGATCGTGCGACACATCTCCTACGTCGACGAGGTGCACGAAGAGGTCGTGCCCGACAAGGTCGAGACCTGGCGATCGGTCGGCTTCCACCGCATCTTCAAGGGCGACGACTGGCGCGGCACCCCCAAGGGCGACCAGCTCGAGGCCGACTTCGCGGCCGTCGGCGTGGAGGTCGTGTACTTCCCCTACACGGTGCACACGTCGAGCTCGATGCTGCGCCGGGCGCTCTCCACGGTGCTGGCCGAGACCGAGCACACTGACGCGTCCGTGCGTGCGGCCACCTCCTGAGCACCGCCCGCGCCGCGGGGACCACAATGTCGGCGTGACCGACCTGAGCGACGACCACGCCCTCGCCCGCCACCTCGCCGACGCCGCGGGGAACGAGCTGCTCGCCGTCCGCGAGCAGGGACTGCAGGGCAGCGAGCTGAAGGACGCCGGCGATCGCGCCGCCCACGACCTGCTGGTGCGGATGCTGGGCGAGCTGCGTCCGGACGACGCGGTGCTCAGCGAGGAGGGGTCCGACGTCGGCGACCGGTCCACGGCCCGGCGGGTCTGGATCGTCGACCCGCTCGACGGCACCCGGGAGTTCAGTGAGCCGCCCCGCGACGACTGGGCGGTGCACGTCGCCCTGTGGCAGGACGGGGACCTCGTCGCCGGCGCGGTGGCCCAGCCGGCGCTGGGCGAGACCTTCGGCACCGATAGCCCGACCGTCCTCCCGCCCCCGGGCGACGGCCGCCCGCGGATCGCGGTGAGCCGCAGCCGCGCCCCGGAGTTCGTCACCGCCCTGGCCGAGGCGCTCGGCGCCGAGCTGGTGCCCATGGGCTCGGCGGGCGTCAAGGCGATGTCGGTGGTGCGCGACCTGACCGACGTCTACGTGCACGCGGGCGGCCAGTACGAGTGGGACTCCGCTGCGCCGGTCGTCGTGGCCCGCGCGAGCGGCCTGCACACCAGCCGCGCCGACGGCTCGGCCCTGGTCTACAACCGCGAGGACCCCTGGCTGCCCGACGTGCTCGTGTGCCGCCCCGAGCTCGCGGCCGTGGTCACGGCCTTCGTGGCCACGCACCTCGGCGGCTGAGACCACGCTGAGGTTTCGGTGGTTCGTCCCCGGGGTGGGCACGCCGCTGCCTACCCTGGTCCCACCATGGACGCCGACGAGTCGCACACCCCTGCCCCCACCGAGCACGCCGAGAGCAGTCAGCCGCGTGCCCGGCGCAGGCACCCGGTGCTGTGGGGACTGCTGGCCTGCGTAGTCGCGCTGGCGCTGATCATCGGTGGTGCCGGCTTCTACCTGCAGCAGCGCCTGTCGAGCCAGGTCACCCGCATCCCCGACTCTTTCGCCGGCCTGTCCGACCGCCCGTCCCGGGCCGACGGCGCCGCGGGTCGAGCCGTCAACATCCTGCTCATGGGCAGCGACAAGCGGGACGACGCCGCGGACCATACCGATGCCGAGGACTCCGCCGATGCCGAGTCCAGCTGGGCCCCCGGTCTGCAGCGCAGCGACACCCTGATGGTCCTGCACGTCGCTGCAGACCGTCGCAGCGCGTCGATCATCTCCATCCCGCGTGACTCGTGGGTCGACGTCCCGGGCTACGGGAAGAACAAGATCAATGCGGCCTTCTCGCTCGCGGGTCCCTCGTTGGCCGTCGAGACCGTCGAGAAGCTGACGAACGTGCGGATCGACCACCTGGCGATCATCGACTGGGACGGCTTCCGGTCGCTCACCGACGCCCTCGGCGGGGTCGAGGTGACCATCCCGGAGACCACCGTGGACACCATCCGCGACAAGACGTGGCAGGCCGGCACCCGGAGGCTCGACGGCGAGGAGGCCCTGCTCTACGTCCGCCAGCGGTACGGCCTCACCGGTGGCGACTTCGACCGGGTGAAGCGCCAGCAGAACTTCCTGCGGTCGGCGATGCAGGAGACGTTGTCCGACGGCACGCTGCGGAGCCCGCGCAAGATCTACGGCGTCCTGGACGCGATCACGAGCAACCTGAGCGTCGACTCCGGCTGGTCGACCGGCGACATGCGAGGCCTGGCACTGTCCCTGCGCAACCTCCGCTCCTCCGACGTCACCTTCGCGACGGTCCCCGTCGAGGGCACGGGCATGGAGGGCGCCCAGAGCGTGGTGTACCTGAACGAGGACCAGGGCAAGGGGCTGTGGGGTGCCGTCCTCGAGGATCGCGCCACCGAGTGGCTGGCTGCCAACCCCGAGGGCAACCTGCCCGGATCGTCCGACGTGTCCTGACCCCTCGGGTCCACCGGTCGCCGCGCCGTCGGCGGTGTCGACGCACGGACGTACCCTGGGAGCAATGTCCCTGAACGCCCTCGCGCGGTCCGTCGCGCGCGAAACCACCCTCGCCTCCGCCCTCGCCGACCGACGCGACGGCCTCGCCGCGCTCGACCTCACGGCCCCCACGTCGCTGCGCCCGTTCGTCGCGGCCGCGCTCGCCGAGGGGCCGCTGCTGGTGGTCACCGCCACCGCCCGCGAGGGCGAGGAGCTGGCGGCCGAGCTCGGCTGCCTGCTCGACCCCGCGAGCGTCGCCTACTACCCGGCCTGGGAGACGCTGCCGCACGAGCGGCTCTCGCCCCGCTCCGACACCGTCGGTCGCCGTCTCGCGGTGCTCCGACGTCTCGCGCACCCCGGCGACAACGCCGAGAACGGGCCGCTGCAGGTGGTGGTCGCCCCGGTGCGCTCGGTGCTGCAGCCGCAGGTGGAGGGTCTGGCCGACCTCGCCCCCGTCGAGCTCGTCACCGGGCAGGACGTCGGCCTCGACGCCGTCGTGAGGGGCCTCGCCGACGCCGCCTACACGCGGGTCGACCTCGTCGAGCGTCGCGGCGAGTTCGCGGTCCGCGGCGGCATCGTCGACGTCTTCCCGCCCACCGAGGACCACCCCCTGCGCGTGGAGTTCTGGGGCGACGAGGTCGAGGAGATCCGGCACTTCGCCGTCGCCGACCAGCGCTCGCTCGAGAAGGTCGAGCGGGTGTGGGCGCCGCCGTGCCGCGAGCTGCTGCTCACCGACGAGGTGCGGGCGCGGGCCAGGCAGCTCGCGAAGGAGCAGCCCCAGCTCGCCGAGATGCTCGAGCGCATCGGCGAGGGCCTGGCCGTCGAGGGCATGGAGTCCCTCGCGCCCGTGCTCGTCGACGGCATGGAGCTGCTCGTCGACCTGATGCCGGCCGCCACCACCGTCCTCGTGTGCGACCCCGAGCGGGTGCGCAGCCGCGCGCACGACCTCGTCGCCACCAGCGAGGAGTTCCTGCAGGCGTCCTGGGCGGCTGCCGCGGGCGGGGGACAGGCGCCGATCGACCTCGGCGCGGCCGCCTACCGCACCCTCGCCGACGTCCGCGCGCACACGCTCGGCACCGGTCGCGCATGGTGGAGCACGTCCACGTTCGGCCTCGACCCCGACGTCGTCGGCCCCGCCACCGCGGCGGCCGCCGACGCCGGCGCCGTCCCGAGCCGCAACCTCCCCTTCGAGCCCTCACCGCTCTACCGCGGCGACACCGAGCAGGCCGTCCTCGACGTCAAGAAGTGGCAGCACGACGGGCGGCGCGTCGTCGTCGTGACGCCCGGGCAGGGCCTGTCGACCCGCGCCGTCGAGCTGTTCGCCGAGCACGACGTCGCGGCGGCCTCGCACGACGAGCTGATCGAGGAGGAGCTGGTCCGCGACGTCGTCCACGTCGTCTGCGGCGAGATCGCCCACGGCTTCGTCAGCGAGGCCCTCGACCTGGTGGTGCTCACGCAGGACGACCTCGTCGGCCAGCGCGCCGCGCAGCGCCAGGACCGCAAGATGCCCGCGCGCCGCCGCAAGCAGATCGACCCGCTCGAGCTCGCCGTCAACGACTTCGTGGTGCACGAGCAGCACGGCGTCGGCAAGTACGTCGAGATGACGCAGCGCGTCGTCCAGGGCGCCACCCGCGAGTACCTCGTGATCGAGTACGCGCCGAGCAAGCGCGGCCAACCGGGCGACCGGTTGTTCGTCCCGACCGACCAGCTCGACCAGATCAGCCGCTACGTGGGCGGCGAGGACCCCGGCCTGGACAAGATGGGCGGCGCCGACTGGACCAAGCGCAAGACGCGCGCCCGTCGCGCGGTCCGCCAGATCGCGGGCGAGCTGATCAAGCTCTACGCGGCCCGCCAGTCCACGAAGGGCCACGCCTTCGGACCCGACACCCCGTGGCAGCGCGAGCTGGAGGAGGCGTTCCCCTACGCCGAGACGCCCGACCAGCTGATCTCCATCGACGAGGTCAAGCGCGACATGGAGCGTGAGGTCCCGATGGACCGCCTGATCTGCGGCGACGTCGGCTACGGCAAGACCGAGATCGCGGTACGTGCGGCGTTCAAGGCCGTGCAGGACGGCATGCAGGTGATCGTCCTGGTGCCCACCACGCTGCTCGTGCAGCAGCACACCGCCACCTTCGAGGAGCGGTTCGGGCAGTTCCCCGTCACCGTCCGGTCGCTGTCGCGGTTCCAGACCGAGGCCGAGTCGCGCGAGGTGCTGGCCGGTCTCGAGAACGGCACGATCGACCTCGTCGTGGGCACGCACCGGCTGCTGCAGCCAGGCGTCAAGATTCCCAAGCTCGGGCTCGTGATCGTCGACGAGGAGCAGCGCTTCGGCGTCCAGCACAAGGAGGCGCTGAAGCAGCTGCGCGCCGCCGTCGACGTCCTGAGCATGTCAGCCACCCCGATCCCGCGGACGCTCGAGATGGCCATCACGGGCATCCGCGAGATGTCGACGATCGCCACCCCGCCCGAGGAGCGGCACCCCGTGCTGAGCTTCGTGGGCGGCTACGACGACGGCCAGGTGATCGCGGCCGTCCGCCGCGAGCTGCTGCGCGAGGGCCAGGTCTTCTACATCCACAACCGCGTGCAGAGCATGGACCGCACCGTCGCCCACCTGCAGGAGCTGGTGCCCGAGGCGCGCATCGCGTCGGCGCACGGGCAGATGGGCGAGCACCGCCTCGAGGAGGTGATGGTCGACTTCTGGGAGAAGAAGTACGACGTCCTCGTCTGCACCACGATCGTGGAGTCCGGCCTCGACGTCTCCAACGCCAACACGATGATCGTCGAGCGGTCCGACGCGTTCGGCCTGTCCCAGCTGCACCAGCTGCGCGGACGGGTCGGCCGTGGCCGCGAGCGCGCCTACGCGTACTTCCTCTACCCGCCGGAGAAGCCGCTCACCGAGACCGCGCACGCCCGGCTGGCCACGATCGCCCAGCACTCCGAGCTCGGCGGCGGCATGGCGGTCGCGATGAAGGACCTCGAGATCCGTGGTGCCGGCAACCTGCTCGGCGGCGAGCAGTCCGGCCACATCGCCGACGTCGGCTTCGACCTCTACGTGCGCCTGGTCGGCGAGGCCGTCGCGGAGTTCCGCGGCGAGAGCGGCGAGCGCGAGCGCGACGTCAAGATCGAGCTCCCCGTCGACGCGCACCTGCCGCACGACTACGTCCCCAGCGAGCGGCTGCGCCTCGAGATGTACAAGCGCCTGGCCGCCGTCACCACCGACGCCGACGTCGACGAGGTCCGCGAGGAGCTGGTCGACCGGTACGGCGAGCCGTCGCCCCCGGTGGCCGCGCTGCTCGAGGTCGCCCGGCTGCGCGTCCGCGTCCGCACCGCGGGCGTCGGCGAGGTGACGCTGGCCGGCAACTTCGTCCGGTTCGCCCCCGTCGACCTCCCCGAGTCGGCCCGGCTGCGCATCCAGCGCGTCTACCCCGGCACGCTGGTCAAGCCCGCGACCAGCACCGTCCTGGTCCCGCGTCCTCGCACGGCCAAGGTCGGCGGACGTCCGCTCGCCGACCAGGAGCTGCTCGACTGGGCGCGCGTGGTGATCGAGACGGTCCTGGTCCCCGTCCCCGTCGCGGGCTGAGACGCACGACACGGATAGGCTGCAGTCGCTCGTTGCCGTGAAGCCCCTCGGAGGACCCCCGTGACCACGCCCCCTCGCGTCGTGCGCCTCGCCGCCGCCGCCCTCGCCGTGCTCGCGCTCGCCGGGTGCGGCAGCGTCAAGCCGGGCATCGCGGTCGACGTCGACGGCAACACCCTCTCGATGAGCGACCTCGACGCGCGCAGCGCCGACTACTGCGTGATCGCCGGCGCGGGTGCGCAGGACCAGGCGGCCACCGCCACGGGCGACGCGCGTCGTGCCGTGGCCAGCAGCTTCATCGTCGCGCAGCTCGCCGAGCGTGCCGCGCGCGCCGAGGACGTCACCGTGCCGCGCAGCCGCAGCGAGGTCCCCGCGGCCCAGCTCGCCGCCGCCCGCGAGGCGCTGGGCGCCGACCGCTTCGCCCGCGTCCGCGACCTCCTCGACGAGCAGGCCCGCACGTCGGCCCTCGTCGCCGCGCTGGGCGCCAAGGAGATCGGCTTCGACTACGCCGGATCCACGGCCGAGGAGATCGCCGGCGCCGAGCAGCAGCTCCTGCAGGCCGGCAGCCCGGTGCTCCAGACCGGGCTCGAGCAGGCCGACGTCGACGTCGACCCTCGCCTCGGCCTCAACACCTCCACCCTGCAGCCCACCGGCCGCACCGGCTCGCTCTCGGTCGCCGTCAGCGACCCGGCGACCGAGCTGCCGGCCGGCCAGAGCTGCACCAGCTGACCCACGACGGGCGCTGCGGCGCTCCCCGGCAGACTGGGCGGCGTGAGCCTGCTGCAGATCGTCGTCACGTCCCCGCGCGTCGCGCCGGGGCTGCTGTCCGCCGACGCGTGGGACGCGCTGCGAGATGCGGACCACGTCACCGCGCCCGATCTCGACGACCCCACGGTCCGGGCGGTCCGTGCGATGGGCACCGCGGTCGGCGTCGGCGGCCCGAGGCCGGCGGGGGAGGGCGTCACGGCCTGGATCGCGCCGCACGACAGCAGCGACTGGGCCGCCGGTCTCGCCACCGGCCTGGTCGAGGGCGGTGACGACACCGAGGTCGAGGTCGTCCACGGGTCGTGGGACCTCCCCGGGGCCCGGGTGCTCGACCTGGTCGAGGTGATGGACCAGCTGCGCCGGCACTGTCCCTGGACGCAGCAGCAGACCCACGACTCGCTGGTGCGCTACCTGCTGGAGGAGACCCACGAGGTGCTGGAGGCGCTGGACGAGCGCGACGGCGACCACCTGCGCGAGGAGCTCGGCGACCTGCTGATGCAGGTGGTGTTCCACGCGCGGATCGCCGAGGACGCCCCGGGGGACGACGCCTGGACCGTCGACGACGTCGCCGACGGGATCGTCGCCAAGCTGGTCGAGCGCAACCCGCACGTGTTCGGCGACGTGCAGGTGGCCGACGCGGACGAGGTGGACGCCAACTGGCAGGCCATCAAGGCGGCCGGGCGCCCCCGCCGCTCGTCCGCCGAGGGCATCCCGGCGTCGCTGCCGGCGCTCGCGCTCGCCGACAAGGTGCTCGAGCGCGAGCAGCGCGGTGGGCCGATCGACCTCGGCGCGCCGACGGACCCTGCGGACGTGGGAGCGCGCCTGCTGCTCCTCGTGCAGGAGGCCCGAGCCCTCGGCGTCGACGCCGAGCAGGAGCTGCGGCGCGAGGTCGCCCGCGCGTTCGCGTGAGGTGCATCCCTCCCGCGGGTATATCGTCGTCCTGACCACAATTAGACGACGGGCGCGGCACCCCGTCCGGGCCCCGGCCCGGGTCTAGGCTGACCGCGACGTCGACCCCGAACGAGGAGCACGAGTGGCAAGCATCGAGGCAGTTGGAGCCCGCGAGATCCTGGACTCGCGCGGCAACCCCACCGTCGAGGTCGAGGTCGCCCTCGACGACGGCACCATCGGCCGTGCGGCGGTGCCGTCGGGTGCCTCCACCGGCCAGTTCGAGGCCGTCGAGCTGCGTGACGGCGGCGAGCGCTACGGCGGCAAGGGCGTCCGCACGGCCGTCGACGCCGTCAACGAGGCCATCGCCCCCGAGCTGGTGGGCTTCGAGGCCGACGAGCAGCGCATCCTCGACGCCACCCTGCTGCGCCTGGACGGCACTCCCAACAAGGCCCAGTTCGGCGCCAACGCCATCCTCGGTGTCTCGCTGGCCGTGGCCCGCGCGGCGTCGGAGTCGCTCGGCCTGCCGCTCTTCCGCTACGTCGGCGGCCCCAACGCCCACGTGCTGCCCGTGCCGATGATGAACATCCTCAACGGCGGCGCGCACGCCGACAGCAACGTCGACATCCAGGAGTTCATGATCGCGCCGATCGGCGCGCCCACCTTCGCCGAGGCGCTCCGTCAGGGCACCGAGGTCTACCACGCGCTCCGCTCGGTGCTGAAGGCCGACGGCCTGGCCACCGGCCTCGGCGACGAGGGCGGCTTCGCGCCCAGCCTGTCGTCCAACCGCGCGGCGCTCGACCTGATCGCCGTCGCCGTCGAGAAGACCGGCCTCAAGCTCGGCACAGACATCGCGCTCGCGCTCGACGTCGCGGCCACCGAGTTCCACTCCGGCGGGTCCTACACCTTCGAGGGCGCCGCCAAGACGTCCGAGCAGATGGTGGCCTACTACGCCGAGCTCGCCGCGTCGTACCCGATCGTGTCCATCGAGGACCCCCTCGACGAGGAGGACTGGGCCGGCTGGGTCGCGATGACCGAGACGCTCGGCGACAAGGTCCAGATCGTCGGCGACGACCTGTTCGTCACCAACGTCGAGCGGCTCGAGCGCGGCATCAACGAGGGCGCCGCCAACGCGCTGCTCGTGAAGGTCAACCAGATCGGCTCGCTCACCGAGACGCTCGACTCGGTCGACCTCGCCCACCGCCACGGCTACAGCTGCATGATGAGCCACCGCTCGGGCGAGACCGAGGACACCACGATCGCCGACCTCGCCGTCGCCACGAACTGCGGCCAGATCAAGACCGGTGCCCCGGCCCGCTCCGAGCGCGTCGCCAAGTACAACCAGCTGCTGCGCATCGAGGAGATGCTGGACGACGCCGCGCGCTACGCCGGTGCGTCGGCGTTCCCGCGGATGACCCAGGGCTGAGCCTTGGCACGCGACCCGCGCCAGCGCCCGCGCCCGCGCACCGGCCCCCGGCCGGGCGCGGGCCGGTCGGCGCGGTCGCGTCCGTCCGTCCGCGAGGCGGTGACGCGCCCACGCTCGCGCTTCACCGGTCGCGCGGCGGTGATGCTCCTCGTGATGCTCGTGCTCGTCATCTCCTACGCGTCGAGCCTGCGGGCCTGGCTGCAGCAGCAGGACGAGCTGCGCGAGGCGCGCGCCGAAATCAGCGCGTCCCAGCGCTCGATCGAGGAGCTCCAGCGCGACCAGCGCCGGTTCGACGACGACGACTACGTCGAGACGCTGGCCCGCGAGCGCTTCGGCTGGGTCAAGCCCGGCGAGGTGGGCTACCGCGTCGTCGGCGCCGACGGCCAGGTGCTGGGCACCGAGACCAAGCCGCCGGTCCGCGCGACCGGCGAGCCCGACCGCCCCGACTGGTACACCTCGCTGTGGGGCACGGTCGAGAAGGCCGGCGAGAAGCCGGAGACCACGACGCGCTCGGACCCCGACGCCGTCATCGAGCCCGACCAGGACGAGATCGCCCCCACCGATGACTGACCCCGCCGACCTCCAGGCGGTCGCGGCCCAGCTCGGACGTCCCCCGCGCGGCGTGCGCGCCGTGGCGTCCCGCTGCCCCAGCGGCCACCCCAACGTCGTCGAGACCGAGCCCCGGCTCGACGACGGCACCCCGTTCCCCACGCTCTACTACGTGACGTGCGACCGTCTCGCCGGCGTGATCGGCACCCTCGAGGCGTCCGGCCTGATGCGCGAGATGACCGAGCGTCTCGGCGCCGACGACGACCTCGCCGCGCACTACCGCCGCGCGCACGAGAGCTACCTCGCCGAGCGCGAGGCGATCGGCCACGTGCCCGAGATCGCCCACGTGTCCGCCGGTGGCATGCCCACCCGGGTCAAGTGCCTGCACGTGCTAGCGGGGCACGCGCTCGCCAAGGGACGCGGCGTGAACCCGCTCGGCGACGAGACCCTCGACCTCCTCGGCGCCTGGTGGGAGGGCACCCCCTGCGGCGTCGCGCCCGTCGACGAGGCCCCGTGACCCGCGTCGCGGCGATCGACTGCGGCACCAACTCGATCCGCCTGCTGGTCGCCGACGTCCGCGGCGACCACAAGGACGACCTCGTCCGCGACATGCGGATCGTGCGGCTCGGCCAGGGCGTCGACCGCACCGGCCGTCTGGATCCCGAGGCGCTGCGCCGCACCCTCGACGCCTGCGCGGAGTACGCGGGGACGATCGCCGACCTCGGCGCCGAGCGGGTGCGCCTGTGCGCCACCTCGGCCACCCGCGACGCGTCCAACGCCGCCGACTTCGCCGCCGGTGTCCGCGACGTCCTGGGCGTCGAGCCCGAGGTGCTCAGCGGCGACGAGGAGGCGGCGCTGACCTACCTCGGCGCCTCGCGCGACCTGCCCGGCGTCGAGGGCCCCGTGCTCGTCGCCGACCTCGGCGGCGGGTCCACCGAGCTCGTCGTCGGCACCGACGGCACGGCCGATCAGGCGGTCTCGCTCGACGTCGGCTCGGTGCGCCTCACCGAGCGTCACCTGGCCGACGACCCGCCCACCCCCGCGCAGGTCGAGGCCTGCCGCGTCGACGTGCGGGACGCGCTCCTGGCCAGCGGCATCGACCTGTCGTCCGTGCGCACCGTCGTGGGCGTGGCGGGCACGGTGACCACCGTCGCCGCCGGCGTCCTCGGGCTCGAGGGCTACGACCGTGACCGCATCCACCACGCGAGCCTCGCGTTCGACGACGTCCGCGCGCTCTGCGACGACCTCGTCGCGAGCAGCGTCGCGCGCCGTCGCGAGCTGCCCTGGCTGCACCCCGGACGGGCCGACGTCATCGGTGGCGGCGCCCTCGTGCTCCGCGGCCTGCTCGACGCGGTGCCCGCCTCCTCCGGCCGCCTGCTCGTGTCCGAGTCCGACATCCTCGACGGGATCGCCTGGACCTGCGCATGACCGTCCCCCCGGGCGCCGAGGGCCTCGCCTCGCCGGTGCCGCCGGGGGAGGGCTGGCCGGGCGACCTCGCGGACCGGTCGACGCCCGTGGCGCGGTCGGCGGGCGGCGTCGCCCGCCAGGCGCGGTCGGTGCGCGACCTCGACGACCTCGGTGCGCGGGTGTCGGTCTGCTCGGCCTGCCCGCGGCTCGTGCGCTGGCGCGAGGACGTTGCCCGCGAGAAGCGTCGTGCCTACGCCGAGGAGCCCTACTGGGGGCGTCCGGTCCCCGGCTGGGGCGCCGCCGACCCCTGGCTGCTCGTGGTGGGCCTGGCCCCGGCCGCGCACGGGGCCAACCGCACCGGCCGCGTCTTCACCGGCGACCGCTCGGGCGACTGGCTGTTCGCGGCGATGCACCGCGCCGGCCTCGCGCGCACGCCCACGAGCGTCCATGCCGCCGACGGCCAGGAGCTCCTGGGCGCGCGGATGGTCGCGGCGGTCCGGTGCGCGCCGCCGGACAACAAGCCGACGGTCGAGGAGCGCGACGCCTGCGCACCGTGGCTTCATGCCGAGCTCGCCCTGGTGTCACCGTCCGTGCGCGTCGTGGTCGCCCTCGGGGCGTACGGATGGGGGGGACGTTGCGGGCCTGGTCGACCTCGGGCGGCACCGTCCCGCGCCCGCTGCCACGCTTCGGGCACGGGGCGAACGCCCTCCTGACCACCCCCGACGGGCGTAAAGTGACCCTGCTGGGGTGCTTCCACCCCAGTCAGCAGAACACCTTCACGAGGAGGTTGACACCGGACATGCTCGACGACGTGATGACCAGCGCGAAGGCGGTGGCCGGTGTCCACGCCTGACCCCGACGGCAGCACCCGCGGCGCTGCCGTGCGCCTCGACGCGCTCCTGCAGCAGCTCTTCGGCACCGTCCCGGCGCTGTCGGTCCAGACCTGGGACGGCTCCCGCGTCGACCACGGCACCGACGACGTGCTCGTCCACATCCGCTCGCGCAAGGCGCTGCGCCGCCTGCTGTGGGCGCCCGGTCCGCTCGGCGTCGCCCGTGCCTACGTCTGCGGCGAGATCGACGTGGAGGGTGACTTCGGCCGCGCCACCAGCCTGCTGTTCGACTACGCCGACGCGGTCGGCACCGACCGCGAGCTGGACCAGGTCGGACGCCGCGAGGTGCTGCGCACCACCGTCCTGCTCGGCGCGGTCGGCCCCGCGCCGCGTCCGCCCGACGTCGCGCTCGAGGCGGTGGGCGGCTACGCGCCCGTCGGCGTCGAGATGGACCGCGACCTCCCGGTCGACCTCGCCGCCGCCGTCCTGGGCGAGCCCGTCCCCGAGGAGGAGCGGACCGCCGACGGCCCCGAGGGGTCACGACCCGTCCGTCTCCACGTCACCCACCCCGACCCGCTGAGCACGCTGCTCGCGGCCTGGGAGAAGGACGACGTCGAGGTCGTGTCGGTCGAGCCGGCCCGCGACGACCTCCTGCGCACCCTCGCCCGCCGCTCCGGCGGCCTCGACCAGCACTGGGACGAGGTGGTCGAGGCCGTGGGCGAGCTGCAGGCGCGGGTGTGGAGGCTGTCGCTCGCCGCGGGCGCCGAGAACCTCCGCCGGCACCGCGTCGCCGCCTACCGCGTGCGCGGCGAGCGCGTCGCCGGCTGACTCCCCGCCGTAGGGTGCTCCGGACGCTCCCGTAGCCCAACCGGCAGAGGCAGACGGCTTAAACCCGTCCCAGTGTGGGTTCGAACCCCACCGGGAGCACCGGTGTCAGGTGCGGACGTAGACGAGGTCGCGGACCTCGCGTCCGGCGCGGGCGGCCTTGGCCTCGAAGCCGGTCTCGGGGCGGCCGTCGAAGCGGGGCGCCCAGTCGCCGTCGAAGTCGCGGCTGAAGCCCGGGGCGGCGTCGAGCACCTGGCGCATCTGGGCCGAGTAGTGCGCCCAGTCGCTGGCCAGGCGCCAGCGGCCACCGGGACGCAGGGCGCGGGCGGCCGACGCGGCGAGGCGGGGGCCGACCAGGCGACGCTTCTGGTGCTTCTTCTTGTGCCAGGGGTCGGGGAAGAACGTCCACAGCTCGTCGACGCTCGCGGCAGCGAGCGCGTGGGCGAGGACGCCCTCGGCGTCGGCGCGGATCATCCGGACGTTCGTGACCTCGCGGCGGGTGGCCAGCAGGACGGTCTGCGCGACGCCCGGGCGGTAGACCTCGACGGCGAGGTGGTCGACGTCCGGGTGGGTCTCGGCGGCGTGGATGATCGCCTCGCCCTTGCCCGACCCGATCTCGACGACGAGCGGCGCCTCGCGGCCGAAGACGGCGGGCACGTCCAGGCGCCAGTCGGGGTGGACGGACGTGGTGGCCTCGCCGCGGGGGACGTCGAGCACGAAGCGGTCGGCGTGCTCGTCCCAGATGCGCTGACGACGCGCGTCGAGCCGGCTGCCGCGGGCGGTGAAGGAGACGACCTTGCGCTGGTAGCGGTCGCCCGAGTCGGTCTGCTGCACCGGACCATGATGCCGGGAGGCCCCACCCCGTCCCCACGCCGGTCCGCGGGAACACGCGGGTCACCCGACACGTTGTTAGGGTGACAGCGACGAGACCCGGCACTGTGGTCCCGCCCGACGGAGGAATCCATGCACAGCAGCAACCCCGTGTTCGCCCGCAGCGAGGGGTTCAACGGCCGGTCCGCCGGTCCCGCCCCCAGCTACCAGAGCTCGCCCTCGACCTGGTCCACCGGCGCCGGTGCGCCCACGGACTACGACTACGGTCACGGTGCCCCGACGACCCCGGTCCAGCAGGGGCCCATGACGATCGACACGGTCGTCCAGAAGTCCGCCATCACCCTCGGCACGGTCGCCGTGGTCGGTGCGGCCACCTGGTTCTACCTGAGCCCGATCGCCACCGACGCCGACCTGTCCCGCGCGACCGGCATCGGCTTCGTCGGCCTGATCGTCGGCTTCGTGCTGGCCATGGTCAACATCTTCAAGAAGGCCGTCAGCCCGCCCCTGGTCATCGCCTACGCGGCCGCCCAGGGCGTCGCCCTCGGTGCGCTGTCGCTGGTCATCCCGATCCAGTTCGGTGCGGTGCCGGCCGGTGTCGTGCCGCAGGCCGTCCTCGCGACGGTGCTCGTCGTGGCCTCGACGCTCGGCGTCTACAAGTCCGGCCTCGTCCGGGTCACCACCAAGTTCAAGCGTGGCGTCATGATCGCCGGCATCGCGGCCGTCGGCCTGATGCTCGTCAACCTGGTGATGTCGCTCTTCGGCGCCCCGCTGGGCATCCGCGGCGACGGCCCGCTGGCCATCGGCTTCGGTCTGCTCATGGTCGGCCTCGGCGCGCTGTTCCTGATGCTCGACTTCGACGAGATCGAGCACGGCATCCGCAACGGCCTGCCCGAGAGCGAGTCCTGGCGCTCGGCGTTCGGCCTCACCGTCACGATCGTCTGGATCTACATCGAGATCCTCCGCCTCGTGTCGATCTTCAGCAGCAGCGACTGACCCACCGGTCCGTCCCGGCGCCCCCGCCGCCCTCCGCTCGTCCAGGGAGGGTCGCGGGGGCGTCGTGCGTCCGGCGCCCTGCCCTGCCCTGCGTCGAGTTCCGGCTCAGTCACCCACCGCGAGGTCTGACGGGTAACTGAGCCGGAACTCGACGAGAGCGGAGGGAGGGGTCAGCGGCGGCGGAGGGCGGCCCAGCGGCCCCGCGGGCCGCGGTCGTCGCCGGCCACGTGGGTACGGGCCACCTCGGTGCCGCCGACGGACGCGGCGCGGGCGGCGGCGAACGAGACGGGCAGGACGGTGCCGGCGGGGTAGGAGGCGGTCTCCTCGTCCTCGTCCCACGCGTCGACGGCCACCGCCACCGACGGCAGCATCGCCGCCACCATCGAGGCGTACCCCGCCAGCGACGGGTGGAAGCGGTCGGCGCCGAACAGCTCCTCGGGCGCGGAGTGGAAGTCGCGGCCGAGCAGGCCCGCCAGCGACACCGACCGTCCGCCCGCCTCGACGACGGTGATGGTCTGCGCCGCGGCGAGCCGGCGGCTCCAGGTCTGGGCGACGAGCCGCAGCGGCTGGGGGAGGGGACGGACGGTGCCGAGGTCGGGGCAGGTGCCCACGACGACCTCGCAGCCCATCTCGCGCAGCCGTCGCACCGCGGCGTCGAGCGAGCGCACCGCCTGGGCGGGCGGGACCGAGTGCGTCACGTCGTTCGCGCCGACCACGATGGACACGACGTCGGGCACGGGGTCGCTCCCGCGGTCGATCTGCCCGTCGAGGTCGGCCGACCTCGCCCCCACCACCGCGCGGCTCCGCACCTCGACCGGACGGCCCGCCAGCTCCGACAGCCCGTGGCCCATCAGGGCCGGCGGGGTGTCGCCGGCCTCGATCATCCCGTAGCCGACGGCCGCGGAGTCGCCGATGACGAGCAGCCGGATCGGGGTGCCCGGCAGGTCGGCGCCGTAGGTGCCGTCGGGTGACGGCGGGCGCGCGCTCGTCATGCCGATCGCGTGCCGGGCCAGCTTCGCCTCGGCCTTGAGCAGGCCGACGAGACCGCCGCCGACGAGCCCCAGCCCACCGCCGCCGTAGAGCGCGGCAGCGGCGAGGCGACGTGCTGCGCGCGGACTGGCCATGTCCCCATCCTGCCCCGCCGCCCGTCCCGGACGCCCGCCCGAGCCCTGTGGCGCGGGCCACCCCTACCCTGGGGAGGTGGAGTACGCGAACTCGCTCATGGACCTCGTCGGCAACACCCCGCTTCTCAGGCTGGGCAAGGTGATCGACGGCGCCCCTGGCACCGTCCTGGCCAAGGTGGAGTACTTCAACCCCGGCGGCAGCGTGAAGGACCGCATCGCGCTGCGCATGGTCGAGGCGGCCGAGGCCGACGGCAGCCTGCGCCCGGGCGGCACCATCGTCGAGCCCACGAGCGGCAACACCGGGGTCGGCCTGGCCATCGTGGCGCAGGCCAAGGGCTACCAGTGCGTGTTCGTCTGCCCCGACAAGGTGAGCGTCGACAAGCGCAACGTGCTCGAGGCCTTCGGTGCGCGCGTCGTGGTGTGCCCCACCGCGGTGCCCCCGGACCACCCCGACTCGTACTACAACGTCTCCGACCGCCTGGTGCAGGAGATCGAGGGCGCCTGGAAGCCCAACCAGTACGCCAACGCCAACAACCCGCGGTCGCACTACGAGACCACCGGCCCCGAGCTCTGGCGTCAGACCGAGGGCCGCATCACGCACTTCGTCGCGGGCGTGGGCACCGGCGGCACGATCAGCGGGACCGGCCGCTACCTCAAGGAGGTCAGCGACGGACGGGTGCAGGTCATCGGTGCCGACCCGGTCGGCTCGGTCTACTCCGGGGGCACCGGGCGCCCCTACCTCGTCGAGGGCGTGGGCGAGGACTTCTGGCCCACCACCTACGACCCCGACATCTGCGACCGCATCATCGAGGTCAGCGACAAGGACTCCTTCTGGACGACCCGTCGTCTCGCCCGCGAGGAGGCGCTGCTCGTCGGCGGCTCGTGCGGCATGGCCACCTGGGCCGCGGTGCAGCTCGCCCACGAGCTCGACGACCCCGAGGCCGTCATCGTCGTCCTGCTGCCCGACGGCGGCCGCGGCTACCTCACCAAGGTCTTCGACGACCGCTGGCTCGCCCGCTACGGCTTCCTGCCCGCCGAGCAGGGACGCACCGTCCGCGACCTCCTCACCACCAAGGACGGGTCGCTGCCGGACCTCGTCCACACGCACCCCGACGAGACCATCGCCGACGCGGTCGCGATCCTGCACGAGTACGGCGTCTCCCAGATGCCCGTCGTGCGCGCCGAGCCGCCCGTGATGGCCGCCGAGGTGGCCGGCTCGGTCAGCGAGCGCCTGCTCCTCGAGCGGCTGTTCGCCGGGACCGCCAAGCTCAACGACCGCGTCGAGCAGCACATGTCCGAGCCGCTGCCCAGCATCGGCTCGGGCGAGGCCCTGTCCGCGGCGGTCACGGCCCTCACCGACGCCGACGCGCTGCTCGTCCACGTCGACGGGATGCCCACCGGCGTCCTGACCCGGCACGACCTGCTCGGCCAGCTCTCCGACGACTGAGCGTCCGCCCCCGGCGATAGTGTCGGGGGCGTGACCTCCACCGTGCCCAACCTCCGCGACGTCGGCGGCATCCCGGTCGCCGGCGGCGGCCGGACCCACTCCGGCGTGCTGCTGCGCAGCGCCCTGCCCCACGGGGACGACCGCGCGCCCGACGGTGTCGTCTGGCCACCCGAGCGCGTCGTCGACCTGCGCTCGGCACCCGAGATCGGTGCCGGCCACCCGCTGGCCGACAGCGGCCTCGACCTGCACCACGTGCCGCTGCTCGAGGCGCTGCGTCCCGACGGCGTCCAGTCCGGCGATCCCGAGACGGTGCGCCGGATGCGGGAGGGCGGGCTCGCCGAGCTGTACCTCGGCATGCTCGAGCTCGCCGGGCCGGAGGTCGTGCGCGCCCTGGCCCTGGTGGCCGACGCCGACGGCGCCGTGCTCGTGCACTGCGCGGCCGGCAAGGACCGCACCGGCGTGCTGGTCGCGCTGGCGCTGCGCTGCGTGGGGGTCTCGCGCGAGGACGTCGTCGCGGACTACCTGCGCACGGGCGACGCGATGGCGGCGGTGCTCGCGCGCCTGCAGCACTCGCCCCGGATCGACCCGTCCCGCCCCGCGTCCTCGGTGCACCTCGCGGTGCCCACCGACGCGATCGAGGCGGCGCTCGACGTCTGGGACGCCTGGCCGGGCGGGGTGACGGCCTGGGTGGCCGACGTCGGCGGCGACGCGGGCCTGGTCGACCGGCTGCGCGCCCGACTGGTCGGCTGAGGAACCAGGCGACGGCGCCGCACGTCCACCCGGGTGACATGACCACCGCGGCCGGCGACTTCACCACCTTCGGGCCCTCCCACCTGGGGGCGCTCGCGCTGCTCCTCGTCGGTGGGCTCGTCATGGTGCTCGTGGGCCGGGCGCAGCGCGGGCGACCGTCCGCGGTCGTGCTGAGCCGCGTGTTCGCCGTCCTGATCCCGGTGTTCACCGTCCCGCTCCAGCTGCTGCAGCTCACGCCCGCGGAGTGGGACCTCGGCACGTCGCTGCCGTTCCAGCTCTGCGACCTCGCGTGGGTGTTCGCGGTGCACGCGCTCTGGACGCACCGCCGCTGGTCGGTGACGCTCACCTACCTCTGGGGCCTGACGCTGGTCACGCAGGCGATGATCACGCCCGACCTGGCCACCGACTTCCCCGGCGCCCGCTACCTGATGTTCTGGGCGATGCACCTGCTGATCGTCTGGGCCTCGGTGTACCTCACGCTCGGCCTGGGGATCGCTCCCCGCTGGCGCGACCTGCGCTCGGTCGTGGCGATCACGCTGACGTGGGCCGTCGCGGCGTTCTGCTTCAACCTCGTCGTCGGCACCAACTACGGCTACCTCAACGCCAAGCCCGCGCGCGGCTCGGTGCTCGACCTCCTGGGGCCCTGGCCCGGCTACGTCGTCGTCGAGATCGCCGTGGTGATCGCCGCCTGGGCGCTGCTCACCTGGCCCTGGGCGCGCCGGTCGTCGCGCCGACCCGAGCCCGCGCACCCTTGACGCACCCCGTCCGTTCCGTCACGGTTCATCCCGACCCCCCAACGCCGTGGCCCTCGGGTCACCGACCGTCCCTGGACTGGTGCCCATGACCTTCCGATCCCCCCTGCGCGCGCTCGCCCCCGCCGCGCTCGCCGCCGCCACCGCGGCCGCGCTCCTCGTCGGCACCGTCGGCGCCCCGTCCCAGGGCGCCGTCGACACCGGCGTCTCCGCCTCGTCCGACCGCGGGAGCGCGCAGGACGACGTCCTCGTCTTCGGCCACCGCGGGGCATCGGGCTACCGCCCCGAGCACACGCTCGCGTCCTACAAGCTCGCCATGGAGATGGGCGCGGACTACGTCGAGCCCGACCTGGTCAGCACCAGGGACGGCCGGCTCGTCGCGCGACACGAGAACGAGATCAGCACCACGACCGACGTCGCGGACCACCCCGAGTTCGCCGACCGCAAGACCACCAAGACGATCGACGGCGTGAAGATCAGCGGCTGGTTCACCGAGGACTTCACCCTCCGCGAGCTCAAGACCCTGCGCGCCAAGGAGCGGCTGCCCCAGACGCGTCCGGCCAACACCCGCTACGACGGGTACTACGAGATCCCGACGATCGAGGAGGTGATCGCGCTGGTGAAGAAGGAGAATCGTCGACGCGGCACGAACGTCGGCATCGCGCCGGAGACCAAGCACCCGACCTACTTCCAGGGCATCGGCCTCGGCCTGGAGAAGCCCCTGCTCCGCGTGCTCGACCGGGCGGGCCTGGACAAGAAGCGCTCCAAGGTCGTCATCCAGTCCTTCGAGACCACCAACCTCAAGTACCTGAACACCCGCACGCCCGTCCCGCTGGTGCAGCTCACCTCCGCCACGGGGGCCCCGTACGACCTCGTCGCGCAGGGCGACCCGCGCACCTGGGCCGACGTCACCAGCGCCAGCGGCCTGCGCCAGGTGGCCAAGTACGCCGACTGGCTCGGCCCGGAGAAGAACCAGGTCATCCCGCGCGACGCCGCCGGCTTCCTGAAGGCGCCGACGTCGATCGTCCGGGACGCGCACCGGGTGGGGCTCGACGTGGTGGTCTACACCTTCCGCGACGAGAACCAGTTCCTGCCCGCGGACTTCCGCGACGGCACGGACCCGAACACCAAGGGCGACGTCTTCGCCGAGTACGACGCCTTCCTGGACGCCGGCATCGACGCGGTCTTCGCCGACCAGCCCGACACCGCGGTGGCCTACCTCGAGCTGCGCGAGGCCGCCTGAGGCACCACCGGCCGTGCTCACCTCCCCGGCCTAGGCTGGGGAGGTGAGCACGGACGCGGGTACTCAGGTCGAGGTCCACACCGACGACGGGCCGATGCCCGCGCACCGCTGGCTGCCGCCCGGCGGCACCGGGCCCGGCCTGGTGCTGCTGCAGGAGATCTTCGGCGTCTCGGACTACATCCGCTCGCGCGCCGCCGACCTCGCCGCGCTCGGCTACGTCGTGCTCGCCCCCGAGATCTACTGGCGGCTGGAGCGCGCCACCGTCGACGAGACCCGCGACGACGTGCTGCAGCAGGCCATGGGCCTGGTGCAGCAGCTCGACTGGGACACCGCCGTCCAGGACGCGGCCGCGGCGTTCGACCACCTGCGGTCCGACGAGGCCGTCACGGGCGACGTCGGCGCGATCGGCTTCTGCTTCGGGGGAGGGCTCGCGTTCGCGATGTCAGCCGAGCGCGACCCCGCCGTCCTGGTCAGCTACTACGGGTCCGCGCTGCCCGACCTGCTGCACCTCGCCGACCGGGTGACCGCGCCGAGCCTGCACCACGTCGGCACGTCGGACGCCTACCTCGGGGCCGAGGCCGTCGAGAAGATCCGGGCCGCCGTCGACGGCCCCCACACCCGCTTCGAGACCTACGAGGGCGCCGACCACGCGTTCGACAACCCGATGCCGGCGTTCCACCACGCCGACGCGTCGGCCCGCGCCTGGCAGACCACCGCGGCGTTCCTCGGCGAGCACCTGCCGGCGACCTGACGCACGATGGTCGGACCCCCGACCTCGGAGTCCCCATGCGCCTCGCACGCCCTGCCCTGCTGCTGCTGACGGCAGCCCTGCTCGTCCTCGTCGGCGCCTCGCCGTCCGCCGCGGCCTCGCCCGACACCTACCGGCTGCCCGACGGCTTCCAGCCCGAGGGCATCGCCACCGGGCCCGGGCGCACCGCCTACCTCGGCTCCCGCGTCGACGGACGCATCGTGAGGATCGACCTCCGGTCGGGCCGCGTGAGCCAGCTGGCCGCCGGCCCCGGGACGCCCTCGCTCGGCCTGAAGGTGGACGGCAAGCGGCGCCTGTTCGTCGCCGGCGGCACCGGGGGAGACCCCCGCGTGATCGACACCCGCACCGGCCGCACGCTCGCGTCCTACACCTTCGCCACGGGCGAGAGCTTCGTCAACGACGTCGTGCTGACCAAGGACGCCGCGTACTTCACCGACTCGCGCAACCCCGTCCTCTACCAGGTGCCGCTCGGGCGCGGGGGCGCGCTGCCGAAGCAGGCGGCGGTCCGCCGGATCCCGCTCACCGGCGACCTGGTCTACGGCGAGGGCAACAACGCCAACGGCATCGAGCGCACCCCCGACGGCCGCGCGCTGCTCGTCGTCCAGTCCAACACCGGCCTGCTGTTCCGCGTCGACCCGCGGACCGGCGTGGCGAGGACCGTCGACCTCGGCGGCACCAGCCTGGTCAACGGCGACGGGCTGCTGCTCCGGGGCCGGACGCTCTACGCCGTCCAGAACCGGCTCAACAGCATCGCCGTCCTGAAGCTCGACCGCCGCGGCACCAGCGGGACCAGGACCGGCGCGATCACCGACCCGCGGTTCGACGTCCCCAGCACGGTCGCCCGCGACGGCGATCGGCTCCTGCTTCCCAACGCGCGGTTCACCACCCCGCCCACCGCGACCACCCGCTACGACGTCGTGGCCGTCCGCGGTGGCCGCTGCTGACAGGTCGTCCTAGGGTCGAGGCGCACGCCGATCCCCCACCCGAGGAGAGCCCGATGATCGTCATCACCGTCCGCTTCAAGGTCAAGCCCGAGCACGTCGACGGCTGGCTCGACCGTGTCGACTCGTTCACGCGCAACACGCGCGCCGAGGAGGGCAACCTGTGGTTCGACTGGTCGCGCAGCATCGACGACCCGAACGAGTTCGTCCTGCTCGAGGCCTTCAAGGACGACGGCGCCGAGGCCCACGTCGCCTCCGACCACTTCAAGCAGGCCATCGTCGACCTGCCCCCGGCCCTCGCCGAGACCCCCCGCATCATCAACTTCCAGACCGACGGCGAGGACTGGAGCCGCATGGGGGAGATGCAGGTCTGACGCTCCCGGCATCCCGACTGGCGGCGTGGCAGCCGGCTTCGACGAACACGACCAGCTCGCCTTCGCCGACGCGCCTTGCCAGCCGGGCGCCGGGCACGTCAGCCCGCTCAGAGGGGTTCCGGTGGGGTCCGGTGCGGCCTAGCCTGAGCGCATGTGCCGCAACATCAGGACCCTCCACAACTTCGAGCCCGCCGCCACCGAGGACGAGGTGCACGCCGCCGCGTTGCAGTACGTCCGCAAGGTCGCGGGCACGACCAAGCCGTCGCAGGCCAACGCCGCGGTGTTCGAGCAGGCCGTGCAGGAGATCGCGCACGTGACGCGTCACCTGCTGGAGGACCTCGTCACCTCGGCTCCGCCCAAGGACCGCGAGGTCGAGGCCGCCAAGGCCAAGGAGCGCTCGGCCAAGCGGTTCGCCACCGCCTGATCCGAGACCCGGGCGTCAGAGCGCCCGGTGCATCACGTGCAGGCCCACGCGGCCCTGCGTGCGGTGCTCGAACGCCTCCGGCACGGTGCCGATCACGGTGAAGCCGAGGGCCTGCCACAGCCGGACGGCCGCGGTGTTGGTCTCGACCACCGCGTTGAACTGGATCGCCGCGTAGCCCTCGGCGCGCAGCGCGTCGACGACGTGCTCGCCCAGTGCGCGACCGACCCCGCGTCCCCGTGAGGCCGGCGAGACCATGAAGCTCGCCGTGCCCACGTGCGAGCCGCGCGCCGGCCGGTTGGGGCCGTACTTGGCGCTTCCGAGAACCGTGCCGTCGTCGCCGACCGCGACGACGCAGCGGTCGGGGGCGCCGGGCATCCACAGCGCACGGGCCTCCACGGACGTCAGCCCGTCGGGGTAGGCGTAGGTCTCGCCCGCCTCCACCGTCGAGGCGAAGAAGGGGTGGATCTCGGCCCAGTCGTCGGCGGTCGCCTCGCGGATCTGCACGTCCGGAGGATAGAGCACGGCCCGCGCCCCGGTGGGGGACGCGGGCCGTGGGCGCGCGGGGTCGTCAGCCGGAGTAGGCGACGCCCGTCGCGTGGAGCGGGCAGTACCCGAACGGGTTCTTCGCGAGGTACTGCTGGTGCACCGACTCGGCGTACCAGAAGTGCTCGAGCGGCAGGATCGCCGTGGTGATCTCGCCGTAGCCACGGGCGGTCATGTCGCGCTGGTAGACCTCGCGCGACTTCTCCGCGAGCTCCTGCTGCTCGGGCGTGGTCGTGTACATCACCGAGCGGTACTGGGTGCCGACGTCGTTGCCCTGGCGCATGCCCTGGGTGGGGTCGTGGTTCTCCCAGAAGATCCGCAGCACCTGCTCGAACGGCAGGACCTTCGGGTCGAAGACGACCCGGACGACCTCGGCGTGGCCGGTCATGCCGGTGCACACCTCGTCGTAGGTGGGGTTGGGGGTCACGCCGCCGGCGTAGCCGACCGCGGTGGTCCACACGCCCGGCGCCTCCCAGAACGTCTTCTCCTCGCCCCAGAAGCAACCGAGACCGACGACGACCTCCTGGAAGCCGTCCGGGACCGCCGCCTCCATGGGGGTGCCGAGCACCAGGTTGTCGGTGCCGACCTCGAACGGGCGCGTGTCCCGTCCGGGCAGCGCGTCCTGCGGCTCGACGAGCGTGGTCTTCTTCCTACCGAACATCAGTGGGGCCTCCTTCGCCTCTCACGGTGCACAACCACCGCGGCACCCGAATCGTTCCCGCTCAGGCGACGATCCCGGCCGCGACGGCGACCTCGCGGTACGCGGCGGCGAGGGTCGAGACCGTCTCGTGCGCGTTCAGCCCGCTCGGGTTGGGGACCACCCACAGGGCCGCCCCGTGGAGGTCGTCGGGCTGGCGACCGGCGCGGGTACGGGGCCGTCCGAACGCCGTGCGGAAGGCGGTGATCCCGGCCACCGCGACGACGGCGGGGCGACGGGTCGCCACCAGCTGCTCCAGCCGCGCACGCCCCTCGCGCAGCTCCTCGGCGGAGAGCTCGTCGGCCCGCGCGGTGGCGCGCGGGGCGAGGTTGGTGATGCCGAGACCCAGCGCCGTGATCGACGCGGTCTCCTCGACCGTGAGGGTGCGGGTGGGGTCGAGGTCGCCGGTGACCACGCCCGCGAGGCGCAGCGCGGGCCAGAACCGGTTGCCCGGACGGGCGAAGTGCGTGCCGGTGGCCGCCGTCCAGAGCCCGGGGTTGATGCCGACGAACAGCAGGCGCAGGTCGTCCCCCAGGAGGTCGGGCACGGTCGCGTCGCGGTAGCGCTCCAGCTCGGCCTGCGTGAACCCCACCCGGGGACGCTAGCGGTCGGCGCCGTCGCCCGCGCGGTCGAGGGCGGCGACGAACCGGGTGAAGTGGGGGTCGAGTGCGCCCGGCGGCGCGGCGGCGACCTCGGCGCGGGACCACCAGCGCCCGCCGTCGTGCTCGGTGGCGTCGACGGTGGGCGACGCGTCGTCGGGCACCTCGGCGACGAACCAGAGGCTGACGTCCTCGTGGGGGTCCGGCCCGACGGTGGTGGTCAGCGTCGTGAGCACCGGGAAGGGAGCGACGGCCGCGTGGAGGCCCAGCTCCTCGTGCAGCTCGCGGGCGGCGGCGGCGCGCGGGTCCTCGTCGACCTCCACGTGCCCGCCCGGCGGGAGGGCACGGCCGGCCAGGCGGTGGTCGACCAGCCAGAACCTGCTCCGGGCGGGGTCGGTGACGACCACGTACGACACCAGGTGGCGCGGGGGGACCGCCGGCCGCACCCGGCGGAACACGTCGTCGGTGGAGGCGAGCCAGGCGAGCACGGCGTCGCGGTGCTCGCGTCCGACCGCGTCGATCGGCCGCTGGTCGCGGACGAGACGGTGCACGTGGTCGACGGCGGGTCTCATGGTCGTCGTTCCTGCCACCGGGCCCCGACGAGCACGGGTGGCCGCCCACTGACCACCGCGGGACGGAGCGCACGCCCTAGTCTGTTCGGGTGACCGATTCGACCCCTTCCCGCGACCACGGCTTCGAGACGCTCGCGATCCACGCGGGCCAGGAGCCCGACCCGCGGACCGGCGCCGTGATCTCGCCCATCTACGCCACCAGCACCTACAAGCAGGACGGCGTCGGCGGCCTGCGCGAGGGGTACGAGTACTCCCGAAGCGCCAACCCCACGCGCACCGCGCTGGAGGAGTGCCTCGCGGCGCTCGAGGGCGGCGCCCGCGGTCTCGCGTTCGCCAGCGGCCTGGCCGCCGAGGACACCGTGCTCCGGGCGCTCACCGCGCCGGGCCAGCACGTCGTCATCCCGAACGACGCCTACGGCGGCACCTTCCGGCTGTTCGACCGCGTGCACCAGCCCTGGGGGCTCGACTACACGCCCGCGCCCATCGCCGACCTGGACGCCGTGCGGGCCGCGATCCGTCCGGGCAGCACGAGCGTGGTCTGGGTGGAGACGCCCACCAACCCGCTGCTCGGCATCGCCGACATCGAGGCCCTCGCGGGCGTCGCGCACGAGGCCGGCGCGCTCCTCGTGGTCGACAACACCTTCGCCTCGCCGTACCTGCAGCAGCCGATCGCCTTCGGCGCGGACGTCGTCGTGCACTCCACCACCAAGTACGCGGGCGGCCACTCCGACGTCGTCGGCGGTGCCCTCGTGGCGCGCGACACCGAGGTCGCCGAGAAGCTGACCTACCACCAGAACGCGATGGGTGCGGTCGCCGGGCCGTTCGACGCCTGGCTCGTGATGCGCGGCCTCAAGACGCTGGCGCTGCGGATGGAGCGCCACAGCGACAACGCCGAGCGGGTCGTCGAGCACCTCGTCGCGCACCCGGCGGTGGCGTCGGTGCTCTACCCGGGTCTTCCCGACCACCCGGGCCACGACGTCGCGGCCAAGCAGATGCGACGCTTCGGCGGGATGGTGTCGTTCCGGATGGCCGCCGGTGAGCAGGCCGCCGTCGACGTCGTCGACCGGTGCCGGCTGTTCACGCTGGCCGAGTCGCTCGGCGGCGTCGAGTCGCTGATCGAGCACCCCGGCCGCATGACGCACGCGTCCGCGGCGGGCTCGCCGCTGGAGGTCCCGGGCGACCTCGTCCGGGTGAGCGTCGGCATCGAGACGATCGACGACCTCCTCGCCGACCTCGACCAGGCGCTCGAGGGCTGAGCCCCGTGCTGGGCGCGCTGGGACGGCTCCTCGACGGACGACGCACCGAGGGCCGGGAGGCCGCCGACCCGGTCGATGCCGACGCGCTCGACGACGCGTCGGGCGTCGTCGCCGACGAGGTGCCCGACCAGAGCCCGGCGGTGTCGGTCGGGGGAGCGGTCACGCCCCGGCACGTGCCCTACGGGCTCGAGCTCGCCGCCGGCTGGTCGTGGCGGCTGCTCATCATCGGCGTCGCCGGGTACGTCGTCTACCGGATCCTGTCCTACTTCGCCGAGATCGCGGTACCGATCGCGATCGCCGTGCTCGTCACCGCGTTGCTGGTGCCCTTCGTCGACCTGCTCGTGCGGGCCAGGGTGCCGCGCGTGGCCGCCGCCCTGGTCGTGGTGCTGGGCTTCGTCGCGGTCGTGGTCGCGGCCCTGACGCTCGTCGGCCGCCAGGTCTCCACCCAGGTCGGTCAGCTGCGCGACTCGGTGGTCACCGGCATCGGCCAGGTGCAGGACTGGGCCCGCAACGGCCCGCTGGGGCTGACGGACGCGCAGCTGCAGAGCTTCGGGGACCGCGTCGTGCAGAGCCTGCAGAACCAGGACGGCCAGGTCGTCACCCGCGTCACCGAGGTCGGCGCCACGCTGACGCACGTCGGCGCGGGCGTGTTCATCGTGCTGTTCGGCACCTACTTCTTCCTCTACGAGGGCGGTCGGATCTGGACCTGGCTGGTCGGCCTCGCGCCGCGCGAGGCCCGGACCTACCTCGACTCATCGGGTCGCGTCGCCTGGGTGTCGCTGACCGCGTTCACCCGCGCGACCGTCGTCGTCGCCCTGACCGACGCGGTCGGGATCGCGGTGATGGCCTGGATCCTCGGGGTGCCGCTCGCGTTCGCGATCGGGGTGCTCGTGTTCATCGGCGCCTTCATCCCGATCGTCGGTGCGTTCGTGTCGGGGCTGGTCGCGGTGCTCGTCGCGCTGGTCGACCAGGGCCCGGTCACGGCGCTGCTCATGCTGCTGTCGGTGATCGTCGTCCAGCAGATCGAGGCGCACGTGCTGCAGCCGTTCCTGATGGGGCGGCTGGTGGCCGTCCACCCGCTCGCCATCATCCTGGCCGTCGCCGCGGGCATCGCGGTGTCGGGCATCGTCGGCGCCCTGGTCGCCGTGCCCATCGCCGCCTGCCTCAACGCGGTGGTGAAGCACCTCGCCTCCCGCGCCCATGCCGAGTCGGGACCCGCACGTGCCTGAGGTCCCCGCCGACCTCGCCGCGGCGCGGCGGCTGCTCGAGGGCGTGGCCGAGACGACGCCCGTGCAGGACTCGCGGTGGCTGTCCCGGACGATCGGCGGGCCGGTGGTGCTCAAGTGCGAGAACCTCCAGCGCGCCGGGTCGTTCAAGATCCGCGGCGCCTACGTGCGCATCGCCCGGCTCGACGAGGCTGAACGTCGGCGCGGGGTGGTCGCGGCCAGCGCGGGCAACCACGCGCAGGGCGTCGCGCTGTCGGCGTCGCTGCTCGGCGTGCCCGCCACCGTCTACATGCCCGAGGGCGCGCCGATCCCCAAGGAGAAGGCGACCCGCGCGTACGGCGCCGACGTGAGGTTCGCCGGGCCGAGCGTCGAGTCGGCGATCGCCGCGGCCACCGAGCACGCGGCCCGCACGGGCGCGGTCCTGATCCACCCGTTCGACCACGCCGACGTCGTCGCCGGTCAGTCCACGGTGGCGCTCGAGGTGCTCGAGCAGGTGCCGGACGTCTCGACCGTCGTCGTCTCGATGGGCGGTGGCGGGCTCGCCGCCGGGGTCGCGATCGCCGTCCACGCGGTGCGTCCGGACGTGCGGGTGGTGGGCGTGCAGTCCGAGCGGATGGCCGCCTACCCGGCGTCGCTGTCGGCCGGCGGGCCGGTGACGATCGACGCCCTGCGCACGATGGCCGATGGCATCGCGGTCGCCCGTCCGGGGGACGTGCCCTTCGCGGCGGTGCGCGACCACGTCGACGCGGTGCTCACCGTCACCGAGGACGACCTCAGCCAGGCCCTGCTCCTGCTGCTCGAGCGGGCCAAGATGCTGGTGGAGCCCGCCGGGGCCGCCTCGGCCGCGGCCCTCGCCGCCCACCCCGAGGTGTTCGCCGACGAGCGCGGCACCGTCGTCCCGATCCTGTCGGGCGGCAACATCGACCCGCTCCTGCTGATGCAGGTGATCCGGCACGGCATGGTCTCGGCCGGGCGCTACCTGTCCTTCCGGGTCCGCATCCCCGACCGTCCCGGCGAGCTGGTGCGGCTCCTCGACGAGCTGGCGCGCCAGCACGTCAACGTCCTCGACGTCGTCCACGAGCGCACCGCCGCCGCGCTCCACGTCGACGAGGTCGAGGTCGCCCTGCAGGTCGAGACCCGCGGCGAGACCCACCGCGAGGCCGTCCAGGCCCACCTCCGCGCCCTCGGCTACCCCCTCGGCCTCGCCTGACCCACCCCTCCCGCCCCACCCCTCCCGTCCGCGATCTGATGACTTGTGGTTCTCATCCGGCCGTTGTGCGCAACACAAGGCATCAGATCGCGGACGGGGGAGAAGTCCGGCCTGTGGACGACGGTCCGCGAGCCGGCGCCGGCCCCATGGTGCCGGCATGGCCCGACCACCTGAGCTCGTCCCTGCCCATCTCGCCGGACGGCCCTTCACCCGACGTCAGGCCTCCGACGCCGGTGTGGGACTGCAGTGCCTGCGCGGGCCGGCGTACCGCACCCTCCTCAGAGGTGTCTATGTCGCCGCGGACCTGGAGCTGACCCTGCGGACGTGGATCGCGGCCTTCCTGCTCGTGATGCCGCTCGACACCGCGGTCAGCCACACCACGGCCCTGCGGGTGTACGGCATCGACCTCGGGCGCCGGTGGCCACTGCACTTCAGCACCAACGGGTCGGCGGTCAGCCGGCACGGGGAGGTCGTCCTCCACCGACGGGTCGGACGGCTTCACGCGCACGCGGTGCAGGGCATCGTCGTCCTTGGCCCCGATCGAACGGTCGTCGACAGCGCACGGCTCCTCAATCCCGTCCAGCTGGTCCAGGCGATGGAGGCGCTGATCCACGCGGGATGGACCACGCGGGAGCAGCTGGCCGCGTACCTGGCTTCATGCCACCTCGACGGCGTGGTCCGGGCGCGGCGTGTCTTCGCGCTGGTGCGTGACGGAGCGGAGTCGGTGATGGAGACGCTGCTCCGGTTGATGATCGTCTTCGCCCGGCTGCCCGAGCCCGCCTGCAACGTCGACATCCGCGACGACGACGGACGGTTCCTCGCCCGCGGCGACCTCGTGCTCGCGCGGTGGAAGGTGCTCGTGGAGTACGACGGGTGGCAGCACGAGCGTGACGCTGCGCAGCGGGCCCACGACCTGAGCCGACGCGAGCGTCTGGAAGCGGCAGGGTGGCGGCTCGTGGTCGTCACGATCGACGACCTCCGCGACACCCATCGGGTGGTGCGACGCGTGCACTCCGCCCTGGCCGCGAGGGGTTACGCAGGCCCGCCGCCCGCGTGCAACACGATGTGGACGTCGTGGTTCAGCCACCCGGTCTGATGCGCTGTGGTGCTCATTCAGTGGCGATGAGCACCACAGGGCATCAGATCGCGGACGGGGGAGACGGGGGAGGGGCGGAGGGGGGATCAGCCGGTGAAGGGCTTGGCGCTGACGACCTCGACAGAGAGGTCCTTGCCGTTGGGGGCGGCGTAGGTGGCGGTGTCGCCCTGCTTCTTGCCGACAATGGCAGCGCCGAGGGGGGACTGGGGGCTGTAGACGTCCATCTCGACCGACTCGTCGAGGGAGGCCATCTCGCGCGAGCCGAGCAGGAAGGTCTCGGTGTCGTCACCGGGGAACTTCACGGTGACGATCATGCCCGCGGCGACGACGCCGTCGTCGGCGGCGGTCTCGCCCACCTGGGCGCGGCGGACCATGTCCTCGAGCTGGCGGATGCGGGCCTCGGTCTTGCCCTGCTCCTCGCGGGCGGCGTGGTAGCCGCCGTTCTCCTTCAGGTCGCCCTCGTCGCGGGCGTCGCTGATCTTGGCCGTGATCTCCGCGCGACCAGGACCCTTGAGGTGGTCGAGCTCAGCCTGCAGCTTGTCGAACGCCTCCTGGGTGACCCAGAGGGTGTTGCCCTGCTCCTGCGCGTTGGTGCTCATGGAACGAAACTCCTCGTGATGCGACGACACCCCGGACGTCGCCCGGGGTGAGGTCCAGACACTAGCAAATCGGGCGCACGACGGGGGTCAGGACGCGGGTTCGCAGGACCTCAGGGTGCCCGTCACCGCACGTCGCTCGGTGCGGATCTCGGCGCTCACGCGGAGGCTGCCGGGGTCGCCGGCCGGGACGTTGAGCCGGCGCTCGCCCACGATCGAGTGGTCCTGCGCGATCGCGTAGACCTCGCAGACCGCCGCGACGCCGTCGCGCCGCTGGAGCTGCAGCTCGACGTTCGTGGTGGTGTCGGAGGTGACCTCGTACCCGTAGACCTGCCCGGCGATCTCGGGGTTGGCCTGGGCGCTCGAGGCGTACCAGGCCCAGGCCACGCCGATGGTGATGGCGACGGCCGAGAAGACGTACCAGAACCGCTGGTGGCCGCCGCGTCGCCCGTAGCGCTCGCCGACGAGGTCAGGCGTGGGCGTGGAGGCGGGCATGGGACCATTGTGTCCTACCGCCCGTCGGCGTACCGGCGGCGTCCTGCCGCCCACCCGAGGAGACCCGTGGCCGACCGTCTGCGTCTCATGCACGTGCACGCCCACCCCGACGACGAGTCGAGCAAGGGGGCGGCCACGACCGCCAAGTATGTCGCCGAGGGCGTCGACGTCCACGTCGCGACGTGCACCGGCGGCGAGCGCGGCTCGATCCTGAACCCGAGCTTCCAGCACCCCGGCATCGAGGACAACCCCGAGCTGATCGGAGAGATCCGCCGCGACGAGATGGCCCGGGCCCGCGAGATCCTCGGCATCGAGCAGGACTGGCTCGGCTTCGTCGACTCCGGCTGGCCCGACGGCGACCCCAAGCCCCCGCTGCCCGAGGGCTGCTTCGGGCTGGTGCCGCTGGAGGACGCGACGCGTCCGCTGGTCCGCCTGATCCGCTCGTTCCGTCCGCACGTCGTCACCACGTACGACGAGAACGGCGGCTACCCGCACCCCGACCACATCATGTGCCACCAGATCTCGGTCAAGGCGTTCAAGGACGCCGCCGACCCCGAGGCGTACCCCGAGGAGGGGGAGCCCTGGCAGGCCTCGAAGCTGTACTACCAACACGGCTTCAACCGCCTGCGCTCGGTGGCGATCCACGAGGAGATGCTCCGCCGCGGCCTCGAGTCGCCGTTCACCGAGCGGCTCAAGGAGTGGAAGGAGGACCCCGAGCACGACCAGCGCATCACCACCAGGGTGGAGTGCGCCGAGTACTTCCCCGTGCGCGACCAGGCCCTGCTGGCCCACGCGACGCAGATCGACCCCGACGGCTGGTTCTTCGCGGTGCCGATGGACCTGCAGGCGTCGGTCTGGCCCACCGAGGACTTCGAGCTGGTGGAGTCGACCGTCCAGACCACGCTGCCCGAGGACGACCTCTTCGCCGGCCTGCGGTGACCCCGGGCCCCACGCGTAGGCTGGAGGAGTGAGCACGCTCCACGCCCTGGCCGACCTGACGAGCACGATGGTGCTGACCGCGTCGGACCCCCAGCTGGACCCCGACGACGTCAAGCCGGGCTGGCTGGGCTTCGCGGTCTTCCTGGCCATGGCGGCCGCGACGGCGTTGATCCTGTGGAGCTTCGTGCGTCGCACCAAGAAGGTCAACTTCGTGGAGCAGGACGACTGGCGCCACCCGGCGGCACCCGGCGACGACGTGATCGGCACCGACGGCAGCGGCACCGACGTCCCGTCCGCCGACGGGGCCGAGCCCCGCAGCGACCCGCCCCGCTAGCTCACACGGGCCACGGCTCCGCGACGGCGAGCACGTCGACGGCGGTGCCCCGTGGCGTCTCGCGCTCGACGTGACGCAGGTCGAGCACGCGGACGTTGCTCAGCCCCGACGCCAGCGCCTCGACGGTCGGCAGCACCGACGCGTCCGACGGCCCGCCGACCCCGTGCGCGAGGTTCTCGCGGGCGTGGCCGAGGTAGACGAGCCGTCCGCCCGGCGCGAGCCAGCCGGCGGCGCGGGCGAGCAGGGCGCCGAGGTCGGGCAGGTGCAGGTAGGCGACCAGCACGAGGTCGAGCCCGCGCGAGGGTGAGTAGGTCGTGGCGTCGCCCACGGTGAAGGCGGCCCGCGTGAGGTCGGTGCCGGGTCGGCGGGACGCCTGACGGACCGCCTCGGGGGAGAAGTCCACGCCCTCCACCTGCCACCCGAGCGACGAGAGCCAGGCGGTGTGGCGGCCGTCGCCGCACGCGAGGTCGACGGCCCGTCCCGGGGCGAGGCCGCCGACGAGGTCGGTGACGAGCGAGTTGGGTCCGGAGCCCCACAGGTCGGGGGCCTCGGCGTACCGCGCGTCCCAGTCGTCGGCGTCCATCGCCCGAGCCTAGGGCGTGTCAGGCCCCGACGGCGGTGGCGCCGTGCAGGACGCCGACCGAGCTGATCTGCTGCGCCGTCGAGAGCTCGGTGTACGACAGGACGGGCACGGGGGCGCCGGCCTGGGTGACCAGCCGCTGCACCGCGGCCCTCAGCTGCGGGGCGCAGGCGAGCACGGGGTTGTGGTCGGCCTGCTCGGACTCGTGGGTGAGCTGCCCGAGCTGCATCAGCATCTGCTGCGCGACGTCGGGGTCCAGCGCGAGCGCCCCGCCGTCCTCGCCCATCCGGAACGACTCGAGCATCCGCTGCTCCAGGGCCGGGTCGAAGCTGATCACGTGGACGACGCCGCCCTCGGCGAAGGGCTGCAGGAGCGCCGGGCCGAGGGCCTCGCGCGCGGCGAGCACCAGCCCGTCGACGTCCTTGCTGACCGCCGCGCGCAGCGAGAGCGACTCGAAGATGCGGGCGAGGTCGCGGATCGAGACCCCCTCGGCCAGCAGCCGCTGCAGGACGCGCTGGACCTCGCCGAGCGTCATCTGCGCCGGGGTCAGCTCCTCGACGACGGTCGGGTGCGTGCGGCGCAGCGACTCCGACAGCATCCGCGTCTCCTCGCGACCCAGCAGGCGGGCGGCGTTGCGGCGGACGACGTCGGCCAGGTGCGTGGTGACCACCGAGGCGCGGTCGACCACCGTCGCCCCGGAGATCTCGGCCTGGCTGCGCAGCTCGGCGGGGATCCACACCGCGTCGAGGCCGAAGACGGGCTCGAGGGTGCGCTCGCCGGGCAGGGAGGTGAGGTTGTCGCCGATGGCGAGGACCGTCCCGGGGGGCGCGGTGCCGCGGGCGACCTCGACGCCGAACAGGCGGATGGCGTAGGTGCGCAGGGGGAGGTCGAGGTTGTCGCGGGTGCGCACGGGCGGGACGACCACGCCGAGCTCCTCGGCGACCTTGCGGCGCAGCGACTTCACCCGCGAGAGCAGGTCGCCGCCGACGGAGCTGTCGACGAGGTCGACGAGGTCGGCCGAGAGCTCGAGCTCCAGCGGGTCGACCTGGATCTCCTCCAGCAGCGCCTCGATGGTGTCGGGCTCCTTGGGCGCCGCCTCCAGCTCGGCCAGGCCCTCGGCGGGCACCGGCGCGGGGTCGGGGCGGAACCCGAGGAACAGGAAGATCGCGGCGACCACGAGGAACGGCAGCTTGGGCATGCCGGGGATGATGCAGAGCGCGATCGCCGCGAACCCCGCGATCCGGAGCGGCTGCTTGTCGCGCGTCAGCTGGGCGACGATGTCGCTGCCCATGTCGTTCTGGGACGCGGCGCGGGTGACGATCAGGCCGGTCGCCACCGACAGCAGCAGCGCGGGGATCTGGGAGACGAGGCCGTCGCCGACCGTCAGCAGGCTGTAGGTCTGCACGGCGTCGCCCATCGTCATGCCGTTCTGCAGCACGCCGACGGTGAAGCCACCGAGGAGGTTGACCAGGGTGATGATGACGGCGGCGATCGCGTCGCCCTTGACGAACTTGGACGCACCGTCCATCGCGCCGTAGAAGTCGGCCTCCTCGGACACCTCGGCGCGGCGCCGACGGGCCTCGTCCTCGTCGATCAGACCCGAGTTGAGGTCGGCGTCGATGGCCATCTGCTTGCCCGGCATGGCGTCGAGCTTGAACCGGGCGCCGACCTCGGCCACGCGCCCCGCACCGTTGGTGATGACGACGAACTGGATGACCACGAGGATCGCGAAGACGATGATGCCGACGACGAGCGACCCGCCGACGACGAAGTGCCCGAAGGTCTCGATCACCTTGCCGGCGTAGCCGTCGAGCAGCACGAGCCGGGTGGCGCTGATGTTGAGCGCGAGCCGGAACAGCGTCGCGATCAGCAGGACGGCGGGGAAGGAGGAGAAGTCGAGCGGCTTGCGGACCGCCATGGCGGTCGTGAGGATCAGGACGCCCGCGATGATGTTGGCCGCGATCAGCAGGTCGAGGACCATCGGTGGCAGCGGCACCACCAGCATGACGACGACGGCGACGACGCCGAGGGGCACCCCGAGCTTGGCGAGACGCTGGTTGCGCACGGGTGGTGCCTCCGGGATCGACGATCTGCACACCGTCCGTGGTGCGGGTCGCCGTCCTGGCAGCTCCCTGATCGGCCCCGTCCGGGACGACCTGAGGCTTTCGGTCGTACTTCGACCGAGTTGGGGCGGGGCTCCCCTAGTCCGGGTGGCGGTGCGCGGCGAGGACGGGTGGGGGTGGCGCGTGGCGGTCGGGTGCGGGCCTCGGGCCTGCCCGTCCCACTCTGCGACCTCACCCGCCGTCGGGGTCGGGGAAGAGCGCAGCGAGGACGGGTGGGGGTGGCGCATGGCGGTCGGGTGCGGGCCCCGGGGTGGGTGTGGGTGGCCCGTCCCACTCTGCGAGACGACGCTGTCGGCGGGTGGTGCTGACCGTGGCAAACGGTCGCTTCCCACGGCATATTCACCGTGTTCTGCGAGGTTTGCCACGGTCGGTGGGGCGCACGTGACTCGGGGCGCCCATTCGTCTCGCAGACCGAGACGCACCGTTTCGCGGGCCCGTACCCGGCCGCCGCGGGTCGCCCCCGCCGTCCTCGCTGCGCCCTTCCACCAGCCCGGCAGCGCAGACGGTCCGTCTCGTGACCTCACCCGCCGTCGAGGTCGGGGAAGTGCGCGGCGAGGACGGGTGGGGGTGGCGCGTGGCGGTCGGGTGCAGGTCTCGGGGTGGGGCGTCCCACTCTGCGAGACGACGCTGTCGGCGGGTGGTGCTGACCGTGGCAAACGGTCGCTTCACACGGGATATTCACCGTGGTCTGCGAGGTTTGCCACGGTCGGTGGGGCGCAGGTGACTCGGGGCGCCCGTTCGTCTCGCAGACCGAGACGCACCGTTTCGCGGGCCCGTACCCGGCCGCCGCGGGTCGTCCCCGCCGTCCTCGCTGCGCCCTTCCCCCAGCCCGGCAGCGCAGAGGGTCCGTCTCGTGACCTCACCCGCCGTCGGGGTCGGGAAAAGGCGCAGCGAGGACGCGTGGGGGCGGCCGAAGCCGGTCGGATGCGGGTCCCGGGTGGGTGGCCCGTCCCGTTCTGCGAGACCCGCACCCGAGGTCCCCGTGCCGGCCAGGTGCGGATTCAGGCGGCCGCCTCGACCACCGGCCGCCGACGTCGACCGGCGCGGGGGACCTCGGGGAGGTCGAGCTCGTGGCGGGGGCTGCGGTGGCGGCCGCCGGAGGCGCCGCGGGTGCGGCGGTTGACGACGAAGGCGAGGACCTGGGCCACGGCGGCGTAGAGCTCGGGCGGGATCTCGTGACCCACCTCGCAGGCCGCGTGGAGGGCCCGGGCGAGGGGGACGTCCTCGACGAGGGCGACGCCCGCGTCGGTGGCCTTCTCGCGGATGCGGGTGGCGACGACGCCCGCACCCTTGGCGACGACGCGCGGCGCGCCGCGGTCGCTGTCGTAGCGCAGGGCGATGGCGACGTGGGTGGGGTTGATCAGGACGACGTCGGCGTCGACGAGGTCGGACATCTGGCGGTTGCGGGAGTTGGACTGGGCGCGCTGGCGCATCGCGTGACGGACCATCGGGTCGCCCTCGGACTGCTTGTGCTCGTCCTTGACCTCCTTGAGCGTCATCCGGTTCTGCTTGCCCATCTTGCGGCGCTGGACGGCGTAGTCGACGGCGCCCGCGAGCAGTCCCGCGATCGCGACGTCGCGCAGCAGCCGGGTGGCCTCGTGCGCGACGATCTCGATCGCGGTCTGCAGCGGCACCAGGCCGCGGACCAGCGGCATCAGCTCGTGCACCGAGCGCCAGACGAGCAGGCCGACGATCGCGCTCTTGAGCAGGACCTTGGTGCCCTCCCACAGCGCGTTCGGGCCGAAGACCCGCTTGGCGCCCTGGAGCAGGCTGAGTCGCGACCACTTGGGCTTGGACGCCTTGGTCGCCAGGTGGATGCCGCCCTGGGCGGCGGCCGCGGCGACGGCGAGCAGCAGCACGGCGGTGCCGAGCCCGACCGTCCCGACGAGCATGACGATCCCGCCCTCGTGCAGCAGCTGCAGCGCCTCGCCCACGTCGGCGTCGGAGGCGATCGACGTCGAGCGCATCATCAGCTCGCGGGTCTGCTCGGTGGCCCAGCCGACGAGCAGGTGCAGCACGAACGCGACGACGAGCACCGACGCCCAGCCGCCCAGCTCGGGGGTCCGCGGGACCTGTCCCTCCTTGCGGCTCTCCTTGATCTTCTTGTCGGTGGGGGCCTCGGTCTTCTCCTCCTTCACCCGCCACCTCCCCGGGTCAGGGCGCCCATGGCCTCGATCGCGATGTCCTTGAGGTTCATCAGGGCCTCGGGGAGGACGGTGAAGGACATCCCGACGACGATCAGCGTGAGGCCGATCTTGGCCGGGAACATGATGCCGATGGCGTTGAGCATCGGCGCGACCTTGGTGAGCAGCGCCAGCCCGAGGTCGGCGAGGAACAGCACGCCCATCAGCGGCAGCGCGATCTGCACGGCGCAGGTGATGAAGACGCCGAACGCGGCGAGCATCACCTGCGACAGGTCGCCGATCTCGATGCCCATGCCCACCGGCAGCCGCTGGAACGTCGTCAGGAGGCCGGCCATCACCCACAGGTGGAGGCCGGTGGTGAACAGGATCGCGGTGGCGAGCATCTGGTAGAACCGGCCGAACACCGAGTTCATCTGGAACGACAGCGGGTCGTAGGCCGACGCGAGGCTGAAGCCGCCGAACACGTCGATCAGGTCGCCGGCGGCCTGCACCGCGGCGAACACCAGGTAGGTGACGAACCCGAGGCTGGCGCCGACGAGCACCTCCTGGGCGACCTGCACCGCCAGTCCGAGCGCGTCGGTGGGCACGTCGGCGAGGGCGGACGCGGGCACCACGGCGAACGCGAGGGCCAGGGCGAGCAGCACCTTGGCCTGCGTCGGGAACGAGCGGGACGCGTACGGCGGCACGATCATCAGCCACGCGAGCAGGCGCACCGAGGCCAGCACGTAGGAGACGAGCGGGGCCCCCGCGACGGTCAGCTCCACGTCAGCCCAGGATCCCGGGGATGCGGGCGAAGAGCTCCTGGGTGAACGTGATGAGCGTGTGCAGCATCCAGTTGCCGCAGAACAGCAGGCTGACGCCGACGCCGATCAGCTTGGGCACGAACGCGAGCGTGAACTCCTGGATCTGGGTCATCGACTGCACGAGCGAGATGACGAAGCCGATCACCAGCGCCGGCACCAGCACGGGCAGGCACAGCTTGAGCGCGACGGTCATGCTCATCATCGCGATCTCGATGACGGCGGTGTCGGTCACGGCTAGCCCCCGCCGGAGTAGCTCGCGACGAGCGACTTGACCACCAGGCCCCAGCCGTCGACGAGCACGAACAGGAGCAGCTTGAACGGGAGCGACACCATCACCGGCGGCATCATCATCATGCCGAGACTCATCAGGGCCGCGCTGACGACGATGTCGATCACGAGGAACGGGATGAAGATGACGAACCCGATGATGAACGCCTGCTTGAGCTCGCTGAGGATGAAGGCCGGGATCAGCGTGGTGATGCCGACGTCGGCCCGCGTCGCCGGCATCTCCTTCTTCGCCACCGTGGTGAGCATCTTCAGCTCGTCGTCGCCGGTCTGGCGGAGCATGAAGGTCTTGAGCGGCGCGATGCCGTCCTGGAACGCGACGGTCTGGGACTTCTCGCCGTCGCGGAACGGCTGCAGCCCCTCCGCGTTCATCTGCGTGAGCACCGGCGCCATGATGAACAGGCTGAGGAACAGCGCGAGGCCCGCGAGCACCTGGTTGGGCGGGGTCTGCTGCAGGCCGAGCGCGTTGCGCGTCAGGCCGAGCACGACGAGGATCTTGGTGAAGCTGGTGCAGGTCAGCAGGATCGCCGGCGCGAGCGACAGCAGGCCCATCCCGAGGAACAGCACGACGGGGGTGCTGGGCTTCTCGGTGAGCGCGTCGCCCGGGTCGATCTGGATCGTGGTGGGCCCCGCGGGACCGCGGGTCCCGGTCGGTCCGTCGACGCCCGGCGTGTCCGCCTCGGTGACGACGTGCGCGGCGACGGGCGTCGTCGGGGCCGCGTCGGCGGGGGAGGGCCCGAGCACGACGACGGCGAGGGCCAGCGCGAGGGGGGCGAGGATCGCGACGACGAGGGCCCGTGCGGTGCCGGTCGCGGTCATGCGGTCCTGCTGCCGCGGGTGGCGGTCCAGGCGTCGCGCCAGGTGCGGGCCGACAGGATCGAACCGCCCATGGCGCCGAGCTGCTGCCCGCGCTGGGCCGGGGCCGCGTGGGCGCCGCGCGTCGAGGCCGCGGCCCGCGACGTGGGCACGACCACCGGGTCGACGTCGACGACGAGGTCGCCCGCCGTGGTGTCGAGGGTCTCGGGGTCGAGCTCGGTGAGCAGGCTGACCTGCTGCTCGGAGACGCCGAGCACCAGGACCCGTCCGCCGACGGTGACGACGGTGACCGAGGAGTTGCGGCCCACGGCCTGGCGGCCCACGACGCTCAGCAGCGTGGTGCCGCCGCCGAGGCGGCGCTGGCTCACGCGGTACAGCACCAGCAGCAGCCCGAGGACGACCGCGAGCGAGACGACGAGACGGACGACGAGGTCGATCATCAGGCGCCCGGCGTGGGGAGGATCTCGGTGACGCGCAGGGCGAACGTCTCGTCGACGACGACGATCTCGCCGCGCGCGACGAGCCGGCCGTTGACGAGCAGGTCGGCGGGCGACCCCGCGGCGCGGTCGAGCTCGAGGACGTCGCCGGGGGCGATGCCGAGCAGGTCGCGCACCGTCATCCGGGTGCGGCCGATCTCGACCGTCACCTGCATCTCGACGCCGTGCAGCATCTCGATGCCCGGGCGGGGTCCCTCGGGCGGCGCGGACACCACGACGGGGGCGGGCGGGGCCGACACGACCACGACGGCGTGGGTGCTGCCGCCGTTGAGCAGCGGCACGCCCAGCGCGCCGGCGCCGGCGACCGCGGCGACCTCGTCGGGGGAGCCGGTGCGGGCGGCGCCGGCGGTGCAGCCGAGCGTGGCGGCGGCCGCGTCGAGCGCGGGCTGCACGGCGGCGGCGAGGTCGAGCTCGCCCATCGGGCTGGCGGCCAGGGCGTCGACCAGCGACGCCTGGACGAGCACGCCGACGAGCGCGGACTGCGAGCCGTCGAGCGACGCGACGGCGGCACCGGCGTAGGAGCCCGCGGCGAGCAGGGCCAGCGGCTGCGGGCTGCCGGCGGTGAGCACCACCGACGACGGCAGGACGGCCGCCGCGGCGTCGGCCGCGCCGAGCGCGGCCTCGGGGCTGGTGGGGGGTGCGGCGGTGATCGTCATGACTTCTCCTGGGTGGGCGGGGCGACGACGAGGCAGGCGAGCGACTGCCCGCGGGTGCCGGGGGTGCCGTGGGCGAAGAGCACGTCGCCGCCGACGACGTCGAGCGGTGCGTCGGCGGGGTGGTCGAGCCGCACCACGTCGCCGACCCGGAGGCCGGCCAGCTGGCGCGGTGAGACGGTGGTCGGACGGCAGCGCACGCCGACGTCGAGGGGCACGTCCTGCATGCCGGTCGCGAGCCGCAGCGCGGCCTCGACCCGGGCGGCCCGCTCGCGCTCGGAGAGTGCGCCGGCGCGGCCCTGGGCCGACAGGTGGGGCAGGAGCGAGCCGAAGGGGAGCGCGATCGTGGTGGTGAGGTCGCGCTCGCCGAGGCGCAGCTCGAACGAGGCGACGACGAGCACGGTCGCGTTCGGGAGCAGGTGGGCCAGGCGGGGGCGGTAGGAGACGCCCGCGACGGTGGGTGCGGTGGTGACGACCGGGTCGAGCGACGAGCGCAGCTCCGAGAGCAGGGTGTCGACCAGGCCCGAGACGACCGCGGACTCGATCTCGGTCAGTGCGCGCTCGGGCTGCGTGCCGTGGCCGCGTCCGCCGAGCTGCAGGTCGACCCAGGTCATCAGCGCCTCGACCGGCAGCTGCCAGATGCCCGGCTGGGCCAGCGGCTCGAGCGACAGCAGGCTGAGGTGGGTCTGCTCCTCGAGGGTGTCGACGTACTCGACGTACGTCATCTGCTCGAGCGAGCGGAGCGTCATGTGGCAGACGGTGCGCAGCGACGACGTCAGGACGACGGCGGCCTGGCGCGCGAACGCCTCGAGGCACCCCTCGATGACGCGGGCGTGCTCGCGCGACAGCTTGACCGGGCGGCTGAAGTCGTAGGCCACGACGTCGGCGGAGCGTCCACGTCCGAGCAGGCCGGAGCGGCGGGCCGAGGTGGAGGAGGGGAGCGTCACGGCCCCCTGATCGGCCCCGCGGGCACCGACCTGAGTGAAATCGGACGAGTCGTCCCGCGGGGGTCCGTGGGCGACCCGGGAGGTGGGGCTACTGGGTCACGAAGTCGGTGAAGTAGACGTCCATCACCTCGTGGTGATAACCCTCCTCGAGCTCCTTGAGCAGCTCGGCCTTGAGCTTCTGCCGCTGCACCGGCTGCACCAGCTCCTCGACCGGCTTGCCGCTGAACAGCTCGATCGTGGCGTCGAGCGCCTTGCTGCCGTCCGGGGCCTCGTGCGCGTCTGCCGTGGCCTGGATCGCGATGCCGATCTTGAGGTAGTGACCCCCGGCGAGGTTGATCTGGATCGGCTCCATCGTGACCACCTCACCGGGCTCGGGCGGGGGCGCGGCGCCGGCCGGCTTCAGCAGGAACCACCAGGCGGCCGCCGAGACCACCATCAGCAGGACCACCACCATCACGAGCTTCTTCTTGCTCTTCGGCTTCTCCTCGGCCTCGTCGGTCGAGGGGGGCAACGTCGTCACGCTCATCGCGATGACCTCTCCTTCTGTGCGGCGAGCACCTGGCTGAACAGGGCGCGGGTCTCCTGGGGTGCCGAGGACAGCACCGTGATGTCGACCCGCTTGTTGAGGCGGGCCGCCTGGGGCTCGTCGGGGTCGACGAGCGGCATCTCGGCGCCGTGGGCGACGGCCGTGAGCCGCTCCCCGGGGACGCCGTCCCGCTCCTGCATGCGGCGCAGGACCGTGGTCGCGCGGGCGGCCGAGAGCTCCCAGTCGGTCGGGAAGTACTTGGGCTTCACGTCGACCTGGTTGGTGTGGCCGGCGACCTCGATCTGGTCGGGGAGCTCGGCGAGGGCGGGTGCGAGGGCGTCGACGACCCGCGCGCCGCGGCGCGTGAGCTCGGCGCGGTCGGCGGCGAAGACGACCTCCTGCGACACGACACTGAGGGTGAGCCCGTCGGCGTCGATGGCGATCCGGACGTCCTCCTCCAGTCCCTGGCGGCGCAGGGCCTGGCGGACCCGTCGCTCGACGGTGCTGAGCCGGCGGACCTCGGCGACGGCCTCGGCCTGTCGGGCCTCGGCCCGCTTCTGCTCGGCCTCGTCCACCTCGATGTCCTCGTCCTTCGCCTCGGCGCCGACCGGTGCGAGCACGGGGGCGACCGGGGCCATCTTCACCGAGTCGGCGGCCATGGCGGCGTCGGAGCCCTGGAACGGAGAGCTGGTCTCGCCGAACCCCGAGGACGAGCCGGACTTGAGCTCGTCGAACTTCTTCTGGTCGACCTGGCTGATGGCGAACATGACGACGAACAGCACCATGAGCAGGGTGATCATGTCGGCGTAGGAGATCAACCACCGCTCGTGGTTGACGTGCTCCTCCTCCTCGTGACGACGCTTGCGGGCCATGGGTCAGGCCGCCTCGGCGTCGCGCTCGGCCGCGGGCAGCAGCGAGCGGAGCTTCTGGGCGACGACCCGCGGGTTCGCGCCGGCCTGAATGGCCATGACGCCCTCGACGACGAGCTCCATCCGGGCGACCTCGAGGTCGCCGAGGCGCTTGATCCGGTTGCCGATGGGCAGGAAGAGCAGGTTGGCCGACATGACGCCCCACAGCGTCGCGACGAACGCGGCGGCGATGAGGTGACCGAGCTCGTCGGGGTTGGACAGGCTCTCGAGCACGTGCACCAGACCCATCACGGTGCCGACGATGCCGAACGTCGGGGCGTAGGCGCCGAGGTCGTTGAAGAACTTGGCCTCCTGCTTGGTGGCGCGCTGCTTGGCGTAGATCTCGGACTCGAGGATCTCGCGCGCCTCCTCGGGGTCGGTGCCGTCGACGGTGAGCTTGATCCCGCGCTCGAGGAACGGGTCGTCGATGTCGCGCGAGGCCGACTCGAGCGCCAGCAGGCCCTCGCGGCGGGCCTTCTCGGCCAGCGTCACGAGGACGGGGACCAGGTCGCCGGAGGCCTGCGGCTTGCTCGTGAAGGCGGTCTTGAGCGAGACGGCGGCGGCCTTGGCGTCGGCCATCGTGCCGCCGGCGACCGAGGCCAGGATGCTGGCGCCGAAGACCAGGATGATCGGGGCCGGCAGCAGCAGGGCCGCCGGGTTGCCGCCCTCCATGATGTTGGAGACGACGATGACGACCAGGCCGACGCCGATGCCGATCGCGGTTGCCGGATCCATCAGCGCTCCCCGTGGGGGAACTGCAGGACGCTGGCCGGGGCCGCGTCCGCGGCCGGCCGGTGGTGTCCGACCTCGAGGTCGGCGGCGGCGGCGAGGACGCTGCTGCGGAAGTGACGCACGGCGGCGACGACCTCGTCGAGGCTCTCGCGCACCAGGTACTTGGTGCCGTCGACCAGCGTGATCACCGTGTCGGGCGTCTGGTCGACCCGTTCGATGAGGTCCGCGTTGAGCGCGAAGGGTCCGCCGGTGAGACGGGTGAGCGTGACCATGGGTGCACCATCCTTGTGCCTGTCCGACCGGCCGTCCGTGGCCTGTCGGGTGTCTGATCGGCCCGTCCGCCCCCGACCTGAGGACTTCGCCACCGATCACGGGGGCGGACGGACCGCTGGGTCAGCGCTTGATGTTGACGAGCTCCTCGAGCACCTGGTCCGAGGTGGTGATGACGCGGGAGTTCGCCTGGAACCCGCGCTGGGCGATGATCAGGTTGGTGAACTCCTGGGCGAGGTCGACGTTCGACATCTCCAGCGAGCCGGCCGTGAGCGTGCCGCGACGGCCCGACCCGGGGGAGCCGACCTGTGCCTCGCCCGAGTTCGTCGACGGACGGAACGAGGTGCCGCCCACCTTCTCCAGGCCCGCGGGGTTGGCGAAGTTGGCCACGGCCACCTGGCCCAGCGGCCGCTGCGTGCCGTCGGAGAACTTGCCGGTGATGACGCCGTCCTGGCCGACCGAGTAGGAGGTCATCGGGTTGTCGGCGTCGGAGGTGACGATGTCGGCGATGGTGATGTCGACGGGGGCCTCGCCCTCGGCACCGGGGCCGGGCACGTAGCCCTGCACGATGTTGCCGTTGGGGGCGGTGAGGTTGCCGGCGGCGTCGAACCGGAAGGCACCCGCGCGGGTGTAGAGCGTCTCGTTGCCCGACTTGGTGACGAAGAACCCGTCGCCGTTGATCATCATGTCGGTCGGGTTGTTGGTGAGCTGGGTCGAGCCCTGCGTGAAGCTGGTGGTGGTCGAGGCGAGCTGCACGCCGAGGCCGACCTGGATCGGGTTCGTGCCGCCACGGCCCGCGCCCTGGGCGCCGGGTGCCGACGCGCCCGAGATGGCCTGGCTGAGGGTGTCCTGGAAGACCGTCTGGCTCGACTTGTAGCCGGCGGTGTTGGCGTTGGCGATGTTGTTGCCGGTGACGTCGATCATGGTCTGGTTGACGCGCAGGCCGCTGATCGCGGCGAAGAGCGAGCGAAGCATGGTGGTGGTCCTCTCGAGGTGGCCGGGACGCGGTCGCGGGCTGGCCTGGTCGGGTAGAGCGGGGAGGTGCGTGGATCAGGGGGTGCTGGTGGTCGGACCGGCGTCGGTGCCGGTCTCGACCGCGGGGGTCTCGGTGGCGGCGGCGCCCGTGGTCGTGACGGCGGTGACGTCGTTCATGGCGACCTCCTTGCCGCCGACGGTGAGCACCGGCCCGTTGGAGGTGAAGCTGACCTTGTCGACGACGCCGGTGGCGGTGCTGCCGTCCTCCTGCGGGTAGGCGACGGTGCGGCCGACGAGGCTGCTCGCGCCGAAGGCCAGCTGGGCGGCGAGCGCCTGCTGGGTCTGGTCGGCGACCTGCTCGAGCTTCTCGAGCGAGCTGAACTGGGCCGTCTGCGCCATGAACTGGGCGGAGTCGGTCGGGTTCATCGGGTCCTGGTACTTCAGCTGCGCGACGAGCAGCTTCATGAACGTGTCCTTGTCCATGGAGTTGGTCGACGCGCCCGCCGTGGCGGACGCGGGTGCGGCCGCGGTCGGGTCGATCGTCCCCACGGCGGCGGTCGTCTGCGGTGCCGGTGCGGTCACGGGCGGGACGGAGATCGGCATCAGGGCCTCACAGGGTCAGGTCGAGGGAGCGGGCGGACAGGGAGGTCGGGCGGCGGGGCACCGGGGGCTCGGGAGCCCCCGGTCCGTCGCGGAGGTCGGGCGGACGCCAGCGGTCACCGCGGGCGTCGCCGCCGGTGGAGCCGGACCCGCCGCTGCGGCCGGAGCCGTCGGGGTTCGCGGTGCCCGCGCCCGCTGACGCGTCCGCGACGGGCGCCGCGGGGGGCGCCGTGACGGGGGCGGGGTCGCGGACGACGATCTGGCCCGCGGTGGCGCCGACCAGCTCGAGCATCTGGCGCAGCTCGCCGGACCCGTGGTGGAGGTGCTGGCGGGCCTGGGCGCCGGCGGTGAGCGTGACGTCGACCGAGCCGTCGCGCACCGTGACGGTGACCCGCACCTCGCCGAGGTCGGCGGGGTGCAGACGCAGCACGAGCCGCTGCACGCCCTCGCCCAGCGACACGGCGCGGGCGACGACCGGCAGCACCTGCGCGGTCACCGGGTCCCGGGGGACCGGCAGCGCCACGGTGGCGGGAGCCGCCGGTGCAGCGGGGGCCACCGAGGTGACCGGTGCGGCCACCGCCGTGGGCGCGGCGGCGGGGGACGGCGGGGTGGGCGAGCCGGTCGCCGCCACCGCGGTCGGGGCGGCGTCGTCGGTGGGCGCGCCGGGTGTCGACGGGGATGCCGGGGCCGGTGCGTCGACGCTCGCGGGGGCGTCGGTCCGGGACACGTCGGTCCGGGTCGAGTCGATGCGGGGCGAGGCGTCGGTGGTCGCGACGACGGGCGCGGGCTGCTGCGAGGCGTCGGCGTCCACGACAGGAGAGACGATCGGCTCGGCACCGGTCGGCACGGCACCGGTGGGGACGGTGCCCGTCGGGAGCGGGGCAGCGGGGAGGGCGGTCGTGGCGGTGTCGGTCGGCAGGTCGTCGGTGGGCAGGTCGTCGGCCCGGACGGGCTCGGCGCTCACGACGCCGTCCGGCGACGCGGCCGGGAGGGCATCGGCGCCGAGCACGGGCTCCTCGGCGGGCGCCGGTGCGGCCTCGACCTCGGCCGGGACGACCGGAGGCGCCTCGGCGACGACGGGAGCCGGGACCCCGACGGGGGCGGCGGTGACCGGCTGGACCGGGGTGGCGGCGGCGGGCGCCGTCAGCGCGGCCGGGGGAGGGGCCGAGGCGGCGAGCTCGCCGAGCAGCAGCGCTGCGAAGCCGGAGGCGGACGACGGGGCCTCGCCGGAGGTGCCGGTCGTCGGACCGGTCGCGGTGGCGACGGGTGCGGTGGTCACGTTCACGACAGGCGCTCCTGGTGGGCGAGGACGGCCCGGACGTACTTCTGGGTCTCGGCGTACGGCGGGATGCCGTCGTAGCGACGCACGGCGCCGGGGCCGGCGTTGTAGGCCGCGAGCGCGAGGTCGACCCGGCCGAAGTCGCCGAGCAGGTCCTTGAGCAGGCGTGCGGCGCCGTCGACGGCCTGCGCCGGGTCCATGCTGTTCGCGACGCCGAGGCCGCGGGCGGTCGAGGGCATCAGCTGCATGAGGCCGCGCGCGCCGGCCGGGCTGACGGCGTCGGGCCGGTAGCCCGACTCCTGCTTGGCGACGGCCGCGAGCAGCGTGGGGTCGACGCCGTGCTTGGCGCCGGCGGTGGTGAAGAGCTTGGCGTAGGGCACGCCGGCGAGCGAGCCCGACGTGCCGCGCGCGGCGGTGGAGGACACCGAGGCCGACTCGGGGAGCACCCGGCGGATGGCGCTGGGTGTCTCGGGGACGTCGGCCACGCGGACCTTCAGGCCGGTACGGGGCGCCTCGATCATCTTGCCGCCGCCGATGTAGATGCCGACGTGGTTGACGGGGCTGTTGAAGGCCAGGATGTCGCCCGGCCGCGCCTCGGCCATGCTCGACACTGGCCGACCCGCCTTGGCCTGCTGGTACGACACGCGGGGCAGGTCGATGCCGTGCTGCTTGTAGACCAGCTGGACCAGGCCGGAGCAGTCCAGACCCCTCTTCGGGTCGGTGCCGCCCCAGACGTAGTCGATGCCGAGGTACTTGCGCGCGGTGTCGACGACGGCCTCGCCGCCCGAGGACGATCCGCTGCCGCCGGTGGCGGCGACGTCGCCGACGGTGCCCGCGGCACCGGTGCCGCCCGCGGTGCCGGCGCCCGAGGCCGCCATGGCGCGGGCGAAGTCCGCCCCGCTGGTGGTGCTCGTGGTGCCGACGCGCTTCGGCGCGAGCAGCTGGATCTGGCTCTCGATCTCCTGGATGCGGCCGGCCACCGCGTCGACGCTCATCGGCGGGCCTCCCGCCGGCGACGCAGCCAGCCCTGGCCGGCGACGTCGTCGAGGTCGCGCTCCTCGGCGCGACGGCGCTCCTCGGCGCGGACGTCGGCGCGGCGCTGGAGCAGGTGCTCGACGGCACGCAGGCGCGTGCGGTCGTCCTGCCAGCGGCCGCGGGCCTCGGTGGTGAGGCGGTCGGCGGCCTCGGCCGCGTCCTGGGCCTCGCGGCTCGCGTCGGCCATGCGACGTCCGACGGCGCGCGCCGCGAGCAGCTCGGCCCCGGTGCCCTGGCGGAACGCGGGCATCGCGACCATGCGGGCCCGGGCGCGCTCGGCGGCGGCGAGCCGCTCGGCGCGGATGGACATCGAGCGCTGCAGGCCGATCAGGCTGTCCTGCTCGCGGACCCCGCGCACGCGCTCGACGGCGCCGAGGCCGGCGTCCTCCTGCGGGCGCGTCACGCGGCACCGACCAGCTGGTGCAGGGCGTCCCACGTGGTGGCGGTGTCGTCACGCTCGTCCAGGCCCTGGCGCAGGAACAGGTCGATCAGGGGCATCAGGGCGAGCGCACGGTCGGCCGTGGGCTCGCTGCCGGGGGCGTAGGCACCGATCTCGACGAGCTCGCGCACGTCGCGGTGCGCCGCGAGCAGGGCCCGCAGGTCGGTGGCGTCGGCACGCTGCTGGGGCGTGCTGACGGTGCCCGCGACGCGCGAGACCGACTCGAGCACGTCGATGGAGGGGTAGTGGCCCGACGTGGCGAGGCGCCGCGAGAGCACGACGTGGCCGTCGAGGATCGACCGGGCGGTGTCGCCGATCGGGTCCTGCATGTCGTCGCCCTCGACGAGGACGGTGTACAGGCCGGTGATGCTGCCGACGGGGGCCGGGCCCGCACGCTCGAGCAGGCGGGGCATCAGGGCGAAGACGCTGGGCGGGTAGCCGCGGGTGGCGGGGGGCTCGCCGGCCGAGAGGCCGATCTCGCGCTGGGCCATCGCGACCCGCGTGAGGCTGTCCATCATCAGGACGACGTCCTCGCCCTGGTCGCGGAAGTGCTCGGCGATGCGGGTGGCGGTGAACGCAGCCCGCAGGCGCTCGACGGGAGGAGCGTCCGACGTCGCGACCACGACGACCGAGCGCGCCAGGCCCTCGGGCCCGAGGTCGTTCTCGACGAACTCACGGACCTCGCGGCCTCGCTCGCCGACGAGGGCGATCACCGAGATGGCCGCCTCCGAGCCGCGGGCGACCATCGAGAGCAGCGTGGACTTGCCGACGCCGGAGCCGGCCATGATGCCCATGCGCTGGCCGCGTCCGCACGGGACGAGGGCGTCGAGCGCGCGGACGCCGAGGCCGACCTGGCGGTCGACGCGCTGGCGGCTCAGCGCGGCCGGCGCGTCGTTCTCGACCGAGACGTGCGGCAGGTGGGTCAGCGAGGGGCCGCCGTCGACCGGGCGGCCGAGGCCGTCCAGCACGCGACCGCGCAGGGCCTCGCCGACGGGGATGGTGAGCGGGCCGCCGGTGGAGCGGGCCCGGGCCCCGACGCGCACGCCGGTGAGCGAGGCGAGGGGGAGCGCGACCTGGCCGTCGAGGGTGCTCGCGGCCACCTCGGCGAGCACGGTGCGGCCGGGGGCCTCGATCTCGACGAGGTCGCCGACGGCGGCGTCGGTGCCGCTCAGCAGGACGTGCAGGCCGCGCAGCTCGAGCACGCGGCCGTGGCGGCGCGGGCCGGCCGCGGCGACGGCGGCTGCGAGGCGGTCGGGGGTGAGCAGGCTCATGCGAGCACCTCGCGGACGCGGGCCAGGGCGGTCGCGACGGTGGCGTCGACGACGAGGTCGTCGTCCTCGGCGATCGCGTCGCCCGGGGCGAGCGTGCGGTCGGCGACCACCTGGACCCCCTCGGCGGCGAGCGCGTCGACGTCGACGGTGGCGGCGGCGCCGGGGTGCAGGCGCAGGCGGACGGTGGCGCCGGGGGGCACCAGGGACAGAGCGCGACGCACGGCGAGCTCGGCGGCACGGTCGACCGACGACAGCTCGGCGCCCACGACGGCCTCCGCGACGGCGAGCGCCACCTCGAGCACGCGCTCCTCGACGGCCCGCACGGTGACGTCGGCGGCGCGCGCCGCGTCGACGGCGGCCGCGGCGAGGCCGGCGACCACGCGGGCGTGGTCCTCGTCCTGCCGGCGGGCGACCTCGGCGCGCTCGTCCGCGTC
>JAURVT010000040.1 GCA_030655315.1 Nocardioidaceae bacterium | reverse complement strand
GATCCCGATGCCGCCGCCAAGATCCGTGCGGGCAACCAGGGCGTCGCCGGTGCCTTGATCGGTGCGGTCATGAAGGAGATGCGCGGCCAGGCCGATGCGGGTCGCGTGCGCGAGCTGATCCTCGAGAAGCTGTCGTAGCGGCGCCGGCGCCGGCCCCGGCCCCGACAGCTCGGCGGGAGCGGGGCGCTAGGCGGGGGCGTGCTCGACGCGGGTGAGCAGGCGGGCCAGCTCGGCGTCGATCTCGGTGGGTCGCTCGAGCGGAAGGAAGTGCGTGCCCGGCAGCTCGACGTACGCCGCGTCCGACATCCGCGCGGCGGCCGACGCCATGTCGCGGGCGCCGGCGAGGACGTCCCACCGCCCGGCCACGAACGTGGTGGGCACGTGCACCTGCGACAGGCCGACGCGCTCGTGGCGCGAGGCGTGCAGGGCGAGGTGGCCGTACCAGGCGGCGTCGGTCGACATGAACTCGCGGACGGCGAGACGGGCGTCCTCGGGCGAGGCGGACGGCATCATGAACCCGCTGTGGCGCAGGGCCGCGACGAACCCGGGCACCCAGGCGATCCGCTGCGTGACCGGGTTCCAGGTGTGCCCCACCTGCTCGCCGACCTTGGCGAACGAGACCATCGCCGCCCGCACCAGCGGTCGCGGCAGCCGGGTGGGCGCGAGCATCGTGCTGAAGGTGCCGCCGGGGACGCCCGCCACGGCGAGCAGGCCCTCGACGCGCTCGGGGTGCCGGACGGCGAGCTCGAAGGCCACGTTGACGCCCATCGACCAGCCGACCACGGTGGACGACCCGATGCCGGCGGCGTCCGCCACCGCGAGGGCGTCCTCGACGAACGCGTCGACGCCCACGTGGGAGGGGTCGACGGGGCGTGCCGAGCCGCCGGTGCCGCGGTGGTTCCACGACACGACGCGCACGCCGCAGTCGGGGCGCAGGAAGCCCGGCCAGGCGTAGGGGTTGGTCCCGAGCCCGTTGCAGAGCAGCACCGGGGGGCCGTCGACGCCGTTGGTCCAGGCCCGGAGCCGGGTGCCGTCGGCGCTCTCGACGTCCCAGAAGCGCACGTGCGGGACCGAGAGGGGCGCCATGGCCGCCGATCGTAACGTCCGGCCCCGCGCCTAGCATGGGCGGCAGTGGCAGGGCCCGCGTCGAGCGGGTCGGACCGGCGACGCGGAGCGTGCGATGACCCTGGTGTGGACCCCCTACGACGCGGAGTTCCTCGGCGACCTCCCCCCGGGCGTCGAGCACGTCCAGCACGTGCGGGGCGACCTCCCGCCGCGGGCCGACGAGGTCGAGCTGTGGGTCCCGTCCTACGCCCACGCGCCCGACTACGAGGCGGTCTTCGCGCAGATGACGTCGCTGAAGGTGGTGCAGGCGCAGTCGGCCGGAACCGACGCCGTCGAGCCGTTCGTGCCGGACGGCGTGACGCTGTGCAGCGCGCGCGGCGTGCACGACGCCGCCACCGCGGAGATGGCGGCCACGCTCGTCCTCGCGAGCCTGCGCGACGTGCCCCGCTGGGTGCGCCAGCAGGCCACCGGCACGTGGGAGCAGGAGCACCGTGGGCCGTCGCTCGCCGACCGCTCCGTCCTGATCGTGGGCCACGGCAGCATCGGCGCCGCGCTCGAGCGCCGTCTCGACGGCTTCGAGTGCGAGATCGTCCGGGTGGCGCGGCGCCCGCGTGACGGCGTGCACACGATGGACGAGCTGCCCGACCTGCTCCCCGCCGCCGACGTCGTCGTGCTCCTCGTGCCGCTCACGGGCTCCACCCGGCACCTGGTCGACGCGGGCTTCCTCGCCGGGATGAAGGACGGCGCGCTGCTCGTCAACATGGCGCGCGGACCCGTCGTCGACACCGATGCGCTGCTCGTCGAGCTCGGACGGGGACGCCTGCGCGCCGCGCTCGACGTCACCGACCCCGAGCCGCTGCCCGCGGACCACCCGCTGTGGTCGGCGCCGGGCGTGCTCGTCTCACCCCACGTCGCCGGCGGCACCCAGGCCATGGCGCCGCGGGTGCGCGCGCTGATCCGCGACCAGGTCGAGCGCTACGTCGCGGGCGAGGAGCTGCGCAACGTCGTGATCGGCTCCTCCACCTGATCCGCCATCCGTCGCTCCCACCCCCGCGATCCGTCGCTCCGGCCCCCGCCATCCGTCGCGCCGGCCCCTGACCCGCAAGCGACGTGAGGGCGGGACCGCCGGACGGGTGGGGCGGGAGCGACGGATCGCGTCAGGTGGCGGTCGCGTCGACGGAGGTCGGTGCGGGCGGGCGCATGGCCCACCGGATCGCCGTGGTCAGCACCGCGCCGCTCGCCCGGACCGTGGTGGCCTCGGTCAGCGGGAGGTACGGCAGCCGCAGCGGACGCCGCGCCCAGCGGGGGAGCGTCGAGACCGCCGTGGCCGACAGCACGCCGTAGGGGGCGCGCATCGCCAGCGGGATCGGCGGGTTGAGCAGCATGAACCGGGCGGCGCCGCGGGCGGCCGCGGTGCTCTCGAGCTCGGGACGGAACTCCGCGAGCGCGGCCCGCAGCTCGACCTCGGTCGTGGGCACGTCGGAGGCCCCGAGCGCGAGGGCGGTGCGGCCCAACTGCTCGACGTAGACGTCGCGCTCCTCGCCGACGAGCGGTCGCGACCCGAAGCGGTCGTGCGCGGTCAGGAAGCTGTCGACCTCGGCGACGTGCACCCAGCGCAGCAGCCACGGGTCGTTGGCCGCGTAGGGGCGGCCGTCGGGCGCGGTGCCGGTGATGCGCGAGTGCACCGCGCGGACGATGCGGACGGCCCGCTCGGCGTCGGCGGCGGTGCCGAAGGTGGTCTCGGCGAGGAACGTGCTGGTGCGCTGCAGGCGGCCCCACGGGTCACCGCGGTAGCCCGAGTGCTGGTCCACGGCTGCCATCGCGAGCGGGTGCAGCGACTGGAGCAGCAGAGCGCGCATGCCGCCGACGAACATCGACGCGTCGGAGTGCACGCGCTGGATCGGGTCGTCGGCGTCGAACGGACGGGGACCGTCGGCGCCGTGGATGCGCTCGCGTCGCTGGGGTCCCTCGTCGCCGGCCACCCGGGCGAAGATCGTCGCCCCGAGCCGGCGGCGGATCAGCTCGACGGGCGCACTGACGATCGAGGGTGCCGGGAGGATCGCCATCTCACGAGTCTGACAGTCGCGACCTGATCGCACCGGACAGCCGACCGGCGCCTCCGTCGGACCACGGCAGGAACAGACCGGGCTCGGTGAGCTCGAGCTCGATCACCCGGGGGAGGCCGTCGGCGCCCGTGACGAGGTCGACCCGCGCGTACAGCAGGGGCCCGGCCGACGGCACCGCGGTCGCCACGACGTCGAGCGCGGTGCGGGCGACGTCGAGCTGGGCGTCGGTGGGCGTCCGCGGGGTGATGCCGCCCGCGGACGACCGGTCCTGGCGCACCCCCTCGCCCGGCGCGAGCAGCGGTGCCTTGCGGATCGCGTGCGAGAAGGCGTCGTCGACGAACAGCAGCGCGGTCTCCCCCTCGTCGTCGACCGAGGCGACGTAGGGCTGCACCATCGCCGTGCGGCCCGCCGCCCGCAGCTCGGCGGCGTGGGTGAGCGCGTCGACGGGATCGGACCAGCGGGCGGTGTCGCGCGAGCCGGCCGAGACCGACGGCTTGCACACCCACTCGGCGTGGTCGCCGAGCTCGGCGACGTCGGTGGGGTCCCACACCGTCTCGATCACCGGGCAGCCGCGGGCGTCGAGGTCGCGCAGGTAGGTCTTGTCGGTGTTCCACTCCAGCACCGCGAGCGGGTTGGCGAGCACGGGCACGGCGCGCGCCCAGGCCAGGAACTCCCCGAGCCGCTCGGTGTAGTCCCAGCAGGACCGGACGACCACCAGCTCGTGGGCGGTCCAGTCGTGGCCGACCTCGTCCCAGGCGACGGCCTCGGCCTCGACGCCGACGGCGGCGAGCTCGTCGACGACGAGCGCGAGCTCGGGGTCGCGGTCCAGCTCGTGGGACGACGTCGCGAGGACGACGCGGGCGGGGGTCACGGGCGCTCCTGGTGGGCCGGGGGTGGGTGGTCCAGCATGGCAGCGGGCGGGCACCGGCCCCGGGTGGTGGTCCCGATCGATCAATCGCTCAGGGTTGATGATGCCAGATCAAGCCCTGAGCCTTGATAGGCTGGGTTCATGTTCGCGGTGACGATCGACCAGGACCGCAGCCGGACCCGCCCCGACGCGGTGCCCGGCCTGCTCGTCGACCTCGGTCCGGTGGCCACGGTGCTGCCCTTCGAGCGCACCGTCGGCGACGAGGTCCAGGGGCTCGTCGCCGCCCCGTCCGTCGTCGTCGACGTCGTGGCGCTGGTCGCCGCCACCGGGGGATGGGCCCTCGGCGTCGGCGTCGGGGACGTCGAGACGCCGCTGCCGGGATCGACCCGCGAGGCCCGCGGCGAGGCGTACCTCCACGCGCGCGGGGCCGTCGAGGCCGCCAAGCGGGCGCCTGCCGTGCGCCTGCGCGCCGGTGACGAGGAGGCGGCCGAGCACGCGGAGACGGCGCTGCAGGCGCTGGCCGAGCTGGTCTCGGGCCGTTCGGACGCCGGGTGGGAGGCGGTCCGCGCCATGACCGTCCACGCCACGCAGGCCGACGCTGCGGCGGCCCTCGGCATCACGCCGCAGGCCATGAACCGTCGGTTGGCCGTGGCAGGGTGGTCCCTCGAGGAGCGGGTGCGACGACTGGCGACGCACCTGCTCGCCGTCGTCGACCAGGGGGGCCCGGAGTGACCGCCTTCGCGCTGCTGACCGCGGGCACCGTCGTGTCGGTGCTCGCCACGCCCGGCCTGTGGGTGCTCGGCGCCACGGCGCCCCGCTGGGCCCGCCCGCTCGTCGCGACGCTGCTCACCCTGCTGCTGGTCGCGGCCGTCGTCGTCACGCTCGTCGACGGACCGGCCACCGGCACGCTCGGCGACGTGCGCGCGCTGCCCGCGCTCGTGCTCGCCGCGGTCGGTGGCCTGGTCGTCGCCCCCGCCGTGCTCGAGCTGCTCGGCTCGCCGCCGCCCGAGTCGCCGCCGACCACCGAGGTGCTGCGCGGCGGTACCTGGATCGGCGTGCTCGAGCGGCTCGCCGTCTTCGGCAGCGTGGCCGCCCGCTGGCCCGAGGGCATCGCGGTGGTCGTCGCCGTCAAGGGCCTCGGGCGCTATCCCGAGCTGCGCGGCGACCCGGCCCGTGGTCGGCGGGCGGGCGCTCTCACCGCCGAGACGTTCATCATCGGCACCATGGTGTCGCTCGTGTGGTGCGCGGCGTGCGCGTACGTCGGCCTCGGGCCGCTGCGCCTCACGGCCTGACGCCTCCGCCCGAGCCGGGCCCGGACGTCCGACGCCCCGGCGTAGGCTGCCGCCATGCCCGAGCAGACCCAGACCCCCGACATCAAGCCCCGCAGCCGCGCCGTCACCGACGGCCTGGAGGCCACCGCAGCGCGCGGGATGCTCCGCGCCGTCGGCCTCGGTGACGAGGACTGGGCCAAGCCCCAGATCGGCGTCGCGTCGAGCTGGAACGAGATCACCCCCTGCAACCTCTCGCTCGACCGCCTCGCCGACGCCGTCAAGTCCGGCGTCCACCAGGCCGGCGGCTACCCGCTGGAGTTCGGCACCATCTCGGTCTCCGACGGCATCTCCATGGGCCACGAGGGGATGCACTTCTCGCTGGTGTCGCGCGAGGTCATCGCCGACTCCGTCGAGACCGTGATGATGGCCGAGCGCCTCGACGGCTCGGTGCTCCTCGCCGGCTGCGACAAGAGCCTGCCCGGCATGCTCATGGCCGCCGCCCGGCTCGACCTCGCCTCGGTGTTCCTCTACGCCGGCTCGACGATGCCCGGCAACGTCGACGGCAAGGACGTCACGATCATCGACGCCTTCGAGGCCGTCGGCGCCTGCTTCAAGGGGCTGATCAGCCGCGAGGAGGTCGACAAGATCGAGCGCGCCATCTGTCCGGGCGAGGGCGCCTGCGGCGGCATGTACACCGCCAACACGATGGCGTCGGTGGCCGAGGCCATCGGCATGTCGCTGCCCGGCTCGGCCGCGCCCCCCGCCGTCGACCGTCGTCGCGACGGGTTCGCCAAGCGCTCCGGCGCCGCGGTCGTCGAGATGCTGCGCCAGGGCATCACGGCCCGCCAGATCATGACCCGCGAGGCGTTCGAGAACGCCATCGCCGTCGTGATGGCGCTCGGTGGCTCCACCAACGCCGTCCTCCACCTGCTCGCCATGGCCCGCGAGGCCGACGTCGACGTGACGCTCGCCGACTTCAACCGCATCGGCGACAAGGTCCCGCACCTGGGCGACCTCAAGCCGTTCGGCCGCTACGTGATGAACGACGTCGACCGCCAGGGTGGCATCCCCGTCGTCATGCGCGCGCTGCTCGAGGCGGGCCTCATGAACGGCGACTGCCTCACCGTCACGGGCAAGACGCTGGCCGAGAACCTCGAGGACCTCAAGCCCGCCGACGTCGACGGCGACGTCGTCCGCACGATGTCCAACCCCATCCACGCCACCGGCGGCCTGACCATCCTGCACGGCTCGCTGGCCCCCGAGGGCGCCGTAGTCAAGAGCGCCGGGTTCGACAGCGACGTGTTCGAGGGCACCGCACGCGTCTTCGACGGCGAGCGCGCCGCGATGGACGCGCTCGAGGACGGCACCGTCGGGGCCGGCGACGTCGTCGTCATCCGCTACGAGGGCCCCAAGGGCGGCCCGGGCATGCGCGAGATGCTCTCCATCACCGCGGCCATCAAGGGCGCCGGACTGGGCAAGGACGTGCTGCTCCTCACCGACGGCCGCTTTTCCGGCGGCACCACCGGCCTGTGCGTCGGCCACGTCGCCCCCGAGGCGGTCGACGCCGGACCCATCGCCTTCGTCCGCGACGGCGACGCGATCCGGCTCGACATGGGTGCCCGCACCCTCGACGTCGTCGTGGACGACGAGGAGCTCGAGGCGCGTCGCGACGGCTGGCAGCCGCAGGCCCCCAAGTACACCCGCGGCGTCCTCGCCAAGTACGCCAAGCTCGTCGGGTCCGCCTCCACCGGCGCCACCACCTCCTGAGACGCGCCCGGCACCCGACCCGCGTCGGCGCCCGAACCCGGTGGTGCACGAGCCCCGGACTTACTGAGGTCTGACGATCCCGGCACGCAGGTGGGGGAGGGGTCTCCCACACCTGGGTGAGGGCCGCGTGGCGGGTGCGACGGCGACTCGGTGCAGACGTCACCCTCAGTTACTGTCGGGGTCGTCCTCAGGCAGAACGGGTCCTCACACAGTGCACCAGGTGGCATCTCTCGGGGTGGGCGTCGCGCTCACCATGGTCGTGGTCCTCGTGGCCTACCTGCGTCGATCGCGCTCGGACGCCTGGCTCCCGTCGGGCCTCGGCCTGGCCTGGCTGGTCAGCCTGTGCCTGCTGGGCCTGAGCACGGTCGGCGTCGCGGTCGGTGCCGGCACCCTCGCCTGGTCGGTCCTGGTGGCCGCGACCAGTGCCGTGCTCGTCGCCTGCCAGGTCTGGCTGTCGACCTACCTGCACCGCCGCTGGATCCACGTCCTGCTGGACGCGTGGCTCGTGGCGGTGGCCGTGCTGGTGCCGGCGGTCGCGTTCGCGCAGCTCGGGCTCGGGCACGACGTCCCGACCATCCTGCTGGCCGCGGTGGTCGTCACGACGTGGGTGGCCGCGACGACGCTGCTGCTGGCCCCCTACGCACGGCTGCCGCTCGTCGCGTCCACCGGCACCTGCCTGGTCGCGGTGCTGCACGCCGGGGCGGTGGGCCTGCTGTACCTCGCCTCGCCGGACGTCGGCAACGCGACGCTCGTCGGCGCGATCATGCTGCTCGTCCTCGGCTACACGGTCGTGGTCATCGTCTCGTTCCAGGCCCGCCCGGTCGCGGGGGAGTCCCCCCGCGTCGACGAGGTGCGTCACCCCGACCAGGCCGCCTCCCTCGCGGTCCTCGCGGCGGCCGTCGTCACGACCACGCTGGTGGCCTTCTACGTCCCGAGCCCGGCGGTGATGCCGGCCCTGTTCCTGTGCCTGTCGTGCGTGGTCGCCCTCGTCGGCCGGCAGATGCTCATCTCGCGCCAGAACGAGCGCGTCGCGGCCCACCTCACGTCCCGGGAGCGGTACTTCCGGTCCCTCGTCCAGGACTCCACCGACATGCTCCTGATCTGCTCGCCGGAGGGCATCGTGGAGTACACGAGCCAGTCGGTCGGCGAGACGCTCGGGCTGGGAGCCGCCGAGACCGTCGGACGGCCGGTCGGTGCCCTGCTCGACCTCGACCAGCGCCGGTTCGCCGAGCTGGCCCGCCAGGTGCTGAGCTCGGACGAGGAGGTCGTCGTCGACACGCGGGCGGACTCGGAGCGGGGCGACCTGCTGCTCGAGGCGCGGGTGTCGGCGCAGGCGGGCAAGGTGCTGTTCACCATCCGCGACCTCACCGACCGCGACCGGCTCCGTGAGCAGCTCTCGTACGTCGCGAGCCACGACCTCGCCACCGACCTGCTGAACCGACGCGGCATCAACCAGACGCTGGCCGGCGCGCTGCGACTCCGCTCGGGACGTCCGGCGGTGCTGTTCATGGACCTCGACGGCTTCAAGCGCGTCAACGACGCCGCGGGCCACGACGTCGGCGACCGGCTGCTCAAGGCCGTCGCCGAGCGCCTCCGTGGGGCCATCCCGGCCCACTGCGTGCTCGGCCGCTACGGCGGCGACGAGTTCGTCGTCATCGTCCCCGACCGCGACCAGACCGACCCGCGCGAGCTGGCCGAGGCCATCGTGGCGGCGGTCAAGGAGCCCTACATCTGGGCCAGCCACCAGTTCGTCCTCGGCGCCAGCGTGGGGATCGCGCTGGCCGAGGTCGACTCCCAGGCCGACTCGATCGTCCGGTTCGCCGACATGGCGATGTACGTCGCCAAGAAGGCCCGCAGCGGCTACACCTTCTTCGAGCCGGGCATGCTCTCGGCGGTCAAGGAGCAGGCCCGGGCCGACTTCGCGCTCACCGAGGCCTTCGACTCCGGGCGGCTCCACCTGCTCTACCAGCCGATCGTCGACCTCGTCAGCGGCGAGGTGGTCAAGGCCGAGGGGCTGCTGCGCTGGATCGACGTCGACGGCATCGAGCAGCGCCCGCTCGACCTGGTCGAGTTCATGGAGCGCACGGGCCGCGGCCAGGCCCTGAGCCGCTGGGTGATCGCCGAGGCCGTGAAGCAGCAGCTCGTCTGGCGCGCGGAGGGTCACCACCTCCAGGTCACGATCAACCTCTCGCCGGTCGAGTTCACCGATCCCGCGCTCATCGTCTTCCTGGACCAGGTGATCGAGGACTACGGCATCCCCGAGGGGACGCTGGAGCTCGAGGTGACCGAGCGCGTGATGATCCAGGACCCGGCACGGGCGATCGACGCGATGGAGGCCCTGCGCGCCCGGGGGATCCAGGTGGCCGTCGACGACTTCGGCACCGGCTTCTCCTCGCTGCGGTACCTGCTCGAGCTGCCGATCGACACCCTGAAGCTCGACCGCGCGTTCGTCCAGCAGGTGTCGACCGGCCAGACGGCACGCAGCATCGTGCAGGGGATCGTCACCATCGGCCGCGAGCTCTCGCTGCGCGTCGTGGCCGAGGGGATCGAGGCCGACGACCAGCGCCGGCTGATGTCCGAGATGGGCTGCCACCTCGGTCAGGGCTACCTGTTCTCGCCCGAGCTGCACCCCCGCGACTTCGCCGAGCTGCTGACCGAGCGACGGGCCGGCTGATGACGGCTCTCCGCCATCTGGGACGGCTGTCTCACATCCTGGTACGGGTCGGGGCTGCGGTTGACCCCGGCGCGCCGACGAGGGACAGTCTGACTGTGCACCACCGTCGACTTCTCGTAATCGCCTGACGCGCAGCCCCAGCGGCCGCGCGTCACCCTCCACTGCCCACGCCGGGCTGGGGGGTTTTTTTGTGCGACGAGGACGATGAGCACCAGGGGCCACCACGGCCCCACCAGCACCCATGCAGCACCCACGTGACGCCATGAGAGCCAGCGGAGGACCAAGGCGATGAGCGAGCAGATGACCGGGGCCCAGAGCCTCGTCAAGGCCCTGGAGCACGCGGGGGTCGACACCGTCTTCGGCATCCCCGGAGGATGCATCCTCCCCGCCTACGACCCCCTCCTGGACTCCGAGCAGATCCGGCACATCCTGGTGCGCCACGAGCAGGGCGCCGGCCACGCGGCCCAGGGCTACGCCCAGGCCACCGGACGGGTCGGCGTGTGCATGGCGACCTCGGGCCCCGGTGCCACCAACCTGGTGACGCCGCTGGCCGACGCCAACATGGACTCGGTCCCGATCGTCGCGATCACCGGGCAGGTCTCGAGCGCCGCGATCGGCACCGACGCCTTCCAGGAGGCCGACATCCGCGGCATCACGATGCCGATCTGCAAGCACAGCTACCTGGTCACGAACCCCGACGACATCCCGCGCGTGATCGCCGAGGCGTTCCACCTCTCGCTCACGGGGCGTCCCGGGCCCGTCCTGGTCGACATCGCCAAGGACGCGCTGCAGGCGACGACCACCTTCGAGTACCCGACCGAGGTCTCGCTGCCGGGCTACCACCCGACGACGCGCCCGCACGGCAAGCAGGTGCGCGAGGCGGCCCGCCTGATCGCCCAGGCCGAGCGTCCGGTGCTGTACGTCGGCGGCGGCGTCATCAAGGCCCACGCCAGCGCCGAGCTCAAGGTGCTGGCCGAGCTGACCCAGATCCCCGTGGTGACCACGCTGATGGCCCGCGGCGCCTTCCCCGACAGCCACCCGCTGCACCTCGGCATGCCCGGCATGCACGGCACGGTCGCCGCGGTCGGCGCCCTGCAGCGCAGTGACCTGATCGTCTCGCTCGGCGCCCGGTTCGACGACCGTGTCACCGGCAAGCTCGACTCGTTCGCGCCCGGCGCCAAGATCGTCCACGCCGACATCGACCCCGCCGAGATCTCCAAGAACCGCGTGGCCGACGTCCCGATCGTCGGCGACTGCCGCGAGGTCATCGCCGACCTCGTGGTCGCGCTCCAGGACGAGCCGGCCGACGCCGTCGACCACGCCCCGTGGACCGCGCACATGAAGGGCGTCGCCGCGCGCTACCCGCTCGGCTTCGAGGAGCCCGCCGACGGAGGCCTCGCCCCGCAGCACGTGATCCGCCGCCTCGGCGAGATCGCCGGGCCCGAGGCGATCTACGTCGCCGGCGTCGGCCAGCACCAGATGTGGGCCGCGCACTTCGTCACCTACGAGCGCCCCGGGTCGTGGATCAACTCCGGCGGCCTCGGCACGATGGGCTACGCGGTGCCCGCCGCGATGGGCGCCAAGGTCGGCGACCCGTCCCGCACCGTCTGGGCCATCGACGGCGACGGCTGCTTCCAGATGACCAACCAGGAGCTCGCCACGTGCGCGCTCGAGGGCATCCCGATCAAGGTCGCGGTCATCAACAACTCCTCGCTCGGCATGGTGCGCCAGTGGCAGACCCTGTTCTACGAGGGCCGCTACTCCAACACCGACCTGCACACCGCCGGCCAGACCCGTCACATCCCCGACTTCGTCAAGCTCGCCGACGCGTACGGCTGCGTCGGGCTGCGCTGCGAGAAGTACGAGGACCTCGACTCGGTGATCGAGCAGGCCATGGCGATCGACGACGCGCCCGTCGTCATCGACTTCGTGGTCGAGCGCGACGCGATGGTCTGGCCGATGGTCGCCGCCGGCATGAGCAACGACGACATCAAGATCGCCCGCGACATGGCTCCCACGTGGGACGAGGACGACCTCGAGAACGACCCCAGCCAGCTCGCCGAGACCACCGAGGGAGTCCTGTCATGAGCCAGCACACGCTGTCCGTGCTCGTCGAGGACGTGCCCGGCGCGCTCGCCCGGGTGTCGAGCCTGTTCATGCGGCGCGGGTTCAACATCGACTCGCTCGCGGTCGGTCCCACCGAGGTGCCGCTCGTGTCGCGCATGACGATCGTCGTGAGCGTCGAGGGCCTGCCGCTCGAGCAGGTCACCAAGCAGCTCAACAAGCTGATCAACGTGCTGAAGATCGTCGAGCTGGACTCCGGCTCGGCCGTCGAGCGCGAGCTGCTGCTCGTCAAGGTGCGCGCCGACGCCCAGACGCGCGGCCAGGTGCTCGAGACCGTGCAGCTGTTCCGCGCCAAGGTCGTGGACGTCGCCACCGACGCCATCACCATCGAGGCCACCGGCGACGCCGGCAAGCTCGCTGCGATGATGCGGGTGCTCGAGCCGTTCGGCATCCGCGAGATCGCCCAGTCCGGTCGCGTCGCGATCGGCCGCGGTGCCCGCTCGATCAGCGACCGCACCCTGCGTCCCGTGCCCGCGGCCACCAGCCACGCCGGCTGACGCCCCGCACCCACCCACCCCGCACCACCGACGAAGAGGAGACAAGGCAGTGCCCGAGCTGTTCTACGACGACCAGGCCGACCTCGGCATCATCCAGGGACGCCACGTGGCCGTCCTCGGCTACGGCAGCCAGGGCCACGCCCACGCGCTGTCGCTCCGCGACTCCGGCGTCGACGTCCGTGTCGGCCTGCCCGAGGGCTCCAAGAGCCGCGCCAAGGCCGAGGCCGAGGGCCTGCGCGTCCTCACGCCCGCCGAGGCAGTCGAGGAGGCCGACCTGATCGTCATCCTTGCGCCCGACCAGGTGCAGCGGAAGCTCTACGCCGAGTCCGTCGAGCCCCACCTCGTCGACGGCGACGCCCTGTTCTTCGGCCACGGCTTCAACATCCGCTTCGGCTACATCAAGGCCCCCACGGGCGTCGACGTCGCCATGGTCGCCCCCAAGGGCCCCGGCCACCTGGTGCGCCGCGAGTTCGTCGAGGGACGCGGCGTGCCCGTGCTCGTCGCGGTCGAGCAGGACGCCACGGGCAACGCCTGGGAGCTCGCGCTGTCCTACGCCAAGGGCATCGGCGGCCTGCGCGCCGGCGGGATCAGGACCACCTTCACCGAGGAGACCGAGAGCGACCTGTTCGGCGAGCAGGCCGTGCTCTGCGGCGGCGCCTCGCAGCTGATCCAGTACGGCTTCGAGACCCTCACCGAGGCCGGCTACCAGCCCGAGATCGCTTACTTCGAGGTGCTCCACGAGCTCAAGCTGATCGTCGACCTGATGTACGAGGGCGGCATCGCCAAGCAGCGCTGGTCGGTCTCGGACACCGCCGAGTACGGCGACTACGTGTCGGGCCCCCGCGTCATCGACCCGTCGGTCAAGGAGAACATGAAGGCCGTCCTGGCCGACATCCAGAACGGTGCGTTCGCCGACCGCTTCATCTCCGACCACGAGGCCGGCAGCCCCGAGTTCAACGCCCTGCGCGAGAAGGGTGCCCAGCACCCCATCGAGGCCGTCGGCCGCGACCTCCGCAAGCTGATGTCGTGGGTCAAGTCCGCCGACGACGACTACACCGAGGGCTCCGCGGCGCGATAGGCCGCCCTGGGCGGCGTTCTCGTCGCTCGGCGAACGAGACCAGTTCGCCGTCGCTCCTCGGCCTTGCCCAGCACGGCCTCTCGCACCGCGGAGATCGTGGAGCGAGGCTCGCAGCACCCCGTCCAGCCGCTGCGCTGGGCGGGGTGCTGCTCGTCGTCCTGCTGTCCCCAGTACGCTCGGGACCACGAGGCCGGGGTGCCCCTACCGAGGGGGCTGAGATCACACCCGCCGAACCTGATCCGGGTCGTTCCGGCGAAGGGAGCCCGATGTCCGCCGACGCGCTCCACCGCGTGAGCCAGGTCCATGCCGAGGTGCGTGCCCGCACGCCCCTGGTGCAGTGCCTCACCAACTACGTCTCGATGGACGTCGCCGCCAACGTCCTGCTGGCTGCCGGGGCGTCCCCGGCGATGGTCCACGACCGTCGCGAGGCGGGGGAGTTCGCCGCCCTCGCCGCCGCCGTCGTGGTGAACATCGGCACCCCGTCGCCGCCGTGGGTGGAGGGGATGACGGACGCGGCGTCCGTCGCCCACGACCGCGGCACCCCCTGGGTGCTCGACCCGGTGGCCGTCGGCGCCACCGCCTACCGGCGAGAGACCGTCGCCGCGCTGATGGAGCACCGGCCCACGGTCGTCCGCGGCAACGCCAGCGAGGTCCTCGCGATCGCGACGCAGCAGTCCCACGGTCGCGGCGTCGACGCCGACGGCGACCTCGGCGACGTCGCGGTGGCCGTCGACCTCGCCCGCAGCACGGGCTTGGTCGTCGCGGTCACCGGAGCGGTCGACGTCGTCACCGACGGGCGACGCGTCGCGCACGTGCACGGCGGTGACCCGCGGATGCCGCAGATCACCGCGCTCGGGTGCTCCGCCTCGGCCCTCGTCGGGGCCTTCTGCGCGGTCGAGGCCGACCCGTTCGAGGCGACCGTGGCGGCGCTGGGCATCCTCGCGGCCGCCGGGGGACGGGCCGGCGCCCGCGCGCACGGTCCCGGATCACTGCGGTGGATGCTCGTCGACGAGCTCTCGACGATCGACGCCGACGCGCTCGCATCGCACCTGCGCGTCGTGGTCGATGAGGCCTGACCTGCGTCTGTACCTCGTCACGGGCCCGGTGCCGGAGGGACGCGACCTCGTCGAGGTCGTCGCCGCCGCCGTCGCCGGGGGCGTGACGACGGTGCAGCTCCGCGACAAGACCGCCACCACCGACGAGCGCGTGGCCACGGCCCGGGCCCTGCTGGAGGTCCTCGACCCGGCCGGCGTGCCCCTCGTGGTCAACGACGACGTCGAGGCGGCGGCGATCGTGGGGGCCGGCGTCCACGTCGGCACGTCCGATGCCGCCGCGGCCCACGCCCGCGACCGTCTCGGGTCGGGCGCGCTGGTCGGCTGGTCGGTCGAGCACGCCGGCCAGCTGGACGACGCCGCCGAGGTCGACTCCGCGTCCTACCTCGCGGCGAGCCCGGTGTGGTCCACCCCCAGCAAGACCGACACCGCGCCGCCGCTGGGCCTCGACGGCGTCGCCGCCCTGCGCTCGGGCACGACGCTGCCGGTCGTGGGCATCGGCGGGATCGACGCGTCCAACGCCGCCGCGGTGGTGCGCGCCGGGGCCGACGGCGTCGCGGTGATCTCCGCGATCTGCGCCGCCGACGACCCCGAGCGAGCCGCCCGCGGGCTGCTCGCCGCGGTGGACGAGGCGCTCGCCGGCCGCGGGGTGCTCCGATGACCCGTGAGCCGGTCGTGCTGACCATCGCCGGGTCCGACCCCTCGGGCGGCGCGGGGATCCAGGCCGACCTCAAGACCTTCACCGAGCTCGGCGTCTACGGCGCCACCGTGGTCACCGGCCTGACCGTCCAGGACACCACCGGCGTGCACGACATCCACCCGGTGCCGGCGGACTTCGTCGTGGCCCAGTACGAGGCGGTCGTCGCCGACCTCGACGTCCGCGCGGTCAAGATCGGCATGCTCGGCGACGCCGTCCTGGTCCGGGCGGTGGCGGGCGCGCTCCGGCGGCACCCGGTGCCCACGATCGTGCTCGACCCGGTGATGGTCGCGACCTCGGGCGACCGGCTCGTCCCCGAGGACGCGGTGGCGGCCATCCGCGAGGAGCTGCTGCCCCTGGCCGCCGTGGTGACGCCCAACCTGCCCGAGGCCGAGGCGCTCGTCGGTGGTCCCGTGGTCGACCCGGACGACATGGCCGCCGCCGGTCGCCGGCTGCTCGTCCTCGGCGCGGACGCCGCGCTCGTCAAGGGCGGGCACGCGGCGGGCGACGGCGCGGTGGTCGACGTCCTCGTCGACGCCGACGGCGTGCTCGAGCTGCCCGGCCCGCGCGTGCGCACCGCCCACACCCACGGCACCGGCTGCACCCTGTCGTCCGCCGTCGCCGCCGGGCTCGCCGTCGGCCTCCCGCTGGGCGAGGCGGTGCTGCGGGCCAAGGCCTACCTGACCGAGGCGCTGGAGGCGGGCGCACACCTCGAGGTCGGCCGGGGTCACGGTCCCGTCGACCACCTGCGTGGACGGCGGTCCCCCCGATGAGCTGGTCCGAGGACGCCTGGAGCGACGTCTCCGGGTGGTACCGCGCGGTGCTCGCCCACCCCTTCGTCGTGGCGCTCGGCGACGGCACGCTCGAGCGGGACGTCTTCGCGCGCTACCTCCTGGACGACGCGCACTACCTGCTCGGCTACGCCCGCGCGCTCGCGGCGGTGGCCGCCCGCGCCCCCGACGCCGCCGGCATCGCGCTGCTCGCCCGCTCCGCCGCCGGAGCGGTGGAGGCCGAGCGGGCCCTGCACCGCGGGTTCCTCGAGCCGCTGGGTCTCGACCCGGACGCGCACGGCGCCGCCGAGCCGTCCCCCACCTGCGACGCGTACGTCGGCTGGCTGCAGGCCCAGGCGGCCTCGGCGCCGGTCGAGGTGGCCGTCGCCTCGCTGCTCCCGTGCTTCCGCGTCTACGCCGAGGTGGGCGCGGCGATCGCCGCCCTTGGCACCTCCGACGACCACCCCTACCGGGAGTGGATCGAGGCCTACGCCGACGAGGAGTTCGACGCGGCCGTCCGCGAGGTCAGTGCCTACGCCGACGGTCTCAGCTCCGCCACCACCCGGCCGGTCCGGGACGCCATGACCGACGCCTACGTCCGCGCCACCCGGTTCGAGCTGATGTTCTGGGACGCCTCCTGGCGCGGCGAGGCCTGGCCCGCCGTTCCCGCCTCCTGACGCCGATCCGTCGCTCCGACCCCGGCGGTCCGTCGCTCCGGGGTCGGTGTCTCCCGCTCAGGCCGTGAGGGAGATGGCTCGGGAGGTGGGGGCGGGGCGATCGAGGGCGTGCCAGGCCCGGGTGAGGCGACGGACGGCCTCGTCGAGGTGCTCGGGGGTGCGGCTGTAGGGCAGACGGAGGTGCTGCTCGCCGCCGGGGCCCACGAAGAACCGCGGCCCCGACGTCAGCAGCAGGCCCCCTCGCTCGGCCGCGGCCACCACCTGGGTGCTGCCACGGCCCGGCAGCCGTGTCCACAGGGCCATCCCGCCCGCCGGCCGGCTCGGCTCCCAGTCGGGCAGGTGCGTCGCGAGGAGGTCCAGCAGGTGCGCGCGGCCGGCGCGGAGGGTGTCGCGCTGCTCGACGAGCACGGCGTCGCGGTCGGCGAGCAGCTCGCTGACCACCAGCTGGTCCAGCAGGGACGCCCCGAGGTCGGTCCCCGAGCGACGCTGCAGGAGCAGCCGTGCGACGTCGTGCGGCGCCCGCACCCAGCCGATCCGCAGGCCGCCCCAGAAGCTCTTGCTGGCCGACCCCACCAGGACCGCCGTCCGGTCGTGAGCGCCGAAGGGCAACGGCATCGTGCCCTCCTCGACGTCGAGGGACAGGTCGACCATCGTCTCGTCGACGACCGCCGTGGTGCCCGATCGACCGAGCAACGCCCCCAGCCGCGACCGCGTCTCGTCGTCCATCAGCGCGCCGGTCGGGTTGTGGAAGTCCGGGAGCAGGTAGGCCAGCGCGGGACGGGCCGAGGCGACCGTGGAGCCGAGCGCCTCCAGGTCCCAGCGCCCGCCGTCCAGGGGCACGCCGAGCGGGCGCAGACCGCCGAGCCGCACCCCGTCGGCGGCGTTGGGGTAGGTGGGGGAGTCGAGCAGCACCCGGTCACCGGGCCGTGCGAGCGAGCGCATCAGCAGGGTCCACGCGGCCTGCGCCCCGGCGGTCACCACGACCTGGTCGGGGTCGGTGGGCAGCCCGCGCTCGGTGTAGCGGCGCGCGAGTGCCTCGCGCAGCGCCGGGACGCCCGCGAGGTGGTAGCCGCTCTGGGCCAGGTAGGCCGGCAGCGCCTGCACCGCGAGCGCGCTCGCCCGACCCACCCCGGGCACGGCGCGGGACGAGGCGATCGTCCAGGCGAGGACGGAGCCGTCGGGGCTGTCGTCGAGGTGGACGCCCAGCGCCTCGGGCACCGGTGAGACACGCGTCGTGAGGCCCGACCCGGGCAGGCTGACGACGCTGCCCGACCCGCGGCGTGACACCAGGTACCCGGCGTCGCGCAGCTCGGCGTAGGCCCGCGTGACGGTGGTGCGGCTGACGGCCAGCGCGCCGGTGAGCTCGCGCTCGCTGGGCAGCCGGGTCCGCGGCGCGAGGCCCCCCTCGGCGACGAGCAGCCGCACGGCGTCGGCCAGGGCCCGGTACCCCGGGGTGTCCGAGGCCGAGAGGCCGAGCAGCTCCCGGAGGCGGGCGGCGGTCACGGTGGCGACGATCACGTAGACCACTGTGGCACGACTGGCTATCGAAAGGCAGACCAGTTCTGCGGCACGATGGCCCGGTGACCACGCGACGCACCTACGACCCGCCCACCCTGTCGAGCCTCGCGCAGCTGCGCGCCGGGCGGCTCGGACGACGGGTGCCGCAGCTCGTCGTCGGGCTGCTGCTCTACGGCTGGTCGATGGCGATGATGGTCCAGGCAGGCCTCGGCCTCGACCCGTGGGACGTCCTGCACGAGGGCCTGACGCGCCACGTGCCGCTCAGCTTCGGCCAGGTCGTCATCGTCGTCGGCGCGCTCGTCCTGCTGCTCTGGATTCCGCTGCGCCAGTGGCCGGGCCTCGGCACCCTGCTCAACGTGGTGCTGATCGGGCTGGCCGCCGACTGGGGCATCGCCGTGCTGCCCACCCCCGACCACGTCGGGGTCGCGGCCACGATGCTCGTGGCCGGCGTGGTCCTCAACGGGCTCGCCGGTGCGCTGTACATCGGCACCCACCTCGGCCCCGGACCCCGCGACGGGCTCTGGCTCGGCATCGTCCGGCTGACGGGGTGCAGCGTGCGGATGGCCCGCACGTCCGTCGAGATCACCGTGGTGGTGATCGGCTTCGCGCTCGGAGGCACGGTCGGCGCCGGCACCGTCCTGTACGCCCTCGCCATCGGCCCCCTGGTGCAGCTGTTCCTGCCGTGGGTGCAGGTGCGTCTCGACCTGCCGTGCTCGGCCGGCCCGGTCCCGGCGCGCGACCTCGCGGAGCCCGGCCGCGACTGACCCCGGTGGCGCCTACCCTGGGAGCCGCGGACGCGGCGGTCCGCTCGGGGCGAGGGGGACGACCGTGAGCAGCTGTCCGAGGTGCCGGTCGGTGCAGCCACCGGGCCGGCGCACGTGCGCCACCTGCGGGGCCCAGATGGCACCGCCCGCGCCCGACCACCTCGTGCCGCGCCAGGTCGGCCCGCCGCCAGCGGGCCCGTCCGGTGGCGGCCGCGGGCTGTCCGTCGCGATCGCGGTGGTGGCGGTCGTCGTGGTCGGCGCGGTGCTCGCGGGCGGGCTGTTCCTGGTCCTGGACCAGCGCGACGGTGACGGACGCACGGTCGCCGACCCGACGCCGGTGACCACCGGGCCCACCGGGTTCGAGGACTTCGCCGCGGTCTACGCGAGCGTCAGCTCCGGCGTGGGCCAGGTACGCGTCGGCACCTGCGCCGGGGGTGGCACCGGCACGGCGTTCCTGGTGGAGCCGGGCCTCGCGGTGACGGCGTACCACGTCGTCGACGGCGCGACCTCGATCGACCTCGACTTCGACGGCACCCGGGTGGGCGGCACCGTCGTGGCGGCCGCGGAGGCCGACGACCTCGCGCTCGTCCGGCTCGACGGCTCCGTCCCCGACGCGTACGTGTTCGACGTCGCCGACGAGGTGCCTGCCACCGGCACCAGGATCGCGGCCATCGGCTTCCCGCTCGACTCGCCCAAGACCCTCACCGAGGGCACCGTGTCGGGCCTGGACCGCGAGATCGTGGTGTCCGGCCGGCGGTTCACCGGGCTGATCCAGACCGACGCGGCGATCAACCCGGGCAACTCCGGGGGCCCGATGCTCGACATCGACGGCCGCGTCGTCGGGGTCGCCGACGCCGGGCGCCTCGACGCGCAGGGCATCAGCTTCGTCGTCCCGAGCACCAAGGTGTCGCCGACGATCGCGCTCACGCAGAGCCCGCGCCCGCTGGCCACCTGCTTCTGACCGGTGGCGTCGCGCGGTCGGTCAGCGGCGGGTGGCGAGGACGACGGAGGCGTCCGGCGCGACCATCACCTCGACCGCGGTGAACCGCTCGTCGGTGAGCCACTGCTCGCGCAGGGTGTCGACGCGCCCCTCGTACATGGGGGGCCAGGTGTGGCACGGGGTGAAGTCGTCGAGCACGGCGACGCCGCCGGGCTCCATCAGGTCGGCGACGGCGTCGACGGTGCGCTTGACGTCGCGCACGTCGACGAAGAGCAGCGAGAACGGGGCGTACTGCTCGAGCGTGCTCCAGTCGCCGGCCGTGACCTCCACCTGCGGCACGTCGTCGAAGATCCGCTGCACCTTGCCGGCCAGCCTCGGGTCGAGCTCGGCGCTGACGACCCGCGCGCCCTCGGGCATGCCGCTGGAGATCCAGGCCGACCCGACGCCGCAGCCGGTGCCGAGCTCGGCGAGCGTGCCCACGCGCATCGCGGCCAGGGCCGCCAGCAGACGGCCGGTCTCGGTCCGGGTGGAGGTGATGAAGCCCTCGCGACGGGACAGGTCGAGAGCCCTGGCCACCAGCGGCGGGACGTCGGTGGGGGCACTCACGTCGCCAGTCTCCCACGGTCCACGGATCGGGCACGCGGTCTCACGACGTGGGACGACCCCGGGAAGTCGGTGACAGCACGACCTGACGGGAATAACGTCGGCGCATCATGCGGAAGCTCGACGTAGTCATCGACTGCCGCGGCGAGGCCTCGTAAGGCCACCCTCGCCGCGGAGTTCGGTCATGGCCCGGGACTTCCGCCGCGAGGACGACATCGCCATCCGCATCACTCGTCTCAGGCTCCAGCTCCTCCCGACGCGATCCGTCGGTCGGACCGGCGCGTGGCATCGGCAGGGTCCCGGCCGTCCCGGACCCGCAGCCCTGTCCACGACGTGAAGGAGCAGCACCATGTACGACATGTACCCCGAGTGGGGACCCAGCCACCTGCGCGGCGACGACCGTGCGACCGCGGCCGTCCAGACCGCCATGGACCGTCGCGACAGCGGCGAGCGCCCCGACGACAACTGAGCGACGCCGCCGCGATGACCACCGCTGTCCACCGGGCGAGACCGGCGTACCAGATCGTGAGACCGCTCGATAGGGTCGATGCATGACGCGCTCCCTGTCCCTGGCCGTCGTCCCCGGCGACGGCATCGGCCCCGAGGTGACCGACGAGGCGCTCCGCGTCCTCGAGCAGGTCGCCACCCGGCACGACCTCTCGATCACCACGCGCCGCTTCACGCTCGGTGCCGAGCACTACCTCGCGACCGGCGAGGTGCTGCCCGACGAGACGCTCGCCGAGATCGTCACCCACGACGCGATCGTCCTCGGAGCGATCGGCGGGAAGCCGGGCGACCCCCGGATCCCGGCCGGCCTGCTCGAGCGGGGCCTGCTGCTGCGGCTGCGGTTCCAGCTGGACCACTACGTGAACCTGCGGCCCACCCGGATCTTCCCCGGGGTCACCTCACCGCTGCGCGACCCGGGCGAGGTCGACTTCGTCGTCGTCCGCGAGGGCACCGAGGGTCCCTACGCCGGCAACGGCGGCGTGATCCGTGCGGGCACCCCGCACGAGATCGCCACCGAGGTCAGCGTCAACACCGCGTACGGCGTCGAGCGCGTCGTCCGCTACGCCTTCGCCAAGGCGCAGGCCCGTCCGCGCCGCAGGCTGACGCTGGTCCACAAGACCAACGTCATCGTGCACGCGGGCAACCTGTGGTCCCGCCTGGTCGACGAGGTGGCCACCGAGTTCCCCGACGTCACCGTGGACTACCTCCACGTGGACGCCGCCACGATCTTCCTCACCACCGACCCGTCCCGCTTCGACGTGATCGTCACCGACAACCTGTTCGGCGACATCCTCACCGACCAGGCCGGCGCGATCAGCGGAGGCATCGGCCTCGCCGCCAGCGGCAACATCAACCCCGAGCGCGCGTTCCCGAGCATGTTCGAGCCCGTCCACGGATCGGCGCCCGACATCGCCGGCCAGGGCAAGGCCGACCCCACCGCGGCGATCCTGTCGATGTCGCTCCTGCTGGAGCACCACGACGAGCCGCGGGCCGCCGCCGAGGTCGAGGCCGCCGTCGTCGCCGACATCGCCGAGCGCGGCACCGCCGCACGCACCACCGAGGAGGTGGGTCGGGCCATCGCCACCAGGGTGGCCGAGGCCGTACCCACGCCCTGAGGCGCGACCCTGCGGGGCCGCGCCTCACCACGCCAGGCCCCGCAGACACCGCCCCGAGAGGTTCGCTACCGTGCACGACATGACCACCCCGAAGCCGTTCCAGCCGACCGTCGAGCGCAGCACGCGCGCCGTCGCCGACCAGCGTCGCGACGAGATCCTCGCCGACCCCGGCTTCGGACGCTTCTTCACCGACCACATGGTGCTGGCCGAGTGGACGCCCGACAGCGGCTGGTACGACGAGCGCGTCGTGCCCTACGGCCCGCTGTCCCTCGACCCGGCCACGGCCGTCCTGCACTACGCGCAGGAGATCTTCGAGGGCATGAAGGCCTACGCCCACGCCGACGGCTCGGTCTGGACCTTCCGCCCCGACGCCAACGCGGCCCGCTTCCAGCGCTCGGCCGCCCGGCTCGCGCTGCCGCAGCTGTCGGCCGAGTGGTTCATCGGCGCGGTCGACGCCCTGGTGTCGGCCGACCTCGCATGGGTTCCGCGTGGGGAGGAGAAGAGCCTGTACCTGCGGCCGTTCATGTTCGCGTCCGAGGTGTTCCTCGGCGTGCGGCCCTCGCAGCACGTCACCTTCTCGGTGATCGCCTCCCCGGCCGGCGCCTACTTCAAGGGCGGCCTCAAGCCCGTGTCGATCTGGCTGTCCGAGCACTACTCGCGTGCCGGCACCGGCGGCACCGGGTCGGCCAAGTGCGGCGGCAACTACGCCGCGTCGCTGCTGCCCCAGCAGGAGGCCGCCGCCCACGGCTGCGACCAGGTGGCGTTCCTGGACTCACGCGAGCACCGGTGGGTCGAGGAGCTCGGTGGCATGAACCTGTACTTCGTCCACGACGACGGCTCGATCGTCACCCCGCAGTCCGACTCGATCCTCGAGGGCATCACCAAGGACTCGATCCACACCATCGCCGCCGACCTCGGCCACGCGGTCGTCGAGCGCCCCTTCTCGATCGAGGAGTGGAAGGAGGGCGTCGCCTCGGGCCGTATCACCGAGGTGTTCGCCTGCGGCACCGCGGCGGTCGTGACGCCCGTCGGCAAGCTGGCCTGGGACGGCGGCGAGGCCGTGTCGAGCAGCGACGGCGAGCCCGGTCCCGTCACCTCCGCCGTCCGCCGCACCCTGGTCGACATCCAGTACGGTCGCGCCGACGACACCCGCGGCTGGATGCACCGCGTCGAGGTCTGAGCCCGGACCTCCGGGTCGCCGGGGGAGTGCTCAGGGGCCGAAGAGCGCCGTGGCGGGGTCGTCGTGCAGCGTGACGACGAGCCGTCGCCCGGCGGCGTCGTGCGCGAGCGTGACGTCGACGCCGCGGTCGAGCGTGGGGTCGTCGCCGCCGGCCGATGCGTCGCCGTAGCCGCGGGCGACGTCGCGCAACGTGACGGTGGCCGGTCCGACGGGGTCGTGACCGGGCCACTCCTCGAGGAGCCGCTGGGCGACGCCGACGAGCACCGCGTCGTACATCGGAAGCCGGGCGTCGTCGGCCTGGTCGCAGTGCAGCTCGGGCAGGCCGAAGCGGTCCAGGCCCCAGGTGTCGACGAGCGCGCCGTCGTGCGCGAAGACGAACCAGTGGCCGGCAGCGCGTCCGGCCGGCGCCTCGGGCTCGACGACGCGCGGCACGCCGAGGTCAACGACCACGCCGTCGCGCTCGGTGGCCAGCTCGCGGGCCCGGGCCAGCGCCCGCTGGTTGGCCTCGAGCGCCTCGGCGCCCGGTGCCGACTCCGCACGCACCAGGAGGTAGGCGTCGAGGCCGGCCAGCCGCTCGACGCTCGCGGGTGCGGAGCCCCGCGCCAGCAGCAGGGCCGCGGGAGCCGGCGGCAGCCCGAGGTCGGGCACCTCGTCGCCGTCGCGCAACGCGTCGACCGCGACCTGGTACCAGGCCCGGGCCAGTGGCGGCACGGGCACCGGACCGGCGTCAGGCACCGGCGCCCTCGGGGTCGACGCCGACCCGCACGAGCTGCTTGCCGTGGTTGCGGCCCCGCAGCATCCCGATGAACGCCTCGGGCGCGCCGGCGATGCCGTCGGCGACGTCCTCGCGGTGCTTGACCCGCCCGTCGGCGACCCAGCCGGCCATGTCGCGCAGGAAGTCGGCGTGGTGGGCCTTGACGAACTCGGTCTGGATGAAGCCGCGCACCGTCAGGCTCTGGGTGAGGATCGCCGACATCAGCGCGGGCGCGCGGTCGGGGCCCTCGGGCGCGGACGTCGCGTTGTACTGCGACACCAGGCCGCAGACGGGGACGCGGGCGTAGGTGTTGAGCAGCGGGACGACGGCCTCGAGCACCGCGCCGCCGACGTTCTCGAAGTAGACGTCGATGCCGTCGGGCGCGGCGGCGGCGAGCCGGCCGGCGAGGTCGGGCGCGCGGTGGTCCAGGCACGCGTCGAACCCGAGCTCGTCCACCACGTAGGCGCACTTCTCGGGTCCGCCGGCGATGCCCACGGCACGGGCTCCGGAGATCTTCGCGATCTGGCCGACCGCCGAGCCGACGGGGCCGGCGGCGGCCGCGACGACGACCGTCTCGCCGGGCTGCGGCCGTCCGATCTCCCGCAGGCCCGCGTAGGCGGTGAAGCCGGGCATGCCGAGCACGCCCAGCGCGGTCGAGACGGGGGCGGCCGCCGGGTCGAGGCGGCGCGTGGCCCGGGCGTCGACCACGCCGTACTCCTGCCACCCGGTGTAGGCCAGGACGACGTCGCCGACGGCGCGCTGGTCGCTGCGGCTCGCGACGACCTCGCAGACGGTGCCGCCCTCCATGACGTCACCGACCTCCACGGGTGCCGCGTACGACTTGGCGGCGCTCATCCGGCCCCGCATGTAGGGGTCGAGTGACAGGTAGACGGTGCGCAGGAGCACCTGGCCGTCGGCCGGCTCGGGCACCGGGACGGTCTCGACGCGGAAGCTCGCGGGGGTGGGTTCGCCGACGGGACGCTCGGCGAGCAGGACACGGGTGTGGGACTCAGGGGTGCTGACAGGCATAGGTCGGCAGTCTATGCTCGACCCCGTGCACACCTGCGCGGCCGAGGCCCTGATCGCCATTAGCCGGCGCGTCTGACTCCCTGCGAGCCCGACGCGCGACCTCTCGTCCCCACGGGAGGTTTTTTTGTGCCCACCCACAGCCACCCGAGGACCTGACGTGAACGCACCGGCCGACGACTTCCACGTGTACGACACCACCCTGCGTGACGGCGCGCAGCAGGAGGGCCTCAACCTCTCGGTGATCGACAAGCTGCGCATCTCGCGGGACCTCGACGAGCTCGGCGTCGGCTTCATCGAGGGCGGGTGGCCGGGCTCGAACCCCAAGGACACCGAGTTCTTCGCCCGCGCCCGTACCGAGCTCGCCCTCGAGCACGCGACGCTGGCGGCCTTCGGCGCCACCCGTCGGGCGGGCGCCGTGGCGGCCGACGACCCCCAGGTGGCGGCGCTCCGCGACTCCGGCGCCGGTGTGGTCACGCTGGTCGCCAAGAGCCACGACCGGCACGTCGAGCTGGCCCTGCGCACCACGCTCGAGGAGAACCTCGCGATGGTCCGCGACACGGTCACGCACCTGCGGGCGAGCGGCCAACGGGTGTTCCTCGACTGCGAGCACTTCTTCGACGGCTTCCGCGCCAACCGCGACTACGCGCTCGAGGTGGTCCGCACCGCGGCCGACGCCGGGGCGGACGTGGTCGTGCTGTGCGACACCAACGGCGGCATGCTGCCGCGGTGGGTCGGTGAGATCGTCGAGGACGTCGCCGCGAGCACGGGTGCCCGTCTCGGCATCCACGCCCACAACGACACCGGCTGCGCGGTCGCCAACAGCATCGCCGCCGTCGAGGCGGGCGCCTCGCACGTCCAGGGCTGCATCAACGGCTACGGCGAGCGCACCGGCAACGCCGACCTGATCAGCGTCGTGGCGAACCTCGAGCTCAAGCTCGGACGGCCGGTGCTGCCCGCGGGCGCCCTGCGCGAGGCGAGCCGCATCGCGCACGCGATCGCCGAGACCACCAACTACCCGCCCGTCGCGCGGCAGCCGTACACCGGCGTCTCGGCGTTCGCGCACAAGGCCGGTCTGCACGCCAGCGCCATCCGCGTCGACCCCGACCTGTACCAGCACGTCGACCCCGAGCGCGTCGGCAACGACATGCGGCTCCTTGTCTCCGAGATGGCCGGTCGCGCCACGATCGAGCTCAAGGGCAAGGAGCTGGGCTACGACCTCAGCGGCGACGGCGCACGCCTGTCGCGCGTCACCGACCGCGTGAAGACGATGGAGCAGGCGGGCTACACCTTCGAGGCGGCGGACGCCTCGTTCGAGCTGCTCCTCGCCGAGGAGCTCGAGGGCGGCCGGCCGGCGTTCTTCGACGTCGAGTCGTGGCGCGTGATCACCGAGTCCGGCGGTGTGCCCGGCGAGGAGGCGCTGTCGGAGGCGACGGTCAAGCTGCGTGCGGGTGGACGGCGGCTGGTCGTCGTCGGCGAGGGCAACGGCCCGGTGAACGCGCTCGACCACGCGCTCCGCCAGGCGATCGAGCAGGCCTGGCCCGCGATCAGCAGCTTCCGCCTGATCGACTACCGGGTCCGCATCCTCGACCAGGGCCAGGGCACCGACGCCGTCATCCGGGTGCTCATCCAGACCACGGACGGCGTCGACTCCTGGGTCACCGTCGGCGTCGGCCACAACATCGTCGAGGCCTCCTGGGAGGCGCTCCTCGACGCCGTGACCTACGGCCTGAGGAAGCACTCCGTGGCGCCCGCCGGTCTGGGCTGAGAGCCGCTCCCGCCGGGCGCTGCCTTCGCGGTGGTGGGTGAAAGGGCGCAGCGAGGACGGCGTGGGCGGCGGCCGTAGGTCGGGTGCACGTCCGTCTTCGAGTCTCGGTGGGTGAGACGACGAATCCCGTCAGTCCCGTCCGTCACACCGACCCAGGCAAACAAGTGCTTACCGTGGTGAATATGCCGTGCTTCGCGCTGTTTGCCACGGTCAGTCCGCGCGCTGACGCGGTCCGTCTCGCAGACCGAGACGGCGGCCCACACCTCGCAGGTGACGGCCGCCGCCGCCGTCCTCGCTGCGCACTTCCCAGCCTCGAGCTGGGGACGGTCCGGGCTGAGCCCCGACTGGCAGCGGAGCCGGACACCCGAGCACGACCGACCGCGCCCGGGCGCACCCGTCGCGGTGGTGGGCGGAAGTGCGCAGCGAGGACGGCGTGGGCAGCGGTCGAGGTTGGGTGGCCGTACCGCGCAGGTGACGGCCGCCGCCGCCGTCCTCGCTGCGCACGTCCCAGCCGTAGGCAGGGGACGGTCCGGGCTGAGCCCCGGCCTGCAGCGGCGCCGGCCACCCGAGCACGAGCGACCGCGCCCGGGCGCACCCGTCGCGGTGGCGGGCGGAAGTGCGCAGCGAGGACGGCGCGGGCTGCGGCCGTAGGTCGGGTGCACGTCCCGCCTGTGGTCTCGGTGGGTGAGACGGCTGATCCCGTCCACCCCACAGGTCACACCGACTCAGGCAAACAGGTGCTGACCGTGGTGAATATGCCGTGTTTCGCGCCGTTTGCCACGGTCAGCCCGCGCCAGCAGGCAGTCCGTCTCGCAGACCGAGACGACAGCCCGCACACCTAGGTGACGGCCGCCGCCGCCGTCCTCGCTGCGCACTTCCCAGCCGGGAACAACAGACGGTCCCGCCTGAGACCCCAGGTCGAACGGGGTCGGCCGGCCAGAGAAGCCCGTCAGACCGAGGGGCCGCAGCTCAGCCCCAGAGGCTGAGGTTGTCGCCCTGGTCGACACGGCGCTGGGTGGTGAGCACGCCGACCGTGGGGTCGTCGAGCACGTCGACCAGCGCGGTGAAGTCGACCGGCATGGCGCCGGCGTTGCGGGGGTCCTGGCGCAGCGCGGTGCCGCGGTAGCGGACGAGGACGTAGGAGTCGCCGCGAACCGTCGAGAGGGTGACGCTGCCCGGGTCCTCGTCGGGGTCGAGCAGGCTCCACGACATCGTGGCGCGGCCGCCGTCGGTGAGCGCGACGGTGTCGCACCCGTCGGAGCCCGCGACGCACTGGTCGTCCGGCGCGGCGTCGGCCGGCGCGACCACCGTGGAGACGGTGTAGGGCCGGGCGCCCCGACCGAACCGCACGTCGGCGCCGACTGCGTCGCCACCGAGGTCGCCGACCTCCTCGGACGGGCCGGCCGCGGTGGGCTCGTTGCCGATGTCGTCGATCACCGCGGCGGTGAGCGCGCGTCCCGTCGTCGGGACGTCGACGGCGTCGCCGCCGGACGACCCGCAGCCCGCGAGCAGGGCCACCGCCGCCAGCGTCGCCGTGGTGGTCCAGGTGGTGCGGCTCATCGGGTCTCCGTGCTCTCGTCGGCGGTCAGGACGCGGTCGTGGTCGGCGACGAGCCGCGCCCGCAGCACCGCCGCCCGGGTGGCGAAGTCGCGCTGGCGGCGGACGTACTCCGCCTTGCCCTCGGGGGTCTCGATCCGCACCGGCTCGTAGCCCCACGCGGTGAGGTCGTAGGGCGAGGCGCGCATGTCGGCCTCGCGGATCTCGACCGCCAGCTCGAAGGTGTCGAGCAGCAGCGCGGAGTCGCCGAACGGCGAGAGCTTCGCGGCGAACCGGTAGAGGTCCATGTTGGCGTGCAGGCAGCCCGGCTGCTCCATCGCCGGCTGCGTCTCGCGTGTCGGCTGCAGGCTGTTGAGCGGGCGGCCGGAGTCGGTGAAGAAGCGGAACGCGTCGACGTGGGTGCAGCGCACCTGGTGCGCCTCGGTGACCGCGTCGGTGCCGTCCTGCCCGAGCCGCAGCGGGACCGTCGAGTGGCGGCGGCCCTCGGAGCCGGCGCCGTGCACCATCGCCCACTCGTGCAGGCCGAAGCAGTCGGTGCGGGCGGGGCGCGACGCGGTGCGGACCATCAGGTCGCGGGCCCAGACGAGCCCCTCACGGCGTCGCTCCAGGCGGGAGAGGTCGACCGTGACGGCGTCACCCTCGGCGCGGTAGGCCGCGAGCGCCAGCAGCGCATCGGCGCCGTCGCCGGTCAGCGCCGTGCCGACGCCGGGGTGCCAGCGGGCGAGCTTGGCCGGCTCGTAGGGGTAGTACTCGAAGACGAAGTCGAGCACGGGGTGCGGCTCGCGTCGGCTGCGCCGCTCGAGGTGGGGGAGGGTCCAGCGCTCCGCACGCTCGCGGTGGGCGTCGCGCAGCGGCTGCCACTCGTGGGGGGCGAGGTGGCGCAGGCGCGGGGGAGTCTCAGTGCGCACAGGTGTCGCAGGTGCCGAAGATCTCGAGGGTGTGCTCGACGTCGACGAACCCGTGCTCGCGGGCGGTGCGGTCGGCCCACGACTCGACGGTGGGCCCCTCGACCTCAACCGTGCGTCCGCAGGTGCGGCACACCAGGTGGTGGTGGTGCCCCGAGCTGCAGCGTCGGTACAGGACCTCGCCGTCGTCGCCCCGGATCGCGTCGACCTCGCCGGCGTCGGAGAGCGCCTGCAGGTTGCGGTAGACCGTGGACAGGCCGACGGCGTCGCCGTTGCTGCGCAGCTTCTCGTGGATGTCCTGCGCGCTCGCGAAGGCGTCGAGCTCGGCGAGGATCGCCGAGACGGCGCGGCGCTGGCGCGTGGTGCGCACGGGCGTGGACGTCATGGCACCACGGTACTGTCCGCCGGACCGGCGGTGGGGACGGGCGGCCCACCGCGTGGTCGCCGGCGTCGTGCGTGCAGGATCGCGCCGACCGGCGCGGTCACCGCGAACGCCGCGAGCGCGAGGACGACGATGGTCGGCCCGGGCTGGGTGTCGGCGTAGAAGCTGGTGCCGACCCCGGCGACCGCCGCGACGGTGCCGATGGCCATCGCCAGCGCGAACGTCACGCGGAAGCTGCGCGTCAGCTGCTGCGCGGTGGCCACGGGAACCACCATCAGGGCCGAGACCAGCAGCAGCCCGACGGTGCGCATGGCGACCGTCACGGTGACGGCGGCCAGGACCGCGATCAGCAGCCCGTAGAACCGCACCGGCACGCCGCTGACGCGCGCGTGCTCCTCGTCCTGGCAGACCGCGAACAGCTGCGGCGCGAGCCCGACCGCGAGCACCAGGACGAGCACCGTCAGGCCGGCCACGAGCGTGAGGTCGCCGTCCGAGACCGTGGTGATGGCGCCGAACAGGTAGTTGTTGAGGGTGGACGCCGAGCCGCCCGCGAGGTTGAGCAGCAGCACGCCGCCCGCGATGCCGCCGTAGAACAGCAGCGCCAGGGCGACGTCGCCGCTGGTGCGGCTGTAGACCCGCAGCAGCTCGATGACGACGGCGCCGAGCGCGGCGACGACGACGGCGGTGAGGATGGGCGCGAAGCCCGTCAGCAGGCCGAGCGCGACCCCGGTGAGCGCGATGTGGCCGATGCCGTCGCCGAGCAGCGCCAGGCGCCGCTGGACCAGGTAGGTGCCGATCGCGGGCGCGGTGAGGCCGGTGAGCACCGCGGCCACGAGCGCGCGGCGCATGAAGTCGTAGTCGAGCAGCTCCAGCATCAGGTGGCCGACCCCCAGGCGCCGTGCGTGCCGATGGCGCCCGGGCGCGCCGGCTCGTCGCCGTGCGGGTGGTCGTGCGCGTGCGGGGCGCCGATCGCGTGCTCGTACGGGCCGTCGTGCACCACCGAGCCGTCCCTCAGGACGACGGCACGGTCGACCAGGGCGGCCAGCGGGCCGAGCTCGTGCGCGACGAGCCAGACCGAGCGTCCCTCGGAGACCAGGCCGCGGAACAGGTCGGCCAGCACCAGCTGGCTCTCCTGGTCGACGCCGGCGGTGGGCTCGTCCATCACCAGCAGGTCGCAGCGTCCGGCCAGGGCGCGGGCGATCATCACGCGCTGCTGCTGGCCGCCGGACAGCTCGGTGACGGCGTCGCGGGCGCGGTCGGCCAGGCCGACGCGGTCGAGCGCCTCCATCGCCGCGCGACGGTCGTCGCGCCGGGCCAGGCCCACGACGCGGCGTCGCGACAGGGTGCCGCTCAGCGCCACCTCGCCCACGGTGGACGGGACGCCGGACACGGCGGTCGAGCGCTGCGGCACGTAGCCGAGCCGCTCCCAGGCGCGGAACCGGTCGACGGGCGAGCCGAACAGCTGCGCGGTGCCGCCGGCGAGGGGCAGCAGGCCGACCGCGGCACGCATCAGCGTGCTCTTGCCCGAGCCGTTGGTGCCGAGGAGGGCGACGAACTCGCCGGCGCCCACCGTCAGGTCGACCCCCCGGACGACCGGACGCCCGCCGAGCTGGACGGTGACGTCGACCAGCCGGACGGGCGGCGCCGCGTCGGCGGCGGTCACGGGCGGGTGCTCACGAGCAACGGTTGGCCTTCTGGAGGGCGGCGAGGTTCTGCTGCATGAGGGTCAGGTACGTCTGGTCCGCGGTGTCGTCGGTGAGGCCCTCGATGGGGGAGAGCGTAGCGGTCGTCGCACCGGTCTCCCGGGCGACGGTCTCCGCGACCGCGGGGCTCGCGAGCTCCTCGGTGAAGATCGTGGTGATGCCGTCCTCGCGCACGAGCCGGGTGATGTCGGCCAGCTGCGCGGCGGTGGGCTCGTTGCCGGGCTCGATGCCGGCGATCGGGACCTGCACCAGGTCGTAGGCCTCGGCGAGGTATCCGAACGCGGCGTGGCTGGTGACGACGTCGCGCGTCTCGCAGGTCGCCAGGCCCTCGCGGAAGGAGGTGTCGAGCGTCGTGAGCTCGGCCTTGAACGCCTCGCCGTTCTGCTCGAAGGTGTCGGCCTGGTCGGGGTCGACGTCGCCGAGGCGCTCGACGACGGCGTCGGTGATCCTGGCCATGTTGGCGGGATCGAGCCACACGTGCGGGTCGGTGCCGCCGTGGTCGTGGCCCTCCTCGTCCTCGTGCGCGTGGTCCTCGCCCTCGTGGTCGTGGCCCTCCTCCTCGGCCCCGTCCTCGCCGGCCTGCAGCAGCGTGACGACGTCGGCCACGTCGAGCCGCTGGTCGTCCGACAGGTCGCCCTGGTCGACGGCCTGGTCCACGGCCGCCTGGAAGCCGGTCTCGTAGACCACGAGGTCGGCGTCCTGGACGTCGGCGACCTGGCGCGGCTTGAGCTCGAGGTCGTGGGGCTCGGTGCCGGGCGTGGTGAGGTTCTCCACGTCGACCGAGGTGCCTGCGACCTGCTCGACGACGTACGCGAACGGGTAGAACGACGCCACGACGCGGGGACCGGAACCCGCGTCGGACGACCCCGGGTCGCTGCTGCCGCAGGCGGCAAGGAGGAGCACGCCGGACAGCGTCGCGCCGAGCAGGGCGGAGGACTTGTTCTTCATGACTGTCATTCTCAGGAAGCCTGGGAACGGTTGTCAAATCCACCCGGGGGGACGCTCGTCCGTCAGGACAGGGCCTCGAACGCGCGGGAGACGAGGAGGCCGGCGAGGACGCCCATGACGACCATCCGCACGAGACGGCCGCGGGAGCCGGCCTGGGCCCAGGTGAAGGAGGCGAGGAAGGCCAGCAGCGCCAGCAGCATCCCGAGCGCGGGCACCGCGTACAGCGGCGGCGCGGCCAGGCCGACGAGCGCCAGGAGCAGGACGGCGGCGGGCAGCGCGAGCCGCGGCAGCGACTGCAGGCGCAGCATGAGCACCTGGCTCATCGGGGCGCGGGACGAGGGCTCCGGCATGGTCTGATGGTGCCATGGTCGTCCTCACCCGCTACCGCGTGGCACAGCCCGACCGCGAGGCGTTCGCCGCGCAGGCCGAGTCGGCGCTGCGGGTGCTGTCGGGCCGGGCCGGGTACGCGGGCGGCGAGGTCGGGCAGAACGTCGACGACCCCGAGCTCTGGTGCCTGACCACGCGCTGGGACGATGTCGGCTCCTACCGCCGCGCCCTGTCGGGCACCGAGTCCAAGATGGTGGTCGTGCCGCTGCTCTCCCGGGCCGTCGACGAGCCGACGGCCTATCAGGTTGTCGTCGCAGCACCGCCTGCCGCTAGCCTGAGGTGACCCTCGGGCGCGGGGCGTCACGACCTCCCGCACACGCCCGCCGACACCCAGCCGGACGGAGACAGGCCATGCCTGCCACGACCCTCGACCACGTCATCAGCCTCTGCAAGCGCCGGGGGTTCGTCTTCCCCTGCGGCGAGATCTACGGGGGCACCCGCTCCGCCTGGGACTACGGCCCCCTCGGCGTCGAGCTCAAGGAGAACATCAAGCGCCAGTGGTGGCGCTCGACCGTGCAGGGGCGCGACGACGTCGTCGGCCTCGACTCCTCGGTCATCCTGCCCACCCCGGTCTGGGAGGCCTCGGGCCACCTCGCCGCCTTCGTCGACCCGCTGACGGAGTGCCAGAGCTGCCACAAGCGCTTCCGCGAGGACCACCTGCAGGAGGAGTACGCCGAGCGCAAGAAGATCGACGACCCCGACACGGTGCAGATGGCCGACGTCCCCTGCCCCAACTGCGGCACGCGCGGCGCCTGGACCGAGCCCCGGATGTTCAACGGCCTGCTCGAGACCTACCTCGGCGTCGTCAAGTCCGAGGAGGGCAAGCACTACCTGCGCCCCGAGACCGCGCAGGGCATCTTCGTGAACTTCGCGCTCGTGATGGGCTCGGCGCGCAAGAAGCCCCCGTTCGGCATCGGCCAGATCGGCAAGAGCTTCCGCAACGAGATCACGCCCGGCAACTTCATCTTCCGCACGCGCGAGTTCGAGCAGATGGAGATGGAGTTCTTCGTCGAGCCCGGCACCGACGAGCAGTGGCACGAGGAGTGGATCTCCACGCGGCACGACTGGTACACCGGCCTCGGCATCGACGCCGACAACCTGCGCCTGTTCGAGCACCCGCAGGAGAAGCTCTCGCACTACTCCAAGCGCACCGTCGACATCGAGTACCGTTTCGGCTTCGCCGGCTCCGAGTGGGGCGAGCTCGAGGGCGTCGCCAACCGCACCGACTTCGACCTGTCGACGCACGCCGAGCACTCCGGCCAGGACCTGTCGTACTTCGACCAGGAGAAGAACGAGCGCTGGACGCCGTACGTCATCGAGCCCGCCGCCGGCGTCAACCGCTCGATGATGGCCTTCCTCGTGGACGCCTACACCGAGGACGAGGCGCCCAACGCCAAGGGCGGCGTCGACAAGCGCGTCGTGCTCAAGCTCGACCCGCGCCTGTCGCCGGTCAAGGCCGCCGTGCTCCCGCTGTCGCGCAACGAGCGGCTGACGCCCCGCGCCAAGCAGCTCGCCGCCGACCTGCGCCAGAGCTGGAACGTCGACTTCGACGACGCCGGCGCCATCGGCCGTCGCTACCGCCGCCAGGACGAGATCGGCACCCCGTTCTGCATCACGTTCGACTTCGACTCCCTCGACGACGACGCGGTGACGGTGCGCGAGCGCGACACGATGGCCCAGGAGCGCGTCTCGCTCGACCAGCTCCCGGCCTACCTCGCCGCCCGCCTCATCGGCTGCTGAGCGAACGCAGGCATCCCGCCTGGCGCCTGCCCCGGCTCTAGTGCGAGCATCCGAGCCCGCTGCCCGTCCGGCGATCCGCCGGACACCGGGAAGCGACGTGCGCCACACTGGCGCGATGCGCCGCAGCTCGACCTCGGGACCGTCCTCACGCCGCTGGGCGGTGGGGGCGGTCCTGGTCGTCCTGGCCGCCACCGGCTGCTCGTCCGGTGACGACGCGGGCGACCCCGCGCCGTCCGCTGCTCCCTCCGCGGCGGCGAGCGCGTCGCCGTCCGCGGCGAGGGTGTCGCTCACCGGTGGTGGCGCCGAGCTCGAGCTCGGCGCACCCGCCACGGTGCTGCTGCGCCGGGGCGACCAGGATCCCGGCATCGTCGACGTGAGCGTCGGCTCCGTCACCCGCGGCAGGACGGCCGACCTCACCGACTTCGGGGTGGCCGACGCCGAGACCTCCCAGCCCTGGTACGTCGCGGTGAAGGCGACCAACCGGGGCACCTCCGACCTCGGTGGCGCCTCGCTGCCGCTGGCCGTGCTCGACGCCGAGGGCGAGACCTGGGGCGCCACCCCCGTCGTCGGCACCCTCCGCCAGTGCCCCTCGGGGACGCTGCCCGCGACCTTCGCGCCCGAGGCGACGGCCGACCTGTGCCTGCTCTTCCTGCTCCCCGAGGGCGGCACGACCACCTCCGTCGAGCTGACCTCGCCGAGCCTGTCCGAGCCGATCAGCTGGGCGGCCGCACCGGCGTCCTGACCCGGTCGCCCGTGACGGATGTCAGGGCGGGGACGTGACCTGCGGCACGGGTCGGGGCGGCGCCCGCGCGACAGCCTGAGGACATGGATCGCCCCACCACCGACGCACCGGCCGTCTCGCTCGCCGGCATCACCAAGACCTTCGGCGACGTGACCGCCGTCGACGGCCTGGACCTCTCGATGCGCGCCGGCGAGGTCGTCGCGCTGCTCGGCCCCAACGGCGCCGGCAAGACCACGACGATCGACATGATCCTCGGCCTCGCCGACCCGACGCAGGGTCGTGTGGAGGTCTACGGGGCGCCGCCGCGCGAGGCGGTCGGCCTGGGTCGGGTGAGCGCCGTGATGCAGACCGGCGGGCTGCTCAAGGACTTCACGGTCGCCGAGACCGTGCGCTTCGCCTCCTCGCTGTACCGCCCCGCACGCCCCGTGGCCGAGGTGCTCGACCGCGCCGGCATCACCGGCATCGCCGACCGCAAGGTCAAGGGCTGCTCGGGTGGCGAGCAGCAGCGCCTCCGGTTCGCGCTCGCGCTGCTGCCGGACCCCGACCTGCTCGTCCTCGACGAGCCGACCACCGGCATGGACGTGAGCGGCCGCCGCGACTTCTGGGGCGCGATGCGCGAGGACGCCGGCCGGGGCCGCACCGTCCTGTTCGCCACGCACTACCTCGAGGAGGCCGACGCCTACGCCGACCGGATCGTCCTCGTCCGTCACGGCAGGGTGGTCGCCGACGGGTCCGCCGCCGAGATCAAGGCCATGGCCGCGGGACGGACGCTGCGCGTCACCCTCCCCGGTGCCGACCCCGCGCGTCTCGGGCGCCTGCCGGGCGTCGACTCGGTGGAGGTGCGCGGCGACTCCGTCCTGCTCCACGCGCGCGACACCGACGACGCCGCCCGCTGGCTGCTCACCCAGACCGAGGCCCACGACCTCGAGATCACCTCGCACAACCTCGAGGACGCGTTCGTCGCCCTCACCTCCGACCCGGCCGACGAGGCCGCCGACCACCAGGGAGCCCTCGCATGAGCGCCACCGCCGCACCCACCCGCGTCCAGGACCGCCGCACCCCGCCGTGGGGAGGCTTCTCGGCCACGCTGCTCGGCCTCGAGCTGCGACGCATGGTCCGCAACCGCCGCACGGTGATCTTCACCGTCGTCCTCCCGCCGGTGCTGTTCCTGCTGTTCGGGACCGACGCCTCCTACCGGACGCAGAGCGCCGGCGCCGGCAACGTCACCGCCTACGTCATGATCTCGATGGCGGTCTACGGGGCCATGGTGGCCTCGACGAGCGGCGGCGCGATGGTCTCGATCGAGCGGGCCGTCGGCTGGAGCCGTCAGCTGCGCCTGACGCCGCTGCACCCCGTGGCCTACGTCGCGGTGAAGATCGCCTGCGCGATGGCCATGGGGCTCGTCGCCGTCGTGGCGACGTCCGTCGTCGGGCTGCTGGCGGGCGCCGAGCTGCCGACGTCGACGCTGCTCGAGTGCGGCGTGCTCGCCTGGCTCTGCTCCGCGCTGTTCTCGGCCTTCGGCCTGTTCATGGGCTACCTGCTGCCGAGCGAGAACGTCATGCAGGTGCTCGGTCCGCTGCTCGCGGTGCTGTCGTTCGCCGGCGGACTGTTCGTCCCGCTCTCACAGATGGGCGACGTGTTCTCCACGATCGCCCAGTACACCCCGGTCTACGGGGTGGGCGTCATCGCCCGCTACCCGCTCGGGCACGAGGGCACGCTGTGGACGGCCGTGGTCAACGTCGTCGCCTGGACCGTGGTCTTCGTCGCCGGCGCGGTCTGGCGGTTCCGCAGGGACACGGCCCGGGTGTGAGTATCGTCCCCGACGTGAGCACCGGGGCCGACGCGCCACCGACGACCGAGCCGCCACGCCCGTGGATGCGCACGGTCGTCGGTGGCATCTGGCTGGCCTACCTGGGCAACCCGCTGGGCCGGGTGCTGGGCGAGGACGGCTGGGCCCGCGTCGCCGGGGTCGTCCTGCTGGTGGTGTTCGCGGCCGTGTACCTCGGCGGCCTGCTCGTCAGCGGCCCGATCCGGCGGCCGCCGCGGCGGGGACGCGAGCTCGCGTTGCGCGGAGTCGTCCTGGTGGTGCTCGTGGCCTGTACCGCCCTGCTGGTCCCGATCGCCGGCGACCAGGCGCTCACCTGCCTGGTGTTCGTCGCCGCGCTGAGCATGGGCTCGCTGCCCGTCCGGTGGGCGTGGGTGACGTGCGGCGCGCTGTTCGTGCTCGCCGAGGCGTCGCTGCGGCTCGTGCCGGGCTGGCAGGACAACGGCAACGGCCTCGCCGTGGTGCTGGCGACCCTCGCGGTGTGGGGGTTCCGGGTCGCCTCGATGCGTCAGGACGCGCTGGTGGTCGCCGAGCGCGAGCTGGCCGAGCTGACCATCGAGGAGGAGCGCTCACGCATCGCCCGGGACCTGCACGACATCCTCGGCCACTCCCTCACCGTGGTGACCGTCAAGGCCGAGCTCGCCCAGCGGATGCTCGACGTCGACCTCGACCGCGCCCGCCGCGAGCTCGTCGACCTCGAGCGGCTGTCGCGCGACGCGCTGGCCGACGTCCGCCAGACCGCGCTCGGCGTGCGGGGCGTGTCGCTGCCCGCGGAGATCGCGTCGGCCCGGTCGGCGCTGGAGTCCGCCGGCATCACGCCCGACCTGCCCACCGTCGCCGAGGAGGTGCCGAGCCGCTACCGCGACCTCTACGCCTGGACGGTGCGCGAGGCCGTCACCAACGTGGTCCGGCACAGCGGCGCGTCCAGGTGCAGCGTGACCGTGTCGTCCACCGGGATGGCGGTCGAGGACGACGGCGTCGGCGCGGACCACCATGCCGATCCCGGCCACGGGCTCGACGGGCTGCGCCAACGTGCCCGGCTCGCCGGTGCCCACCTGTCCACCGGACCCGGTACCGACGGCCGCGGGTTCCGGCTCACCCTGGACGTGCCCCGATGACCGACCCGATCCGCGTGCTCCTGGCCGACGACCAGAGCCTCGTCCGCGGTGCCCTGGCCGCCCTGCTCGACCTCGAGCCCGACATCACGGTCGTGGCCGAGGTGGGACGCGGCGACGAGGTGCTGGAGGCGGCGAGGCGCGAGCGTCCCGACGTCGCCCTGCTCGACGTCGAGATGCCCGGCGTCGACGGTGTCGCGGCCGCCCGCGAGCTCGTCGCCGAGCTGCCCTCGTGCCGCGTGCTGATGGTGACCACGTTCGGACGCCCGGGCTACCTCCGCCAGGCCATGGCGGCGGGGGCGAGCGGCTTCGTCGTCAAGGACACCCCGGCCCGCCAGCTCGCCGACGCCGTGCGTCGGGTGGCCCAGGGCCTGCGCGTCGTCGACCCGACCCTGGCGGCCGAGTCGCTCACCCAGGGCGAGACGCCGCTGACGGCCCGCGAGACCGACGTGCTGTCGGCCGCCCGCGACGGCGGGACCGTGGCCGACGTCGCCCGGGCCCTGTCGCTGTCGGAGGGGACCGTGCGCAACCACCTGTCGAGCGCGATCGGCAAGACCGGCGCCCGCACCCGCGCCGAGGCCGTCCGCCTCGCCGACCTCAACGGCTGGCTCCTCGGCCGTTGAACGTCGCCGCACGGGGATCCGGGCGTCGCGACGGGCTAGGGTGCCGGGCATGGACGCGTTGCTGCAGCAGGTGGTGGCGTTCCTCGCCGCGCACCTGTGGCTGCTCGACGCCGACCCGCGGCTCGTCGGCACCGCCGCGGCCGCGCTGGCCGTCGTCGCGCTGCTCGGACGCGCGCGCCCGGCCTCCGCACCGGTGACGACGCACGTCGCCCCGCCCTACGCCTCGGCCCGGCGCACCGCGCCCGGCGAGGTGGCCGCGGTCGCGCAGAGCGATCCCGACACCGATGCGCGTCCGCGTCCCCGTGCCCCGGGACGTCGCGTCCCGGCCACCGCCTGACGCCGCACCCGCGCGCGTCCCCCAGAGCGACCCACCACGGCCGTCGACTTCCGGCCCAGTCACCCATCCGTGCTGTCTTGGGGTAACTGGGTCGGAACTCGACGCGAGGGGTGAGGGCTCCGGTGGCCAGACGACCCCACGTCCGCGCCATCCCTGGAGCCACCCATGTCACCGTTCGACCTCCCTCTGATCGCCCCCGTGCTGCGGCACGCGGGCGACCTCGTGCTGTCCCTGTCCGACGCCCTCGCCCCGCTGGTGGGGGCCGACCACGCGGCCGCGGCGGCCGTGGTCGCGCTGACCGCGCTCGTGCGTCTGCTGCTGGTGCCGCTCGGTGTCGCGCAGGTGCGGGCCGACCTCGGACGACGACGGCTCGCGCCGCTGGTGGCCGAGCTGCGCCGACGTCACCGCGACACCCCTGAGCTGCTCCGGGCCAAGATGCTCGAGCTGTACGCGCGGGAGGGCGCCTCACCGCTCGCCGGGTGCCTGCCCGTGCTCGCGCAGGCCCCCGTCCTCGCCATGGTCTACGGCGTCTTCACGCAGGCGCGTCTCGCCGGGCTTCCCAACCTGCTGCTCGACCAGGCGCTCGTGGGGGTGGGTCTCGGGACCTCGCTGGTCCAGGCGGTGACGGCCGGCGCGCTGGCGGCGCCCGGTGCCGCGGTGTTCGCCGTGGTGCTCGTGGTCGTCGCGACGGCCGGCGTCGTGCTGGCACGCTCGACCGCCCCGGTCGAGGGCGCCGAGCCGGTCCCCGGCGGGCCCGCGCTGCGGTACCTCGCCCCGGTGCTCTCGGTCGGGTTCGCCTGCTTCGTGCCGCTCGCCGCGGCGCTGTACCTGGCGACGTCGGCCGCCTGGACGTGCACCGAGCGCCTGGTGGTGCGCCGCCTCCTCCTCGCCCGGGCCTGACGGTGCGCGACAATGGGGGCATGACGCTCCCGACCACGCTCCGCCTGGGTGACCTCGAGGTCAGCCCTCCGGTCGTGCTCGCGCCGATGGCGGGGGTCACGAACGCCGCGTTCCGCGAGCTCTGCGCCGAGCAGGGCGCGGGCCTGTACGTGTGCGAGATGATCACGTCGCGCGGCCTCGTCGAGGGCGACCGCGTGAGCCTCTCGATGCTGAAGTTCGCCGAGAACGAGTCGGTCCGCTCGGTGCAGCTCTACGGCATCGACCCGACCTACGTCGGCAAGGCCGTCGAGATCCTGTGCGGCGACCACGGCGTCGACCACGTGGACCTGAACTTCGGCTGCCCCGTCCCCAAGGTGACGCGCAAGGGCGGGGGAGCGGCGCTGCCCTGGAAGTCGGGCCTGCTCGCCGAGATCCTCGACGCGGCCGTCGGCGCTGCGGGTCCGTACGGCGTGCCGGTGACGATGAAGACCCGCAAGGGCATCGACGAGGACCACCTGACCTATCTCGACGCCGGCCGCATCGCCCAGGAGGCCGGCTGCGCCGCGATCGCCCTGCACGGGCGCACCGCGGTGCAGCACTACTCCGGCACCGCCGACTGGGACGCGATCGCCACGCTCGTCGAGGCGGTCGACATCCCGGTGCTCGGCAACGGCGACGTGTGGGAGGCCTCCGACGCGGTGCGCATGGTCGAGCACACGGGGGCCGCGGGCGTCGTCGTCGGACGCGGGTGCCTGGGGCGGCCGTGGCTGTTCCGCGACCTCGCCGCCGCCTTCGCGGGCGAGCAGGTCCTCGAGCTGCCCACCCTCGGCGAGGTGCGGGCGGTCATGCGCCGGCACGCCGAGCTGCTCGTCGAGCACCTGCACGACGAGCGTCGCGGCTGCACCGAGTTCCGCAAGCACGTCGCCTGGTACCTCAAGGGGTTCGCCGCGGGCGGCCAGCTGCGCGACCAGCTCGGTCACGTCGACGACCTCGCGTCGCTCGACGCGCTCCTCGACCGTCTGGACCCGACCGAGCCCTACCCGGTCTCCGAGCTCGGTACCCCGCGCGGTCGGCAGGGCAGCCCCAAGCGGGTCGTCGTGCCCGACGGGTGGCTCGACCACCGCCGGCACGACTCGGCGCTTGACCCACTAGCCGAGGACGCGGTGTCCGGCGGCTGAGCCGTCGTCCGACAGCCGCGCCGCGCGCGCGGCGTCGAGCTGTCGGATCGCGACCTGGCGGGCCCGGCCGGCGTCCATGTTGTGCACCCGCGCGTGCACCGGGCCGTCGGGGGTGTGCACGTCGACGTCGGCCAGCCCGAGCCGGCGCTGCAGCGGCCCCTGCGAGACCGACACCGACTGGGTCTTGGCGTGCGGCACGACGTCGATCCGGTGGGTGACCCACCCGGTGGCCGTGACGAACGCGCGCTCGTCGGCGCCGACGGCCCGACGGCGCCACCCGATCGGCGCGAACCAGCGCGAGCGGCGGGGGAGCGGCTCCACGGGGATCGACTCGGCGTCGACGCCCGGCAGCACCTCGCGCACGACGGTCCGCGCCAGCTCGGGAGACCCGATGGGCAGCAGGGTGGACGGGTTCTCGTCGCTGTCCTTCTCGCCCGCCGAGCCTGCGACGTCGACGAGCAGCCGCCGCCAGCCCCAGCGGCGCCACAGGATGGGCTGCTCCACCGCGACGCCCTGGACGCGTCCGACGGGCACCGTCTGGCTGACGCGGCCGAGGAGCCCGCGCTCGATCCGCAGACCTCGCGGACCACGGGTGAGCCGCGACCCCCACTGGGCCACCACCCGGCCGGCCACGATCCGGAAGACGTTGCCCGCGAAGGGCAGCAGCAGCGGCACGACCAGGAAGAACGAGCCGGTGACGCCCACGACCGCGAGCACCACGAGCGTCCCGATCGCGCCGACGATGAGGTCCATCGACAGCAGGGTGCCGACCACCAGGTGGCCCGGGTCGACCTGGGCCACCAGCCGCTCCGGCTGGTCCACGGCCGCGGCGCGGGGAGCCGCCGGGTCGTCGGCGGCGTCGTCGGTGGGTGCCGGCAGGCCGACGGCGTGGGCCCGCTCCACCAGGACCCCGCGGAGCCGGTGGGCGTCGGCCTTGGTCAGGTACTGCAGCGCGACGCGTGAGCCGTCGCCGCCGGCGAGCTCGACCCTCAGCTCGGCCAGGCCCAGGATCCGGGCCCCGAGCGGCTGTGCGACGTCGACGGACTGGATCCGCTCGTACGGCGCGCGCCGTGACGTGCGGGTGAGCAGGCCGGAGTCGACGCGCAGCTCGTGGCCGTCGATGACGTAGCGGGTGGTGAGCCAGCGGACGACGCCGTAGACGCCGCCGACCACCAGCCCGAGGCCGATGACGATCGCGGCGCGGCGGACGTCGAGCTCCTCGGCGAGCTGCTGCACCGAGCCCACGCCCGCTGCGAGCACGAAGAGCCAGACCCGCACGAACGCGCTCGCGGGGTGGGTGCGCGACCCGCGCACCTCGGCCGGCTCCAGCGCCTCGGCGTCGACCCCGCTCACGTCGAGGTCGGGTGTCGACGGGTCGGGGGCGGGGTCAGAGGCCGGCGCCACGGGCCTCGCCGAGCTCGGTCATGCGGTTGCGCAGGCGGTTGGCCTCGTCCGCGGGCAGGCCGGGGATGGTGGCCGCGGTCCCGCTGCTGGCGGTGTGCAGCGTGACCTTCGCGATGCCGAACGCGCGGTCGATCGGACCGGCGGTGACGTCGACGAACTGCATGCGGCCGTAGGGGACGGCCACGAGGCGCCGCCACGCGACGCCCCCGGTGACGTAGAGGTCGTCCTCGTTCTCGGCGTAGCCCCAGGACGCCTGGTGCCGGGCGGCCCAGGCCCACAGCCAGCCCACCAGACCCAGCGTCACGACGACCACCAGGGCCGTCAGCCACCACCAGCCCACCAGCAGCTGCAGCAGGACTGCGGCACCCGCGCCGAGGGCGACGACCGGGACGATGGTGACGATGCGCTGGACCGTGCACAGGGCGGGGGAGACCCGGTTCCAGTGCTCCACCGGTGGTGCGAAGACGTCGCTCACGTCCCCGACCCTAGGCCAACTGGCGGCCCGCCCCCTCGTCGACTTCCGCGTGGTCGGGGGTTCAGCGGGGTTCATCCCGCGATGGCGCGGAAGTCGACGCCGAGGTGGCGGAGGAGTCCGCGGCCGTGGGGGAGGCTCCGGCGGTCTCGGGCTCGAGGTCCGCGTCGTCCTCGCGGCCGGGGGTCTTGAGGTTCCACCAGCGGATGACGAAGCGGAAGAGCACGTAGTAGACGACCGCGTAGCCCAGGCCGACGACGATGAGCAGGCCCGGCTTCGTGGCGATGTTGAAGTTGATCAGGTAGTCGATCAGGCCCGCGGAGAAGCCGAAGCCGTCCTTGATGCCGAGCGCGTTGACCAGGGCGATCGAGGTGCCCGTGAGCAGTGCGTGGATGACGTACAGCGGGAACGCGACGAACATGAACGAGAACTCGAGCGGCTCGGTGACGCCGGTGATGAAGCTCGTCAGGGCGGCGCTGATCATGATGCCGCCGACGATCTTGCGCTGCGACGGCCGGGCCTCGTGCCAGATCGCGATCGCGGCGGCGGGGAGGGCGAACATCATGATCGGGAAGAAGCCCGTCATGAAGGCACCGGCGGTGGGGTCGCCCGCGAGGAAGCGGGGGATGTCGCCGTTCACGACGCCCGCGGCTCCCTCGTAGGAGCCGAACAGGAACCAGGGGCCGGAGTTGAGCACGTGGTGCAGGCCGAGGGGGATCAGCAGCCGGTTCAGGGTGCCGTAGACGAACCCGCCCACGACGCTGTTGCCCGCGACCCAGTCCGAGACATTCTCCAGACCGGCCGAGAACGCGGGGTAGACCAGGCTCATCAGCACCGAGATGACGATCGCGGAGATCGCCGTCACGAGCGGCACGAAGCGCCGGCCGCCGAAGAACGCCAGGTAGGACGGCAGCTTGATCCGGTAGTAGCGCTGCCAGAGCAGACCGGCGGTGACGCCCATGACGATGCCGCCGAGCACGTCGTAGCCCTTGGCCACCGCGGCGGCGTTGGAGTCGTCGACGGTCATCACGAGCGGGATGGTCGCGTCGAAGACGCCCTTGAACACCAGGTAGCCGGCCACCGCGGCGAGCGCGGTCGAGCCGTCCGCCTTCTTGGCGATGCCGATGGCCACGCCGACGGCGAAGAGCAGCGCGAGGTTGTTGAGCAGCGCGTTGCCCGCTGCGCCCATCACGGTGGCCACCGACGTCCACCCCAGCCCGTCGGCGCCCAGCATGTCGGGGCTGCCGAGACGCGCGAGGAGTGCGGCGACGGGCAGGGACGCGATCGGCAGCATCAGGCTGCGGCCGAACTTCTGCACCTGGGCGAGCCCGGGCACGCCTCGCCGGGCGCGGGTCTGCGTGGTGGCGGTCATGGATGGCCTTCCTCGTGCTGGTCGGGTCCGGGGCCGGGGCCCAGGGTCATCTGGAGCTGGTAGCGGTCGCCGCGGTACCGGCTGGTGGTGTGCTCGACCGGGTCGTCGCCGGCCGAGCCGACGCGCTCGAACACCATCACGCTCGCCGGACGTCGCACCTCGAGCAGCGCGGCGACGTCCCGGTCGCACAGGTCGGACCAGGCGGTCTGGACCGCGCTGTCCACCCGGACCGCGTAGTGCTCCTCGAGCAGCGCGTAGACCGAGCCGGTGAGGTCGTGGTCGTCCAGGTCGGGGAAGCGGTCGACGGGGTACCAGCTGACCTCGTGCGCCATCGGCTCGTCGTCGGCCAGGCGCAGCCGCTCGACGCGCCACGCGATGTCGCCCGGGCCGACGAGCAGGGCCGCGGCGACGTCGGCAGGTGGTACGGGCCAGTCGACCGAGAGCACGCGGGTCGTCGGACGGTGCCCGCGCCGGTGCATGTCCTGGGTGAACGACGCGAGGTGCAGCCGGCTCTCCACCCGCGGGCGGGTGACGACGGTGCCCCTGCCGTGCACGCGCTGCAGGCGCCCGGCGGTGACCAGCGAGCCGATGGCCTCCCGGACGGTGGCCCGGCTGACGCCGTGCGTGCCCATCAGGTCGCGCTCGGAGGCGATCAGGTCACCGGGTGCGAGACCGGCGTCGATCTGCTCCAGCAGGATCGCGCGGAGCTGCGCGTGCTTGGGCACGCCGGGGTCGGTCAGCACCGTGACCACCACCTCTCGTCGGGTCCTCGACGGCTTGCGCCCCCGACTGGTACGGTCCAGTTCGAACCAGCGCAGCATCCTCCGGCGCTCGTCACCGTGTCAACCCCCTGGAGCGAGACGTGCCCGAGCCCGAGCGCACCCTGATCGCCGCCGCCAGCGTGCTCGGCGTCGCCCGGGGTGCCCGTGGACCCGGCTGGGTCGAGGTCACGGGCGAGGCGGTCACGGCGTCGGGGCACGGCCCCTGCCCGGGGGAACCCGATCTCGTCCTGGCCGACGGGCACCTGGTGCCCGGACTGGTCGACGCCCAGCTCAACGGCGCGTTCGGCACCGACTTCGCCGACGCCTCACCGGCCGACTTCGCCCGCATCGCGCACGAGCTGACCGCGACCGGCACGACGTCGGTGGTGCCGACCTTCATCACCGCGCCCGTCGACGAGCTCGTGACCCTGCTCGGCTCCTACGGCCGCGTCCGGTCGACGGCGCCCGGCGACGGCGCGCGCCTGCTGCCCTGCCACGTGGAGGGGCCCTTCCTGTCGTCCCGGCGGCGCGGCGCGCACCGCGAGCACCTCCTGGTCGATCCCACGTCCGACCTCGTGCGCGCCCTGGTGGAGGCCTCGCCCGGCGACCTCGGCTACGTCACCCTCGCGCCCGAGCGGGACGGCGCGATCGACGCGGTGCGTCAGCTGGCCACGGCGGGGGTCGCGGTGGCGGTGGGGCACAGTGACGCCGGCGACGACGTCGTGCGTGCCGCCGCCGACGCCGGCGCGACCCTGGTCACGCACCTCTACAACGCCCAGCGCCCGCTGCACCACCGCGACCCGGGCGTCGTGGGCGCGGGTCTCGCCGATCCCCGACTCACCCTCGGGCTGATCGTCGACCTGCACCACGTCGAGCCCACCGCGGTCCGCCTCGCCTTCGCCGCGGCCGGCGGCCGGGTGATGCTCGTGACGGACGCGGTCGCGGCGCTCGGCATGCCGCCGGGCACCTACGAGCTGGGCGGCGAGGCGCTGACCGTCGCCGACGGCAGCCCGCCGCTGCGGGCCGACGGCACCATCGCCGGCTCCGCGGTCCGGATGGACGACGCGGTCGCGCACACCGTCTCGTGCGGCATCGACCTGGCGACGGCGGTCGACGCCGCCACCCGGGTGCCGGCCGACGCTCTCGGCCGCCCCGACCTCGGTCGGCTGAGCCCCGGCACGCTGGCCGACCTGGTCTGGCTCGACGACGGTCTCCGGTGCCGCGCCACCTGGATCGGCGGCCGGCTCGTCTGGTCCGACCCCACCCGTCCCCTCGACCCCGAGCAGGAGCAGGCATGACCAACCCCACCCAGATGGCGACCGAGGTCGCCGAGCAGCCCGCCGTCCTGCGGTCCACCCTCGACGCGCTGATGCCCCTGCGCGAGCAGGTGGGGGCGCTCCTGCGGGAGCGACGTCGCGTGCTGCTCGTCGCCCGCGGGTCCAGCGACAACGCCGCGCTCTACGGCCGCTACCTGCTGGAGGCCCACGCCGGCGTCCCGGCCGCGATGGCGGCTCCGAGCGTCGCGACCCACTACGAGGCCGAGCTCGACCTCTCCGACACCGTCGTGGTGAGCGTCTCGCAGTCGGGGGAGACCACCGAGATCGTGCAGACGCAGGCCTGGGCCGCGCGCTGCGGTGCTGCCACCGTCGCGGTCACCAACGGCGCCGACTCAGCACTGGCCCGCGAGGCCGGTCTGGCCCTGGTGACCACCGCCGGCCGCGAGCTCGCCGTGCCGGCCACCAAGACCTACCTCGCGCAGGTCGCCGCGATGGCCGTCATCGGCACGTCGGTGGGGCCGGTCGACGCGTCCCTCGACGCGGTGCTGCTCGGCCTGCCCGACGTGGTCGCCGGCCTGCTGGCCGCCCGTGACGGCGTCGACGCCGCGGTGGAGCAGCTCGCCGGGGCCGACCAGACGATCGTCACCGGTCGCGGCCTGCTGATGGGCACCGCCCTCGAGACCGCGCTCAAGCTGGAGGAGACTTGCCTGCAGCCGGTGCGCGGCTACTCCTACGCCGACCTGCGGCACGGCCCGATCTCCGTGGTGGACGAGGACGTCACGGCGATCGTCGTGGCCGCGCCGGACGGTCCGTTGAGCGGCGCGATGACCGAGCTCGCGGCCGACCTCCGTGGGCGCGGAGCCACCGTCGTCGGGGTGGGCGGCGACCCCTCCTTCGCCGGTGGCTGCGACCTCTGGCTGCCCGGCGGGGACGTCACCGAGCCGCTCGCCCCGCTCGCGACGATCGTCCCGCTCCAGCTGGTCGTGGAGCAGCTCGCCCGTAGGCTCGGGCTCGACCCCGACGCGCCCCGCGGCCTGTCCAAGGTCACCCGCACCGACGCCACCTGAACCACCCGCCCGCCCCGTCCAGCACCACCGCCTGAGGAGACCCCATGAGCCAGGCCCAGCAGATCGTCGACGGCCTCGGAGGCCTGTCCAACATCGTCGAGATCGAGCCCTGCATCACCCGTCTGCGGACCGAGGTCGAGGACGGCTCGCTCGTCGACGAGCGGGCGCTCAAGGCCGCCGGCGCCTACGGCGTGATGATCTCGGGCACCGTCGTCCAGGTGGTCGTCGGTCCCGACGCCGACACCATCGCGAGCGACATCGAGGACCTGCGATGACGGACGTCCTCGCGCCGGTCGCCGGGGCCGTGCACGCGCTGGCCGACGTGCCCGACCCGGTGTTCGCCGGCGAGATCGTCGGCTCGGGCGTGGCCGTGGAGCCGAGCGCCGACGGCCCCGAGGTCGTCGTGTCGCCCCTCGACGGCACCCTCGTCAAGCTGCACCCGCACGCGTTCGTCGTGGTGTCGGCCGAGGGGACCGGCGTGCTCGTGCACCTGGGCATCGACACCGTGCAGCTGGCGGGCGAGGGGTTCGAGCTGCTCGCGACCGAGGGCGGTCCGGTGGCCGCCGGGGCGCCCGTCATCCGCTGGGACCCCGCCGAGGTGGTCCGGGGCGGACGCTCGGCGGTGGTCCCGGTCGTGCTGATGGACTCCACGCCCGGCAGCGTCGTGGCCCCCACCGTGGGGTCGACCGTCGCGGTGGGGGACCTGCTCTTCAGCCCCTGAGGTCGGCGGTGCCGACCCGCTCGAGCCGGAGGTCGAGCTCGGAGAGCGCGGTGAGCTCGTGCTCGGAGGCGGACGCGTCGGCCACCAGGACGTCGACGTCGCCCAGGGTGCCGAACCGCCAGAACGACACGGTGCCGACGGCCGCGGCGTCCGCGATCACCACGAGGCGGGCGGCGGAGGCCACCACGGCCGTGGCGACCGCGCCGTCACGACCGTCCTCCAGGGTGAGGCCGCCGTCGATGCTGACGCCGCTGGGCGCGAGGAACGCCACGTCGACGTTGATCCGGTCGAGCTCGTCGAGGGTCCACTGCCCGTGCTGGGCGAAGTCCGACCCGACGGTGCCCCCGAGGTTGTGCACGACGAGGTCCTCGCGACGGGAGAGCAGCACCGCCACCTCGACCGAGGTGGTGGCGATGCGGAGCCCGTCCCAGCGCCGCTGGTCCTCCACGACGGCGGCCGCGAGCGCGAGGCAGTGCTGCCCCTGCCCGATCAGCGCCGAGCCCCGCGCGGGCAGGTGCTGCACGGCGGCGGCGCCGAGCGACACCGACGCGGCGTCGGCGACCGGACGCGCCGGCCGCTCGAGCGGGCTGACCGGGACGGCCCCGCCGTGGGCCCGCTGCAGCGCACCACGGCCCTCCAGCAGCCGCAGGTCGCGGCGCACCGTCTCGACGGCGACCCCGAGCCGCAGGGCGAGGTCGGTGGCCTCCACCCGTCCCTCGGACCCGAGGCACTCCAGGATCGAGTCGTGACGCTTCCTGACGCTCGTGCGCACGGCGTCCGCGCGGCCCGCCGTGCCCATCGTGTCGGTCATGGCCGTGGGAGGACGACGGACCCGGCGGGCGGCATCGGGACCGGCTCCGCGCCGGGGACGATCGCTCGCACGTCGTCCCCTACTTGATCGCGCCCATGGCCAGGCCACGGACCAGACGCTTCTGGGCGACCCAGCCGGCGAGGACGACGGGCAGCACCGCGAGCGTCGACGCCGCGCAGAGGGCGGCCAGGAACTGACCGCGACCGTCGACCACGCTGCCGAGGAACGGCGGGGTGGTGCGGGCCAGCGTCGAGGTCAGCAGGTTGGCCAGGAAGTACTCGTTCCACGCGAAGATGAACGTGATCAGCGCGGCCGCGGCGGCTCCGGGGGAGACCATCGGCAGCGAGACGCGCACGAGCTCGCGGAAGTAGCCGGCGCCGTCGATCTGGGCCGCCTCCACCACCTCGCGCGGGATCTCGGCGAAGAACGAGCGCATCATCCAGATCGCGATCGGCAGGTTGATGCCGACGTACAGGAACGCGAGCGCGTTGATGTTGTCGAGCAGGCCGGCCTTCTGCAGCACGATGTAGACCGGGATGATCGACGCCGCGACCGGCATGAACCGGGTCGAGATGAAGAAGAACAGCATGTCGGACCAGCGCGTGATGGGCCGCACCGACAGCCCGTAGGCCGCGGGGATCGCGAGCAGCATGACGATCAGCGTCGAGCCGACCGACGCGATCGTCGAGTTGATCAGGTACGGCCCCATGCCCCGGCCGAGGATGTCGCGGTAGCGGTCCAGGCTGAGGTCGGTGACGAACTGCGGCGGGAACGTGGCGGCCGCGCCCTCGGTCTTGAAGGAGGTGAAGACCATCCAGGCGACGGGGAAGAAGAACACGAACACGACGAACCAGGTGAACAGGGTCACGAGGCCGGAGGTGGTCTTCCGACCGAGGCGCGAGGGGGCCTGGCGGGTGGCGGTGGCGCTGGTCATGACCGGCTGCCCTCCTCGGTGAGGAACTTGAAGACGCTGCGCAGCGCGAGCGTCGCGACGATGATCGTGAGGATGACGGTGACGACGCCGTAGGCGGCGGCCTCGCCGACCTCGAGCCCGACGAACGCCCGCTCGTAGAGCAGGTACGACAGCGTCTTGGTGCCGCCGGTGCCGCGCGTCATGATCGCGACCGGGTCGAAGACCTGGATCATCATGATGGTGCCGAGCACGGTCGCGAGGATCAGGTACTGACGCAGGTGGGGCAGCGTCATGGCGGTGAAGATGCGCCACCCGCCGGCACCGTCGACCGAGGCGGCCTCGAGGATCTCGCCGCTCTGCGACTGCAGGCCCGCGAGCAGGATCAGCATCATGAACGGCGTGTACTGCCAGGTGAGCACGGCGATGATCGTGACGAGCGGGAAGTCGGTGTTCCAGGCGACGGCCGGGATGTTGAGCAGGCCGAGCGCCCAGTTGACCATGCCGACGTTGGCGTCGAGCATCGTCCACTTCCAGATGAGCGCCGCGGCGGCGGGCATCACCAGGAACGGGGTGATGAGCAGGGTGCGGGCGAACGCCTGACCGACGAACTTGCGGTCGAGCAGCGTGGCCAGGCCGAGCCCGAGGACGAGCGACAGCAGCACCGAGCCGCCCACGATGATGATGGTCGCGATCATCGCGGGGATGAAGGAGCCACCGGTGAAGACCGTGACGTAGTTGTCGAACCCGGCGAACGCGCGATCGTTGGGCCGCTGCAGGTTCCAGTCCTGGAACGAGTAGTAGATCGTCACCAGGAACGGGACCTGGGTGATGATCACCGAGACGACGAAGGCCGGCAGCAGGAGCTTGCGGCCGAACTTGCGCTCGCGGGCGCTCGCGCTGTTGGCCTTGAGGGCCTGGCGGGGCGAGGAGGAGGGGGGCGGCGTGTCGTCGGCGTCGGCCGCCGGGTCCACCGCGGTTGTCTGTGCCATGGGTTGCTCTCCGTACTACCGGGACGGGTGCCGGGTGGGACGGGCCGAGGCCCGTCCCACCCGGATGTGACTACTTCTGCGCGTCGCCGGCCTTCTGGGCGATGGCCTGGCTCTCCTTCAGCGCGCTGTCCAGGCTGGACCGTCCGGCGAGGACGTCAGCCATCTTCTGCGAGACCTGGTTCCCCACGTCCTGGAACTCCGGGATCGAGACGTACTGGACGCCCACCCACTGCTGGGGCTGGGTGCCCGGCTGCTCGGGGTCGACGCTCTCCATGATCGTCTTGGTGATCGGGGCGAACGCCGCGGCGGCCTTCTCGTACTCGGGCAGCTCGTAGGTCGACAGGCGCGAGCCCGGGGGAACGCGCGACCAGCCGAGCTCCTCACCGACGGTCTTGATGTACTCCTTGGACGTTGCCCACTTGACGAACGTCCACGCGGCGTCCTGGTTCTTCGAGGTCTTGGGGACCGCGAGGTTCCACGACCAGAGCCAGCCGGCCTCGTCGGTCTCCTTGACGGGAGCCTGGACGTAGCCGACCTTGCCGGCGACCTTGGAGTTCTCGGTGTCCTCGACCGAGCCGGCGGCCGACGTCGCGTCGTACCACATGGCCGCGTTGCCCTGGCTGAACAGGTTCAGGCACTCGGTGAAGCCGAACGAGACGGGGTCCTTCTCACCGGCGGTCTTGATCAGGTCGGTGTAGAACTTCATCGCCTCGGTGAAGCCGGCGCCGTCGACCTGGGCGTTCCAGTCCTCGTCGAACCACTGGCCGCCGAAGGTGTTGACGACGGTGGTGGCGGGCGCGAACATCTCGCCCCAGCCGGGCTTGCCGCGCAGGCAGATGCCGGTCTGGTTCTTGCTCGGGTCGTTGAGCTGCTTGGCGTACTGGGCGACCTGGTCCCAGGTCGGCTTCTCGGGCATCGTGATGCCGGCGGCCTCGAAGAGGTCCTTGCGGTACATCAGGAACGACGACTCGCCGTAGAACGGGACGGCGTAGAGCTCGTCGCCCTCGCCGAGGATCGGGCGGATCGAGGGGAACAGGTCGTCGACGTCGTAGTCGGCGTCCTCGTTGGCCTTCGGACCGAGGTCGGTCAGCCAGCCGTTCTCGGCCCAGATCGGGACCTCGTAGGCGCCGACGGTGGCGATGTCGTACTGGCCGCCCTGGGTCGCGACGTCCTTGGTGACGGCGTCGCGGAGGTCGTTCTCCTCCATCTGGATGAAGTTGACCGTGATGTCGGGGTTGTCCTTCTCGAAGTTGCTCTTCAGCGACTCCATGTCCTTCATCTGCGGATTGTTGACGGTGGCGAGCGTCAGCGTGGTCTCGCCACTGCCTCCGCCGCTGCCGCCGGCGCCGGCGCAGGCGGCGAGCATGCTCGCCGAGGCGACCGCGGCGATGGCGGCCGCGAGGCGGCGCCGGGTGAGTCTGGTCGTCATGGTGGTGGTCCTCCGGGTGTACGGCGGGAATGTCGCGCCCGTTTGGCTGGCGACCATGCCCGTTCGTGTGTGCAACCGGACCGTAACGCACCGAGACGGTCCCGCATAAGAGGAGACTGAGATTTACCCCACACGAACGGGCCGGTCCGATGCCCGTTCGCGTGTAGTCTCACCTCGCCATGTACCCGCAGGAGCGTCAGCGCACGATCCTCGCCCTCGCCCAGGAGCGCGGCGAGGCCGTCGGCGCGGCCGAGATCAGCGAGCTGCTGGGCGTCACCACCGAGACCGTCCGGCGTGATCTCGAGGTGCTCGAGCGGCAGGGTGCGATCAGCCGGGTGCGCGGGGGAGCGGTGCTGACCCCGTCGCTGCCCTTCGAGCTCGCCCTGGCCGAGCGGCAGCGATCGTACGCGGCGGAGAAGCGGGCCATCGCCCGGGCCGTGGTCGAGCAGCTGCCCTCCGACGGCGTGGTCGCGCTGGACTCCGGATCGCTCACCTCCGTGGTGGCGAGCATGATGCCGACCGACCGCCGCCTGATCGTCGTCACCAACAACCTGCCCGCCGCACGGGTGATGGCCTCCATGACCAACCTCGAGGTGCTCGTGCTCCCCGGGCGCGTCCGGGGCGTGACCAGCGCCGTGGTCGACACCGCCGTCGTCGACCGGCTCGCGACGCTGCACGTCGACCTCGCGATCGTCGGCACCAACGCGCTGAGCATCGAGCACGGCCTCACCACCACCGTCCCCGAGGAGGCCGCGACCAAGGGGGCGATGGTGCGCTGCGCGCGCCGCCGGCTCGTGCCGGTCGTGTCCGAGCGGTTCGGCCGTACCTCGTTCTGCCACTTCGCCGACCTCGCCGACATCGACGTCGTCGTCACCGACGACGGGCTCGGAGCCGAGGTCGCCGAGGCCGTCTCGGCCTGCGGGCCCGACATCGTCCGTGCCCCCGTCCAGGACCCCAGGAGCAGCTCATGACCGTCCCCACCACCACCACCACCACCTCCTCCGCCACCACCTCCAACTCCGCCAGCTCCAGCTCCCGGCGCCGGGTCCGCGTGCAAGCGCCCGGGCGGATCGAGGTCGTCGAGGAGCCGGCGCCCGACCTCGGCCCCGACGAGGCGCTGGTCGCGATGACCGTCGTCGGCCTCTGCGGCTCGGACACGCACGCCGCGCACGGGAGGCACCCGTTCGTGGCCCTGCCCTACTACCCGGGGCACGAGGTCGTGGGGGTCGTCGAGGCACTGGGCGAGGGGGCCGAGCCGCCCGAGGGCGTGACGGTCGGCTCGCGGGTCACGGTGGAGCCGACCCTTCCGTGCGGGGCCTGCAAGCCCTGCACCACCGGGCGGGAGAACATCTGCGAGAACCTGCAGTTCTTCGGCTGCGGCTTCCGCGAGGGCGGCATGGCGGACCGCTTCTCGGTGCGGGCGTCCCGGCTCCGTCCGATCCCCGACGACCTCGACGACCTGCAGGCGGTGCTCGTCGAGCCCCTCTCGACGCCGGTGCACGCCGTGCGCCTGGCCGGGGACCTGACCGGGCGGACGGTCGTCGTGCTCGGTGCGGGCACCATCGGGCTCCTCGTCAGCGCCGCCGCCCGCCACCGCGGTGCCCGCACCGTGGTGATGACCGACGTCCGGGAGGACAAGCGCGAGCGGGCCCTGCGGCTCGGGGCCGACCACGTCGTCGACGCGGCCGCGCCCGACGTGGTCGAGCAGGTGCGCGCGCGGCTCGGCGAGAGCGCCGACGTCGTCTTCGACTGCGTCGCGGTGCAGCCCACCGTCGAGGCGGCGATCGCCATGGCGCTCAAGGGCGGGACGGTGGTGGTCGTGGGCGTCCCCACGGGCGAGGTCACGGTGCCGCTGCCGATCGTCCAGGACCAGCAGGTGCGCATCCAGGGAGCCGCCACGTACCTCCGCGAGGACTACGACGAGGCGATGGAGATCCTGCGCGCGGGCAGCGTCCGCACCGAGGACGTCATCACCGCCCGGCTGCCCCTGTCCGAGGCCGCCGACGCGTTCGTCCTGGCGTCCGCCGGCGACCAGGTCAAGGTGGTCCTGCTGCCCCGCGGCTGACCCGCGAGGACGCTCCCGGGGCGACATTTGACCGGTACGACGGGCGGGTGGGACGATCAGAGACGCCGCACGCCCGCTCGCGACCCGAGCCGGGCTCTCGGGCGGCCGCTCGTCGACGCGGGGCCCCACCCCGCACCTGCTCACCACCTCCGGAGGACATCCATGGCCAAGGCTCTCCTGGGCTATGTCGCCGCGGACAACCCGCACCTGACCCGCGAGCTCGCCGTCCTGCGGCGCCGCGTGGTCGACCTCGAGACCGAGGTCCTGCGCCTCAAGTCCGAGAACGACGCGCTGCACAGCTCGCTCACCGACAACCTGAGCACCGCGGACCTGCTGGAGCCCGCCGCGGGCTGAGGCCCGCCGACACCGCTCCGGCCCGCCGCGAATGAGCCGGCGGCCGCTCCCGACGCCCTAGCATGGGCCTCGGCCTCTTCCCCGATGCCCGTCGGACGACCCCGGCATCGCCGACGCACGTGTCGACGACGTCCCTCATCGATCCCCGGGAGCCCGCCTTGTACCTCAAGAGCCTGACGCTCCGTGGGTTCAAGTCCTTCGCCTCCTCGACGACCCTGTCGCTCGAGCCGGGCATCACCTGCGTGGTGGGCCCCAACGGCTCGGGCAAGTCCAACGTCGTGGACGCCCTCGCCTGGGTGATGGGCGAGCAGGGCGCCAAGTCGCTGCGCGGCGGCAAGATGGAGGACGTCATCTTCGCGGGCACGTCCGGGCGTCCGCCGCTCGGTCGTGCCGAGGTCGTCCTCACCATCGACAACACCGACGGCGCCCTGCCCATCGAGTACGCCGAGGTGACCATCGCCCGGACGATGTTCCGCAACGGCGGCTCGGAGTACGCGATCAACGGCTCGTCGTGCCGCCTGCTCGACGTCCAGGAGCTGCTCAGCGACTCCGGCATCGGGCGCGAGATGCACGTCATCGTCGGCCAGGGCCAGCTCGACGGGGTCCTGCGCGCCACCCCCGAGGAGCGTCGCGGCTTCGTCGAGGAGGCCGCCGGCGTGCTCAAGCACCGCAAGCGCAAGGAGAAGGCGCTCCGCAAGCTCGAGGCCACGCAGGGCAACGTCCAGCGCCTGGCCGACCTGCTCAGCGAGATCCGTCGCCAGCTGAAGCCGCTCGGCCGCCAGGCCGAGGTCGCGCGCCGCGCCGCCGTCGTCCAGGCCGACGTGCGCGACGCCCGAGCGCGCCTGCTCGCCGACGACCTCGTCACCGCCACCACCACGCTCCGGACCGAGCTCGCCGACGAGAACGCGCTCCGTCAGCGGCGCGCCGCCGCCGAGGCGGCCGTCGCCCAGGCGCGTCAGGAGGAGGGCGAGCACGAGGACGCGCTGCGCGCCTCGGCGCCGCGGCTGTCGGCCGCCCAGGAGACCTGGTACCAGCTGTCCGGCCTGCGCGAGCGGTTCCGCGGCACCGCCGGCCTGGCCGCCGAGCGGGTGCGCCTGGCCGCCACGCAGTCCGACGACGAGCGCACCGGCCGCGACCCCGACCAGCTCGAGGCCGACGCCGAGCAGATGGCGGGTCGGGAGCGTGACATCGCCGCCGAGGTGGAGCAGGCGCGCGCGGGCCTCGAGGCCCAGGTCGCGGCCCGCCAGGTGGCCGAGACTGCCTACTCCGCCGAGGAGGCCCGCGTCGCGAGCCTCGTCCGGGCGGCCGCCGACCGCCGCGAGGGCCTGGCCCGCCTGAACGGCAAGGTCGGTGCGCTCCGCAGCCGCGCCCGCGCCGCCGAGGACGAGATCGGACGCCTCGCCGACGCGCGGGACCAGGCGAGCGTGCGCGCCGACAAGGCCCGTCACGACTTCACCGCGCTCGAGACCCAGGTGGCGAGCCTCGACGCCGGCGAGAGCGGCCTCGACGCCGAGCACGAGGCCGCCGAGGACGCGCTCGAGGCCGCCCGCGCACGTCTCGCCGAGGTCGCCGAGAAGTCCCGCGTGGCTGACCGGGAGCGTGCGGCGCTCGTCGCCCGCAAGGAGGCGCTCGAGATGGGCCTCGCCCGCAAGGACGGCGCCGGCGCCCTGCTCGCCGCCGACGAGCAGGTCAGCGGCCTGCTCGGCTCGGTCGCGGCGCTGCTCACGGTCCGCTCGGGCCACGAGGCCGCGGTCGCCGCCGCGCTCGGCTCGGCCGCGGACGCCGTCGCGGTGTCCGACGCCGGTGCGGCCGTCGACGCGATGCACCGACTGAAGGACGACGACCTCGGTCGGGCCGGATTCGTGGTCGGGGGCGCGGCGGACGACCCCGCCGCCTGGCCCGCGCTGCCCGCGTCCGCCTCCTGGGCCGTGGACTCGGTCGAGGTGCAGGACGCGCTGCGCCCCGCGGTGAGGCGCCTGCTCGACCGCGTCGCCGTCGTCGACGACCTCGCCGCCGCGCGCGGCCTCGTCGACGCGATGCCCGCGGTGGTCGCCGTGACCCTCGAGGGCGACGTGCTCGGAGCCCACCACGCGTCGGGCGGGTCGTCGTCGGTGCCGAGCCTCCTCGAGGTCCAGGCCGCGGTCGACCGCGCCACCGACGAGCTGGGCGAGGCCACCCGGCTCGTGGAGCGGCTGTCGTTCGACCTCGCGCGCGTCACCCAGGAGCAGCAGGACGCGCAGCGGGCCGTCGACGCCACGCTGTCGCGGCTGCACGAGTCCGATGCGGCGATGTCGGCCGTCGCGGAGAACCTCGGGCAGCTCGGTGGGGCGGCCCGGGCGGCCTCCGGCGAGGCCGAGCGCCTGGCCCGGTCGATCGCCGCCGCCGAGGCCTCCCGCGACGCCGACCTGGCCGGCCTCGCCGAGCTGGAGGAGCGGCTGAGCCAGGCCGAGGACGCCCCCGAGGAGGACCCGGACACCTCCGACCTCGAGCGCCTCGCCGACGCCGCCAAGGCCGGACGCCAGAGCGAGACCGAGGCGCGGCTGGCGCTGCGCACCGCCGAGGAGCGGGCCCGCGCCCTGTCCGGCCGCGCGGACTCGCTGCGCCGCGCAGCCCGCGAGGAGCGGGCCGCGCGCGAGCAGGCACGCGTGCGGCGCGAGCGTCGGCGTCGCGAGGCCGAGGCGGCGCAGGCCGTCGCCGCCGCGGGCGAGGTCGTCCTGCGCCACCTCGACCGGTCCGTCGAGCTGGCCGGCACGCAGCGTCGCGAGATCGAGGAGGCTCGCACCGGTGACGAGTCGAGGCTGGCCTCGGTGCGCGAGCGCCTGCGCGGGCTGGCCACCGACCTCGACCGGCTCACCGACTCGGTGCACCGCGACGAGATGGCCCGGACCGAGCAGCGGCTGCGGATCGAGGCGCTGCAGCAGCGCGCCGTCGACGAGCTGGGCGTGGAGCACGAGGCGCTGGTCGTCGAGTACGGACCGGACGTGCTCGTCCCCGTCGAGCGGCCCGAGGGCCTCGACGAGGACGCCCCCGACCCCGACCCGGTGCCCTACGACCGCGAGCAGCAGACCAAGCGGCTGCGCGCCGCCGAGCGTGCCATCGCCGCGCTGGGCCGGGTCAACCCGCTGGCGCTCGAGGAGTTCACCGCGATGGAGGAGCGTCACCGCTTCCTCAGCGAGCAGCTCGAGGACCTCCGCAAGACCCGCCGCGACCTCCTCGAGATCGTCGACGAGGTCGACCGTCGCGTCGAGCAGGTGTTCACCGACGCCTGGACCGACGTCGAGCGCGAGTTCCAGCACGTCTTCTCCCGGCTGTTCCCCGGGGGCGAGGGTCGCCTGCTGCTCACCGACCCGTCCGACATGCTGACGACGGGCATCGACGTCGAGGCCCGACCGCCGGGCAAGAAGGTCAAGCGGCTGTCGCTGCTGTCCGGCGGCGAGCGGTCGCTGGTCGCCGTCGCGTTCCTGGTGGCGCTGTTCAAGGCCCGGCCCAGCCCGTTCTACATCCTGGACGAGGTGGAGGCGGCGCTCGACGACGTCAACCTCGGACGCCTGCTCGAGATCTACGAGGAGCTCCGCGAGAACTCCCAGCTGGTGGTCATCACCCACCAGAAGCGGACCATGGAAGTCGCCGACGCGCTGTACGGCGTCTCGATGCGCGGGGACGGCGTCTCGGCGGTCATCAGCCAGCGGATGCGCGAGGCGGAGCCGGCATGAGCGACGACGAGACCCTGCCGCGCCGGGAGGACTTCGGCGTGCTGCGCCGGATCACCACCCGGTGGGCCGACGAGGACGTCTACGGGCACGTCAACAACGTCACCTACTACTCCTACTTCGACACCGCGGTGAACGGGCACCTGATCGAGCACAGCGGGGTGGACACGCGCACGCTCGACGCCGTCGGGGTGGTCGCCGAGACCAGCTGCCGGTTCCTGCGGCAGCTCCGGTTCCCGGCCGACGTCGAGGTCGGCCTCGCGGTCGAGCGGCTCGGCACCTCGAGCATCACCTACCGGATCGCGCTGTTCCAGGGCGAGTCCGAGGAGCCGGCCGCCCTGGGCCGCTTCGTCCACGTCTACGTGGCCGGGCAGGGCGAGCAGCGGGCGACCACGCCGGTGCCCGAGCCGGTCCGGCGCGCCGTCGAGCCGCTGCTGCGCTGACGGCCCGGGCCCGGCGCCCGCTGGGGCGGGTGTGACGCATGGTGCGACGGCCCGTCACGGCGCGCCCGGCGGTCACGGGCGTGCGATCGGTGACGAACATGACAGAATCGGACCACGGAGCGCCGCCTCGCGGCGCGTCCGTCCACGTCTGTCTGCACCACCCCGGGGGAAGTTCCGTCATGCTCGTCATCGTCCTGATCATGGTGGTGATCGTCGCGGCAGCCGTGCTGCTCGGCGCCATCACCGCCTACCCGCAGCGTGGCCGCGAGGTGCCGAACGCGCCGCGCGTCAACGACCTCCTCGTGAAGGTCTCCGAGCAGCTCGACATCACCACGCCCGGCCGCGGCGGCGTCGCCGTCGAGGATCGTCCGCGCGACGACGCCTGAGGTTCGCTGCGCTGGGTGGAAGCGCAGCGAGGACGCGGGCAGCCCGAACACGGCAGAGGTGTCGAAGCACGGTAGATCGACCGTGCTTCGGCCCGGACACCACGTTCACGTGGTGTCTGGTCGCCCCCGCGGCGCCGCCCCGGCACCTCAGGCCAGCCGCTGCCAGGCCGAGCTGATCCACGGGACGGCGAGGAACAGGGTGGGGGCGACGAGGACGACGGCTGACGCCGCATAGGCGACGGCCGCGGCGGCGAGTCGTCCGGAGCGGGCCTCGTCGGGGTCGTCGCCGAGCCGCTCGAGCCTGACCTGCACGGCCGATCCGGCCCCGAGCGCGCCCCGTGGGGCCGCGGCGCCCGAGCCGAGCGTGACGAGCGCCCGGGCCAGCGGGACCGCGCCGCACCGACGCCGGGCCCGGTCGTCGGCGAGCAGCTCGACGAGCACCTCGCTGTGGTGCAGCGGCGCGTCGCCCCGGGGTCCGCGCGGGAACGCGCGGTGGAGCGCGGTGAACCCCTCGAGCACGAGGTCGTGTCGCGCACGGACGTGCGCCCGCTCGTGCTCGAGCACCGCGTCGACCTCGGCGGGGTCGAGCCGCTCGAGCGCCCCGGCCGACACCACGACCCGGGTCGCGCCGACCCCCGGCAGGCAGTAGGCCATCGGCAGCTCGTCGGCCAGGATCCGCAGGCTGGGCTCGCTCTCGTCGACGCCGGCCAGCAGGTCGAGCAGGGCCCGGTGCCGGCGCCGACGGGCCCGGGTGTCGCGGGCGACGTCGACGACCGACCACGCCAGCCGTCCTCCCACCAGGACGGTGAGCGCCATGACGGCGACGTGCACCGCGATGCGCAGCGGTGACGGGTCCTGCGGGGTGACCAGCCACAGCGCCGTCGAGAGCCCCGCGCCGAGCACGGCGAGCACCGCCGCCAGGGCGAGCGACTGCCACAACACGATGCCGGCGCGCGGAGCGAGGTAGGGCCAGCGGGCCCGCGCGAGCACGGCGGGCACGGGGTGGGCCAGGAGCAACCCGATCGCCCCGAGCAGCAGGGGCGTCATGACCCGGTGGTGTCGTCCGCGGCACGGGCGACGACGCGGGCGAGCGCGGCCTGCAGGGCGGCTGCCTCGTCGGGGCTGACCTGCTCGGCGAAGCGGACCAGCGCCGAGGCGCGGTCGTCGCCGGCGCCGGCCAGCGCCTCGCGCATCAGCTCGGCGGTGAGCTGCTCGCGGTCGTGCGCGGGGGAGTAGGCGAACGCCCGGCCCACGCGCTCGCGGGTGACCAGCTGCTTGCCGTCGAGGCGGTCGAGCACCGTCATCACGGTGGTGTAGGCCAGGGCGCGGTCTCCCAGGGCGTCCATCACGGCTCGGACCGTGCGTGGTCCGTCGGCGTCCCACAGGACGTCCATCACCGCGCGCTCGAGGTCTCCCAGTCGTGCCACGGACCCAGCCTACCTCCTCTACGACGTGACGTAGTACTGCCTTGACAGTACGACGCGACGTCGTACTACAGTCAGTAGTAGGACAACCGCAACGGTGCGGCGGTCCCCGTCCGGGAGGTCGTCATGGAGGCGCTGGAGCTCGCACGCTGGCAGTTCGGGATCACGACCGTCTACCACTTCTTCTTCGTGCCGGTGACGATCGGCCTGTCGGCCCTGGTCGCGGTGCTGCAGACGATCTGGTGGCGCACCGACGACGACCGGTACCTGCGGCTCACCAAGTTCTTCGGCACGCTGTTCCTGGTCAACTTCGCGCTCGGCATCGTCACGGGCATCGTCCAGGAGTTCCAGTTCGGGATGAACTGGAGCGACTACTCGCGCTTCGTCGGCGACGTGTTCGGCGCGCCGCTCGCCATCGAGGGCCTGCTGGCGTTCTTCCTCGAGTCGACGTTCCTCGGGCTGTGGATCTTCGGCTGGGACCGGCTGCCGCGGGGCGTCCACCTCGCCTGCATCTGGATCGCGTCGATCGGCACGATGCTGTCGGCCTACTTCATCCTCGCCGCCAACTCGTTCATGCAGAACCCGGTGGGGTTCACCTACGACGCCGAGCGGGAGCGGGCCGAGCTCACCGACTTCGTCGCCGTGATGACCAACGAGGTCGTGCTCGTGACGGTGCCGCACACCCTGTTCGCCGCGTTCATGGTGGGCGGGGCGTTCATGGCGGCGGTGTCGCTGTGGCACCTGTTCCGGCGCCCGGGCACCGACGAGAGCGCGTTCCGGTCATCGCTGCGCATCGGCGCGGTCACCGTCCTGGTGGCCGGGCTCGGCGTCATGGTCTCGGGCGACCTGCAGGGCAAGGTGATGACCGACGTCCAGCCGATGAAGATGGCCGCGGCGGAGGGGCTGTACGAGACCGAGGCGCCGGCGGCGTTCTCGCTGCTGACGATCGGCACCCTCGACGGCAGCGAGGAGGTCTACTCGGTCAAGGTGCCGCGGCTGCTGTCGTTCCTCGGCACCGGGACGCTCGACGGCGAGGTGCGCGGCATCGACGACCTCCAGGCCGAGTACGAGCAGCGGTTCGGCCCCGGCGACCACGCGCCCAACGTGCCGGTCGCCTACTGGACCTTCCGCCTGATGATCACCTGCGGCGGCCTCGCGATGGCCGTGGCCGCGTGGGCGCTCTGGTCGACGCGTCGCGGCCGGGTGCCGCGAGGTCGGCTGCTCCTCGCCACCACGGTCGCGCTCCCGCTGCTGCCCCTCGCGGCCAACGTCTTCGGGTGGGTCTTCACCGAGATGGGCCGCCAGCCCTGGCTGGTGTTCGGGCTGCTGCCCACGGCGTCCGGGGTCTCGCCGGGCACCACGTCGGGCGAGGTGATCACCTCGATGGCCGCCTTCACCGTGCTCTACAGCGTGCTCGCCGTCGTCGAGGTGCGGCTCCTGCTCCGGGTGGTGCGCGGCGGCCTGCCCGACCTCGACCCGCCGCCCGACCCCGACGACGTCGACGACGACGCGCCGCTCGTCCTCGCCCACTGACGCCCCGGAGGCACCTGATGGACCTCACCACCGCATGGTTCTGCGCGATCGCGTTCTTCTGGCTCGGCTACCTCGTGCTCGAGGGCTTCGACTTCGGCGTGGGCGTGCTGGCACCCGTCCTGGCCGACGACGTCCACCAGCGCGGCGAGGTGCTGGAGACCATCGGCCCGGTCTGGGACGGCAACGAGGTCTGGCTGATCGTCGCCGCCGGGGCGACGTTCGCGGCCTTCCCCGAGTGGTACGCCACCCTGTTCAGCGGGTTCTACCTGCCGATGCTGCTGATCCTGCTCGCGCTGATCGTGCGGGCCGTGGGCCTGGAGTACCGGCACAAGCGGCACGAGGCGTGGTGGCAGACGCGGTGGGACGTCGTGATCACCGGGGGATCGGTGCTGGCCCCCGTGCTGTGGGGCGTCGTGCTGGCCAACGTGGTGCGCGGCGTGCCCGTCGACGCCGACGCAGAGATGGTCGGCGGCCTCGCCGACCTGCTCGGCCCGTACGCGCTGCTCGGGGGCGCGGCGTTCCTCACGCTGTTCGTGCTGCACGGCGCCGCGTTCGTCGCGCTCAAGACCAGTGGCCCGGTGCACGACCGCGCCGAGCGCCTCGCGTCGCGCGGTGGGCTGGTGGCCGTGCCGGTCGGCGGTGCGTTCGTGGTCTGGACGGTGGTGCTCGACGGCGGCACGACACCGGTCGTCGTGGCGGCGTCCGTCGCCCTGGTGGCCCTCGTGCTGTCGGTGGTCGCTGCCGGCCGTGGCCGCGATGGGCTCGCCTTCGCCGGCACCGCGCTCGGCGTCGGAGCGGTGGTCGTGACGATGTTCGTCTCGCTCTTCCCCGACGTGATGCCCTCGACGCTCGACCCGGCCTGGAGCCTGACGACGCAGAACGCCGCGTCGACGCCCTACACGCTGACGATCATGAGCTGGGCCGCGCTCGCCTTCACCCCGCTGGTCCTGCTCTACCAGGGCTGGACCTACTGGGTGTTCCGCCGCCGCATCCGCACCGGCACGACCGTGGCCGCGCCGTGAGCACCGTCGAGGCACCGGCGCGTGGTCCGGTCGACCCACGGCTCGTGCGCCACTCGCGCGCGGTCCGTCGCCACCTGGTGCTGGTGGTGGCGCTCGGCACGGTGGTCGCCGCGCTGGTCGTGGCCCAGGCCTGGCTGGTCTCCGACGCCGTGGCCGACGGGTTCGCCGGCGGCGGCACCTCGGGCGCGCTGGTGGGCGTCGTGGCGGCGCTGGCCGTGGTGGTGCTCGGACGCGCCCTGGTGGACTGGGGGCACCGCGTGCTCTCGGCGCGGGCCGCCACGGCGGTGACGAGCGCGCTGCGGCAGGAGGTGGCCGAGGCGCTCGTGGCGGGACGTCCCGGCGCCGTGCTGCCGGCGAGCGGACGCGTCGTGGCCCTGCTCGGCCAGGGGATCGACGCGCTCGAGCCCTACGTCGGCCGCTACCTGCCCGCCCTCGGCCTGGCCGTGACCGTGCCCGGCGTGGTGGTCGTCGCGCTCTTCACCGCCGACACCCTCGCGGCGGTGACCGTCGCCGTCACCCTGCCGCTCGTGATCGTGTTCATGGTGCTGGTCGGCTGGCTGACGCAGGAGCGCACCCAGCGCCGGTGGGACGCGCTCGCGCGCCTCACGCACCACTTCGCCGACGTGCTCGCCGGGCTGACGGTGCTGACCGTGCTCGGCCGGGCCGCGTCGCAGGTGACCGGCCTGCGCCAGGTCGGCGAGCGGCACCGCCGCGCGACGACCCGGGCGCTGCGCCTCGCCTTCCTGTCCTCGATGGTGCTCGAGCTGGTGGCGACGGTGTCGGTCGCGCTGGTGGCGGTCGGCGTCGGCCTGCGCGTCGTCGAGGGCCACCTCGACCTCGGGACCGGCCTGTTCGTCCTGCTGCTCGCGCCCGAGGCGTTCGCCCCGCTGCGCCAGCTGGGCACCCACTTCCACGACAGCGCCGAGGGCGTCGCCGCCTCGCGCGAGGCGTTCGCCGTCCTCGACCGGGCGGCCCCCGACCGCGACGGCCCGCCGGCCGGCGGGCACCGCGCCGCCCCCGACCTCGACACCGCCGTCATCGAGGTGCGGGGCGTGTCGGTGCGGCACGACCAGCGCGACGGCGCCGCGCCCGACGGCGCCGGCCTCAGGCTCGCGCCGCGGGCGTCGGTGGCGCTGGTGGGACCGAGCGGCTGCGGCAAGTCCACGCTCGTCGCGGTACTTCTGGGCACCGTGCGTCCCGACGCGGGACAGGTGCTCGTCGGGGGCGTCGACCTCGGCGACGTGGACCTCGAGGACTGGCGACGGCAGGTCGCCTGGGTGCCGCAGCACCCGGCGCTGCTCGCGGGCACGGTGGCCGACAACGTCCGGCTCGGCACCGCGGCCGACGACGCGGCGGTGCGCACGGCCCTCGACGACGCCGGCGCTGCCGATCTCGACGCCGACCGCGACGTCGGCGAGTCGGGCGACGGGCTGTCGTCGGGGGAGCGGCGACGGGTGGGCGTGGCCCGGGCGCTCCTGCGCGTGCGGCACCGCGGCGCACGGCTGCTGCTCGTCGACGAGCCCACCGCGGGGCTGGACCCCGACACCGAGCGACACGTGCTCGACGCCCTGCACGGGACGGGCGCGACGATCGTCACCGCGGCGCACCGGCGCGCGGCGATCGACCGCTGCGACCACGTGGTCGACCTCGGGGCGCCGACGTGACCGGCGTCCTGCGCCCCGACGGGCGCACGCTGGGCCGGCTGCTGGGCGGCTGGCTGCTCGGCGTGCTCGCCGCGTGGAGCACGGCGGGCCTGCTGCTCGTGTCGGCCTGGCTGGTCTCGCGGGCGGCCGAGCAGCCGCCCGTCCTCTACCTGATGGTCGCGATCGTCGGCGTCCGCGCGTGCGGCATCGCCCGCGCCGTCCTGCGGTACGGCGAGCGCCTCGTCACGCACGACGCGGCCCTGCGGCTCCTCACCGACGTGCGGGTGCGCGCCTACGACGGCGTGCGCCGCCGCGGGCCGTCCGGACGCCGCCACGGCGACCTCGTCCGACGCGTCACGGCCGACGCCGACGGCGTCCAGGACCGCCTGCTCCGCGTGGCGCTGCCGGTCGCCGTCACCACCACCGTCGCGGTCGGCGTCACCGCGCTCGTGATCGTGGTCCTGCCGGTCGGCGGGCTGCTGCTCGCCGGCTGCGTGGCCGTCGCGGGCGTCGGGGTCCCGGCGCTGGTCGCGCTGTCGTCGCGTCATGCGCAGCGCACCGTCGCGCCGCTGGGCGGCGACCTCGCCG
>JAURVT010000023.1 GCA_030655315.1 Nocardioidaceae bacterium | reverse complement strand
GCCGGTTGCCGTGTCGCACGGCAACCGGCGGCCCCCGGGCGTCAGGCAACGCGCAGACGTCCAGCCGAGGGGCAGGGAGCGTGGCCCTGCGTGTTCGGGTCGTGCTGCCCCGGTCGGAGTCGTGGTTCGGCCCGGTGGTCGAGCTGGCAGGGGATGGCGCGGAACTGGTGGCGGCGTCGGGGAGCACGGTTCGACGCGTACTTGACCTCGGCAGGGGTCCAGGCCGCAGAGTCGTGTCCTGGATCTGACTACCGCGTCGGTGTAGGTATCGCACGGCCCAGCCGCGACCGTGATGCTGCCCGAGGTTCTGGGTCGAGGGCCTGGGTTTGACCGTCCTCTGGTGCGCCGGCCCGGAATCCCAAGGCGGGCACGCTCTGCTGATGGTGGGTGCGCCCGGTGCGAGCTGGCACCTGAAGTCGGTCGACGGCCCTGTCGCCCACGACGAGACCTCACCCAGACCCGAGGATCTGCTGGTCCTCTACCTGGGCCAAGAACCTGAACCCGCGATGGGTGCTTGATCGATACCGGTGGTGCTCTGGTGGACTCGCGTCATCCTGACTGGCAGCGCGGGGCGTGACCGTTGCCGATCCCGACGGTCACCGCCTGGTACTCAGTCGCCGTGCATGGATGCCGAACTGACTTCGAGGTGTCGATTCGATCCGAAGCGCACATTGCCCCGAGCCGATGGGATCAGCCGTCCCGATTGGCGATCGTCGTGGGACGACGGTCGGCCGGCTCGAGATGGCCGACAGCTGCCGGTTGAGGTTCCCGCTGCGGTCACGTTCCGTGTGAGGTCCGGTCTGCGGCTCTTGGGATGCGAGCCCGTCGTATCGCCTGCGCGATAGCCTGCGTCGATGGCGGACTGGGAAGACATCCGGGCACACCAGTTCGCTGTGCCAGACGGTGTGGTTGCGGACGAGTTGCTGCCCGAGCTGGTGAGCATGCTCGCGTCCCCAGACCCTGTGCTCCGTGACGAGATCGCCATGACCGCTCTTGCCACCTGGATCGACGACGGCGCCGTGTCGGACGCCCGGCTGCGTCCGCTGGGGGACCTGATGGTGGAGAGGTTCGGCTCCGACGGCATCCAGGCACGCACCTTCGCTTCGCTCGTGCTCGATGTGATCATCGGGTCCAGGGACGTGTGCGAGGCGGGATGGGTCGACGCGTTCGAGTCCTGGTACGCCTCGGAGACTGACCTGCGCGGGCACGACGTGGAGCTGGGTTGGCTGCACGCCGTCGCTCATGGCGCCGACCTGCTCGGCACGCTCGGCAGACGCTCGGACGTAGGACCCGGCCGCATGCTGGGCCTTGGCATGGCTCGGATGCTCGCCCCCACCGCCGAGGTCTGGCACGACCAAGAGCACGACCGCCTCGCCCACGGGCTCGCCAAGGTGCTGGCCCGCCCGGATCTGTCCGTCCACGACGCCTCGGCCTGGCTGGACCGCGCCGACACCACGCTGTCGGACCGACCGCCTGGGCCGGTCCCTGTGCACGTGTCGAACACGCTGCACACCTTGAGGATGCTGTACGTGCTGGTCGACCGTGGTGTCCGCATCGAGTCGACCGGCGTGCTCGTCGTCCCGCACCGGGACGCGGTCCTCCACAGGATTGCCGGCGTCCTCCATCACGCCACTCCGTGGATGTGGTGACGGGGCGGTCGTTCTGCCCGTGCACGTCAGACCTGGCGGGAGAGTTGCCGCCAGCCGTTCTCGCCGTGGCCACGTTGGGTTCGGGGTCCTGCTCATGGACGTCGAGGGGAAGGGCGAGGCGACGACGGCTGATGACCGCCCCGAAGGATCGGGCGTGGGGTTGACGGGTCCCGCCGGCCGGCGACCGGCAGGTAGGGTCCTGTCAGCCCCAGGATGCAGGAGCCCGCGTGAAGATCGTCAGGCAGATCACCGTGTTCGACGCCATGGACGTCGCGACCGAATCCGCGTTCTGGGCGGGCTTGCTCGGGGGTGAGGTCTGGGCGGACGAGACGTTCCACAGCGTGATCGTCGATGGCAAGTGGAGATTGGGCATTCAAGCTGCAGCCAACCATGTCGCACCCGACTGGCCGGCCGGTAGGCAGCTACAGCAGGTGCACCTCGACCTACATGTAGAAGACCTCGGTGCCGCCCACGAGCATGCGACATCCCTGGGGGCGCGCCTGCTCAAGGCCGCCGACGATCCGGACGCGGACGAGGGCTACCGGGTCTACGCGTCGCCCGCTGGCCACCCGTTCTGCCTGGGATGGCATCCCTCGGTCCCCGACGAACACGACTTCGGCGCCACCAGGGGTTGACCCAGCCGCCACTGGGCGGGCGACGCCCGAGGAGCCCTCCTCGGGCGGTGCCCACCCAGCAGGCAGGGGTCCTTGCCGAACGTGCCAAGGCTCAACGAACCCCTTGGTGGTGTGCCGAGGCGTGCCCGCCCGAACGGTCCCGAGCCTCACGGCGTCATCGAAGCCGGAAAGGTCGAGGCGCTCGAATGCCTCGGCGGGGTCGAGCCGCCGGTGGTGGTTGCGGCGCGCCAAGAGCCGACGACGAGGCCGAGGGTGGGCCCGAGCAGGTCCAGGCGGTCACCGGCTGCGGCCAGGACCTTGTCGACGACCAGGTTCGACGGGCCGGGAGTCATTGGCGGCGCAGGGCGCCGGGGCGTGGAAGTCGATCTCGGGGAGGCGGTCGGGGCCCGGATGTCGGCGAGGAAGTTCATCACGGTGCCACCGGCTTCGAGCAGACTCACACGCTCAGACCAGAGGACGGGCATCGCACCAGGCCGGCGTCCACGCGCGGGGCCGAAAACTCAAGTACACCTCAAGGTGGTTTCATCGACGCAAGCATTAGGTCAAGGTGAACCGGTGGTTGAGTCTCAGCTCGAATGGTGGGAGCGCAACGAGGCTCAATTTCGAGACTGGTTGCGCCAGGCAATCATCGGCGAGTCGCATGAGCACGAGTTCGGCTCCGATCTCCTCGAGCCACGACTGAACTGGCTGGTCGGGAAGGCCAAGGCGTACCTGGCCGTGAGCGACGAGACCGACCCGACCAGGTGGATGATCGTGGCCAAGCGCTCGACGATGGTGCGGCCCTTCAGTAGTGAGGATCACCGACCGGAGCGGATTCAATAGGCTCCACCGTTCGCGGGGAATCACGAGCACCTGCGGCCTGTAGCCGCTTCGCCGGCGGACGTGACCTGCATCACTCTCGCGTCGGAGTTGTTCGAGGTTGCTCTCAGTCGATTCAGGATTGACGCCTGACGATCTGACCCTGGTCGCCGAGAAGACGGTGAATGAGGTCATGAATGATTCCGGCAGAGGACGTGGGCGCACTTCTGGTCGAGACCGCCGACACCGCGGCGGAGGGGTGTGACACGGTCGGGTTTCTCCGGACGGTGGCCGCGAACGTCGCGCTGATCAGCGGCGCCGAAGCGGTAGGGATTCGGCTCGACGACGGCATTGGCTTGTCGCACGTCGCTTCGTCGAACCAGGACGGCAGGCTCCTTGAGCTTCTCCAGCTCGCCTTGGGCGAGGGCCCCAGTCTGAATTGCTTCAAGACAGGCGCCGACGTCGTCGAGACCGATCTCTCGTCGCCCGCGGTGCCCTGGGTTCGCTTTCCTGAGCAAGCGCTCGAGGCCGGGTTTCGATCTGTTCACGTGCTCCCGATGAGCCTGCGGGGTCAGACCGTCGGGACGGTGGGCATCTATGGCACGGGGGCCACCGCTCTCGACGACGTCGAGCTTGTGGTGCTGCGGACGATGGTCGATCTCGCGACCATCCGCCTGTTGCAGGATCGGGAGACGGCGCGAGCCAGGGTGCTCACAGACCAGCTCCAGGCTGCTCTGACCAGCCGCATCGTGATCGAGCAGGCGAAGGGGGTCATCGCCGCCGTGCACGGGGTGGACATCGATCGGTCGTTCGACCTGCTTCGGCGCGGCGCGCGTGCGCGTGGCCTCCGCCTCACCGACGTTGCTGCGGCGATCGTCGCTGACCCGGCTTCGGCGGCGGGTTGGTCGAGCACCGTCTGACGGCCCCGACGAAAGGAGCCCCCGGCATCTCGATCGAGAGCGGGGGCGAGCCCCGGTCAGGGGATCGCGCCGTCCTCGGCTGCCTGCTTCAGCAGGGCGAGCTGGCGACTCCACCTGTCGGCGGCTGTCGCCAGTGCGTCGGCCGTGTCGCGGACCGTGGCCGCGTGGACCCGATAACGGGTCTCCCTGCCCACCCGCTCTCCCCTCACCAGGTCCGCATCGCGCAGGACGGCGAGGTGCTTGGCGGTGCCCTGGCGCGTGATGGGCAGCTGCCCCGACAGCTCGGTGACACCGGCCGGCGCTTGCGCCAGATGGTCGAGGATGCGGAGGCGGACCGGGTCGGACAGGGCATGGAGTGCCTGCGCGGTCTCAAGCCCCAGCGACACGCGCACCCCCGGTGAGGGTCGCGGCAGCCAGGCCCAGCTCGGCGTGCCAGCCGGACTCGTTCGCCCGGTGGTGGCGAGCATGCTGCTCGGGTGACATGGACGCGAAGCCGGTCTCGCACACCTGGACCCTCACCGTCCCCGGCTCGGTCTCGACGAGGCGGAACTCGACGGTGGTGCGGGGGACCTGCTCGCCAGAGGGCTGCCAGGTGAAGACCGCACGGTGAGGCTCGTCGAGCTCGACGATCCCGACCTCGAACGATCCGAGGGACTCGTCGACGACGACGCACTCGCTCCCGTCGCGATGGATCCTGTGGCCGCCGAGCGTGCCGGAGTTGATCCACCATCCGGGCTCTGACACGAGCTCCCACACTCGCGGGAGGTCGGCGTGGATGTCGATGCTGTCCTGGATGTCATCCTTCATGCAACCAAATGGTTGCCTATGGTGGAACGTTCGTCAAGGGGTTGGTCGGTCGCAGCGACGGTCGCAGCAGGTGACCGTCGGCTGACCGTGTGAACACGGTGCTGACGGCAGCCTGCCGACCGGGCGGCGTGAGGACCTGGAACGAGGAGGGGTGCCCAGGTGCTGACCTCGCACGGCCCGGGCAGGACGTCCTGAGGTGTTTCTGAGGTGTTCTGGCCCATCCTTGGCCCGCCGGGCGGGCCTAGCGTGAAGCCATGACCGCCACCCTTGACACCTCCCGCCGCGCCCGCTTCTCCGAGTCCGACTGCTCGGTGGCCGACTTCGCGGCGTTGACCGCGCAGCGCACCGATCTCGTGGACTTCCCGCACGCCGACCGGGTCGAGCAGAACGTGCTGGTCTACGATTCGTCCGCGTTGCGTGCCGCGAGCACGACGACCGCCGGCCGTGACGCCGTGGAGGACGAGCTGGTCCGCGCGCTGACGTCCGGTCCCGGCGTCGTGGCGCTGAAGGGGGCGTTCGCCGACCTGTCGGTGGTCGACCGGGTGACGGCGGTGTTCGACGGCATGATCGCCGACCAGCACGCCTCCGGTGCGACGTCGGGCGACCACTTCGCCAAGCCCGGCGCGAACGACCGGGTCTGGAACGCGCTGGAGAAGCTGGCCGTGCGCGACCCCGAGGCGTTCGTGGACTACTACGCCAACGACGTGCTGGCGCTGGTGTCGCGCGCCTGGCTGGGCCCGGGCTACCAGGTCACGTCGCAGGTCAACGTGGTGCGTCCCGGTGGTGTGGCCCAGGATCCGCACCGCGACTACCACCTGGGCTTCCTGTCCAACGAGGTCGCGGCCCGGTATCCCGCGCACGTGCACCTGATGTCGCCGGTGCTGACGTTGCAGGGTGCGGTGGCGCACTCGGACATGCCCGTGCAGAGCGGTCCGACGCTGTACCTG
>JAURVT010000015.1 GCA_030655315.1 Nocardioidaceae bacterium | reverse complement strand
CTCGGCCTCGGCGCGCGCGGCACGGGCCGCCTCGGCCGCGGCGGAGGCCGGGCCGGAGGCGGCGTCCGCCGAGGGCGGCCCGCTCGCGCTGGTCATCGCGCCAGGATATAGGGGTCGACCACGTCCGGGGCCGGGAAGCCGGACGTCACGGACCAACTGGACGCCTCCCCCTACACTGACCGCGTGATCTTCAAGGGCGTCGGGGACACCAAGCCGTACCCCGACCACGGGCTGTCCCAGTCCCAGTGGGCCCAGGTGCCGCCGCAGCAGGTGCGGCTCGACGAGCTGATCACGACCAAGCAGCGACTCGACCTCGCCACCCTGCTCGACGAGGACTCCACCTTCTTCGGCGACCTGTTCGCGCACGTCGTCTACTACCGCGGCGACATGTACCTCGAGGACGGTCTGCACCGCGCGCTGCGGGCGGCCCTGCAGCAGCGTCACGTCCTCCACGCCCGGGTCCACCTGATCGAGACCGGACGGCACCGATGACCAGCTCCTCCAGCTCCCTCGCCCGGCGCAGCATCGCGACGATGAGCGTCCTCGTGGCGCTCTTCGTCATCGGCACCTTCGTCGGCTTCCGGCTGCTGTTCGCCGAGGGGCCCTCGCTCGCCGACGCCGCCGTCGACGACACCCCGCAGTGCCAGGACGCGACCATCCCGGCCGGCGGTGCGCTGCCCGCCCAGCAGGTGACGGTGACCGTCTACAACGCCGGCTCGGTCTCCGGCCTGGCCAACCGCACGCTGATCAACCTCCAGCAGCGCGGCTTCCGCCCCGGCAAGGTGGGCAACGTCCCCGAGGGGGTGCAGGCGGGACGCAACGTCACGATCATCACCGACGAGCGGACCGACCCCGCCGTCCGCCTGGTCGCCCGCCAGTTCAAGGGCAACGTCGTCTACGCCGCTCCCACGCAGGCGCAGGGCGACAACGTCGAGATCGTCATCGGGCCGCGGTTCTCCGAGCTGCGCAAGAAGTTCCCGACGACCGTCGAGGTGGCCGAGCCGCTGCAGGTCTGCGTCCCGATCGAGGCGACGCCCGAGGTCCCCTGACCTCTCAGTCGGGGTCGAGCCAGCCGGCGAGGCGACCGCGTCGCCCGACGGCACGCAACCGGTCCTCGGTCTGCTCGCGGACGGCCCGGGGCGCGACGACGAGCAGGTCGTCCTCGAGCTGGATGCGGAACGTGCGGTGCGGCACCGACGTCTCGCCCTTGCGCACGACCAGCGCGACGGACGCGCCGGGCGGCAGCCGGAGCTCGCCGACCTCGACGCCCACGAGCCGAGAGCGGGGCGGGACGCGCACCTGCAGGAGGTCGGCGGACACGCGCTCGAGCGGCGCGGCGTCGACCTCGACGTCGCGGGCGCCGTCGTCGAGCACCCCGAGCCGGCCGGCCGCCCAGCCGAGCGACGGGGCCTGGACGAACGTGTAGACGACCACGAACACGAACACGATGTTGAACAGCTGGGTGGCGTTGGGGACGTCCTCGGCGAGCGGGATGGCCGCGAGGACGATGGGCACCGCGCCGCGCAGCCCCGCCCACGACACGAACGCCTGCTCGCGCCACGGGACGCGCAGGGGCACCGCGCAGACGAGGACCGACAGCGGCCGAGCCACGAACGTCAGCAGCGCGCCGGCGGCGATCGCGATCCAGACCTCCTCGGCCTTGATCAGGCCGGGCGAGACGAGCAGCCCGAGCATGACGAACAGCCCGATCTGGGCGAGCCAGCCGATGCCCTCCGCGAACGAGCGGGTGGCGGCGCGGTGGGGCAGGTCGGCGTTGCCGAGCACGAGCGCGGCGACGTAGACCGCCGCGAACCCGCTCGCGTGGACGAACACCGTGCCGCCGTAGGCGAGGACGCACAGGGCCAGCACCGCGATCGGGTAGAGACCGGACGACGGCAGCGCCGCGCCGCGCATCACCCAGGCGCCGACGCGTCCCACGACGAACCCGATGAGCGCGCCGCCGAAGAGCTCGACCGCGACGATGGCCACGAAGACGGGCAGGGGGAAGTCGTCGGCCGCGCCGGTGCTGACGGCCGTCACGAGCAGCACGATCGGCGCGTCGTTGAGGCCCGACTCGGCCTCGAGGGTGCCGAGCACCGAGCGGGTGAGCGGCACGCGTCGCAGCACCGAGAACACGGCGGCGGCGTCGGTCGGCGAGGTGACCGCGGCCAGCAGGATGGCCGCCTGCCACTCCAGCCCGAGGAGGTAGTGCGAGCCGAGGGCGACGACCGCGACGCTGACCGTCACGCCGACGGTCGCGAGGAGCAGGCCGAGGCTCATGCTCGGCCGGACCTCGGACCACTTGGTGGTCAGACCACCCTCGGCGAGGATGAGGACCAGCGCGCCGAAGCCCAGCGCGTGGGCGAGGTCGGCGTCGGAGAAGCTGACGCCGAGCACCGACTCCCCGAGGACGACGCCGATGCCGAGGTACACGAGCAGGCTGGGCAGGCCGGCGCGGACCGACAGCCGGACCGCGAGGATCGCCGCGAGCAGCACGCCCGAGCCGACCAGCAGGAAGGTGTCGAGGGCCTCGAGGTCCACCGCGAACCCCCTCCGCCGCCGACACCCGGAGCCTCATCCTAGGGGTCGGGGACGTCATGTCAGGACGAGCGGCGCCTGCGTGCTGGTGCTCGTCCTGGTGCTCGCGGGCTGCGGGGGCGGCCAGCCGGAGCCGCCGGCACCGTCCGCGTCGCCCGCGTCGGACCCGCTCGGGTCGACGGCGGGGTTCGGCGAGCGCCTGGACGCCCCCGGCGGGGTGCACACGGTGGCCGCGCTCACCGGCTCGCTCGACCCGGCGGACGTCGGCGTCCCGGTCGAGGTCGCACCGGACGAGCGGCTGGTCGCCGCGGTGGTGGCCGAGTGCGCCTCGGCCGAGGGGGCCGTCACCCTCTCGCAGCGGGGCTGGAGCGTCGTGCTCGGCGACGGCCGGACCGTCGCGTCGTCGGCGGAGCCCGCCGCGGCCCCGGAGGGCTCGCCCAGCATCGACGCGTCCCACCGCGTGCCGGCCGGGCGGTGCCGCTACGCGCGGATGCTGTTCGTCGTCCCCCGGGGCGAGGCGGTGGCCGCCGTCCGGTACGACGGTGACGGCGTCCCGCTCACGACGTGGCGCGACTCCGGCTCCACCTCGCCCGACCGCTGAGCCCGGCGGCTCGTCCTGCGTCCTGCGGACCCCGGGCCGACGATGGGCAGATGAGCAGCCAGGCAGAGGAACCCACCGAGGTCGACCCCGACGCGTTCGAGCCCACCGAGCCCTCGGCGTCCGCGCCGTCGGGCGAGAGCGAGACCGACGACAGCAACGTCGCCGAGACCGCCGACCCCACGTCGGCCCCCAGCGACGGGAAGACGGGCCCCCGCCCCGACCTGCCGCACGGCGGGGAGTAGCCCGACAGCACGCGACCCCCGGACGCGAGGCGTCCGGGGGTCGGTCGGCGGTGGCGGTGGGATTTGAACCCACGGTAGGTTTCCCTACACACGCTTTCGAGGCGTGCTCCTTAGGCCGCTCGGACACGCCACCGCCGGAGAATCTACCTCAGCCCCCGGGCCGGGCCCGAACCCGCCCCCGGTGCGGCCACCCCCGCCCGTCCGGCGGTGGGCACGGCCCCACGAGTCGGCCGATCCTGGGGCCACGGCCACCGCCAGGTCAGCGACGGGCGACGAAGAAGTCGCGCAGCAGGACGGCGGCCTCGTCGCCCAGGACGCCGGAGACCACCTCGGGACGGTGGTGGAGGCGGCGGTCGCGCACCACGTCCCACAGCGACCCGACGGCACCGGCCTTGTCGTCGAAGGCCCCGAAGACCACGCGGTCGACGCGGGCCTGCACCAGGGCGCCCGCGCACATCGTGCAGGGCTCGAGCGTGACGACGAGGGTGCAGCCACCCAGCTGCCAGTCGCCGCGGTGGGCGGCGGCCTCGCGAAGCGCGACCACCTCGGCGTGCCCGGTGGGGTCGGTGTCGCGCTCGCGGGTGTTGCGGCCCCGGCCGACGACGGCGCCGGTGGCGTCCAGCACCACCGCGCCCACGGGCACGTCGTCGCTGGACAGGGCGTCCGTGGCGAGCGACAGCGCGTCGCGCATGGCCGGCTCCCAGGGCGAGCTCAATCGACCAGCTCGGCGAACTGGGGTCCGAACCCGAGCCGCGTCGCGACCGCCTGCAGCACGTCGTCGGGGTAGAGGTCGGGGTCGTCGCACATCGCGGCGAGGTCCATCGCCGCCAGGCCGAGGTCGTCCACGATGGCGAGGTCGCCCGCGGGCTGGGGCTCGTCGTCGTCATCGGGGTCGGGCAGGTCGAGCAGGTCGGCCACCCCGCTCGCCAGCGGCCACTCGTCGATCGCGGTGGCGTCGGACAGCATCAGCCGGACGTCGTCGCCCTGCACGCGGGCGAGGACGAAGAAGTCCTCGTCCACCGAGACGAGCCCGAGCACGGACCCGTCGGCGGGCCACGGCCGCAGGGCGTCGACGAGGTCGTCGACGTCCTCGCCGACCTCGAGCGGGAGCGAGGCGAGCTGCCACTCGCCCTCCTCGCGGTAGGCGACGACCGCGTAGTCCACCGAGTCGTGCGCCGCGTCCTGCGCCATCGGTGCCTCCAAGTCAGGGACGGTGCGTCCGCCTCGATCGTCGCAGAGCCGCTGCGCTTTACCTAGCGAGATCCGGTGAGGTCTCGCACGACCGCAGGACACCGCGGTCGCATAGGCTCTCGGCCATGCAGATCCACGTCGCGGACCACCCGCTGATCTCCCACAAGCTCACGGCCCTCCGCGACGAGACCACCGACTCCCCGACCTTCCGGCGGCTGGCCGACGAGCTCGTCACGCTGCTCGCCTACGAGGCGACGCGCGACGTGCGCACCGAGCCCGTCGAGGTCCGCACGCCGGTCGCCCTCGCGCAGGGCGTGCGCCTGTCGAGCCCGCGTCCGCTGGTGGTGCCGATCCTGCGCGCGGGCCTCGGCATGCTCGAGGGGATGCAGCGCCTGCTGCCGACGGCCGAGGTCGGCTTCCTCGGCATGATCCGCGACGAGGAGACGCTCGAGCCGTCCACGTACGCCGAGCGCCTGCCCGACGACCTCGCCGGGCGCCAGTGCTACGTGCTCGACCCGATGCTCGCGACGGGCGGCTCGCTGTCGGCGGCGATCAAGTTCCTCGTCGACCGCGGTGCCGACCACATCACCTGCATCACCCTGCTCGCCGCGCCCGAGGGCGTCGCGCGGATCGAGAAGGACATGGAGGGCGTCGGCGTCCCCGTCGCCCTCGTCACCGCCGGGCTGGACGAGCGGCTCAACGAGGTCGGCTACATCGTCCCCGGCCTCGGCGACGCCGGCGACCGGCTGTACGGCGTCGTCTGACCTCCCACGCCGTCGTCACCCCCACCCACGAGTCGTCGAGATACGGGTTCGACACCACGATCGAACCGGCGCTGGTGCAGAACCCGTATCTCGCGGACTCCCCGGGCGCCGGTCAGAGGGCCTTGACCGCGTTCAGCAGCTTGCCCATCTGCTCCTTGGCGTCGCCGAAGAGCAGGGTGGTGCGGGGCTCGAAGAGCAGCTCGTTCTCGATGCCGGCGAAGCCCGGGCGCATGGAGCGCTTCATGAAGACGACCTGGCGGCCCTGGTCGGCGTCGAGGATCGGCATGCCGTAGATCGGCGCGCCCGGTGAGGTGCGGGCGGCGGGGTTGACGACGTCGTTGGCGCCGACGACCAGGACGACGTCGGCCTGGGGGAACTCGCCGTTCACGTCGTCCATCTCGCGCAGCTGCTCGTAGGGCACCTGCGCCTCGGCGAGGAGCACGTTCATGTGGCCGGGCATGCGGCCCGCGACGGGGTGGATGGCGTAGTCGACGGTGGTGCCGCGGGCGGCCAGCACCTCGACGAGCTCGCGGAGCGTGTGCTGCGCCTGCGCCACCGCCAGTCCGTACCCGGGGACGACGATGACGCGGTCGGCGTAGCCGAGCATGATCGCGACGTCCTCGGCGTTCGCCGAGCGGACGGGACGGTCGCTCGCCTCCCCGGCGCCGAGGGTGGAGCCGCCCTTCAGGGCGCCGAACAGGGTGTTCGTGACCGAGCGCCCCATCCCGCGGGCCATCATCACCGTCAGCAGGGTGCCGGACGCGCCGACCAGGGTGCCGGCCACCAGGAGCAGCGTGTTGCCGAGGACGTAGCCGCCCGCGGCGACCGTCAGCCCGGTGAACGCGTTGAGCAGCGAGATGACGATCGGCACGTCGGCGCCGCCGACGGGCAGCACGAGCAGGACGCCCACGACGAGCCCGAGCACCGCGATCACCACCCCGACCCACACCACCGGGTCGGCGACGACGAGCGCGCCGAGCACGACCGCGCCGACCAGCGCGACGACGAACGCCACCGGCAGTCCGGGGAACACCACCGGACGCGTGGTCATCAGCTCCTGCAGCTTGGCGAACGTCACCACCGAGCCCGCGAAGGACACCGAGCCCACCAGCACCGTGAACACGGTCGCGACGAGCACCACGGCCGGCACCGCCGAGCCCACGAGCTCGTGCAGCTCCAGCAGGGCGACGAGGGCCGCGGCCCCGCCGCCGACGCCGTTGAAGAGCGCGACCAACTGGGGCATCTGGGTCATCTGCACCCGACGGGACCCGACGACGCCGACCACCGAGCCCACCGCGATCGCGACGAGGATGGGCACCACGTGGTCGAGGTCGCGCTCGAAGAACACCACCGCGGTCGCGACGACGGCCGCCCCGGCACCGAGCAGGTTGCCGCGGCGCGCGGTGCCCGGTGAGGACAGCCCCTTGAGCGCCAGCACGAAGCAGATCGCGGCCGCGAGGTAGACCAGCTGCACCCAGACCGGCACGTCGGTGACCATCAGCGGTCCCCGTCCGTCTTCGCGACGGGCCTGCGGCGGGCGCCGAACATCTGGAGCATCCGGTCGGTCACGACGAACCCGCCGACCAGGTTGACCGTCGCGAGCACCACCGCGACGAGCCCGACCACGAGCGTGAGGGTGGTGTCGGCCGAGCCCGTCACCAGGATCGCGCCCACCAGGATGATCCCGTGGATGGCGTTGGCGCCGGACATCAGCGGCGTGTGGAGCGTCGAGGACACCTTCGACACCACCTCCACGCCCACGAAGACGCTGAGCACGAAGATCGTCAGCCAGACGACGTCGGGGTTCACGCGGGGCCCTCCTGCTGGGGTCGGTCGGCCTCGGGCGGCTCGGGCGCGCCGCCGAGCAGGTCGCGGGTCGGGGAGTGGCGGACGTGGCCGCCGTGAGTGACGCACGCGCCGAGCACGATCTCGTCGGCGAAGTCGGGCGCGAAGGTGCCGTCGTCGGCGGTCAGCAGCGCGAGCAGGTTGACGACGTTCTGCGACAGCAGTCGGCTCGCCGGCCCGGGCATCTGGCTCGGCACGTTGCGACCGCCCCACACCTGCGCGTGCCCGATCTGGACGATCGAGCCGGCCTGGACGCCCTCGACGTTGCCGCCGCTCTCGGCGGCGAGGTCGACGACCACCGAGCCCGGTCCCATCTGCTCGACCATCTCGGCCGTGACGAGGATCGGCGCGACGCGTCCGGGCACGGCCGCGGTGGTGATGAGGACGTCGGCGGCGGCGATGAAGGGCGTGAGCAGCTCGCGCTGGAGGGCGGCGCGCTCGTCGCTCATCTCCCGTGCGTAGCCGCCCGCGCCCTCGAGCGTGGGCAGGTCGATCTCGATGGCCTTGGCCCCCATCGAGCGGATCTCCTCGGCCGCCGCGGCCCGCACGTCGTACGCGCGGACGACGGACCCGAGCCGACGCGCCGTCGCGATCGCCTGCAGGCCGGCCACGCCCGCACCGAGCACCACCACCTGGGCGGGCTGGACGGTGCCCGCGGCGGTCATGTTGAGCGGGAAGAACTTGCGCAGCAGGCCCGCCGCGACGATCGCCCCGCGGTAGCCGGTGACGAGCGCCTGCGACGAGAGTGCGTCCATCGTCTGCGCCCGCGAGATCCGCGGCACGAGCTCGAGCGCGAACGACGTGGCGCGCGCGTCACGCAGCTCGACGACGAGGTCGAGCACCTGCGCCGCGGGCAGGAACGACACGGTGCCGGCACCCGGGCGCAGCACCCGCACCTGGTCGGCGCGGAGCGGCTGCACCGACAGGACCACCTCGGCGTCGGCCACGCCGTCCACCAGCTCGGCGCCGGCGTCGGCATACTGCTGGTCGGCGTGCTGGGCGGCGGCTCCCGCCCCGGGCTCGACGTCGACCTCGTGCCCTGCCGCGACGAGCGCGGCCACCGACTCGGGGACGAGGGCGACGCGGGCCTCACCGTCCTGGGTCTCCCTGACCACGGCGATGCGCATGTCGCGAACCTATGACATCGCGGCCGGCCCGGACCGGGGCGCGCCGGACGCTCGTCCGGCGCGTCCCGGTCAGCGCACCTGGGCGGCCGTCAGCGTGCGACGGAGCAGGTCGTCACCGGTGCTCGACGTGGACCGGCGTGCGGCGTCGGTCGAGGTGGTCGGCTTCGGGGCGGGGACCGGGGCGCACTGCTTGTCTGAGCGGTTGCCCGAGACCCGCTTCGGCACCTTGCCGGTCTTGAGGTAGCGACCGATCGTCCGGTCGACGCACGCGACGCCGCTGAGCGAGCCGGCGTGGGTGGTGCCGCCGACGCCCTCGACCAGCGAGGCCGACGGGAACAGCCGGCGCACCTTGAGGCTGCCGCTGTACGGCGTGGCGCCGTCGAGCGTCTCGCTGATCAGCAGGACCTTGCTGTCGACCTTGCGGCCGGTCACCTTCACCGGCCTGCCGGAGCCGCCCGGCCAGTTCACGCAGGGCTGGTTGAACCAGGCGTTGGCCCACGTCTCGAACGGCGCCCTCTTGTCGACGGCCACGTTGTCGCGGCGGATCCTGGCGAACGAGGAGGGCCAGCGGGCGTCGGTGCACACCGTGGCGAGGTACATCGCGTTGCCGTTGTCGGCCTGCTTGCCGCCGGGCGCGGGGTAGAGGCCGAGGACCGCCGACGCGTCGTCACGCACGACCAGGTCGGAGAGCGCGTGCGCCAGCTCGTCCCAGCCGAACACGTAGTACCCGGCCTGCAGCAGCACGTCGTTGAGCTCGGACGGTCCGATCTTCCCGCCGGCGGCGGGCTTGGCGGCCAGCTGGTCGAGCTCGTCGTAGTAGGCCTTCGACACCGCGGCGCGGGTCGTGCCCAGGCCGTACACGTCGTCGTGGCTCGCCACCCAGGTGAACCACACGTTGATCGACTTCTCGAAGGCGAGGTCCTGGTCGAGGTTGGACCGGTACCAGACGCGGGTCGGGTCGACGTTGCCGTCCATCACGAACCGGCGGACGCGGGTGGGGTGCTTGGTGGCGTAGACCTGGGCCAGGTAGGTGCCGTAGGAGAAGCCGTAGAAGTTGATCTGCCGGCGGCCGAGGGCCTTGCGCAGGCTCTCCATGTCCTTGACGTTGTCGGTCGTCCGGACGTGGTCGAGCAGGCGCGACGCCGACGCGTTGCCGCAGTCCTTGGAGTAGGCGGCCGCCTTGGCGAGCCAGGCCCGCTCGATCGCGGGCGTGGTGGGCTCGTAGGGCGGACGGTCGTAGCCGGCGTAGTCGGGGTCGCACGACAGCGCGGGGCGGCTGGAACCCACGCCGCGGGGGTCGAAGCCGATCCAGTCGTACTCGTCGTCGCCGGTGCCGGGGATGATGTCGCCACGTCCGAGCACCGCGAGGCCGAGGCCCGAGCCGCCGGGTCCGCCGGGGTTGGTGAGCATGACGCCCTGGTAGCGCTTGGCCGACGAGCGGTGCTTCAGGCGCGTCACCGCGAGCTTGATCGTGGCGCCGCGGGGCTTGGCGTAGTCGAGCGGGACCCGCAGCGTCGCGCACTGGATCTTGTTCTGGGTCAGCTGCGGGTCGGCGCACCTGGCGAAGCGGAGCTTCTTCGGAGTGAAGGGCTTCGCCGCCGTCGCGGGCTCGTCACCCCCCGGTGCGGCCTGGGCGGGCACGGCGGCCGCACCACCGAGCAGGACGGCCAGCGCGGACGCCAGCACCAGGAGCTTCTTCGACATCGACGATCTCTCCACTCACGGGCGGCCCAAGCGCCGTCACCGGGTGCAGGATGCCCCGGTTGCGCCTGGTTGTCCAGGGCAACGTTCGGGTCGCGCGGTGCGCGTTCTCGTGCTGTCGGCGACGGCCGCTAGCGTCGGGGCATGAGCATCCCGATCGGAGCCCACGTCGACCAGGCCGACCCCGTCGCCGACGCGCGCGCCCGCGGCGCCGACGTCGCCCAGATCTTCCTCGGCGACCCCCAGGGCTGGAAGGGCCCGACGGTCGCCTACGAGGGTGGCGCCGAGGCCCTGCGCGCCGCCGCCGACGAGGCGGGCATCGGGATCGTCGTCCACGCGCCCTACGTCCTCAACGTCGCGACCACCAACAACCGCATCCGCATCCCCAGCCGCAAGCTGCTGCAGAAGCACGTCACGCTGGCGGCCGAGGTCGGAGCGATCGGCGTGGTCGTCCACGGCGGCCACGTGCTCGCGGCCGACGACCCCGAGGTCGGCTTCGACAACTGGCGCAAGTGCATCGAGCAGCTCGACGCCCCGGTGCCGGTCCTCGTCGAGAACACCGCGGGCGGCGACCACGCGATGGCCCGTCACCTCGAGCGGATCGGTCGTCTCTGGGAGGCGATCACCGACGCCGACGGCGGCGACCGGGTGGGGTTCTGCCTCGACACCTGCCACGCCTGGGCCGGCGGCATGGACCTCGCGACCGTCGTCGACGACGTCCGCGCGATCACCGGACGGATCGACCTGGTGCACCTCAACGACAGCCGCGACACCGCCGGCTCCGGCGCCGACCGGCACGCCAACCTCGGCCAGGGCCACGTCGACCCCGACCTTCTCGTCGGTGTCGTCACCGCCGCCGGTGCCCCCGTGGTCGTGGAGACCCCCGGTGGCATCGACGAGCACGGTGCCGACATCGCCTGGCTCCGCGAGCGTCTGCCCACCACCTAGCCCTCGCCCTCCGGGGGTGGTGGATTTCAGATACCGACGGTATCTTGAACTCATGAGCCAGAACCTCACCGGCAAGGTCGCCCTCGTCACCGGAGCGGCACGCGGCATCGGAGCGGGCGTCGCGCGCGAGCTCGCGGCCCGAGGCGCCCAGGTGGCCCTGCTGGGCCTGGAGCCCGACGAGCTGGCGAAGGTGGTCGCCGACATCGGTGCCGACCGCGCCGCGTGGTGGGAGGCCGACGTCCGTGACGCCGAGCAGCTCACCGAGGCCGTCGACGCCGCCGCCGAGCACTTCGGTCGGATCGACCTGGTGCTCGCCAACGCCGGTATCTCCGCCTACGGCACCGTGCGCCAGATCGCCGACGAGGACTGGGAGCGGGTCGTCGACGTCAACCTCAACGGCGTCTACCGCACCCTGCACGCCGGCATCCCGCACCTCGTGCAGACCGGGGGCTACGCGCTCGTGGTCTCCTCTCAGGCCGCGTTCACCCCGCTCGCCGGGCTGGCGGTCTACAACGCGAGCAAGGCGGGCGCCGAGGCGCTGGCGTTCGCCTGCCGGCAGGAGGTCGCGCACCTCGGGGTCGGCGTGGGCGTCTGCCACCCGTCCTGGATCGACACCGACATCGTCCGAGGCGCCGAGGCCGACCTCCCGACGTTCCGCGAGGTCCGCAAGAAGCTGCCCTGGCCCGCCAACGGCACCACCGACCTCGCCACCTGCGTGCGCCTGGTCTCCGACGGGATGGGCCGCCGCGCCCGTCGCGTCTACGTGCCGCGGGAGGTGCGGTTCTCCAACCTCACCCGCCAGCTGCTCACCTCCGGCCTGCTCGACCCGATCGTGCGTCGCGTGGCGGGCCGGCAGGTCCCGCAGATGGAGCGCGAGGTCGACGCCCTCGGACGCGCGCACTCCAAGCACATCCCCGTCACCCAGCGCCGGACACGGCGCTAGGTGGTGCCCCCGCGGTCGCTCAGGCCGACGCGCTGACCGACGCGGCGAGCGCGGCGAGGTGGTCCAGGCGGGCCAGCTCCGACCCGAGCACCTCCGGTCCGCCGTGACGGCCGAGCACGACGACCATGTCGCGACCGCGCACGGGGGCACCGGCGAGGAGCGTGGACTCCCAGGCCGGCACCGGCGGCAGCAGCGTCGCCTTGGTGATCGTCAGCCACTCGGCGCACTCGGGCTCCAGCTGCGGCGCGGTGTCGGTGGCGCGGACGAGGGCGACGTCGCCGTCGGGCTCGGCGCGGAGCGAGATCGCCCAGTCGGCCCGGAAGGTGGCGGGCACGAGGTCGACGAGGCTGTCGAGCGCCCGAGCCGGGTCGTTCGTGAAGGCCTCGACGGTCTCGAGGTCCATCGTCAGGTTGGCGCCCGCGTTGTAGCGCGAGACCCACTGCACCCGGACGCCCTCGAGCCGGTGGCACGCGGTGACCAGCGCGTCCGGCATCACCCGGGGCGGCAGCTCGAGCAGCACGTCGTCGACGGCCTTGCCGTCGGCCCGGTGCTCGATGATCTCGATCGCCTCGATGTCGGCGCCCGCGGTGCCGAGTGCCGTCGCGAGGGCACCCAGTGACCCCGGGACGTCGGGCAGCTCGACCCGCAGCAGGAACGCCATGGGGTCATCGTCGCAGCCCGAGGCCGTGCCCCGGGGCAGGACCTCCGCATCCTGGACGTCATGGCCGCTCTGGCAGGCTTGCGGACGTGAGCCAGACCGAGCCCATGACGTCCGTCCGCACCCCGCTGCGCCGCGCCTTCGCCGTGGTCGCCTTCGCCGAGGCCGCCTCGTGGGCGGGACTGCTGGTCGGGATGTACTTCAAGTGGATCGCCCAGACCACCGAGCGGGGCGTCGAGGTGTTCGGCCCCATCCACGGCGGCGTCTTCGTGCTCTACGTCGTGGTGACGCTGCTGTGCTGGCGCGCGTTCCGCTGGTCGCCCAGCATCCTGCTGCTCGCGCTCGCCGCGAGCATCCCGCCGTTCGCGACCGTCGTGTTCGAGCGCTGGTCCGAGCGCTCGGGCCGCCGCATCTGGGGCTGAAGCCCCCTGCGTCACGTCGCCCGCGGACCTACCGTGTGGTGACGCCCACACGAGGAGACCCCATGCCGACCGACAAGACCGTGCTCGAGTCCGACTTCTTCGGGTACGAGTCGCTGCTCACCGACGACGAGGCCGAGACCGTCCTGCGGGTGCGGGCGTTCATGGAGGACAAGGTCCAGCCGATCGCGAACCAGGCCTGGATCGATGCCGAGTTCCCGCACGACCTGATCCCCGGCATCGCCGACCTCGGGATCATCGGCATCGCGTTCCCCGACGACGACTCCCCCGCCGCGCGCCCGCTGCTGACGGGGTTCATCGGCGCCGAGCTGGCCCGCGTCGACGCCTCGATCGCGACCTTCTACGGCGTCCACAACTCCCTGGCCATGGGCACCATCTCGGTCCTGGGCTCCACCGAGCAGCAGGACCGCTACCTGCCCGCGATGCGTCGGATGGAGAAGATCGGCGCGTTCGGGCTCACCGAGCCGAGCGGCGGCTCCGACGTGGCCGGCGGCCTGACCACGACCGCCCGTCAGGACGGCGACTACTGGGTGCTCAACGGCGCCAAGCGCTGGATCGGGAACGCGACGTTCGCCGACCACACGATCATCTGGGCCAAGGACGAGGCCGACGGCGAGGTCAAGGGCTTCGTCGTCGACGGCGACACCGAGGGCTTCACCGCCACCAAGATCGAGAACAAGATCTCGCTGCGCACCGTGCAGAACGCGGACATCGTGCTGGAGGACTGCCGGGTGCCCGCCGAGGCCAAGCTCGAGCACGCCAACTCCTTCAAGGACACCAACCAGGTGCTGCAGGCCACGCGCGGCGGCGTCTCGTGGTCGGCGGTGGGCGCGCAGATGGGCGCCTACGAGCTGGCCCGCGCGTACGCCGTCGAGCGCGAGCAGTTCGGCCACCCGATCGCCCACTTCCAGCTGATCCAGGCGCACCTGGCCAACATGCTGGGCAACGTCACCGCCTCGCTGGGCATCACGGTGCGCGTCGCGCAGCTCCAGGAGACCGGCGACCTGTCCGACGAGCAGGCCGCGCTCGCCAAGTCGTTCACCACCACCCGGCTGCGCGAGACCGTGGCCTGGGGACGCGAGCTGTTCGGCGGCAACGGCATCGTCGTCGACCACGGGATCGCCCGGTTCTTCGCCGACGCCGAGGCCCTCTACTCCTACGAGGGCACCCGGGAGATCAACGCCCTCATCGTCGGTCGCGCCATCACCGGCGAGCAGGCCTTCGTCTAGCCCGGTCCCGGGCCGGCGCGGCTCGGCGTTTCCCCAGCGGACGCCGCGGGTGCAGGATCAGACCGTGCACGCCGTCACCCGTCCGATCCTGCCCAGCGCCGACCTGCGCGCCACGGCCGACTTCTACGCCCTCCTCGGCTTCGAGGTGGGCGGGCTCTGGCCGGCGGAGTACCTGATCCTCGACGGTCCCGACGACGTCGAGCTGCACTTCTGGCTCAAGCGCGACGTCGACCGCTGGACCAACGACGTCGCCTGCTGGATCGGCTACCCCGACGCCGACGCGGTGCACGCCGTCCACGCGCGGTGGAGCGCGGTCGACCTCCCCGCGCCCGCCGAGCTGCGCGAGCCCACCGCGGACGGCCACCTGGTCGAGCTCGCCCTCATCGACCGCGACGGCAACCTCCTGCGCGTCGGAGCACCGCGTCCCGACCGCGCTCCGGAACACGCAGGCTCCCGGACGGGTTCCATCCCCACGTGAACGACCCGACGGCACTCCCCACGCGCCCCGGCCCCGCGACGCGCGTCCGGCTCCCCGTCGCCGCGCCCGCCGTCCGGCGGTTCATGGCCACCGAGTCCGGCGGTGCGGTGCTGCTCCTCGGGGCCACCGTGCTCGCGCTGGTGTGGGCCAACTCGCCGTGGTGGGAGACCTACGAGCATTTGTGGGGCACCCATGCCGGCATCGGGATCGGCGAGGTCGCCCTCGACCTGAGCCTGCGGCACTGGGTCAACGACGCGCTGATGGCGGTGTTCTTCCTGGTCGTCGGGCTCGAGATCAGCCGCGAGATCTGGGTGGGCGACCTGCGCAACCCGCGTGCCGTGGCCGTCCCCGCGCTGGGTGCGGTCGGCGGCATGGTGCTGCCCGCGCTCATCTACCTGGCCTTCAACCCCAGCGGCCCCGAGGCGGCCGGCTGGGGCATGGCGATGTCGACCGACACCGCGTTCCTGCTGGGCGTGCTCGCGCTGTTCGGCCCGCGCTGCCCCGACCACCTGCGCCTGTTCCTGCTGACGCTGGCGATCGTCGACGACATCGGTGCGATCGCCGTCATGGCCGTGTTCTACAACGACGGCGTCGACCTCACCGCCCTCGCGATCGCCGCCGTGCTCGCCGCGCTGCTCGTGGTGATGCGGCGCGCGGGCGTCTGGCAGGTGACGCCGTACGCGATCGTGGGCGTCGGACTCTGGCTGGCCGTCCACGAGTCGGGGGTGCACGCGACCGTCGCCGGCGTGATCGTCGGTCTCGCCGTGCCCGCGGCCCTGATCGACAAGAAGCAGCGCGACCGGATGTCGTTCTACGTCAACGCCCTGCAGGAGCGCGCCGCGCCCGACCGCGCCCAGCTGACGATCTCGGCCGCGCGGGCGACGATCTCGACCAACGGACGCATGCAGTACGCCCTGCACCCGGTGAGTGCGTTCGTCGTGGTGCCGCTGTTCGGCCTCGCCAACGCCGGGGTTCACCTGGACGGGCCCACGCTGGCCGCCGCGGCGACGTCGTCGGTGACGATCGGCATCGCGGTCGCGCTGGTGCTCGGAAACGCGGTGGGCATCAGCGCCTTCTCCGCGCTCGCGCTGCGCACCGGGCTGGGCGACCTGCCCGGGCGCGTCCGCTACGGCCACCTGATGGGCGGGGCCGTGCTGGCGGGCATCGGGTTCACCATCTCGCTGTTCATCGCCGAGCTCGCCTTCGACGACGCGGCGCTGCGCGACCAGGCCAAGATCGGCATCCTCACCGGCTCGCTGCTGGCCGCGGTGCTCGGCTCGGTGCTGCTGCGCGTGCTCGGCGAGCGGCTGCCCATGTGCACGCCCGACGGCGACGGTACGCGCTGGCCGGAGCTACCGCCTCGACCGTGGCGCGCCCCCACGGGCTGACATCCCGACGGCCGCGCGCAGGTCGCGCAGCTCGAGCCGGCCCTGGTAGGGGCGCCCGTCGACGAAGACGCCCGGCGTCCCGCGCACGCCCAGGGCGACGGCCGACGCGTAGTCGTCCTCGACCAGGTCGCCGAAGTGCTGCACGCCGTCGCCGACGAGCGCGGACCCGTCGAGGCCGAGGTCGGCGCCGTAGGCCACGAGGTCCTCGTCGGTGAGACGGTCCTGGTGCGCGAACATCTGCTGGTGCAACGGCCAGAACGCCCCCTGCTCGCCCGCCGCCTCCGCGGCCAGCGCCGCCGTCAGCGCGAACGGGTGGCGCTGAAACAGCGGCAGGTGACGGAAGACGAGACGGACGTGGCCGTCCGACTCGTCCACGAGATGGTGCAGGACGGGCGCCGCCGCCCCGCAGTAGGGGCACTCGTAGTCACCGAACTCGACGATGGTGACCGGCGCGTCCGGGTCGCCCAGGACGTGGCGCGCGCTCCCCTCGGGGACCAGGTCGACCGCCTCGGTGTCCGTCTCGCTCATGGCCCCAGCCTAGGCCGGGCGCGAAGGGTCAGGCCGCGGAGAAGGTGAGGCAGTCCGCGGTGTCGGCGCCGCCGCCCACCTGGACGTTCTCGGCGCCGCACTCGAGGTCGGAGTTGTGCACGCACTCGCTGCGGTGGCAGGCCCCGACGTGGGCCTCGGCCGACGCGGTGCCGCCCTTGCCGGCGGTGTCGACGAAGGTGCCGCACGCGGCGGACGAGCCCGTGACGGTGATCGCGCCGGCGTGGCAGTCGTCGTCGTGGTTGTACGAGCACCCGCCGACGCTGCAGGTGCTGACGAGGGGAAGGCTGATCATGGTCATGGTGGCTCCCGTGGGTGAAGGTCCGCTCGTCCCGAGGTCGGTGTCTCGGGGTCCGTGGGTCCACCATGCGTCCGGATCGCGGCCCTGACCAGCGTGGAGAGGCTTGCCTGGCCGGCGCCGGGAGGGTCAGTCGGACAGGTCCACGACGGTCGCGTCGAGGGCCTGCAGGAGTGCCGCGGCGTCGACGAGGAGCCCGTGGTCGTGGCTCCCGGACCCGATCGCGACGCGGCCCTCGATCCGCACGTCGGCGAAGACCGGCCAGGCCGTCGAGCTGCCCAGCGGGGTGATCGTGCCGCGCTCGTACCCGGTGGCCTCGAGCGCCACGGTCGCGTCGGGCATCGACAGCCGGTTGGCCCCCACGGCCTCGCGCAGCCGGGGCCAGGCGATGGTGCGGTCGCCCGGCACGAGGACGAACAGGTGGTCGTCGTCGCCGCGTCGCACCACGAGCGTCTTGACCAGCGCGGCCTCCTCGATCCCGAGGCCGGCGGCCGCCTCGGCGAGGCTGCGGGCCGGCGGGCGCTCGCGCACCTCGACCTCCAGGCCACGAGCGGCGGCGTCGGTTCGGGCGCGGGCGGTGGGGTCGTCGCTCATCGCCCCATGATGCAGCGCGCGGCCAGGTGAGGCTGGGCTCACGACCAGCGAGGCCGGCCGGGCCGCCCTAGCCTGCCAGCCATGGACATCACGCAGGAGATCCTGGACGACCACGCGCAGCAGCGGAAGCTGTTCGCGATCATCGAGCAGATCGACGCCGGCGACACCGACGCCCTCACCGCGGTGTGGGGACGGCTCGAGGCGCTGCTGGACTCGCACGCCGAGGCCGAGGAGCAGCTGTTCTACCCGGTGCTGCTCAAGAAGGGCGAGGGTGCCGGCGGCACCGACTCCCCCGCCGCGGAGACCGACGACGCGATCGGCGACCACAACGACATCCGGGACGCCGTCGCGGCCGTCGGCGACCACCCGGTGGGGTCGGACGCGTGGTTCGAGGCCGTCGCGAAGGCCAACGAGGCCAACGGCGACCACCTCGCCGAGGAGGAGCGCGAGGGGCTGACGGACTTCCGCGAGAACGTCTCGGTGGAGGAGCGGCACCGCCTCGCGGTCGCGTTCGTCGCGTTCCAGGCCGCCCACGTCACCGGTGTGGAGCGCGTCGACAAGGACCCGCAGGAGTACATCGAGCAGAACTCCTAGCCGTCCTGCTCCGGCAGCCGGCCGTCGCTGTTGCGGTAGACCCGGTCAGGTCGATCCCTCCCTCGGCGGCGGCGACGACGCCCTCGGGCGCGTGCGGGAGGTGGACCCGCGCACCGGCGCGCACGCCCATCGTCTGGGCGACCGACCGGGTCGTCGGGACCTCCTGCGAGCGGGGCCCGACCGGGTCGGGCACGTGGGGACACGCGAGGCGGGACCATGGACGAAACCCGGACGGATCCGCCAAACTGCTGCCGACCACGGTCCGCCTGACCCATGATGGGATCTCATCCATCTTGAGGAGATCTCGGTGCGTTTCCCCTCCCCCACGCGCCTCGTCCGCCAGGTCGGCGGCGCGGCCACCGCGCTCGCCCTGGCATTGACGTTGACCCCCGGCCTGACGGCCGGCGCCTCCGCCGCCCCCGCACCGGCCCGCAAGGCCGCCGTCGCGTCGCCACGGACGTGCACGCACGCCGCGCACGACGTCACCCAGGTGCCCAAGCTCTCGAAGATGGTCGGGCGCAGCTATGAGTGCGTGCTGGTGTTCAACGACGCGGCCATCAGCTGGCGCGGCGTCTCGGACCCGTGGTTCATCGTCCACAACGACCCGAAGTACCGCTGGGACCGGTGGGTGCAGGCCAAGAAGGGCCGCCAGCTCGTCATCGCCCAGTCGCTCATCCCCGCCAACGCCCCCGCCAACTGGCGCTCGCGCGGCGCCAAGGGCCAGTACGACGCCGTCTTCCGCCGGCTGGGCAAGAACCTGGTCAAGGCCGGGCTCGGCGGCTCGGTCATCCGTCTCGCCCACGAGGGCAACGGCGACTGGTTCCGTCACCGCGCCGGCACGAGCCGCAAGCAGCAGAAGGCCTGGGCACGGTACTGGGCCCGCGCGGCCCGGGTGCTCAAGGCGACGCCCGGGTCACGCTTCACCCTCGACCTCACCGTCGCCGCCGGCTCCCCCGTGCTCCCTCTCGCCTACTGGTACCCCGGCGACAAGGCGGTCGACGTGATCGGCGCCGACTTCTACGACCGCGTGCTGCCCGGCCAGCCGTCCCGGGGCGCCGCGCGGTGGAGGTTCCAGCGGACCCAGCGAGGCGGGCTGGACGACCTCGCCGCCTTCGCCCGGGCCCACAAGAAGCGCCTGAGCATCCCCGAGTGGGGCCTGGCCGCGCGGAACGTCGGCGGCTCCGGCGACGACCCCGCCTACATCCGCGACATGATCGCCTTCGCCCGCGCCAACAAGGTCCTGTACATGGGCTACTGGAACAGCCCGGGTCCGAGCCACCTGAAGAACAACCCCCGGTCGCTGCGCGAGTACCGCCGGCTGGTCAGGAACGCCCGGTTCTAGCACGTCGGCGGGGCCGCGCACGGCGGTCTCGCTCCACGAGAAGGCCGTCGCGGGCCCGGTCACGGGGTGAGGATCGAGAGGTCACGCACTCTCGGAGAGGAACCCCATGACCAAGCAGATCGTCCCGTTCGTCGTCGACGGGCAGGGCACCGGCGTCGCGCAGCAGCTGACGGTGGCCGGTGAGAACGCCCACACCTTCACGTCCGACACCTACCCGGCCTTCGGCGGCGACGACGCCGCGCCCAGCCCGCTCAGCTACGTCCTCGGCGCCCTCACGTCGTGCAACCAGATCACCGCCCAGATCGTCGCGAAGGACCTCGGCGTCACGCTCGGCGAGTTCACCTTCTCCGCACGCGGCGACCTCGACCCGTCGGTGATGGCCGCCGGCGCCGAGGGCAACGCCAACTTCGACGCCGTCACGGTGCAGGCCTCGGTGCAGACCGACGCCGACGAGGCCACCTTCGCCACCCTGGTGAGCGAGGTCGAGCGACGCTGCCCCGTGACGCAGCTGTTCAAGCGCAGCGGCCTGGAGTACGACTCGTCGTGGACCGCGGTCCCGCTGGCCGCGGCGAGCGCCTGACGAGCCATCGAGCGGGCCGAACCACGAAGGTCCCGCAGCGGCCGTGACGGCTGCTGCGGGACCTTCGTCCGGGTGCGCCCGAAGGGATTCGAACCCCTAACCTTCTGATCCGTAGTCAGATGCTCTATCCGTTGAGCTACGGGCGCGGGCCCTCGTCGAGGGCAGCCCACACCATATCCCGCCCGGGTGGGGGAGGTGAAATCGGGGGCGGTCACCCGGGGGCGTCCCCTCGCCCGGGCCCGGGCCGCGGACCGTCCGGAATGCACGCCTCGTGGTCGACCTGACCATTTCCCGCGGCATTTCCACCCCCGATACCGGGGCGAAAAATAGTCACCCCCACCACAATGTTCTCGTCATTCTGACCAGCACCGTATTCCGTCAAGATGACCAGAATTACAGGGCAGAACGCGTGTGACCTGATTCACGGGACGGCGAGTTTGCCTTCCATTCCGCACGCCCTATCGTGACGGCACGGCGCATCCGGGGAAACGACGACGTCTCACCGGACGAATGCGCCGTCGACCATTTCTAGCGAAGGGCACCACCGATGGCCGCAGAGACCGTCAGCGAGTCCAGCACCTCCACCGGCACCTCCCACGCGGCCCTGCAGGCGTGGGTCGACGAGGTCGCCCGGCTCACCTCGCCCGACCGCGTCCACTGGGTCGAGGGGACCGACGCCGAGTGGGCGTCGCTCACCGACCGTCTCGTCGAGGCCGGCACCTTCGTGCGTCTCGCCGACGACAAGAAGCCGAACTCCTTCTGGTGCGCCTCGGACCCCACCGACGTGGCGCGCGTCGAGGACCGCACCTTCATCTGCTCGGTCGACGAGAAGGACGCGGGGCCCACCAACAACTGGAAGGCCCCCGCCGAGATGAAGGCGATCATGACCGAGCTGTACGCCGGCTCGATGCGTGGTCGCACGATGTACGTCATCCCGTTCGTCATGGGCCACCTCGACGCCGAGCACCCGATGTTCGGGGTCGAGATCACCGACTCGGAGTACGTCGTCGCCTCGATGTCGGTGATGGCCCGCATCGGCAGCGACGTGCTCGCGGCGATCGAGTCCACCGATGCCGACTACGTGCCCGCGCTGCACTCGGTCGGCGCCCCGCTGGCCGACGGCGAGCAGGACGTCGCCTGGCCGTGCAGCGACACCAAGTACATCGTCCAGTTCCCCGAGGAGCGGGCGATCTGGTCGTACGGGTCGGGCTACGGCGGCAACGCCCTGCTGGGCAAGAAGTGCTACTCGCTGCGCATCGCCTCGGCGATGGCGCGCGACGAGGGCTGGCTCGCCGAGCACATGCTGATCCTCAAGCTCACCTCGCCCGAGGGCGACGTCAAGCACCTGGCCGCGGCCTTCCCGAGCGCGTGCGGCAAGACCAACCTCGCGATGGTCGAGCCCACGATCCCGGGCTGGAAGGTCGAGACCCTCGGCGACGACATCGCCTGGATGCGCATCGGTGCCGACGGGCGCCTGTGGGCCGTCAACCCCGAGGCCGGGCTGTTCGGCGTCGCGCCGGGCACCGGCTGGGAGACCAACGCCAACGCGATGCGCACCATCGCGCAGGGCAACTCGGTCTTCACCAACGTCGCGCTCACCGACGACGGCGACGTCTGGTGGGAGGGCATGACGCCCGAGGCGCCCGCGCACCTGACGGACTGGAAGGGCCGCGACTGGACGCCGGACTCGGACGAGCCGTCGGCGCACCCCAACAGTCGCTTCTGCACCCCCATCCGCCAGTGCCCGATCCTCGCGCCGGAGTACGACGACCCGCGCGGCGTCCCGATCGACGCGATCCTCTTCGGCGGCCGTCGCAAGACCACCATCCCGCTCGTCACCGAGGCCCGCGACTGGACGCACGGCACGTTCATGGGCGCCACGCTGAGCTCGGAGACGACGGCCGCGGCGACCGGCGCCGTCGGCGTCATCCGTCGCGACCCGATGGCGATGCTGCCGTTCATCGGCTACGACGCCGGCGACTACCTCAGCCACTGGATCACCATGGGCAAGGACCACGACGCCGCCAAGATGCCCCGCATCTTCTACGTCAACTGGTTCCGTCGCGACGACGACGGCGGGTTCCTGTGGCCCGGCTTCGGCGAGAACAGCCGGGTGCTCAAGTACGTCGTCGAGCGTCTCGAGGGACGCGCGGAGGCCGTCGAGACCCCCGTCGGCCACGTCCCGGCGCCCGGTGCGCTCGACCTCGACGGGCTCGACGTCACGCCCGAGCAGATCGCGAAGGCGCTCACCGTCGACGCCGACGAGTGGCGCGCGGAGCTGCCCCAGATCAGCGAGTGGTTCGAGAAGTTCGGCGACACCCTGCCCGCCGTCCTGTGGACCGAGCTCGACACCCTGCGGGCCCGCCTCGGCTGACCCCTCCCCCGGGTCTCCGCCGAGCTGTCGGTGCCTCACCGGGCCATGACCCTGTGAGGCACCGACAACTCCTGCGTCAGAGGGCATGATCGGGCGATGACGCACGTCGCACTGATCCACGGCGGGGGCGACTCGGGCTCCGCCTTCGCCCTGCTGGCAGCCGAGCTGCGGACCCGCGGCCACACGACGTCGGCGGTCGACCTGCCCTTCGACCGGCCCGGGGCCGGTCTCTGGGACCTCGCCGACGCGGTCGTCGCGGGGACCGGCGGTGAGGACGACGTGCTCGTCGTCGCCCACTCGTGGGGTGGCTTCATCGCACCGCTGGTCTGCGACCGGCTCGGCCGACGCGCCCGCGGACTCGTGCTGATGGCGGCGTGCGTCCCCCGTCCCGGCGAGACGCCCGGCGACTGGTGGGCCGCCACGGGCCACACCGCCGACCTGTCGGGCAACCCGCTCGACACGTTCTACAACGGCGTGCCTGACGACGTCGCGGAGGCGGCGATGCTCGCCGCCCGCGACCAGCTCGAGCACACGTCCCTCGAGCCCTGGCCCCTCGCCGCGTGGCCCACGACCGCGACGCGCGTGCTGCTGTTCCAGGACGACCGCGTCTTCCCCCTCACCTGGATGCGCGACGTGGTCCGCGACCGTCTCGGCCTCGAGGCCGACACCATGCCCGGCGGCCACACGGCCTTCCTCGCCGACCCCGCCGCCGTCGCCGACCGCCTCGACTCCCACGCCCGCTCCTGACCCGCCGCGTCCCCCGACCTGTCGGTGCGTGGTGATGTCGGGACGTCACCACGCACCGACAACTCGGGGGATGCGGGGTGACGGGGAGCACAGCGACTAAGCAACCGCTTAGTAGCCGTGGTAGAACGGTGGGGACGTCGTCACGTGCTGGAGGCACCCATGAGACTGCAGCTGTCCCCCGAGGACGCCGCGTTCCGCGAGGAGATGCGGACGTTCTTCACCACCCAGGTCCCGCAGGGCATCCGCGACGCGGTCGCCGAGCGTCGCGAGCTGAGCAAGGAGCAGATCGTCGAGGCGCAGCGTGTGCTGAACGCCGCCGGTCTCGCCGTCCCGCACTGGCCCGCCGAGTGGGGCGGCAAGGGCTGGACGCAGCTCCAGAAGCACCTCTGGCACGAGGAGATGCTGCAGGCCTGCGTGCCGCCGCCGCTGTCGTTCAACACCAACATGGTCGGCCCGGTCATCGCCACCTTCGGCTCCGACGAGCTCAAGGAGCGGTTCCTGGCACCGACGGCCAACCTCGACATCTGGTGGTCGCAGGGCTTCTCCGAGCCCGACGCCGGCTCCGACCTCGCCTCGCTGCGCACGTCGGCCGTCCGCGACGGTGACGAGTGGGTCGTCAACGGCCAGAAGACGTGGACCACGCTCGGCCAGTACGGCGACTGGATCTTCTGCCTGGTCCGGACCGACCCCGACGCCCCCAAGCGCCAGCAGGGCATCTCGTTCCTGCTCATCGACATGACGTCGCCCGGCGTCACCGTCCGTCCGATCGAGCTGATCGACGGCGGCGTCGAGGTCAACGAGGTCTGGTTCGAGGACGTCCGCGTCCCGGCCGACCAGCTGGTCGGCGAGGAGAACAAGGGCTGGACGTACGCCAAGTTCCTGCTCGGCAACGAGCGCGTCGGCGTGGCCCCCGTCGCCTCGACCAAGCGTCTGCTCGCGCAGGCCAAGGAGCGGGCGCAGGAGAAGCTGGCCGACGGCAGCACGCTGCTGGAGGACCCGCTGCTCGCGGCCCGGTTCGCCGAGCTGGAGAACGAGGTGCTCGCGCTCGAGCTGACGGCGCTGCGCGTCGCGGCCAACTCCGCCGGCGACAAGCCGCACCCCGCGTCGTCGGTGCTCAAGCTCAAGGGCACCGAGCTGCAGCAGGCCGTCACCGAGATCGTCGTCGACGTCGCCGGACCCGCCTCACTGGCATCCGGCGCGCCGGACGGCTCGGACGTGCCCCACTGGGCGCGCGTCGCCACGCCGCAGTACCTGAACTACCGCAAGGCCTCGATCTACGGCGGGTCGAACGAGGTCCAGCGCAGCATCATCGCCTCGTCGATCCTGGGACTGTGAGGAAGCCATGGACTTCACGTACGACTCCGAGCAGAAGGCCCTGCGAGACGCGGTCCGCGGGCTGCTGACCAAGGCCTACGACTCTGCGCGCCGCCGTGACGTCGTCTCCGACGAGCCCGGCTTCGACTCCGGCGTCTGGGCGCAGCTGGCCGAGATGGGCGTCCTCGGGCTCCCCTTCGCAGAGGCCGACGGCGGCATGGGCGCGGGCCCGGTCGAGGTCGGTCTGGTCGCCGAGGAGATCGGACGCGTCCTCGCGCCCGAGCCCTTCGTCGAGGCGGTCGTCGTCGCCGGTGGCCTCGTCGCCGACCTCGGCACCGCCGAGCAGAAGGCCGCGATCCTCGCGCCCCTGTCCGACGGCACCCTGATCCCCGTCCTCGCGCACACCGAGCCCGGTGGGCGCTGGGAGCCGGTCGCGCGCGCCGTCACCGCCCGCGAGGACGCCGGCACGTGGCGCCTCACCGGCACCAAGGAGCCCGTCGCCCACGGCGCCCGCGCCGACCTGCTGGTCGTCAGCGCGGCCACGCCCGCCGGCACCGGCCTGTTCGTCGTCGACCCGACCGTCGACGGCGTCACCCGCACCGGGTACGCCCTGCACGACGGCGGACGGGCGGCGCAGGTCGTCCTCGACGGCGCCGTCGGCACCCCGCTCGGTGCGGCCGACGTCGACCGCACCGGCGACCTCGAGGTCGCCCAGGCCCGCGCGATCATCATCCGCGGGCAGGAGGCCGTCGGCGCGATGCAGGTCGCGCTCGACACCACCACGGCCTACCTGACCACCCGCAAGCAGTTCGGCGTCACGCTCAACAAGTTCCAGGCGCTGACCTTCCGGGCGGCCGACATGTACGTCTCGCTCGAGCTCGCCCGCAGCATCGCGTCGTGGGCGCTGCTCGTCCTCGACTCGGGCGCCGACCCGCGCGAGGCGGCCGCCCGGACCGGGTTCCAGATCGGTCGCGCCGGGCACCACATCGGGCAGGAGGCCATCCAGCTGCACGGTGGCATCGCCATGACCGCGGAGTACTCCGTCGGCCACTACATGAGCCACCTCACGGCCCTGGAGCACGCGCTCGGCGACCGCAGGTTCCACCTCGGACGCCTCGCCGCGTCCGTCGGCGACCACGGCACGGTCGACCCGCTGGCCTGACGGCCTCGACCGGCGACGTCAGCGGACCGAGGCGTCCGCGGCGTCGCCGGTGGTCGTGGGCTTCCAGCCCGGTGGCGCGAACACGTAGCCGAGCTTGTCGCGCCAGCGCGGCGTGGAGCGGACGTCGCGCACCATCTGCACGTACTCGCCGTACTCGAGCCGCAGCGGGTTGTAGGTGTCGACGACCTTGAGCAGCCCGTACGTCGGGCGGTGCACCTCGGGCTGGAACGTGCCGAACATCCGGTCCCAGACGATGAGGATGCCGGCGTAGTTGCGGTCGAGGTAGAGCGGGTCGCTGCCGTGGTGGACGCGGTGGTGCGACGGCGTGTTCAGCACGTACTCGACCGGCCGCGGCAGCCTGTCGATGCGCTCGGTGTGCACGAAGAACTGGTAGATCAGGTTGAACGAGAAGGCGACGTAGAGCGTCCACGGCGCGAAGCCGAGCAGCGGGAACGGCAGCCAGAAGAAGAACTCGCTCCACGGGTTCCACTTCTGGCGCAGCGCGGTGGTGAAGTTGAAGAACTCGCTCGAGTGGTGCGCCTGGTGCGCGGCCCAGCCGATGCGCACGCGGTGCACGAAGCGGTGGTTGCCGTAGTACGCGAGGTCGATGGCCACCATCAGCAGCAGCCAGTACCACCAGGTGTCGGTGGGCAGGTGCCACGGCGCGAGGTGCACGCTGACGGCGACGAAGACCACGAGCGTCGCGAGCTTGAACGCGGTCAGGAAGACCACCGAGCCCAGCCCCATGAGCAGCGACGCGCGCGCGTCGCGGGCGTCGTAGCCGCGCTCGCCCTCGTCGGTCTCGAGGAACCGGTAGGCGGCCAGCTCGACGCCGATGAAGAGCAGGAAGAACGGCGCCGCGTAGAGCGTGGGGTTCTGCAGCGGGTCCCAGAACGATCCCATCGTGGCCCCTTCCCTCGTCGAACTGACTTTCCGGTAAGTTACCACCCGGTCAGATCGTTGGGTAGGGTCCAGCACATGCGAGCCGGGACCAAGGGCGTGCCGCGGGCCGACCGCGAGACCCAGATCCTGGACGCCGCCGACCGCCTGTTCGGCGCGGGCGGGTACGCGTCCACGTCGGTCGACGCCGTCGCCCGCGAGGCCGGCATCTCCAAGCCGCTCGTCTACCAGTACTTCGGTGCCAAGGACGGCCTGTTCGCCGCCTGCCTCTCCCGCGCGACCCACACGCTCGTCGACGCGATCGAGGACGTCGCGCGCGGCGAGAGCGTCGGTCTCGAGCGGGGCGTCCTGACGCTGGCCGCGATCTTCGCGACGCTCGAGCCGCACCCGTACACGTGGCGGCTGATCTTCGACGGCTCCGCGCCCGCCGACGGACCCACCCGCCGGGCCCGCCAGGAGTACCAGGACCGCATCGTCGACCTCGCCCGCGACGGCGTGGGCGAGATGCTCACCCTCGCCGGCGTCTCCGACCCCCTCGACCGCGACGCCATGACCGTCGTCTGGCTGCGCGTCGTCGACGCCCTCGTCGACTGGTGGCTCGAGCACCCCGAGCAGTCCGCCGACGACATGGTCCGGCGCAGCGTCCGCCTCATCACCGCCGTCGCCGCCTCCCCGGCGTCCGCCCCTCCTCCCCCGTCCGCGATCTGATGACTTGTGGGGCTTGAACCGTGTCCGTGAC
>JAURVT010000054.1 GCA_030655315.1 Nocardioidaceae bacterium | reverse complement strand
GCAACAGCGTTCCGACGGTGGCCGCAATGCACACGCCGACCCCTCTGCGTCAGATCAACCTCAGGTCAAACAGTCGACCTCGCTTCGTACCCACACGCTCCTGGCGCACGGAACCGCTTGAGGAACCTCACGCGGAGCGTGCACATCCGCCAAGCGCGCGGAGGCCTTCCCACCTGAACACCTTTGCGACAACAACCTTCCGGCCAGGTACAACTAGCGCATGACCAGTGCCAATATCGATGCGCTGACCCAGGCGATCCGAATGCAGCTCGGTGACCCGACGACCTTCAAGGTCCCGACTGGCTATCCCGACTCACTCGCCCTGTGCGTGATCGACTCGATCCAGTCGACTGGCGTCCAGTACGTCGCCGTTGTGAACGTGCTTTCGCAGTATCGGACTTACCAGAGCGCACATGGCCGCGAGCCGAACGCCGACTCGGCGTCCGACCTGCTTCACACCTTCGAGGAGGTTGGTGGCTCGGCTGGTTGGGCTGACATGGTCAAGAACCACAATAAGACGTCAACGCAGCGAGGTGCTCCATTGAAGTCTGAGGCGATCAGGCTCGTGGCTGAAGCGTTAGTATCGCTCGGCGTCAACCAAGCTGAGGATCTCCGCCGGCTTGGCGACGCCCCCCAGGCCTATGAGGAAGTCCGAAGAGCCTGGACCGGCGTCGTCGGTCAGCGGTCCGCAACCACCTGGCACTACGTCCAAATGCTCGCTGGCGTGCCGGGCGTAAAGCCCGATCGCATGATAGTCAGATTTATTGCGAGGGCCACGGGGCTGCGGCCGCGGGACGTTTCGTTAGGTCGGGCGGTCGAACTGGTAACCGGGGCAGCCTCCGTGCTGGAGGTCTCACCGAACGCTCTCGATCACGCCATCTGGACGTATCAGAGTGGGCTGGCCCGGCGTCGCTCCTAGTCCGATAAGGCGACGACATTCAGCCCTGCGACACGAGCCATAAACTGTATGTAGCCGTCGTTCGTCATGATGTAGACCGGTCTGCCGAATACGTAGACCTCCACGAGCTCGCGAACCCCGAGTCTGCACGACCGGGACTGTCGGTGCGGTACGACACCATCAACCGATGCCGACCTCCGCCCCCGGACCGCCGTGCCCCTTTGGCGACGGGCGCACTTGGCGGGTGCCGGCCGGATGGGAGGTGCCAGAACGCGCGGTCCTCGCCGCCTCGTCTGAACGCGCCGGCCGACTCCTCGACTGGCACCGAAAAGACGGCTTCGAATTCTTCGGTGCGCTCTACCGGGCGGACAGTCGTGCGCCAGCTGGGTTGGACGGCCTGGTGCGCCACCCACATGCAGACGGCGTCACGGGATCGGACCTGTACGCGGTGTCGCTGCGGGCCGGCCTGGTCCCGTCACCGGTCGCACACAGACTTCTCGGGCGCAGCAGCAACTGGGCCTCACGGATCCGCCGCCGCCTTCATCGCCTCGAGGGCGCTCCGCCGCTTAGTGACGTCGACACCCGCACCGCGAACGAGGCCGCCGCACTTGTCGAGGATCTCTCCGACGCTATTGCCGCCGGAGGGGTGGACGGGGAACGTCGACGGCTTTTCACAGACGCCCTCGCTGCCCGACTATGCGGCTCACTGTTCCCCGACTGCGATCGGGTCGACCGCGCCTGGCTCCGCGTAGGCTCTGGTGCTCCAATCGGCGACCGTTCGTGGGTTGACCTGGGCCACGACCTCACATGTTGGGCCTACGTGATCACGACCCCCGCAGTCCGGGTCGCTCTGGGACACGCCCGAGACGACCTGCCGGGTCGGACCGGCAGTCAGCTGGTGGACTGGGACCCGCTACGGCTGTTGTCCACGGCGGTTCGTGCCCGGCCCGACCAGTGAGGAAGGGCCAGCTCGCTGATGGTCAGCCGCCGAGTTGATACAGGGCGGTGTCGATCTCCCGCGCCGACATCGGCGTACCCGCCGCAGCCACCTCGGCACCCAACTGCTCGAGAAGTTTCATGTAGCGCGCGTGACGCCCCGACTTCGGCGTCAGGGTCAACTCCAATCGCTGTAAGCCGGCTTGCGCCCGGCGGTCGTAGACGGCCATCCGGGTCGGTGCGAGCGCACAGATGATCGCCGAGGCGAGCGCATCGCCACTGCCGAACCCTGGGAGTGCCGAAAGAGCACCGCGAGCAGTGAAAGCCGCGTCGAAGATGGACTTGCCGCGGTTCCGTGCGGCCGCGTACGCCGCGCCGGTGGCGGCGCGGACCTCACCGTCGGGTGTCTGCATCAGTGCCAAGGCCCACTTGGTACTGGCGTTAAGCCGCTTCCATGGGACCAGCGCACCGATCTCGGCCTTGCCAATGGACTCGTCCTGCTCAGCGCGGGCTACGACGGTGTGGAACACCTCGTCGTAGTGGGGCGACACCGCTGCTGTCTACAGCCGATGGGCTTCCAGTAGCTCGCTTACCCTGCCCGAAACATTCATGGCGCACGGTCTCACGCACGCGGCCCCCGCGTCAGCGGGTTCCTAACCCGGTGGACTCCAGCGACTCAACCGCGGAGGAGCCGGCAGCCTGCTCCAGGCGCAGGGGTGCGGGTGCCGGGCGGCACGATGACGAGACCGTAGCGGGAACCTCACGCGGAACGTGACCACAGCGAGAACCACATACGGGGTACTGGAGGCCTGGCACCGATGCCGGGCCGCATCGGATCCTCAGCGGAAGGCGGGCCCTAGGGTCACGGGGTGCACGATCGAGCGATCAGATGGGCCGAAGGTGTGGTCGGTGAGCCCATCGTCGAGACCCACGCGCTCGTCGGAGGTCTCACGTCCACCATGCTCGCCTTGACGCACCGCTCAGGTGGGTGCTCGGTGCTGCGACTGATGACCGAGGAGCCCTGGCGCAGCCACGGGCCGGCACTGACAGCGCGCGAGCGCGCCGCCCAGGTGGTGTTGGGTGCGACCGCCGTGCCTGCGCCGGTGACCCTGGGGCTCGACGCCGAGGGCGTCGGCACCGGTGTGTCGGCACACCTCATGTCACGCCTCCCCGGAGTGCCGGTGCCCGAGATGGACGGCGACCACGTCACCGCCATGGCCGAGATGCTCGTGCTCATCCACGAGGTCCGACCGGCCGAGGCGTTTCGTGAGTACCAGTCGTGGGCGTGGGAGGCCAAGCGGCTCGTCCCGGCCTGGACCAACCAACCGGCGTCATGGGCGCGGGCGTTCTCGATCCTCGACGACGAGCCACCGACGTTCGAGCCCACCTTCCTCCACCGCGACTTCAGCCACCGCAACCTGCTCTGGCAAGACGGCTCCATCTCCGGCGTGGTGGACTGGGTCGAGACCTCCACCGGCCCAGCCTGGCTCGACGCGGCCCACGCCGCGACGAACCTGGCCCTGGCCCACGGGCCGGAGCCGGCACTCGACTTCGTCTCGGCCTACGCGGCGCTCACCAGGACCCGGCCCGGCCGGTACTGGCTGGTGATGGACGCCGTCGGATTCCTGCCACCACCAGGGATGAAGCCCATGTTCGGCTCGCCGACCCAGCTCGAACGGCTGGACGACTGGCTCACCCGGATCACCGCGCCCGTTCTCGACGCGTGAGCAAAGTCCGCCACCACTGACCACGCGCGATCCGACCCGAAGATCCACACGGCGCGACCACGGCGGAGACCCCACCGGCGGCGGGCGACAGGCGCAGAGCGATGCCCGGTCCCCGCATCTGGGTGCACGCCGGCTCGGCATGCGTCGGCTCCGAAGCTCGATGAGGGCCACCATGTGCATCAACAAGACGGCCGTGCACGCCCGACCGTCCCGTAGGACCCGTCCGGTGACAAGTCCGGTGAAGGGACCTCGAACGGGGCGGCCTCCGAGCGAGGTCTCTCACGGCGACATCGGCACCGCTCGACGGAGCTCTGCCGCGGGGCGAGCAAGGTCGATCAGGTCGGTCTGCCGCCGCTACTTCGGCATGTCTCGAGGACCGGGCACGTAGCGCAGCGCCACCGAACCCGACGCGAACTCGTGCCTGTCCACGAGCCGGAGGTCGACCGATTCACGAAGGCCGGCGAACAGCGTCGGTCCGTGCCCCGCGAGCACCGGCATCACCATGAACTCGTACTCGTCGATCAGTCCCAGGTCGGCGAGAGCGAGCGGGAGCGTCACGCCGCCCACGAAGATCCCCTCTCCCGGCTGAGCCTTCAGTCCCCGTACCGCCGTTGCGAGGTCGCCGCGGACCAGCTCGGCGTTCCAGTCGACCGTGGCGAGGCTGCTCGAGACGACGTGCTTCGACATGTCGTCGATCGACTCGGCGAACGGGATCATCCAGTCGGCCATCCAGGTGGGCCAGACACCATCGACCGGCCGCCGCCACGCCTCCTCCATCATCTGGTAGGTCACCCGCCCCAGGAGCAGGTCGTCCGCGCGCGCCAGACTGTCCGCCCAGTACCGGTGGGACTCCTCGTCGGCGATACCGACACGGTGGTCCACACATCCGTCGAGGGTGACGTTGATGGAGTAGCGAAGTGGTCTCACGGGCGGCACCTTCTTGCTCGGAGTATGTCGTCCAGGGTGAGACCCCGGCCGACGCCGATTCTCATCGGGCGGGACACCCTCACCGATCAGCTCCCCGGGCCTCCGGAGCTGGTCGAGTGCGAGGTCCCAGAGCCAGTGCTCGTCGACCTGTTCGGAGCACCAGCCGATCTGCTCAGGACGCGCGTGCTGACGTCGCTCGCAGCTGTCGCTCGGTGACCGCCGGCGAGCACCGGCTCGCAGGACCCCACCACTCCCCCGCGTGTTCGCGAACCACCATCTCGCAGCGATACCCCCGGACGGAAGGCCCAGGTCGGAGTGTCAGCCAGCGACGGCTGCGATGGGTGATCGGACCGAGGCCGCCCGAGACCAGTGACGAGGTGTCCTGACCGGGGAGGTGAGCAGGGCTAGCGACCTCGCGCCTCCGTCAGCAGCGCCACGGCCCTCGGGCCGACCCCATGGAGGTGGGCGAGTCGGCACAGGTCCTCCGGCAGGTCGGCGACGCGCTCGAAACCGGCGTCGACGAGCGCTCGGGTGGCCGGTCGGCCGATCCTCACGCCGTCGAACATGACGCCGTGGTCCTTCGCGTCATCGTCCCTGACCATCTCGACTCCTTCGCTCGACCGGTGCGCCTCGAGGTCGCGGTCGCCACCGGCGTGGGCGAACGGGCAGCAGCTGAGCAGACGCCAAGGGCCATCGTGCACGCCGGCCGGATGGGCTGGCCGTCAGGACCGGCGCCCGACATGTCGCGGCGTCTCCCCACGATCCTGGAACGTCTAGGGTGCGGACCATGTCGTTCGGGCCCGGAGCGTGACGGGAAGACGTCGATCCTCAGCTCGTTGCCGGAGCCACTGCGGATCGGGCTGGTCGTCGTCCTCGCGGCTTCCGCGGTGATCGCCCTGTGGTCGCTCGATCACCTCAGTACCTGGGCCGCCCTCCTCTTCCTCGCGATCCTGGGGATCTTCGCGGTCGCCGCAGTGCTGCTGCGCCGGCGCACCACGGGGACCTGACGCGGGGCGTCCGCTCCGATCGGCCCGGGTGAGCAAGAGTCCGGCGCCGCTCGCGCCTCGGACAGGATCAGAGGACGACCTCGTAGAGGAGGAGGTCGCCATCGGTGCCGAGCCGGGCGAACCCGGCAGCCGCCAGGGTCCGCTGGGACGCGAGGTTGCCCCGATCGGTGTCGGCGACCACGCGTGCCACCCCGTGCTCGCGGGCCAGGTCGAGCAGCGCCCGGACGGCCTCTGCCGCGTACCCGTGTCCCCGCGCGGACGGCGCCAGGCCGTACCCGATCTCCACCGAGCCGGCCTGGGGCCGGCCCTTGAACCCGGCACCGCCCACCGCCCGTCCATCGGCCGTCCGGACGATCGCGTAGTGGCCGAAGGGGCCCTGGTCACCGTGTGCGGCCGTGGCACGCAAGAACATGGTGACGCCCATGACGTCACCCTCGAACGGGAAGTCCTCCGCCCACGCGTCGCCAGGGGCCGGTCGCCGCGCCGCGATGCGCTCGGCCTCGCCCACGTCGACGGGGTGGAGGATCAGGCGCTCGGTCCGCAGGTCGGTCACCGGAGCACCGAAGCAGACCCGGTCGGACACCGCCACCGGTTTCGATCAGGTGGCGCGAGCGACGACGGCGCGCAGCGGGTCGCCTCGGTAGGAGCGGTCCGACGGCGTCCGCAGCGACACCTCGGCAGCGCCGAACCCGCCCGCCCGGGCGAGGTACTCGACCACGACCTGCGCCCGCCCGTCGTCGTCGGTGGCCAGCCAGCCGTGCACGGCCTTGGTGGGGAAGCAGCGGTTGGAGAACGTGATCACGACGGGGGCGCCCGGCCGCAGCACCCGGGCCAGGTCGCGCAGCACCTCCACCGGACGGGTCAGGTAGTCGATCGACACGCAGCACAGGGCGGCGTCGACGTCGTCGTCCGGCAACGGGATCGCAGGATCGGCGTTCAGGTCGTGCACCACCCGCTCGGTGGCCATCGGGTTCGCGTCGAGCTCGACGCCGTTCAGGCCGAGCACGACCAGCTCGCTCGGGGCGCTGTGCAGGTGCGACACCCATGACGACATGAGGTCCAGCACCCGCCGCGGGGTCGTCAACGAGCCGTCGAGACCGAGCTCGGCGTACAGGTCGCCGACCGCCGCGATCGCGGCGTCGTCGATGTGCGTGACCAGCCGGGGCACGGCGTAGAACTCGGTGTCGGGCCGGTCGTCGTCGCGTTCGGTGAACCAGGAGGGCAGCGGGTTGCTCACGCCACCCAGTCTGCTCGGTCCGAGACCCGTCGGCCGGTCGGCCGTCGGGGCGCCGGAGACCGGCCGGGCTCGCCCCCCGTCGGTCCTGTCCAGCCAGCGGACGTGGCGGGCCAGTGCGTGGGGGCTCGGGCTCCAGGATCGCTGCCGCTCGGGTGGCAGGAAGGGCGACGCGACGCTCGTCCCCCGATGGCGGTCTGGTCGGACGGTGGCGCGGCGCCACGGCGTCGGACGAACGACTGCACCTAGGCTCTGATCGTCCGGTCCACGAGAGTGAACGCCGACCCTGCCCGGCCGGGCACGGAGGAGTGTGCCGCGTGTCCTCGTCACCGCCGTCCTGCGCGCAGGACCTCCCTCGCCCGCGGGACCCGATCACCGCCGTCCTGGTCGTGGTGCCCGCGCACGACGAGGAGGACCGCATCGGCGCCTGCCTGGACTCCGTGCGTCGTGCCGTCGACGAGCTCGCGCGGGTCGACGCGGACCTCGCGATCTCGGTGGTCGTGGTCCTGGACCGGTGCACCGATGACACCTCGGCCGTCGTCGGCGTGCGGCACGACGTGACGGCCGTGGCCATCGGATCCGGCTGCGTGGGCGCCGCCCGCCGCGCCGGCATCCGCCACGGCACGGCCGATCTCGACCACGACCCCGCCGGGGTCCTGGTGGTCAACACCGATGCGGACTGCACCGTCCCGGCCCGGTGGCTGGTCGAGCACCTCGCCCTGGCCAGTGCCTGCGACCTCGTGCTCGGCGAGGTCGAGCCCGACGCCGGGGAGATGAGCCCGGCCTCCCTGGCGTTGTGGAGGGCGCGGCACCCCCTGGACCGCGGGGGCCTGCACGGGGCGAACCTCTCCGTCCGGCTGGACGCCTACGACCGCGTCGGCGGCTTCGCCGAGGTCGCGGACCAGGAGGACGTGCTGCTCGTCCGGGCCCTGCGTGCCGGTGGCGCATCAGTCGTGGGCGGCACCCGCGTCACCACCTCGGGTCGCCGTCTGGGTCGCGTCCCGTCCGGCTTCGCGACCTACCTGGCGGGGCTCGACGACGAGCTGGGAGCCACACCGGACGAGGTGGGCTCCCAGGCTTGACCGGACCGCCTGAGGAGACGCACCCGAGACTGCCGAGCGCGCCGTCAGCCGAGACGGCCCGACCTCGCCGGGTGGGGCCGATGAGTTCGTGCCCGCTGGTCGGTCAGACCAGACGTACTGGTCGACCACGTCAGAGGAGCCCGTCATGGCCGCGAGCGAGGACGCACGATCTGACGTCCACCGTCATGGTGCACCGGCACCATCACCCGAGCACGTCGCCGCAGACCTGCCGGTCGACATGACCACGGGCGCAGCGAGCGCCGCCAAGGCGGCCGTGGGCGAAGAGCCGGTCCGCGCGTACATCGCCGGACTGCCGCGACCGCAGCGCGGGATCGCCGAGGCGGTCGACGCTCTGGCGGCCGAGACGCTGCCCGACCTGCAGCGGTCGGTGAAGTGGGGCATGGCCTACTACGGGGTCGGAGACGGCTGGTGCTTCAGCTGCGGCGGCTTCGCCGGCCGCGTCATGCTCATGTTCATCAATGGCGCGTCATTACAGCCGGTACCGCCGGTGACGCCGCTGGCGATGGGCAGGGCGACCCGTGGGGTCGAGCTCGAGTCCGTCGACGACCTCGACGTCCGCCAGGTCGCGGCCTGGATGACCCAGATCGCGTCGGCGCCAGGTGTCGGCCGCAAGAAGCGGTGACCCAGTCACGACCCCGTCACATCGGTGTGCATCATGCACGCCGTCGCCGCCCCCGGCGTGCACCCCGGGTACACCAGCCTGGAATGAGCTGCCCGCGAAGGTGCACCGAGACGGCTCGATCGCAGACGTCGGTCGACGATCCCGCAGCGAGACGGTCGGCAACCCCACGTATCCTCAAGAACCCGTCCAGTTCGCTGCCTCGTCGATCGCGGGCGGCACACTGGACGACGACGCACGCGCACGTGCCGGGCGAGAGGAGGCCGAGGTGCGACCCGAGATTCCCGCCGGGGTGGAGATGCTCCCGGTCGACCGTCCGTTCGACGGCGTCGCACCGGTCCGGTGCCCGACGTGCCGGTGGTGGTGGACCGAGCAGATCGTCGACGCCGACGGGGCCCTCGTGGTCCGCGACTGGCACCAGACCAGCTGCCCCTGGTACCCGACCCACAGCGCGGCCCTGACCGGCGATCCCGGCCTGGCCCGGACCCTCGGTCCCGCCGTCGGGCTCCCCACGTCGGCGCCCGCCGACCACGCGAACGCCCGCGCCCGCCTGGCCGCACCTCACACCGGGCTCGACCTCGAGACCGTCCTGACCCGCATCGACGACGCCGACCCCGGCGACGAGGGCCCCGACCACGGGGTCTCGGTGTGGGAGGACCCCGAACGCCTGACCGCCCAGGTCTGGGCCGTGCTCGCCGAACCGATGGGCCTGGACTTCTACTTCCGCTACGGGTGCCCCGACGCCGCAGCCGACCTCAGGATGACCTCGTCGGCCGGCCTGCGCCCGGACGACCTCCCCGGCATCCGCGTGCTCGGCGCCGGCACCTTCATCTGCGGACGAGTGGCCAACCGGCGGGCGATGGAGGCCCACTCCAACGTCCACCTCTCCACCTCCGACGACCTCGCCCCCTCCCGGGCCCTGGGCACGCGGAGCCTGGCCAGCTTCCCGGTCCTGCGCGGCGACACCGTGGTCGGCACGTTCGCCGTCGGGTCGTTCGAGCGGCCGGTGCTGACCGACCACGAGCTGCTGGTCCTGCGAGCCATGGCCCACCTGATCGGGCAGGCCTCGCAGGCCGCCGACGGCGACCTCCCGGCCGACGTCCCCCGCCTGACCGAGACCTGGACCGACCGGCCCCGGATGGGCTGACCCACCTCCATCGACCGACGAACGACTCACCGCCCGGACCGTCGTCGGTCCCTCGCCCACGGCCAGAACCCCTCCCGGTCGCGAGACGGGTGCCGCAGGGTGGTCTCACGATCGGCGGGCCATGGGGTGTCGTCCGCGCGGACCCGAGGAGCTCCTTGAAATATGGAGCGCTCCATTCTAGCCTGTCCGAGACAGCCCCAGCCCTCGATCGCCAGGAGCCACCGTGACGTCGCCCGTGGTCTACGACCCCTTCAGCGTGGCCTTCCAGGAGGACCCGTTCCCCGTCTACCGGCGGATGCTCGAGGAGTCGCCGCTCTACTACAGCCAGAAGTGGGGCTTCTGGGCCCTGTCGCGGTACGACGACGTGCGCGGCGCGCTCCTTGATCCCGAGACGTTCAAGAACCACCCGGGCATCGACCTCGACGCGACCAACGACCAGGGCGGCGAGGGCAACATCCCGATCCTGGACAACCCGCGCCACGACCAGATCCGGGGCGTGGTCCAACGGCACTTCATGCCGCGCAACATCGCCAGGCTGGAGGCCGACGTCCGTGCGATCACCGTGCGGATGGTCGAGGGGTTCGCCCGCGACGGCGAGGTCGACATCGCCCAGGCGCTGTCCTGGCCGCTGCCGTACGAGGTGTTCTTCGACTTCCTCGGTCTGCCCGAGGGCGACGACCGCACGCAGCTGGTCGAGTGGTCGCACGGGCTCAAGGACCGCGTGCCCGACGACGACGCCCTCACGCCGCTGGCCGAGACGTCGACCCGGCGCTCGCGCGAGTACCTCGCCGACCTGCTGGTGGAGAGGCGTCGTCGCCCCCGGTCCGACCTCCTCACCCACGTCGTGCAGTCCGAGATCGACGGCGTGCCGCTGGCCGACGACGAGATCGTCGCCGCCTCCGAGGCCGTCGGCCTGGTGTTCGGGCTCTACCTCGCCGGGATCGAGACGACGGCCGGGCTGCTCTCGACGCTCTTCCACGAGCTGGCGACCCGTCCTGACCAGCAGAAGGCTCTGCGCGAGGACCCCCGCCTGATCCGCAACGCCGTCGAGGAGGGGCTGCGGTTCCGCACGCCGCTGCAGGTGACGGTGCGGACGGCCACCCGGGACGTCGAGTACCACGGCCAGAGGATCCCCGAGGGTGACCGCGTCGCCATGGTCATCGGAGCCGCCAACCACGACCCGCGCCGCTACAGCGATCCCGGCGAGTTCGACGCGCTGCGCCCCGACATCCGTCACCTCGGGTTCGGCGAGGGGCTGCACGGGTGCCTGGGCAACCCGCTCGCGCGGCTCGAGGCCCGCGTCGCGCTCGAGGAGGTGCTGCCCCGCCTCGGCGAGCTCCGACTGTCCGGCACCCCCGTCCGCTACCCGTCCACGCCCAACATGGCCGTCCTGAAGCACCTGCCGCTCGCGTTCGACGGACCCGCCGACGACGTCCGGACCGCGCCGACCGTCGAGACGGGGCCGGCCACGCACGACGTCCTTCCTCTGGTCGTCGAGGAGCGGGTCGAGGTCTCCGACGGCGTCGTCGCGCTCACGCTCACCTCCCGCGACGGCTCCGACCTACCCCCGTGGGAGCCCGGCGCGCACGTCGACCTCGTCCTCGACGACGGTCTGGTACGCCAGTACTCGCTGAGCGGCGACCCCGCCGACCGCAGCGCGTACCGCGTGGGCGTGCTGCGCGAGCCCGACGGCCGGGGTGGGTCGGCGTTCGTCCACGACCGACTGCGCCCCGGGTCGCGGCTCGACGTGCGGGGCCCGCGCAACCACTTCGCCCTCGAGCCCTCCCCGCGCTACGTGTTCGTCGCGGGCGGCATCGGGATCACCCCGATCCTGCCCATGGTGGCCGCCGCCGAGGCCGCGGGCGCGGACTGGCGGCTGGTCTACGGGGGACGCCATCGTGCGTCGATGGCGCACCTCGACGAGCTCGCGGCCCACGGCGACCGCGTCACCGTGTGGCCCCAGGACGAGCGGGGTCACATCGACCTCCCCGGCGTCCTCGGCACCCCGCGCGCGGACACCCTCGTCTACACCTGCGGCCCGACGCCGCTCCTGGACGCGGTCGAGGCACAGTGCGCGGACTGGCCCGCGGGCGCGCTGCACCTCGAGCGGTTCGCGGCCAAGGAGGTCGGCGCGCCGACGCTCGACGTCCCGTTCGAGGTCGAGCTCGCCCGCTCCGGACGGGTGCTGACGGTGCCGGTCGACCGCGCCGTCGTCGACGTGCTCGACGACGCGGGCGTCGTGGTTCTCACCTCGTGCGGGGAGGGCACCTGCGGCACGTGCGAGACCCCGGTCCTCGAGGGCGTGCCCGACCACCGCGACTCCGTGCTCGACCCCCAGGAGCAGGCCCGCAACGACTGCATGATGGTCTGCGTCTCCCGCTCGTGCAGCGAGCGGCTGGTGCTCGACCTCTAGGGCCGCGCAGCCCGGGGCCCGGGAGCGGTGGTGGTCCGGACCACCACCGCGGGCTCGAGCAGCTCGCGGTGCGGCGGTGCGGACGGGTCGGAGATCCGTCGCAGCAGCGTCCGCGCGGTCCGCACACCCATCTCGTCGCTGCGGTCGTCGACGGACGTCAGGCCGAGGTAGGCCGACCCCGCCAGCGGCGTGTCGTCGTAGCCCATCACGGACACGTCGCCCGGCACGCCGAGACCCCGCTCGCGCAGGGCGGCCATCGCGCCGAGCGCCATCAGGTCGTTGGCGGCGAAGACGGCGGTGACGTCGGGTTCTGCGTCCAGGAGCGCGGCGGTGGAGCGTCCCGCCGCCAGCTCGGTGGTCGGCTCGTCGTGCCCGACGACGACCACCCGGTGCCCCGCGGCCCGCATCGTCGCCTCGTAGCCCGAGCAGCGCAGCGCCGCCGTGCCGCCGGCGCCCGTCACGTGGGCGATCCGCTCGTGGCCGAGCCCCAGGAGGTGGCCCGTGGCCATCTCGCCGCCGAGCGTGTCGTCACCGGCGACGAGGTCGGACGTCCCCGGCACGTTCTCCCGCTGCCCGGCCACCACGTAGGGGAGGTCGAGGTCGTCGAGGACGCCCGCGCCGGGCTCCATCGCCATCACGAGGCCGTCGACGCGCAGCGACCGGAAGCCGTCGATCGGGTCGAGGGCGAGGTGGGAGTTGAGGTCCCGGTCGGCGACGGTGACGTGGTAGCCGGTGGCGTGCAGCTCCTGCCGCATGCCGCGCAGGAGCTCGACGAACCAGAGGTTCTCGAACTCCTCGATCGCCACCCCGATGCTGTGCGTGCGGTGGCCCGCCAACGACGCTGCGGCCGTGCTGGGTCGGTACCCGAGCTCGTCGATGGCCTCGAGCACCGCCCGGCGGCGCCGGTCGCTCACGTTCGGGTGGCCGCGCAGCACCAGGGAGACCAGCGACTTGGACACGCCCGCGCGCTGGGCGACGTCATAGATCGTCGGCCTCGATCTCGACCCTGGTTGCACGGACGTCATGGTCTCACCTCGTCCGATCAGACGGCGTCACGTCCCGTCCCTTGACGTGGCGTACTTCACACCCTTTACTTATGGAGCGCTCCATGTCAGGACGAAGGTCTGGCCAGCACGCACCCCCTCCACGAAAGAGAACGCCATGAAGAAGCTCACGATCGCCGCCCTCGTGGCCGCGGGCGCCCTCGCGCTCGGCGCCTGCAGCGGAACCGGCCAGGACAGCGGCCCCGCCGACTCCGCCGACCTCGACCTCACCTACGCGGTCATCACCCACGCGCCGTCGGGCGACGCGTTCTGGGACCGGGTGAAGTCCGGTGCCGACCGCGCGGGCAAGGACCTCGGCGTGACGGTGAACTACGCCGGCGACCCCGACCCGTCGCAGCAGTCGCAGCTGATCGACGGTGCGGTCGCCGACGAGGTCGACGGCATCGTGGTCTCCATGGCCAACCCCGACGGTGTCGAGGCGAGCGTGAAGGCGGCCGTCGCCGCCGGCATCCCGGTCGTCACCATCAACGCCGGCCTGGAGCAGTCGAAGGCGTTCGGGGCCATCACCCACGTCGGCCAGTCCGAGGAGCTCGCGGGGACGGCCGTCGGGGAGCGGATGAAGGCCGAGGGGTACACCAACGCCCTGTGCGTGATCCAGGCCGCGGGAGCGCTCAACCTCGAGCAGCGCTGCGCCGCGGTCAAGGCGGCGATGGGTGGCACCGTGACGAACCTCCAGGTCGACGGCACCGACGACAACGCCGTCACCGCGACCATCACCTCCCAGCTGCAGGCCGACAGCAGCATCGACGCCGTCCTGACGCTCGGCGGACAGCAGGGCATCGACGCGGTCGCGGCGGTGGCGGAGTCGGGCAGCGAGGCGAAGGTCGCGACCTTCGACCTGTCCGAGGACGTCATCAAGGACATCCAGTCCGACAAGATCGCCTTCGCGGTCGACCAGCAGCCGTTCGTCCAGGGCTACGAGGGCGTCTCGGTGCTGTACCTCAAGAGCATCAACGGCAACGACGTCGGCGGCGGCGAGCCGATCTACTCCGGCCCGGCCTTCATCACCAAGGACAATGCCGACGCGGTGCTGAAGTACGCCGAGGAGGGCACCCGCTGACCGGTGCCCCACACGATCCAGGTGGTGGCCGTCTCTGGGTGGAGGCGGCCACCACCTGCCTGTGCGGCTCCGCCGCCACCAGCGGTCACCGACCGCCGCGGGGCGACCCATGACGGTGGTCGGCGCGGGTCAGACCGTTCTGGGTGCTCGCAGATCCGCAGGGCTACCGCGCCTGCCTGACCACCGGGCAGGGCCGCTGACCCTGCGACGGGCGGTGCGGTTGACGACGCCGCCCCCTGCACGTTGACAGGACCCGGGCGCTGCGAGCCGCGCCAGGGCGGTCGACGCTCTGGCGGCCGGGACGCTGCCCGACCAGCAGCGGTCGGTGACGGGGCCTGGCGTGAAACGGGGTCGGTGACGGCTCGTGCTTCAGCTGAGGTGGAGTCGCCGGTCACCTCACCACGGTCGTGGTCCGGGAGCACGACCGCTCCAGCGGAGCACCCACCGACACCGCCGATGTCAAGAGAATCTTCCTCAAGACCTGCGCAAGGTACTCCATATGGATGATCATGGAGCCCATGAAGATGTGGTTGCTGCGGTGGTTGCCCCAGGGTCGTGCGCTGCCGCGGGCGGTCTGGGTCCAGCGACACCGCGTGGTCATGGCCATCGCGTTCGCCCAGGCCATCGTCCTGGGCGTGGTCTCGGCGTTCTGGGGCCCGAGCCCGTCGTACGCGCCGATGCACGCGGCGATCGTCGCCCTCCCGGCGCTCCTGGCCATGCCGCAGTGGCTCCCCCGCACCGTCCGCAGCTCCCTGGCCACCACCAGCCTGATGACGGCCTCGATGATGCTGATCTACCTGTGGGGCGGGCAGACCGAGGCGCACTTCCACTTCTTCGTCATGGTCGCCCTCGTCGCGCTCTACCAGGACTGGGCCCCCTTCGGCACGGCCCTGCTGCTGGTGCTCGCCCACCACGGGATCCTCGGGACGTTGGTGCCCCACGACGTGTTCGGGCACCACGGCGCGCACGTGCACCCGTGGCTGTGGGCCGGCATCCATGCCGGGTTCGTCCTCGCCGCGAGCGTCGCCAGCCTGGCGGCGTGGAGGTTGAACGAGCAGGTGGTGCTCCGCGACGCCGTCACCGGTCTGGCGAGCCGGACGCTGTTCCACGAGCTCGCGACCGCAGCCTCGCGCCGGGACGACCCGTTCGGCATCGTCTTCGTCGACCTCGACGACTTCAAGCGGGTCAACGACACCCACGGGCACGACGTCGGCGACCAGCTGCTCACCGCCGTCGCCGGCCGCCTCGCCGGCGCGCTGCGTGCCTGCGACGTCCTCGCCCGGCTCGGGGGTGACGAGTTCGCCGCGATCGTGACGGGCACGACGCTGCAGGTCGAGTCGTCAGCCACCCGGATGCTCGCCGCGCTCGAGGCACCGATCGAGATCGACGGGCTCCGCCTCCGCGTGGGCGCGAGCCTCGGCATCGCCACCCGGGACGGGAACCGGCCGGTGGCCGGCGCGCGGGGACTCCCCCGCGACCTCGCCTCGCCCGGCGGCCGCCCCGACGTGGCCGCCCTGCTCCGCGACGCCGACGTCGCGATGTACGCGGCCAAGGACGGCGGGAAGCACCGGGTCGTCACCTACACCGACGGCATGACCGACTCGGTCCGGCGCCGCTCCAACCTGCAGCAGGACCTCCACGAGGCCATCGAGACCGGCCAGATCACGGTCGCCTACCAGCCCGTGGTGGACATGGCGACCGAGCAGGTGCGCGGGTACGAGGCGCTCGCGCGGTGGGACCATCCCACCGCCGGCGCCGTCAGTCCCGCCGAGTTCATCGACTGGGCCGAGGCCGACGGCAGCATCGTCCCGCTCGGCACCCTCGTGCTCGACCAGGCCGTCGCGCGCGCGGCCGCCTGGAGCCGCGACCTGCTCCGGCCGCTCGAGATGGCGGTCAACGTCTCGCCGACGCAGCTCACGGCGCCCGGATGGGTCGACGCGGTCGTCCAGGCCCTCCACCGGAACGAGCTGCCGGCGCACCAGCTGATCCTCGAGATCACCGAGAACGTGGTCGCCACCGACCGCGACCGGGCGATCGGCGTCCTGGGCACCCTGCGGGCGCACGGTGTCCGCATCGCCATCGACGACTTCGGCACCGGGTTCTCCAACCTGGTCCACCTGCGCGACGTACCGGCCGACATCATCAAGATCGACCGCTCCTTCGTCGCCGACATCGACACCGACGCCACGACCGCCACCCTGGTCTCCTCCATCGTCCAGCTGGCGACGAGCCTCGACATGGACGTCGTCGCCGAGGGCGTCGAGACCTTCCAGCAGCGCGACTCCCTGGTGATGATGGGCTGCCGACGGGCCCAGGGGTTCCTCTTCGCCCGTCCCGAGGCCACGCCGCAGCACCAGCTGGTCTCGTCCGTCACCACCACCCAGTCCGCTGAGGCCCACGACCTGACGCGGGTCGCGACGGTGTCGGCCGAGGACCTCGCGACGCGCGACGGCGCGTCCGCACCCGGACGCGCGCACCGGCTCAGCCACTACCTGGCCACCTCGGCCAGCGGCGTCCGCGCGCAGTGCTCGTGCGGGTTCCGGACCTCCGACGCGGCCTCGCGCACCGCGGCCCTCTCACTCCTGCACTCCGCCCACGGGCTCGACCCCGCCGGCCCCGCTCCCAGCGTCCGGCGCAGGCTCTGACGTCGACCGGAGGCTTCCGGCGGGGGCGAGGCGGACGGTCGGGTCAGCCGAGGCGCGTGGTGACGACCGAGCTGAAGTCGACCGGCGCGTCCTCGTCACCCCGCGACGTCTCGTCTCCTCGGCGGAGGCCGCGCAGGTCCTGCTGGACGACGCTGCCCTGGGTGACCCGCTTGTCGAAGGTGATGGCGGTGGTGGCCTGACGACCAGCACGCGCGCCGAGGCAGGACTGGGGCACGACGAACCGGAAGTACCCGCCCGTGCCCTGGCGGACGGTCGCCGCCCCGGAGGCGCACGCGAGCGGGGTGAGGGTCTCGGAGCTGTCGTCGGCGGTGTAGCCGCGGACCTGGTACCGCCCCCTCGAGACGGGGACCGCCTCGATCAGCACGGCCTGGGTCGCCTCCGTGGCGCCCCCGAAGATGATGGCGGCACCGGTGCGGCGCTTCTCCACCTTCGCGATCCTGATGGTGACCGCGAAGCTGGTCCGGTTGTTCTGGACCTTCGTGGAGACGATGTCCACGCGCGGCGCGGCGTCACCGATGCGGTCCTCGCGGACCTTGGTCTGGGCCGATGCGGGGCTGCCTGCCAGCCCGACGACGAACAGGGTGGCGACGGCGCAGATGCCGACTCGACGGATCATGATGTTCCCCCAACGTTGCGACCTGGCGCGGGTTGCTCCAGGGGCTTCGGTCCCTCGGACGTGCTCGACAGGCTCGGCGTTCCCTCGACGTGGCCCGCGTAGCCGTCCGGGCCGCGGTGGACGGTGCGGACGTGGCCGACGCCGGAGGCGGTGACGCCCTCGCCGTCCGCGCCGTCGTCCAGCGGGCCCGCCGCCGCTAGCCGACCCCGGGCGTGGCGTCGCGGGTGACGCGGACGGACTCGGCGAAGTCGACGATCTGCTGGTCGTCCCACCCGAGACCGTCCCAGACCTGGATGACCAGCGCATCGCCGGAGGCCTGCTCGGCGTACAGGGTGCGGGTGTCGCCGGCGCCCTTGTCGTCGATGATCGCGCCGGGGAGGCCGTCGACCTCGACCCCCTGGGTGGGAACACCCCCGGGGACCGTGTAGCCCCGCTCGGTCATCACCCCGATCGTGGCCACCAGGGACGTGCTGCCGGGCTCGATGGGCGCCGGGGCGGCGCCGACGGGGGCGAGGGTCAGGACGGCCGACGTGCTGTCACGGACCTCCCACCCGGCCGGGACCTTGTCGAGCTCGTAACCGGCCGGTTGGGCACCGGCGTAGGCCACCAGCGCGACCCCAGACGAGGCCGGCCCCTGCGAGACGGGCTGCTGGGCGCCCTGCCACGCGCCGGTCGTCCCGACGGCCACGACACCGAGGACGGCGGCGGCCAGGCCCGCCGAGGCACCGAGCCGTCGCTGTCGGCGGCGGCGGAGGGCCGTACGACCGCGGGCGACGTCCGCGCCCGGGTCGAGGACGGGCGGCTCGTCGATGGTGGCGGCGTCGTGCATGAGGGTGCGCAGGTCGGGCATGAGGTGCTCCGGTGCGAGAGGGGGGTCGCCGGATCGACCGGCAGACAGGTGGTGGGGCGGTGGCCCGCGGGTCGGTCGGGCGCGGGGACGGCCACGTCGCCGAGGGCGGCACGCAGGTGGTCGAGCCCGGGTGCGGTCTGGCTCTTCACCGTGCCCTCCCGACAGCCCAGGATCTCGGCGGTCTGCGCCACGCTCTGGTCGAGGAAGTAGCGACAGACCAGGGCGGCACGCATCCGCGGCGGGAGCCCTCGCAGGGCCGCGTGGAGGTCGTCCGCGGTCGACGCGTCGAGCCCACCGGCGCACGACCGCTCGGGCGGGTCGGGCAGCGGCCGCTCGTGCCTGCGCCACGGTCGTCGGTGCTCGTCCATCAGCGCGTTCACCAACGTCCGGTGCGCGTAGCCGTGCGGGTTGGCCGCACGGCGGAAGGCCGGCCACGCCACGTAGAGCCGGGTCAGGCAGGTCTGCACGAGGTCCTCGGCCAGGTGCTGGTCACCGGCGGTCAGCAGGGTGGCGGTCCGCAGCAGCGTCGTGCGGCGCTCGACCACGTAGTGGCCGAACTCCTCGTCGCGCGCCGTCATCATGATGGGGGTTCCGTTCTCATGCCCTCCTGACGGACGGCCGCCGCTCCGAGGTTGCACCATCGCCGCCACGAGACGTCGACGCCGCGCTGGTCACCGCCACCCGCTCGTCCGGCATGGACCGCGACGACGGCTCTCCAGGATCGGCCCCGGCCGTCGCGAGGTGGCTCCGGGGGTCCTGACGGCCGTTCGAGGAGTTTGTCCGCGATCACTCCCCCGCCTCACGGCCACCGCCACGACGGCACGGGAAGAATCACGGGTTCGGTCACTGCGCGTGAGGTGGGTCACGCAGTGGGATGGGTGGCGCGCGTCACAGCCACCACGACCTCAGGAGAGCCCATGTCGCCCACCGTCTCGCGACCGCCCGAAGGGACCGGCAGCACGTCCGCGACCCCGGTGGCCGACACGGCGGCGCCTGGTCCCGAGGTCGTCGCGGCATCCCGGCCGCGCACCGTGTTCGGCTGGCGCCCGAGCACCGGCGGCTTCGGAGCGGTGTGGGTGGTCACGGCCCTGCTCTTCGTCGCGTCCGCGGTCTTCCTGCCGGGAACGGTCGCCCCCACGGCGCTGCTCTCGATGCTGCCCTTCGCGGCGATCCTGGCGGTCGCCGCATCGGGCCAGACCCTCGTCGCCCAGCAGGGTGGTCTGGACCTGTCGGCCGCCGGTGTCATCTCCCTGTCGGCGGTGACGGTCGTGCAGGTCAGCGGCGGGTCCGACGGTCGCATCGTGGTCGCCCTGCTCGCGGCTCTTGCCGCGGGCCTCGTCTCCGGACTGGTGAGCGGCCTGGCCATCACGCGCTTCGGCATCACGCCCTTCGTCGCCACGCTCGGCGTGAACGCGCTGGCGCAGGGCACGATCCTCGCCGTCACCGGCGGCAACATGTCCAACAGCGTGCCGCCGGGCCTCACCTCGGTGGTGACGACGGACGTCCTCGGCGTCCCGGCGCTGATCTGGCTGTGCGTCGTGGTCGTGGTCGCCCTCGCCCTGCTGACCCGCCGCACCGTGATCGGCCGGCAGCTGGAGGCGTCGGGCGCCAACACGGCCGCGGCGATCGCCGTCGGGCTCCCGGTCGCTCGCCTCCGCGTGGGGGCCTACGTCACCGCGGCCGGCCTCTACGCCGTGGCCGGCATCCTCCTCGGCGCCTTCATCGCCCGGCCCAGCGCCTTCCAGGGCGACCCCTACCTGCTGACGACGATCGCCGCCGTGGCCGTCGGCGGGACGGCGTTCGGCGGCGGGCGCGGAAGCGTCGTCGCCACCGCCGGCGGCGCCCTCTTCCTGACCCAGCTCGGCCAGGTCGTCCTGGCCAGCGGGCTCCCCACCGCGTCCCAGAACCTCGTCCAGGGCGCCGTCATCGCCCTCGGGGTGGCCCTCGGAGGCGGACGCGCCATCGCGCTCGTCCGACGGCTGCGTCCCACCACCTCGACGCCCACTCGCTGAACCCGCTCACCCATCACCCCCACCGGAGGACCCCATGCACCCCCACACCCTGCGTCGCCCCGTCGGAATCCTGGCGGCCGGAGCCCTGGCCGCGGCCGTCCTCACCGGGTGCGGTGGCGGCACCGACTCGTCGACGAGCGCGTCCGGCGGGGATGGGCCGGCCTGGTGCGGCACCAAGGAGCTGGTGGTCGGCTTCCAGGACGGCGGCGGCCTGAACGGCTGGTCCAAGGAGTCCAAGAAGCAGGCGCTGCAGGGCTTCAAGGAGTGCCCGAACATCACCGACGTCAAGACCGTGGACGCGAAGTTCGACCTGCAGCAGGCCATCTCGGGACTTCAGAGCATGGTCTCCCAGGGCGCGAAGGCGGTCGTAATCATCCCCGACGCCGGTGGCAGCGGCGAGGCCGAGCTGCCCGGCATCCGTTCGGCCACGCAGCGAGGCGTCCAGGTGGTGCCGTGGGCGGCCGACCCGGGCGGCAAGGCCGGCACCGACTACCTCTCCTACGTCGACTCCGACCACCGACACGACGGCAAGCTGTGGGGCGAGTGGATGGCCAAGCAGCTCCCCGACGGGGGCAAGGTCATCTTCGTCGGCGGACCGGCGGGCAACCAGGTCTCCGCGGACGAGCTGGAGGGCATCAAGGAGGGCCTGGGCTCCTCGAGCATCGACCTCGCGTCCGGTGACGACACGTGGATCGAGGGCAACTGGGACCCGGCAGCAGCGCAGCAGGCCGTGGCCGCGTTCCTCTCGCAGAACCCCGACGTCGACGGCGTGATCTCCGACGAGGGCCTGATGACCACCGGGATCATCAAGGCCTTCCAGACCGCCGACGTCACCGTGCCGTCCATCGCCAGCCTCGAGGCCAACGCGCTGGCGTGCGACTGGGAGAAGATCTCGGCCTCCAACCCCGAGGCGCAGCTCGCGACGTCGTCGGCCCGCAACTGGACCGCGCGGATCGCCGTGCAGGCGGCCGTCGCCAAGGCGCAGGGCGTCAAGATCCCCGAGGACGAGCTGCTGAGCCCCGAGGACGTCGTCCAGCTGCCGCTGTTCGAGGACTCGACCGCGGGCGACGACATGGCCCCTCGCTGCGACAGCGGCGCCGCCGAGGACGCCCTGCTGTCCAACGACGTCACGGACGAGCAGATCATGAAGATCACCCGAGGCGAGGGCGGTTGGGATGAGTGAGGTCGCCCTGCGACTCGCCGGCATCACCAAGACGTTCGGCACCACGGTCGCACTGCAGGACGTCGACCTCGAGGTCGCGGTCGGGGAGGTGCACGGGCTCGTCGGCGAGAACGGGGCCGGCAAGAGCACGCTGATGGGTGTCGCCGCCGGCAGCCTCTCCCCCGACCACGGGGAGGTCGAGATCGCCGGCCACGTGCTCGGGTCGGCCTCGGCCGCGCGGGCCCAGGAGCTCGGTATCGCCGTCGTCTACCAGAATCCTGCGGTCGTGGCCGACCTGACCGTCCTCGAGAACCTCGTGCTCGCGGTGCCCTCACCCCGTCGCGAGGACGGCGACGACACCCGCGCCTGGGCCGCGCGGTGGCTGGAGACCGTCGGGCTCGACCTCGACCTCGACGCGCGGGCCACCGAGCTCCGGACCGCCGAGCGCCAGCTGCTCGAGATCGCGAAGGCACTGGCCCAGCAGCCCCGCGTCCTGGTGCTCGACGAGCCGACGGAGTCGCTCACCAGCGACCAGGTGGACCGGTTGTTCGGCCTCATCGCCGAGCTCGTGGAGTCGGGCACCGCCGTGGTGTACATCTCCCACCGCATCGCCGAGGTGAGGCGGGTGGCCCACTGCATCACCACCCTGCGCGACGGACGCGTCAGGGGAACGGCTCCCACGGCCACCCTCACCGACGACGACATCGTCACCATGGTCGTCGGTCGCGCCCTGAGCGCGGTGTTCCCGCCCAAGAACGCCACCACCGGGGACGACCGGGTGGTCGTGGGCGAGCTCGGCGGTCCCGGCTTCCGCGACGTGTCGCTGACCTGCGCCCAGGGCCAGGTCGTCGGGCTGGCGGGCGTCGAGGGGAACGGCCAGCGCGCCTTCCTCCGCGCCCTCGCCGGCCTCAACCCACCCGACTCGGGCACGGTCAGGATCGACGGCGACCCGGTCGACCTCTCGCGCCCGGGCCGAGCCACCTCGGCCGGGGTGGCCTACATCGCCGGCGACCGAGCCGTCGAGGGACTGTTCCCCGCCCTGTCGGTGCGCGAGAACATGACGGTGGGCCACCTCGGTGCGCTGGGCAGCGGCGGCATCGTGTCGCCGCGGCTCGAGCGGGCGGCGGTCACCACGGGCATGACCGCGACGGCGGTCCGCGCGGCGTCCACGGACGCCCCCATCGGCACGCTCTCGGGCGGCAACCAGCAGAAGGTCCTGTTCGCCCGAGCGATCATGACCGAGCCCCGCCTCCTGCTCTGCGACGAGCCCACGCGCGGGGTCGACGTCGGCGCGAGGCGTGAGATCTACGACCTGCTGCGCGAGCGGGCCGACGACGGCTCGACCGTGGTCGTGCTGTCCTCCGACGCCGCCGAGCTCGCCGGGCTCTGCGACGAGGTCGTGGTGTTCTCGGGCGGGCGAGCCGTGCAGACGCTGCGCGGTGACGAGGTCACCGAGGAGAAGATCACGGGCAGCGCCCTGCGCGCCGTGCGGGACCGTCCGACGGACGACCCGACCTCGACCGACCGCGGCCGTGGCCGTGGCGCGCGCATGCGCCGCAGCGACAGCCTGCCCGGAGCCGTCCTGCTGCTCCTGGCCGTCGTCCTGGCGGCCGTGACCACCGTCCGCTCCCCCACGTTCCTCGGCGAGCTCAACGTCCAGTCGCTCCTGATCGCCAGCGCCGCCCTGGGCCTGGTGGCACTCGGCCAGCTCACCGTGGTGATGACGGGCGGGATCGACCTCTCCGCCGGACCGGTGGTGGGACTCACCGTCGTCGTGCTGTCCTACACGGCGACCGACGGCGGTGCCGGGGGTGCCGCCGTGGGCGTGGTCATCGCCCTCGCCGTGGCCGCAGGGGTCGGGCTCCTCAACGGCCTGCTGGTCCTGGGGCTGCAGCTGCCACCCATCGTCGCCACGCTCGCGACGTTCGTGGCCGTCCAGGGCGTGTCGCTCCTCCTGCGTGACACCCCCGGTGGGCTCATCGAGCCCGCGCTGATGAGCTCGGTCATCAGCGCGGTGGGACCCGTGCCGCTGCTCTTCGTGGTGCTCATCGTCCTGGCGGTGCTGCTCGAGCGCGTGCTGCGCAACCCGACGGGGATGGCGCTGCGCGCGGCCGGCTCGGACCCCGGAGCGGCGGCCCGCCTGGGCGTCCCCCTCGGTCGGACCGTCCTCGGCGCCTACGTGGTCTCCTCGGTCCTCGCAGGTCTGGGCGGCGTGGTCGTGGCCGGGCAGATCGGCATCGGCGACCCCACCCAGGGCGTCACCTACACCCTGTCGAGCATCACGGTCGTCGTCCTCGCGGGCGCGAGCGTCTACGGCGGCCGGGGCTCCTACCTCGGCATCGTCCCCGGCGCGATCCTGCTCGCGATGCTCTCGAACGCCAGCAACTTCCTCGGCCTGAACCAGGCCTGGCAGTTCTGGCTGCCCGGAGGACTCGTGCTGGTCGCGACCGCCATCGCGTTCCGCACCCGTCCGACGCCCCCGCAGTCCTCCTGACCCTCCCGCACGCAGAACCACTCCCTCACCCTCCGGAGACACCATGAGCGCAGAGCGCATCCTCATCCGCAACGGCACCGTCCTGACCGTCGACCGAGAGCTCGGCCAGCTCGAGGGCGCCGACGTCCTCGTCGAGGACGGCACCATCCGCGAGGTCGGGTTCGGGATCGAGGCCTCCGACGCCGAGGTCGTCGACGCGAGCAACATGATCGTGATGCCCGGCTTCGTCGACTCCCACCGACACCTGTGGCAGGCGCTCATCCGCCACATCGGCTCGGACTGGACGCACGGGCAGTACCTGACCGGCGTGCATCTCGGGCTGAGCGGTGACTTCCGCGCCGAGGACACCTACCTCGGCAACCTGCTGGGCGCGATCGAGGCCATCGACAGCGGCATCACCACCCTGCTCGACTGGTCGCACAACATCGACTCGCCCGAGCAGGGCGACGCGGCGGTCCAGGCGCTGCTCGACTCGGGGATGCGCTCGGTCTTCGCCCACGGAGGAGGGGCGACGATGTGGCAGCTGCCCAGCACCGTCCCCCACTCCCGCGACGTGCTGCGCCTGCAGGAGCAGTACTTCTCCACCGACGACCAGCTGCTCACCATGGCCCTGGCCCTGCGAGGACCGCAGTTCAGCGTCCCCGAGGTCGCGCTCGAGGACTGGAAGCTCATCCAGGAGCTCGGCACGCGGGTCACCGTGCACAACGGGGACGGCGAGTGGGGCAAGAACCGGCCGGTCGCCTGGATGCACGAGCACGGGATGCTCTCGGACAAGGTGACGCACGTCCACTGCTGCTCGCTCGCGCCCGACGAGTTCCAGATGATCGCCGACTCCGGCGGCAGCGCCTCGGTGTCGGCCGACGTGGAGGCCCAGATGGGACTCGGCTGGCCGGCCACCGGCAAGCTGCTCGACGTGGGGGTGCGACCCTCGCTCTCGGTCGACGTGTGCGTCTCCAACGGCGGCGACATGTTCAACGCCATGAAGGCCACCATCGGCATCCAGCGGGCGCTCGACAACGCCGCGGAGAAGACCCCCGGCGAGCAGTCCTCGGTGCGTCTCTCGTGCGAGGACGTCATCGAGTTCGCGACGATCGAGGGCGCGCGGACCCTGGGGCTGGACCACAAGACCGGCAGCATCACGCCGGGCAAGGACGCCGACCTCATCCTCCTGCGGTGCGACAACGCCGCCATGACCCCCCTGAACAACCCGGCCGCCGCCGTCGTCTACTCGGGCCACCCCGGGCTGGTCGACTCGGTGATGGTCCGCGGCGAGTTCCTCAAGCGCGACGGCCGGTTGACGCGGACGGACTTCGACTCCGTGCGGACCCGTGCGACGTCGGCCCGTGACGTCCTGTTCGAGCGGGCCCTCGCCCGACCCAGCACCGCCGACGCCCGGACCGGCGGTTCGTGGATCCCCGGCATCCACCGGGTTCCCCGGTGAGTGCGGTCGACGCGACCGAGGTCTCCCGGAGCGTCGGCTTCGTCGGGCTGGGCGCCATGGGCATCCCCATGTCCGGGCACCTGCTCGAGGCCGGGTGGAGCGTGGTCGGCCACGACACCTCGGCGTCCGCCGTCGCGCAGCTCGTCGAGAACGGTGGCCGGGCAGCCGGTGGCACCCGTGACGTCGGCGAGGCCGTGGACCACGTGGTCACGTCGCTGCCGCATGCGTCGGCACTCCTCGCGGTCCTGCGTGAGCTGGGGCAGGCCCCGCGGCAGGGACGACCCGCACTCGTGGTCGTCGAGACCAGCACCCTCGCCCTCGAGGAGAAGCTCGCGGCTCGCGAGCAGGCCGAGGCGGACGGCCTGGTCCTCCTCGACTGCACCCTCAGCGGCACGAGCCAGCAGGCCCGTGACCGCGACGTGGTCGCGTACCTGAGCGGCGCGGAGGGCGACGTGGTCGGTCACGTCCACGCGATCCTGGACGACATGGTCCGCGCGACCTACGACGTCGGCGAGTTCGGCGCCGGGACGCGCCTCAAGCTGGTGGCGAACCTCCTGGTGGCCGTGCACAACCTCGCCGCCGCCGAGGCCCTCCACCTCGCCCACCGCTCCGGGCTCGACCTCGCTCTGGCCCTGCCCGCCCTGGCGGACGGGGCCGGCGGCTCGAAGATGCTGCAGGTCCGCGGGCCGGTCATGGTTCAGGGCTCCTTCGAGCAGGCGGCCGCGCGGGTGGACATCTTCATCAAGGACATCGCGGCGATCCGGGCCCTCGCCACCGACTCCCGGTCCCCGACACCGCTGCTCGAGCTGAGCAGCGTCTTCTACGCCGCCGCCGTCGCCCAGGGACGGTCCACCCACGACGCCGCCTGCCTGTACGCCGTGCTCGAGCAGCTGGCAGCGCCGGGCGTGGTATGACAGCCAGGGTGACCGCTCTGACCACGAGGGGAGCGACGGACGCGATGGACGACGTGCAGCCCTCCCGTCTCTACAGCGACGAGCTGGTCGCGATCCCGGACTGGGCGCAGGTGCTCGTCCTCGCGCTGGACGTCGACTCGCTCGTCGAGAAGGTGGTCGTCGGCAACCTCCAGGCGGCCTACCCCCAGCACTCCCACGACGAGGCCTTCGTCGACCAGCTCCGGGCGAGCGTGCACGAGAACGTCAGTCGGCTGCGCACCTTCATCGCCGGACAGCTGGACCTCGACCAGGTGGTGCTGGTGGAGCCGCACACCCTGGCGGCGATGCTCGCCCAGCTCGGCCTGCCGGCGTCGGCCATGCAGCGCTCCTACCGGGTCGGCTTCGGCATCATGTGGGAGCACATCAGCGCGCTGGTGACCACCGACGCGCGGCGCCGCGAGGTGGGCGTCACCGAGGCGCTCGAGGTCGCCCACGTGCTCACCGTGCTCGTCCTGCGGTACCAGCACCACGTGGCGTCACTGGTGTCCGAGACGTACTCGCGGGAGGAACGGGCGCTCAGCCAGTCCCGGTTCCACCTGCGCTACGCACTGGTCCGTCAGCTGCTGCGGGACGACGTCACCATGTCACCTGCCGACCACGTCTCCCTCGCCTACGACCTCGAGGCCCACCACCTCGTCGTCACGCTCCCCGACATGCCCGAGGCCTCGGCCAACCGGCTCCTCATCGGGCTCCGGGGCACCACCTCCGTCCGGCAGACGCTGCTGTACCCCGTGTCGGCGCACCGCACCGCCGTCTGGCTCGGCCGCGCGCACGCCTGGACCCCCAGCGAGCACGCCCAGCTCGTCGCCTTCCTGACCACGGCGGGGGTCACCGCCGGGGTGAGCGGCACCCAGCCGGGCCCCGCCGGGTTCCGCGAGTCCTTCGCCCAGGCCGAGGCGGTCCTCGACGTCCGACGACGGTGGGGCCAGGACGCGCCGTCCGTCCTCACGCACGAGCAGGTCGCGCTCGAGTGCCTCCTGATGGCCGACGCCGACGGCTCCAGGCGGTTCGTCGCGTCCGAGCTGGGCGAGGAGCTGACCGCCGACACCGCGGACGCGGCCAAGCTGCGCCAGACGCTCGAGGCGTGGCTCGCGCGCGGCAGCCACGTGGGTGCGGCGGACGAGCTGGGTCTGCACGAGCACACGGTGCGCAACCGCCTGCAGCGCGTCGAGGAGCACCTCGGGCACGACGTCCGGCACCGACGCACCGAGACCGAGGTCGCGCTGCGTCTGCACCGCCTCCTCGTCGACACCCGCTCCTGACGCACACCGTCATCGGGAGCGGCCAGATATCTGGCCCCGCGCCACTGCCTCGGGGTCGGCCGCGCCGAAGACTGGTGCACGACTCCACACCCACACGACAGGACCCACCATGAGGCTTGGCTACTTCTCGATGCCGCTGCACCCCCAGGGGCGCAACTGGCAGGACACCCTGCGCGAGGACCGTGAGGCCGTGGTCCACGCCGACCAGCTGGGCTTCCACGACGCGTTCATCGGCGAGCACCTCACCGACCGTCACGAGAACATCACCAACAGCCTGGTGTTCCTGGCCACGCTCATCCACGACACCACCTCGATCCGGCTCGGCACCGGGACGACCAACCTGTCGCAGCAGCACCCGGCGCTCGTGGCCGCGAACTCGGCCATGTTCGACCACCTCAGCAACGGCCGGTTCATCCTCGGCGTCAGCCCCGGTGCGCTCGCGTCCGACGCGGAGGCGCTCGGCATCCTCGACGAGGACCGCAACGCCATCTTCGCCGAGGCGGTCGACGTCATCACGGCCATCTGGGAGGGCGAGGCCCCCTACGACATCCGCTCCCCCGGCGGACGGTTCACGGTCTCGACCGCCCGGACGCTCGACGACGGCCTGGGCGTCGGCTACCTGCCCAAGCCGCTGCAGCAGCCGCGTCCCGAGATCGTCGGCACCGTGGTCGCCCCCTTCTCCAAGGGGGTCGCCATCATGGGGGCGAAGGACTTCCACCCGCTGTCGGCGAACTTCCTGCTCCCCCAGTGGGTCGCGACGCACTGGCCCAAGTACGTCGAGGGCAAGGAGTCGGTGGCCACGGTGGCCGACCCGTCCGACTGGCGCGTCGCCCGCACGATCTTCGTGGCCGACACCCACGAGCAGGCGGCCCAGTACGCCCTGGACGCCCGTTCGCCCTACCGCTTCTACTACCAGCAGATGCTGACCAAGATGCGCCGGCTCGGTCGCCTCAACCTCTTCAAGTCCGACCAGTCCGCGAGCGACGACTCGGTCGTCATCGAGCAGATCCTCGACGATCTCGTGCTCTACGGCACCGCCGACGAGGTCGCCGAGAAGATCGTCGACTTCCAGGCCCAGGTGGGTCCGTTCGGGGAGCTCGTCTACGCGGGGCTGGACTGGGTCGAGCCCGATCTCGCTCGCCGGTCGATGGAGCTGATGGCCACGGAGGTCATGCCCACCGTCAACCGGTCCGCACGGGCCGCCGAGCCGATCTCGAGCCCGGCATGAGCACGACGGGACCGCTCGGGCCCCTCGAGGCCGGCGACATGACCCCGGCCCAGCAGGAGGCGGTGGCCACCATCAGCTCGGGCCCTCGCGGGGCACTGATCGGCCCCTTCGTGCCCCTGCTGCACAACCCCGAGCTGATGACCCGCGTGCAGAAGATCGGCGAGCACCTGCGCTTCGAGTCCGAGCTCGCGGCCGACGTCCTGGAGACGGCGATCCTCACCACCGCACGGCACTGGGACCAGCCGTTCGAGTGGGGCTACCACCACCCGCTCGCCGTGGCGGCCGGGGTGCCCGCCGACCTCATCGACGACATCGGCGCCGGCCGGGTCGCGGCCCACGGTCCCGCCCACCTCCGGGCCGTCCAGCGGCTGGGGGCCTCGCTGCTCGCCACCGGCGCCGCGGACCCCGAGAGCTGGGAGCTGCTGGGTGCCGAGCTCACGTCGGCCGCGCTGACCGAGCTGGTCGTCGTGTTCGGCTACTACACGACGCTCGCGCTCGTGATGAACGCGGCGCGGACCCCCGCGGAGCCGGGCATGGCCGAGCTCCCCGCACGGGCCTCCTGATGGCCGACGCCGACCCGACGCCACTGGTGCTGCTGCACCCGCTGGGCTCCAACGGCGATTTCTTCGACCACGCCCGACTGCGCTGGACCGACGTGCCGACGTGGGCGCCGGACCTCCCCGGTCACGGTGCCACCCCTCCGCTCGCCCTGGGCGCCGGACTGGACGAGCTCAGCCTGCACCTCGTCTCGTGGCTGGACCAGCACGATCTCGGGCAGGTCGACGTCCTGGGGGTGTCGCTCGGGGGGCTCGCCGTCCAGCACCTGGCCGCGCGGCACCCGGAGCGCGTCCGGCGCGCCGTCGTCGTCGACGCCGTCCCCCGCTACCCCGACGTCATGCGGGCCATGTGGCGTGACCGGGCCGCGCTCGTCCGCCGGAGGGGCACGCGCGCGGTGGTGGACGCGACCATCGAGATGTGGTTCACGGACGAGGCCCGCGCCGACGCGGGCCCCCCGATCACGCAGACCGTCCGGGTCCTCGAGTCGACGTCCGCCGAGGGGTACGCACGGGCGTGCGACCTGCTCGCCGGGGCCGACACGACCGACCTGCTCCCCGGCATCGACCGACCCATCCTCGTGATGTGCGGCACCCACGACGCGCCGCCCTTCCGGGACGCGGTCCTCCAGCTCGAGCAGTCGGTCCCCACCACCACCACGGTCTGGTTGCCGGGCCGGCACGCCGCCGCCCTGGAATCCACGGCGGCGTTCGCCGACGCCGTCGCCACCTTCGTCAGAACACCCTCACACCAGGAGGCACGGCCATGACCACACCCTCGGCACCCCCCGGTGCCGGACGACCGTCCGCCACCGGTGACCTGGTCGAGCCCGTCGCGTTCCGACACGTGGTCGGCCACCTCGCCAGCGGCGTCACGGTCATCACCACCGCGGACGACACCGGGCGGTACGGCATGACGGCCAGCTCGGTCACGTCGCTGTCGGCCGATCCCCCGATGATGCTGGCCTGCCTCAACGACTCGGTGCCCTCGGCGGCCGCGGTGACGCGCTCGCGTCGGTTCGCCGTCAACGTCCTCGGCGAGGGCGGCGGTGAGCTCGCCCACCGGTTCGCCGTCCCCAGTGCCGACAAGTTCCTCGGCGTGGCCACCCACGAGGGTCCGGCGGGGCTCCCGCTCCTGTCCGACGCCATCGCCCACCTCGAGTGCGAGGTGACCGAGCAGATCGTCGGCGGCACCCACACCGTCCACATCGGACGGGTGGTCTCGGCGACCGCGCGCGACGGCCAGCCCCTGACCTACTTCCGAGGCGGCTTCGGCCGCTTCTCGTTCACCCGCGACGACGACGCCTACCGCCGCGCTCGCGAGCGGGTGCTCCAGCGGATGCACGGGGTCGGGGAGGTGCTCGACGTGGACGCACTCGCCGCCGACCTCGACATCGACGCGGCGGCGGCGTTCTACGCGCTGACGCGGCTCGCGACGGACGGGCTCGTCCGACGCGATCCCGAGCTCGGGTACGTCGTCACCCCGTTCGACGCCGCCGTCTCCGACGCGACCTTTGACGCCCGCAAGATCATCGAGCTCGGCGTGCTCGCCCACGTCGGGGAGCAGCTCGAGCACGGCACCTTCGACCGGGCGCGACTCACGGTGATCCGCGGGCACTTCGAGTCCATGTCGGACCTGCTGGTCGGTGACCGCTTCGTCGACTTCGACGCCTACCTCGACGCCAACTACGCCTTCCACGAGTCCGTGGTGGCCCTGACCGACAACGCCGTGCTCACGGCGACGTTCGGCGCGCTGTCCATCAAGAACGTGATGACGCGGAGCTTCGGGTCGACCCCGATCACCTCGCGACGGTTCGTCGAGGCCCAGCGCGGGATGCTCGACGGTCTCGAGAGCGGCGACGTCGCCCGAGCGAACCAGGCCGTCGTCGACTACTGCGACCTGGCCAAGCGACGGGTGCGCGAGATCCTCGCCCACACCGGCGGCCAGCTCTGACCCGGAGGTCCAGATGCCCCTCGACAAGACCGTCCGATCCGCGGCCGACGCGGTCGCCGACCTCACCGACGGCGCCAGCCTGGCCGTCGGCGGGTTCGGCCTGTGCGGCATCCCCGCCGTCCTGATCGAGGCCGTCCTCGACCAGGGCGCCACCGACCTGGAGGTCTACTCCAACAACTGCGGGGTCGACGGGTCGGGCCTCGGCGTCCTGCTCTCCGCCGGTCGGCTGCGGCGGGTCGTCGCGTCGTACGTCGGCGAGAACAAGGAGTTCGCCCGCCAGTACCTCGCCGGCGAGCTGGAGGTGGAGCTCACCCCCCAGGGCACGCTCGCCGAACGCATGCGCGCCGGCGGCTCGGGCGTGCCCGCGTTCTTCACCCCCACCGGGGTCGGCACCCAGGTCGCCGACGGCGGCCTGCCCTGGCGGTACGCCCCCGACGGCAGCGTCGCCGTGTCGTCGCCCCCCAAGGAGGTGCGCACCTTCGACGTCCGGGGCGTCGACCGCGAGCACGTCCTGGAGACCGCCCTGCTCGCCGACGTCGCCCTGGTCCGCGCCTGGCGGGGAGACCGGCACGGCAACCTGCAGTTCCGCAGGTCCGCGCGGAACTTCAACCCCCTCGCCGCGATGTGCGCCTCGCTGACGATCGCCGAGGTCGAGGAGCTCGTCGAACCCGGACGGATCGACCCCGACGACGTCCACCTCCCCGGTGTCTTCGTGCACCGGGTCGTCCCCCTCACCCCCGACCAGGCCGCCGACAAGCGCATCGAGCGTCGCACCACCAGCCCGGATGCGGCCTCCACCCGCTCCGCACCGATCGAGGCGACGAGATGACCGGCACCACGGGATGGGACCGCGACCAGATGGCGGCCCGCGCCGCCTCCGAGCTCGCCGACGGCGCCTATGTCAACCTCGGCATCGGCCTGCCCACCCTCGTGCCCGGCCACGTCCCCGACGACGTCGAGCTGGTCCTGCAGTCCGAGAACGGCATCCTCGGCGTGGGCCCGTACCCGCACGACGACGACGTCGACCCCGACCTGATCAACGCGGGCAAGGAGACGGTCACCGTCCGCCGGGGCGCCTCGTACTTCGACTCCGCGCTGTCCTTCGGGATGATCCGCGGCGGCAAGGTCGACGTGGCCATCCTCGGAGGCATGCAGGTCGCGTCGAACGGCGACCTCGCCAACTGGATGGTCCCGGGGCACATGGTCAAGGGCATGGGCGGCGCGATGGACCTCGTCCACGGCGCGGGACGCGTCATCGTGCTGATGGAGCACACCGCCCGTGACGGCTCGCCCAAGCTCGTGCCGGCCTGCACCCTGCCGCTCACGGGGAAGCAGGTCGTCCACCGCGTCATCACCGACCTGGGTGTCATCGACGTCGGTCCCGACGGCTTCGAGCTGGTCGAGACCGCACCCGGCGTCAGCCCCGACGACGTCCGACGACTGACCGCGGCACCGCTGAGGTGAGCTCGACGAGCGGCAGGCGGTCGTCGGTCGACGCCCGACTCGAGGGCTTCGTGCGTGCGGCCGGCCTGGTGGTCGTGTCCACCCATGCGGTGAGCGGGCCGGACGGCAGGCCGCGCCCATGGGGCGCCAGTCACCTGGCCCGCCTCGGCGACGCCCGGACCCGCTGCGGCTTGCCCTCACGGGGGTGGCAGGTCCTGTGGGAGTGGCGGAGCACCGACGACGCCCAGCGGTGCGTGACGTGCTTCGGTCCGGCGACGGCCCTCGCGCCACCGGCCCTGCGGGTCGTCCGGTCCTCGCCGTAGGTCGTCGGGGTCAGCCGGCGGACGCCGCCGAGGGCATCCAGGTGCCGTCGGCCCGCGCGTCGGGGATGGACTCGCTCCGCGCGGCCTGCTCGAACAGGTGGTCGCGGGTCTCGGTCGCCAGGCGACGGATGCGGTCGACGTCGACGTCGACCAGACGGCCACGGTCCTTGACGATCCGGCCGTCGACCATGACGGTCTGCACCAGGCCGGGGTGCGCGGAGTAGACGAGCGCGCCGTGGGGGTTGTTCAACGGCGTCGTGGCGAGGTCGGTGGTGTCGACCACGACGAGGTCGGCCTTCTTGCCCGGGGTGAGGCTGCCGGTCACGGCGTCGAGGCCGGTGGCGCGGGCCCCCTCGATCGTGGCGAACTCCAGCACGTCGCGGCAGGTGAGCCGGACGCCCACCTGCTCGTCGGCGGCGGTGACCGCGGCGTTGTCGAGCGCCCGCTGCGTGCTGATGGTGGTCTTCATCGCGTTGAACATGTTGCCCCCGTTGGAGGTGCACACGTCGATCGACAGGCTCGGACGCACACCGGCGTCGAGGAGCCGGCCCGTCGCCGGCCAGCCGTGGCCCATCTGCGTCTCGATGTCGGCCGACACCGACGCCGATCCGCCGGTGTCCGCGATGATCTGCATCTCGTCGTCGGCGATGGTGTTGCAGTGCACGTAGGTGACCTCGGGCCCGGTCAGTCCGTGCTCGTGCATCCAGCGGACGGGACCGGTCCTCCCCCACTCGCCGTCGCCCACGTGCACGGTGATCCGGGTGCCCAGCTCGCGGGCGAGCGCCCAGTCGGCGAGCGTCGTCTCCCCCGGTGCGAACTGCGGGCCGCGGGCGGCGAAGGCCATGGTCACGAGCTGGTCGTCGCTGCCGAAGTACTGCTCCTTCAGGCGCAGGACGTCACGCGTGTGCGGCAGGCTGCTCGGGACCGCCCACATGCTCGCCCCGCCCCCGTGCGCGAAGACGCATCGGGCGCCGGAGTCGAGCAGACCCTGCACGGCCGCGTCGGAGTGGTCGGGCGTCTCCAGGTTGTGCGACCAGTCGAGCAGGGTCGTGATGCCACTGTCGAGCGCCTCCACGACGCCGAGCAGGTTGCCGATGTAGGTGTCCTGCGGCCGGTAGTAGCGGCTGAGGCCGAAGTGGATCCCGGTGAAGTACTGGCCTAGCGTCCAGTCCGAGCCGATGTTGCGGATCACCGACTGCCAGGTGTGGCGGTGCGTGTCGACGAACCCGGGCAGCACGACCTTGCCGGCCGCCTCCACCACCCGTGCGTCGGTCACCTGGAGGTCGGGCGCGACGGCCACGATGCGGCCGTCCTCGACGAGCACGTCGGCGTCGACGAGATCGCCGATGGACGGGTCCATCGTCAGCACGGTGCCTCCCCTGACGAGGATGCGCTCGAGCGGTGGCTGGACGGACATGGGTGCTCCTGGGGGGTCGGACCGAGGGGGTGCTGCGTGCTGACCGGGGCTGCCGGGTCGCTCGACGGCGGGAGGAGGCGACGGGTTCTACGTCGGATCCACGCTATGAGCCAGGTCACACCGGGCGCGCCTCGTGGAGCGTCAGTTCCGGCGGCCCGGCCTGGCGCTACCCGTCAGTGGGCCCGACATCGACGCGACTCAGCGAGTTGTCGGTGGCGCAGGGGCCCATGGCCCTGTGAGCCACCGACAACACATGGTCGCGCACCCGAGCCGCCGCATCGGCTGCTCGAGCAGGTCGACGAGAGCGCCGAGCCCGGTGG
>JAURVT010000048.1 GCA_030655315.1 Nocardioidaceae bacterium | reverse complement strand
TGGCGGCGACGACGAGGGCGGCCAGGCCGGTGCCGGTGAGGTCGTCGCGGTCGACGTGGGCGGGGATCCGGGCGTACATCTCGCGGACGAGGTGGCCCACCAGGGGCATGTGCTCGCGGACGAGGGTGTCCAGGTCCGTTGTGGCGGTCGGTGCCGGCGCCAGCTGGGGGGAGGGAGTCACGTAGAGAAGAGTGACCGTGACTCATGCATTTGGTGGATGTAACCGAGAGTCACGTACTCCTTGAGGACGACAACTACTCATTTGAACTACGTAAGACTGATGACGACTAGTCCGATAGGGCTATGGATCGACCGCCTCGGACCGATGTGGAGTGGATGACAACGACGTCATCGCCGGTCACGACCGCGTGCGTGCGGCGTCGTCCGGAAGAGCCTTGAGGCGGGCTTGAGCGCGTCTTGAGGAGGAATCGGTGGGCCACAGTCCTCAGGTCCGCCAGCGGTCGGCCGATCGTGCTCTCATGGTGATGATGCTGGAGGAGGTGCGAGGGACCATGTCGATGGAGGACTTGTCGTCGGTGCTCTGGCACGAACGAGAGCTGCTCGACCTGCTGGTGTTCAAGCTCGAGACCGAGCAGCTGGTGCTCGCGAGCGGACGCACCCGGCACCTCGGCCGTGCGGCCAAGGAGGTCGAGACGGTGCTCGAGGCCATCCGTGAGGCCGAGCTGAGCCGTGCCGTGGGCGTCTCCTCGGTGGTGGCCGGTCTCGGCCTGCCCGACGACCCCAGCCTGCGTCAGCTCGTCGAGACCGCCCCGGAGCCGTGGTCCACGATCTTCGCCGACCACCTCGACGCCTTCACCACCGCGATGGCCGAGATCACCGCCCTCGCCGAGTCCAACCGCGACCTCCTGACCGCCGGCCACCGTGCCGTCCGCGAGACCCTCGCGGCGATGCAGGACGTCGACACCCCCACCTACGGGGCCGACGGCACCGCCGAGACGGGGCGGCGCAGCCGCAACATCGACCGGAGCATGTGATGACCGGGTCGTTCGGGGGGCTGTCCACCGCCCTCTCCGCGCTGCGGCACCACCAGGTCGCCATGGACGTCGCGTCGGGCAACATCGCCAACGTCGACACCCCCGGCTACAGCCGGCGCCGCGCGGTGGGCGAAACCCAGGGCGCCTCCGTGGTCCCCGCCCTCTGGTCGCGCCAGAGCGCCACCGGCGACGGCGTCACCACCGCGTCCGTCGACCGCATCTCCGACCCCTTCCTGACCGCCCGCTCGCGCACCGAGAACGCCTACGCCAACCAGCTGCAGACCACCGCGAGCTCCCTCGCCCGGGTCGAGGCGTCGATGGGCGAGCCCCGGGCGACCGCGCTGTCGGGTGCCCTCGACGCCCTGTCGTCGGCCTGGAGCGAGCTCGCCAGCCAGCCCGACGAGCCGGCCGCCCGCCTGCAGGTGATCGCCGCCGGCCAGGCCGTGGCCGCCGGAGTCAACGCCCAGGCACGGGCGGTGGCCTCGGAGTGGACCGGTCAGCGCGGCAGCGCCGTGCAGCTCACCGCCGACGTCAACGCGCTGGCCACCGAGCTCGCCGGCGTCAACCGCGGCCTCCAGTCGTCCGTCGAGGGCCAGGGCGACCCGGGTCTGCTCGACCAGCGCGACCTGCTCACCTCACGGATCGCGGGACTGACCGGCGCCACCGTCACCCACCAGGGCGACGGCACGGCCACGGTCACCCTGGGCTCGGCCACGCTCGTCAGCGGACGCACGGCGTCCACCCTCGCGGTCTCCGGCGCGGCCACCATCGACGGCGCCGCGACCGACCCCGTCTCGTTCACCGTCGGCGGCACCGCCGTCACCGTGCCGTCGGGATCCCTCGGCGCCACCGCCCAGCTGCTCAACACCGGGCTCCCGACGCACCTCGCAGCGCTCGACACGGTGGTGGCCGGACTGGTGTCCGTCACCAACACCGCCCACCAGGGCGGCAACGACCTCTCCGGCGCGTCCGGCGGCGCGTTCTTCTCCGGCACCAGCGCGGCGACGCTGTCCGTCGCGATCACCGACCCGGCCGAGGTCGCGGCCGCCGACCCGTCCAAGGCCGATCCCGCCGTCCCCGGCTCGGGCACCTTCGACGGCGGCAACGCGGCCGCGCTCGCCGCGCTCGACATCGCTTCGGGCTACCGCACGTTCGTCACCGCCATCGGCTCCCAGGTGTCCACCACCCAGCGCGTGGCCACCACGCAGGCCGGGCTGGCGGCCCAGGTCGACGCGTCCCGCGAGGCCGTCTCGGGCGTCAACAAGGACGAGGAGCTGATCGACCTGGTCACCTCCCAGCGTTCCTACGAGGCCGCAGCCCGGGTGCTGTCCACCCTCGACTCCGTGCTCGACACCCTGATCAACCGGATGGCCCGCTGATGACCACCCCCCGCATCACCCAACGACTGCTGGTCGACCGCTCGCTGGCGACGCTCCAGGGCAGCCTCGGCCGGCTCGCCGCCGTCCAGGAGCAGGTCGCCACCGGCAAGCTGGTCAACCGGCCCTCGGACTCCCCGACCGACACCGCCGCCCTGATGAAGAACCGTCAGGCGCTGCGCGAGGTCGAGCAGCACGGGCGCAACGCCGCCGACGGCGGCGACCGGCTCGCCCAGACCGACGCCGTGCTGCGCACCTCGATGGACGCGCTGCGGCGGGCCCAGGAGCTCGCCCTCCAGGGCGCCAGCTCCGGCGCCACCGGCCAGCAGGCCCGCGAGGCGCTGGCCACCGAGGTCGACCAGATCCGCCAGGGCCTCGTCGCGCAGGCCAACACCCAGCGCCTCGGCCGCCCGCTCTTCGGCGGCACCACCGGGCTGCCCACCGCGTACGACGCGTCGGGCACCTACGTCGGCGACCGCGTCGCGGTGCAGCGCACCGTGGCCGACGGCGAGCAGGTGCGCGTCGACGTCGCCGGCCCCGAGGCCTTCGGTGACGGCGAGACGAGCGTCTTCGCCGACCTCGCCCGACTGTCGGCCAACCTGCGCGGCAACCCCGGTGCCATCAGCGGCGACGTCGCCGCCCTCGAGTCCGCCCGCCAGCGCCTGGCGGGGGCCACGACCGACGCGGGTGCGCGTGCCGCGCGCCTGGAGAAGGTGACCGACGTGGCTGCCAGCCGCAAGATCGACCTGCAGGCCCAGATCTCCGACATCGAGGACATCGACTTCGCGGAGGCGGCCACCGAGCTCGGCCTGCGCGAGATGGCCTACCAGGCGGCCCTCGGGTCGACCGCCCGAGTGCTCCAACCGTCCCTGCTCGACTTCCTGCGCTGAGAGGCCGAACCATGCTGACCCTGCCCCGCGAGCAGACCACCACTGCCGACACCGACGTCCCCGTGCTGCGGCTCGTCGAGCCCCTGCTCGGCTTCGCCGACCAGCGCGAGTTCGCGCTCGTCCAGCTCGACGAGACCGGTCTGATGTGCGCCCTGCGCTCCGTCGACGACCCCGACCTGCGGTTCCTCGTCGTCCCGCCGGCGCCGTTCTTCGCCGACTACGCGCCCGAGGTCGGCGACGACGTCGTGGCCGCCCTCGGCATCGAGGAGGGCGACCCCCTGGTCACCCTCGTCCTGGTCAACCCCGGGACGGACGCCGCCGCCGCGACGGCCAACCTGCTGGCGCCCGTGGTGGTCAACCACCGCACCCGGCTGGCGGCCCAGGTCGTGCAGTCCGCGGACCTCCCGGTGCGCGCTCCGCTCTGGCCGGCCGCGTCGGCGCGCTGACCTGAGGTCACCACCGGTAGCGTGGGCCCCTCACACGGAGGTGGTCGCGCGTGCTGGTCCTCAGCCGACGGGTCGGAGAGAGCATCGTCATCGGTGACGACGTCGTCGTCACCGTCCTGGACGTCCGCGGTGACGTCGTCAGGGTCGGCGTCGACGCGCCGCGCAGCGTGGCGGTCCACCGCCAGGAGGTCCTCGCCGAGCTGACCGAGGCCAACCGCGAGGCGGCCTCGCCCAGCGACGACGCGATCGCCCGGATCGCCGGGCTGGTCAACAAGCGCGACGAGACCTGACCCCGCCGGGTCAGACCACCGCGAGCGTCAGTCGCCCCGAGCCGTAGCCGGCGACGTCGACCGTGTGGTCCGACCGCAGGCCCGGGGTGCCGAGGGCCCGCAGGACCTCCGGCGGCACCGAGGACGGGTCGTCGTAGACCTGCACGAGCCGCACGTGCGGCGCGTCGGGGACGTTGAACAGCGAGCCGAGCACGTTGAGCACCTCGGGGAGCACCTCGTCCAGGAACGGCGTGAGCCCGCCGTCTCGGACGACGTCGCGGGCACCGCCCGCGGGGACCAGCCCGAGCGCGGCCGCCACGTAGGCGCAGAACGCGAGGTCGCCGGCCGCGGTGGCCGACGGGCGGTTCGTGTCGTCGACGTAGAGCGCGACCCGGGCGCCCGGGTCCGGGCCGGGGGCGACGGGCACCCCGTCGGAGAGGGCGACGTCGCGGCCGAGCAGGCCCTCGAGGAGGGTGCGGACCGCGTGCGGCCGGGGCACCCGTGCCCGGCTTGCCGGCACGGGCCCGCCGAGCGACGCGGTCGCCTCGATGTGCTCGCGCAGGTCGTCGGGCGTGAACGGCTTGGCGATGACGAACCTCGCGCCCGCCTCGGCGGCCCGCTCGCGCATCGCGGCCGAGCCCTCCGAGGTGACGAAGCCGAAGTCCACCTGGTCACCGCGCCCGCGCAGCACCTGCAGCAGCTCGACCCCCGACATCTGCGGCATGTTCCAGTCCGACAGCACGAGGTCGGGCGACTCGGCGGCGACGGCGGCGAGGGCCTCGATCCCGTCCGCGGCCTCCACGGTCTCGACGTGCCCGTAGCCCGCCTGCCGGAGGGTCCGGCGGACGATGTGGCGCATCACCCGGCTGTCGTCGACGATCAGGATCTTCATCGGACTCCTCCGGAGGCGAGGGCCCCGGTGGCCGGGACGTGCGGCTGCGGCACGGTCGAGACGGTCCGGGGGACCGTGATCGCGAGGGTGGTGCCCGGGCCGTCGTGCGGGACGACCTCGACGGTGCCTCCGACGCCCTCGATGTTGGTGCGCACGACGTCCATGCCCACGCCGCGTCCCGAGACGCTGCTGATGGTGGTGGCGGTGGAGAAGCCGGGCCGGAAGATCAGGTCGAGGAGATCGGGGTCGCGTGCCGTGGCGGCCTCGGCGGGGGAGAGGAGCCCGAGCCCGACGGCCCGCTCGGCCAGTCGCGCGGGGGCGATGCCCGCACCGTCGTCGGACACCTCGATCCGGACGACGTCCTGGCCCGCGTGCGCGGTGAGCCGCAGGGTGCCGGCACGCGGCTTGCCCCGCGCCTCGCGGACGTCCGGCGGCTCGATGCCGTGGTCGACGGCGTTGCGCACCAGGTGGGTGAGCGGGTCGCGGATCGCGTCGATGACGACGGTGTCGAGCTCCACGTCGCGCCCCTCCAGGACGAGCTCAACCTCGCGGCCGCAGGACCGCGCGAGATCGCGGACCACGCGGGGCAGCCGGCTCCACACCTGCTCGACCGGCTGGCACCGGGTGCGACGGACGTGGTCGCGCAGGTCGTCGGCCACCAGGCTGAGCCGACGCGCGGTCCGGGCGAGCTCGGGGTGACGCAGGTCCGACGCGACCGCGCTGAGCTGGTCGCGGGTGAGCACCAGCTCCTCGACGAGCGCCACGACCGTGTCGAGCAGGCCGACGTCGAGGCGCACGGTGGAGGACGACGCCGAGCGGCGCGCGGCACGCTGGGTGGCGAGGGCGCGGTCGATCATGTCGCCCGGCGTGCCGAGCTGCTCGAGGATCTCCCCGAGGCGGCGGCCGTCGGCCTGGTCGCGCTGGGTGCGCACCGCGAGCATCACCTGCTCGGGCGTCGCGACCCGCTGCGCGACGAGGATCTCGCCGAGCGTCGTGGTCTCGTCGACCTGCTCGTCCGAGGCCAGGCGGGTCAGGCGCTCGACGAGGGGCCCGTGGTCGGCGTCGCCCTCGGCGCCGGTGCGCTCGACCTCGACGAGCACGGCGCGCACGGCGTCGCCCATCTCGAGCAGGGCGCTGGTGCGCTCGGGGGTGAGCACGAGCGCGCCGTCGCGCAGTCGGCTCAGCAGGTCCTCGCCGGCGTGGGTGACCCGTTCGAGCGCGGTCAGGCCGAGGAACCCGCTGGTGCCCTTGATGGTGTGGATCGTGCGGAAGACGCCCGCCAGCAGGTCGTGCGAGGCCGGGTCCTGCTCCAGCAGCACCAGGTCGTGGTCGAGCCGGTCGAGGTTCTCGTGGCTCTCCACGAGGAACTCGGCGACGATCTCGTCCAGGTCGTCCATCGCGGGCCGTGCCTCCAACGTGCGGGTGTGGTGCAGCACGGTCTCCATCGGCGCGGTCGGCCCCGACCTGAGCCGATCGGGTGGTCGGGAGGAGACGGGCGGCCCGGCGCGGTGAGTGGGATCATCGCCAGATGAGCACCTCCGCCGACGACTACCTCGACCTCGACACCTTGCTGTCGCCCGACGAGATCGCGCTCCGTGCGACGGTGCGCGCGTTCGTCGACGAGCGGATCAAGCCGCACGTCGCGCAGTGGTTCGAGGAGGCACACTTCCCGCGCCACCTCGTCAAGGAGATGGGCGACCTCGGCCTGCTGGGCATGCACCTGACCGGCTACGGCTGCGCCGGACGCAGCTCGGTGGAGTACGGCCTCGCCGCGATGGAGCTCGAGGCCGGCGACTCGGGCATCCGCACCTTCGTGAGCGTGCAGGGCTCGCTCGCGATGAGCGCGATCCACAAGTTCGGCTCCGAGGAGCAGAAGCAGACCTGGCTTCCCGGCATGGCCGCGGGCGACCTGATCGGCTGCTTCGGCCTCACCGAGCCCGGCGCCGGCAGCGACCCCGCGTCGATGGCCACCCGCGCCGTCCGCGACGGCGACGAGTGGGTGCTCGACGGGTCCAAGCGGTGGATCGGCCTGGCCTCGATCGCCGACGTCGCCGTCATCTGGGCGCAGACCGACGAGGGCATCCGCGGTTTCGTCGTGCCCACGCAGAGCGAGGGCTTCACCGCCACGCCGATCACCGGCAAGCTCTCGATGCGCACCTCGATCCAGTGCGACATCACGCTGAGCGGCGTCCGCCTCCCGGCCGACGCCGTGCTGCCCGACGTGAAGGGCCTCAAGGGCCCGTTCTCCTGCCTCAACGAGGCCCGCTACGGGATCATGTGGGGCGCGATGGGCGCCGCCCGCGACGCCTACGAGGCCGCCCTGGCCTACGCGCTCGAGCGCCGCCAGTTCGACGTGCCGATCGCGTCGTTCCAGCTGACCCAGGCCAAGCTGGTCGACATGGTCCTGGAGATCCAGAAGGGCCAGCTCGTCGCCCTGCAGACCGGGCGGCTCAAGGACGCCGGCACCCTGCGTCCCGAGCAGATCTCCTTCGGCAAGCTCAACAACGTCCGCGAGGCGATCGAGATCTGCCGCCAGGCGCGGACCGTCATCGGCGGCAACGGCGTCACGCTCGACCACTCGCCCCTGCGCCACGCCAACAACCTCGAGAGCGTCCGCACGTACGAGGGCACCGACGAGGTGCACACCCTCATCATGGGGCGCATCCTCACCGGCATCTCCGCTTTCTAGGGCTGGGTCGTCCCGCCGGTGACCGGGTGTCGGATTCCCAGGTAGGCACGGTTTTCCGACATGTGATGTGTCAGGACATCGGTGACACGTGTGTCATGACTTCGGTGACGGTAGTCGTTTGGGTGTGAGTTGGTATTTGCGGTCGGGGTCGAGGTGTCGGAACTCGATGAGGTCGTCGTGGTGGAAGATCGCGATG
>JAURVT010000041.1 GCA_030655315.1 Nocardioidaceae bacterium | reverse complement strand
GGCTGCACCTACGCCGTCATCGGTGCGGCGGCGGCGGCGCTGGCCGCCGTCGTCGCCGCCGCGCCGCCGGGGGTGGTGGAGGCCGCCGCCGGTCTCGCCCTGCTCGGGACGCTCGTCGCGTCGCTGTCGGCGGCGCTCGACGGCACCGAGCGGGTCGAGGCACCCGGGGTGACGTTCCTGGTCGCCGCGTCGGGGTTTTCGGTGCTGGGCGTGGGCGCCGCGTTCTGGGCGCTGCTCGCGGGTCTGCTGGTACGCGCCGTGCTGCCGCGCCCCACCCGGTAGCCTCGTCACTCGTGTCGTGGCAGGCGGGGTGGAGTCGAGGCGTGCGTGCCGTCGCGCACCCCGTCCGGCTGCTCCCGCTGCTGTTCTTCGCGGGCATCGTGATCGGCTCGGCGCTGCTGATGCTGCCGATCTCGCGCACCGACCACGGGTCGCCCGTGCTGATGCCCGCGCTCTTCACGTCGACGTCGGCGGTGACGGTGACGGGCCTCGCCTCGGTCGACACCGCCACCTTCTGGACGCCGTTCGGGCAGGGCGTGATCCTCGTCCTGATGGAGGTCGGCGGCTTCGGCATCACGACGATCGCCACGGTGCTCGGCATGGCCGTCGGCGGCCGCCTGGGCATGCGCACCCGGATGCTCGCCCAGGCCGAGATGCGCCTGGTCGACCCCGGCGGCCTGCGCCAGCTGCTGCGCCGCGTCGCGGTGATGATGCTCGCCTTCCAGGCCGTCATCGCCGTCGTGCTGACCATCGCCTACCGCGGGTACTACGACTCCTGGGCCACGTCCCTGTGGCACGGGCTCTTCCACTCCGTCGGCGCGTTCAACAACGCCGGGTTCTCGCTCGAGTCCGACAGCCTCGTCGGGTTCGCGGGCAACGTGTGGATCATCGGCACCATCTCGCTCGGTGTCTTCGTCGGCGCTCTCGGCTTCCCGGTGATGGCCGAGCTGTGGACGGGGTGGCGGCGGCCCAGCCGCTGGACGATCCACACCCGGCTGACGGTCTGGGGGTCGGTCGGGCTGCTCGTGCTGAGCGTCGTGCTGTTCCTGCTCTCGGAGTGGAACAACGCCGCGACGATCGGCGGCACCGGCCTGGTCGAGAAGCTCGTCACCGGCATCGAGGGCGGCGTGATGCCGCGCTCGGGCGGCTTCAACAGCTTCAGCTGGGGCGAGGTGCGTCCCGAGACGCTCGGCGTCGCCACGGTGATGATGTTCATCGGGGGCGGCAGCGCGAGCACCGCGGGCGGCATCAAGATCACCACCTTCCTGCTGCTCGCGTTCGTGATCCTCGCCGAGGTCCGCGGCGACGACGACGTGACGATCGGCAACCGCCGGATCGGGTCGTCGACGCTGCGCCAGGCCCTGTGCATCGCGCTGCTCTCGGTGATGCTCGTGGCCGTCTCCACCCTGCTGCTGCTGACCATGACGTCCTACGAGCTCGACGCCGTCCTGTTCGAGGCGACGTCGGCGTTCGCGACCGTCGGTCTGTCGACGGGGATCACCCCCGTCCTTCCCTACGACGCGCAGGGCGTGCTGATGGTGCTCATGTTCGTGGGTCGTGTCGGTACCGTGGCCGCGGCGTCCGCGCTGGCCCTGCGCAGCACGCCACGCCGCTATCGCCTGCCCGAGGAGCGCCCGATCATCGGCTGAGCCGATCGGACCCTGTCCCCACCGACGACCGACCACCTGACGAGGAGCACCCATGGGCAAGCGCGAGCAGCACGCCGGTGACCACCCGGTCGCCGTGATCGGCCTCGGCCGGTTCGGCACCGCCGTCGCCACGTCCCTGCGTGCGCTGGGGCACGACGTCCTGGTGATCGACGAGGACGCCGAGCTCGTCCAGCGCTGGTCGCACGAGTTCACCCAGGTCGTCCAGGCCGACTCCACCCAGGCCGACGTCCTGCGCCAGCTCGGCGTCGACCAGTTCGACCGCGCCGTGGTGGGCATCGGCACCGACGTCGAGGCGAGCCTGCTGACGGTGCTCGCGCTGGTGGAGATCGGCATCGAGGAGGTCTGGGCCAAGGCGATCAACAAGGCGCACGGCACCATCCTGGACAAGGTGGGAGCCACCCACGTCGTCTACCCCGAGTCGGCGATGGGCGAGCGGGTGGCGCACATGGTCACCGGCTCGATGATCGACTTCATGGAGTTCGACGACCGGTTCGCCATCGCCCGCACGCGCGCGCCGGGCCAGGTGAGCGGCAGGTCGCTCGAGGACTCCAGGCTCCGGTCGAAGTTCGGCGTCACCGTGGTGGGCATCAAGCGTCGCGGCGAGGACTTCACCTACGCCCGGCCCGAGACCGTCGTCGAGCCCTACGACGAACTGATCATCAGCGGCACCACCGACCAGATCGAGAACTTCTGCGCCTCGACGTTCGAGAAGTAGGCGCGGCCGCTCAGCGCGGCGCGGACTCCCACGCGCTGCGGACCATGTCGTCGAGGGTGTGGCGCATCCGCCAGTCGAGGTCGCGGGCGGCGAGCTCGCCGGTGGCGACGATGCGGGCGGGGTCGCCCGGACGTCGGGGCGCGACCTCGGGCTCGAAGTCGACACCCGTCACGCGCGCGACCGCGTCCATGATCTGGCGCACCGAGACGCCCTCCCCGCTGCCGAGGTTGTAGACCGGCTCGAGCGGACGGCCCTGCGTCAGGGCGCGCGCGGCGGCGACGTGCGACGTCGCGAGATCCGCGACGTGCACGTAGTCGCGGACGCACGTGCCGTCGGGGGTGGCGTAGTCGTCGCCGTAGATGCGCGGCGTCCGGCCCTCGGCGACGGCCTTGAGGACCAGCGGGAACAGGTTGTGCGGGCTCGAGTCGTACAGGTGGGGCGAGCCCGACCCGACGACGTTGAAGTAGCGCAGGCTGGTGTGGCGCAGGCCGGTCGCCCGGGCCTGGTCGGCCAGCAACCACTCGCCGATCAGCTTGCTCTCGCCGTAGGGCGACTCGGGCGAGGTGGGCGTGGTCTCGGTGACGAGGTCGACGTCGGGGGTGCCGAACGTGGCGGCCGACGACGAGAACACGATGTCGCCGACCCCCGCGGACGCCATCGCCTGCAGCAGGTGCGCCGTGCCGGTGACGTTCTGCTCGTAGGTGTGCAGGGGGCGCTCCACCGAGACGCCCGCGTACTTGAAGCCCGCCAGGTGCACCACGCCCCGCACCCCGTGCTCGCGCAGGAGCGCCTCGACGCCCGCGGTGTCGAGCACGTCGAGGTCGGCGAACGGCACGTCGTCGGGCACGAACTCGCGGTGCCCGCTGGCCAGCGAGTCGAGGGCGACGACCGGCGTCCCCGCCTCGGTGAAGGCGGCCACCACGTGGGAGCCGATGTAGCCGGCGCCGCCGGTCACGAGCCAGGTCATCGAGGTGCCTCCGCGGGGTCCGTCAGACGGTGACGCGCAGGATGCGGTCGTCGTCGGGACCGGGGTCGGTCCGGCCGTCAGTATTGCTGGTCGTGAGCCACAGCGAGCCGTCCGGCGCGGGCTCGATGGTCCGCAGGCGGCCGTACTCGCCCTCGAAGAGGCGCTGCGGCTCGGCCGCGTCGGCGCCGTCCACGGCGACGGCGTAGAGGCTCTGGCCCTTCAGACCCGCCACCAGCACCGTGCTCCCGGCGATCGCGATGCCCGACGGCGAGCAGTCGTCGGTGGCCCACGTCGCCTTGGGGTTGACGAAGCGGTCGTCGTCGGCGCGTCCCTCGACGACGGGCCAGCCGTAGTTCTGGCCGATCTCGACGAGGTTGAGCTCGTCGCGCCGCTGGTTGCCGAACTCCGAGGCCCACAGCCGGCCGGCGTCGTCGAACGCGAGGCCCTGGACGTTGCGGTGCCCCCAGGAGAACACCTCGTTGTCGAACGGGTTGCCGTCGGAGGGGTCGCCACCGGGCGTCAGGCGCAGGATCTTGCCCGCGAGCGCGTCGCGGTCCTGCGCGTCGTCCTGGGCGCCCGCGTCGCCGGTGCTGACGTAGAGCTGGTCGTCGGGTCCGAACCGCAGCCGTCCTCCGTTGTGGAAGGAGTTGCGGGGGATCCCGGTGATGACGTCGCGGGGCGACCCGAGCGACCCGCCCGACAGGCTCATCCGCACGACGCGGTTGTCGCGCGCGCCGGTGTAGTAGGCGTAGAGCTCGGACTCGTCGGGGGCGAGCACCAGCCCGAGGAGGCCGCCCTCGCTGGTGTCGTCGTGACGCCGTCGACGGTGCCGACGGGGCTCTTGTCACCCTCGGCGCTCACCCGGATCACCCGCCCGGTGTCGCGCTCGGAGACGAGCGCGTCGCCCGAGGCGAGGAACGTCAGGCCCCACGGCGTGGTGATGCCCGACGCGACCACGCCGGCGACGGCGGGGCTCGCCGTGCCGGTGGTGCTCGGGGCGGCCGACTCGCTGGGCGACGCGGCGTCGGACGGGTCGGTGCCCTGCGGCGCGCTCTCGTCACCGCCGCCGCTGGAGCAGCCCGCGACGGCCGTCACGGCGAGCAGGGACAGCAGCTGACGACGGTCGAGTCGGGGGTTGCGGCTCATGGCGTCCAGTCTGCGGGGGCCGGCCAACTGCCGCCGTCCGGACGGGGTCGTGGGGGCGGGATCGGGGGTGGGGACGGGGTGGTGGCCGGGTGTCCGGACCCTGGAGTAAGGTCCCGGTTGCTCAGCGCAACGGTGGGCACGGGAACGAGGAGACCTGCATGACCCTGGCCGCGGCCGGCGACACGTTCCAGCTCGATGCGAACGTCTTCGACTACGTCATCATCGCGCTGTACTTCGTCTTCGTCATCGGCATCGGCGTCGTCGCCCGCCGACAGGTGTCCTCGAGCATCGACTTCTTCCTCTCCGGGCGCTCGCTCCCGGCCTGGGTCACCGGCCTGGCCTTCATCTCGGCCAACCTCGGCGCGGTCGAGATCATGGGCATGTCGGCCAACGGCGCGCAGTACGGCATGGCGACCATGCACTACTTCTGGATCGGCGCCGTGCCCGCGATGCTGTTCCTCGGCGTCGTGATGATGCCCTTCTACTACGGCTCCGGCGTGCGCAGCGTGCCCGAGTTCATGCGCCGTCGCTTCGGCACCGGCGCACACCTCGTCAACGCGCTGAGCTTCGCGATCGCGCAGCTGCTGATCGCCGGCATCAACCTGTACCTGCTCGCGTCGATCGTGAACCGGCTGCTGGGCTGGCCGCTGTGGGTCTCGCTCGTGGTCGCCGCGGCCATCGTCCTGAGCTACACCGCGCTCGGTGGCCTGTCGGCCGCGATCTACAACGAGGTGCTGCAGTTCTTCGTCATCGTCGCGGCGCTGACGCCGCTGACCATCATCGCGCTGCACAAGGTGGGCGGCTGGAACGGCATCACCGAGCGGATCCAGCCCGGGCCCGAGCAGCTGTCGTCCTGGCCGGGCACCGACCTGACGGGCATCGACAGCCCGCTGCTGTCGGTGATCGGCCTGGTGTTCGGCCTCGGCTTCGTGCTCAGCTTCGGCTACTGGACGACCAACTTCGTCGAGGTGCAGCGCGCGATGGCGTCGGACTCGATGTCGGCGGCCCGGCGCTCGCCGATCATCGGCGCCTTCCCCAAGATGTTCATCCCGTTCATCGTCGTCATCCCCGGCATCATCGCCGCGATCGTCGTCCCCGAGGTCACGGCGCTCAAGGCCGGCGAGGACAGCGGCGTCACCTACAACGACGCGATCCTGCTGCTGATGCGCGACCTGCTGCCCAACGGCATGCTCGGCGTCGCGATCGCCGGCCTCCTCGCGTCGTTCATGGCGGGCATGGCCGCCAACATCTCGGCCTTCAACACGGTCTTCAGCTACGACCTGTGGCAGCAGTACGTCGTCAAGGACAAGCCCGACGCCTACTACACCCTGGTCGGCCGCCTCGCGACCGTCGCCGCCACGATCATCGCCATCGGCACCGCGGTCTTCGCCTCGGGCTACACGAACCTGATGGACTACCTGCAGACGCTGTTCGGCTTCTTCAACGCCCCGCTCTTCGCCACCTTCATCCTCGGCATGTTCTGGAAGCGGATGACCGCGACGGCCGGCTGGGTCGGCCTGGTGTCGGGCACGGCGGCGGCCGTCCTCGTGGCGGTGCTCGCCGAGGGCACGCTCGGTCCGCTGAGCGTCGGCGTCCTGCCGCTGAGCGGCCAGGGCGCGAGCTTCGTGGCCGCCGCCGCGGCGTTCGTCGTCGACATCGTGGTGAGCATCGTGGTCAGCATGGTGACCCGGCCCAGGGTGGAGTCCGAGCTCGAGGGGCTGGTGTACTCGTTGACGCCCAAGGAGTCGCTGCAGGACCCCGACGCCCACACGCTGCCCTGGTACCAGTCGCCGACCAAGCTGGCCGGCCTCGGGCTGGTCATCATCATCGTCCTCAACATCGTCTTCCGCTGAGCCGAGGAGCCCGCACATGCCTGACGAGAAGAAGAAGACCGCCGGTGCCTTCGACATCCGGGTGATCATCGCCGCCCTCCTCGGCGTCTACGGCGTCATCCTCGTGCTGCTCGGGATCTTCAACGCCACCGACGCCGAGCTCGCCCGCGGCGACGGGCTCAACATCAACCTCTGGGGCGGTCTCGGCATGGTCGTCGTCGCGGCGCTGTTCGTCACTTGGGCGCGCCTGCGCCCCGTGGTGCTGCCGCCGGACTTCGAGGCCGAGGAGGAGCGCAAGCGCCAGGAGAGGTGACGGCGCGGTGCGTTAGCATCGAGCCATGCACGCCGGCCTGCGCCTTCCCTCGCCGCACTGATCCTCCCGACAGTGCGGCCGCCCCTCTGAACGAGGGGCTTTTCTGCGTGTGGACGGCCCAGGTGGAGCCCGGTGGACAGCCGGGTGCAGGCGGGCCAACGAGATCGACGAAGGAGAACCGTGGACGCGGACCAGCAGGTCACGTACGACGTCGCCGAGGTGCAGGACCGGTGGCGCAAGGTCTGGGACGAGCTGCGCCCGTTCGACGCCGACGACGCCGACGACACCCGTGAGCGTCGCTACGCGCTGACGATGTTCCCCTATCCCTCGGGCGACCTCCACATGGGTCACGGCGAGGTGTTCGCGCTGCACGACGTGCTGGCCCGGTACTGGCGCCTGCGCGGCTACAACGTGCTGAACCCGATCGGCTGGGACTCCTTCGGCCTGCCGGCCGAGAACGCCGCGATCAAGCGCGACGAGAACCCGGCCACCTACACCTACGCCAACATCGAGACCCAGGCCGAGTCCATCCGCCGCTACGGCGTCAGCTTCGACTGGACGCGCCGCCTGCACACGTCCGACCCGGAGTACTACCGCTGGACGCAGTGGCTGTTCCTGCGCTTCCACGAGCGCGGGCTCGCCTACCGCAAGTCGTCCCCGGTCAACTGGTGCCCGCAGGACCAGACGGTGCTCGCCAACGAGCAGGTCGTCCAGGGCCTGTGCGAGCGCTGCGGCTCGGTGGTCACCAAACGCGACCTGACGCAGTGGTACTTCAAGATCACCGACTACGCGCAGCGCCTGCTCGACGACATGGAGGGGCTGGCCGACACCTGGCCCGACCGCGTCCTGGCGATGCAGCGCAACTGGATCGGACGCTCCGAGGGCGCGCACGTCCGGTTCGAGATCGAGGGCGACCACGAGCCCATCACGGTCTTCACGACCCGCCCCGACACGCTGTACGGCGCCACGTTCTTCGTCGTCGCCCCCGACGCGAAGCTGGCCGCGTCGCTCTGCGCGCCCGAGCAGCGCGAGGCGTTCGAGGCCTACCTGGAGAAGACGCGTCGCGCCACCGACATCGAGCGCCAGGCCACCGACCGCGAGAAGTCGGGCGTCTTCCTGGGCGTCCACGCGCTCAACCCGCTGACCGGGGAGCGCATGCCCGTCTGGGCGGCCGACTACGTGCTGGCCGACTACGGCACGGGCGCCGTCATGGCCGTGCCCGCGCACGACCAGCGCGACCTCGACTTCGCCCGCGCCTTCGACCTCCCGGTGCGCACCGTCATCGACGTGCCGGGGGAGGACGACCCCGCGGTCACGGGCGTCGCGACCGCCGGCGACGGCGCCTACGTCGATTCGCCCCTGCTCGAGGGCGTCACCACCAAGACCGCCGGCATCCAGGCCGTCGTGGACCAGCTGGCGTCCGACGGCACCGGTGAGCGGACGGTCAACTTCCGCCTGCGCGACTGGCTGCTGAGCCGCCAGCGCTACTGGGGCTGCCCGATCCCGATCGTGCACTGCGACGCCTGCGGCGACGTGCCCGTCCCGGACGACCAGCTGCCCGTCGTGCTGCCCGACCTGCGCGGGGCCGACCTCGCGCCCAAGGGCACCTCGCCGCTGGCCGCGGCCACCGACTGGGTGCACACCACGTGCCCCTCGTGCGGCGACGCCGCGCTCCGCGACACCGACACCATGGACACGTTCGTCGACTCGTCCTGGTACTACCTGCGCTACTGCTCGCCGGACTACACCGACGGCCCGTTCGACCCCGAGGCCGTCCGTCGGTGGATGCCGGCCGCGCAGTACGTCGGCGGCGTCGAGCACGCGATCCTGCACCTGCTGTACAGCCGGTTCTTCACCAAGGTGCTGCACGACCTCGGCCTGGTCGACTTCGAGGAGCCCTTCACCGCCCTGATGAACCAGGGCCAGGTGATCAACGAGGGCAAGGCGATGAGCAAGTCGCTGGGCAACGGCGTCGACCTCGGGCAGCAGATCGACCAGTTCGGCGTCGACGCGGTGCGCCTGACGATCGTCTTCGCCGGCCCGCCGGAGGACGACATCGACTGGGCCGACGTGTCGCCGTCGGGCTCGCTGCGCTTCCTGCAGCGCGCCTGGCGCCTGTCGCAGGACGTCGCGAGCGAGGCGGGCGCCGACGCGTCCGCGGGCGACGAGGCCCTGCGCCGCGTCACGCACCGCACCGTGCACGACGCCGTCGGCCTGCTCGACTCGCACCGCTTCAACGTGGTGGTGGCCCGGGTGATGGAGCTGGTCAACGCGACCCGCAAGGCCATCGACACCGGTGCCGGACCCGCCGACCCGGCCGTGCGCGAGGCCACCGAGACCGTCTCCGTGCTGTTGAGCATGTTCGCGCCCTTCGTCGCCGAGGAGATGTGGGCGACGCTCGGCCACGAGCCGTCGGTCTCGCAGGCCGCCTGGCCCGAGGTCGATCCCGCGCTGCTCGTCGACGACACCGTCACGTGCGTCGTGCAGGTCAAGGGCAAGGTCCGGGCCAAGCTCGAGGTGTCGCCCGACGTCGACGACGCCGAGCTGGAGCGGCTCGCGCTGGCCGACGAGAACGTGCAGAGGTTCGTCGACGGCCAGCCGATCCGCAAGGTCATCGTCCGCGCACCCAAGCTGGTCAACGTCGTCGTCTGAGGCGCCGCCTCGGGCGGATCAACTACCACGTGAACGTGGTAAATGGCGCGAAGCACGGTAGATCTCCCGTGCTTCGCGCCATCTGCCGTGCTCGAGGTCAGTCGCGGCGTGCGCAGAAGTCGAGGACGCGCTCGAAGAGCAGCTCGGCGGCCTCGGGGTCGTGCTCGTCCGGGAGCGTCTCGTCGGTGAACAGGTGCCCGGCGCCGGGGTACACGAACACCTCGACCTCCGCGCCTGCCGCGCGGACGGACGCGACCACCGACTCGGTGGAGGCGGGCTGGTGGAACGGGTCGTCGACGGCGTGGTGCACCTGCGCGTCGACGCCGGCGGGCCACGTCTCGGCGCCGAGCATCTCGAGCGGCAGCGCGCCGGACAGCATCACCACGCCGGCGACGCCACGGTGCAGCGCGACGTGCTCGGCCATGCCGCCCCCGTTGGAGAACCCGATGGTGACGAACCCGTCCGGCAGGTCGGAGACGGCGTCGAGCGCGGCCTGCATCAGCGCCGGGAAGCCGATCGACGCGGTGTGCGCGGCCGCCTCGTCGTAGTCGTCGAAAACCCGCCCGTCGTACTGGTCCACGACGAGCACCTCGTGCCCCGCGTCCCGCAGCCGGCTCGCGGCGTCCAGCACGCCCGTGCGCACGCCGAGGACCGAGTGGAAGAGCGCGACCTGGGCCATGGCGCCCAACCTAGGGCGACCACCCGCGCCCTGGCCAGGGCCGGCCGGCGGCAGCGGCCGCTCGGGGGCGCGACCCACCGCGGAGCCGGACGTCAGGAGACGTGCCCTAGCCTGCGCCCATGCCCACCCGCACGGCGATCGTGACCGACTCGACCTCGTCGCTGCCGGCGTCGGTCGCGGCGCGTCGGGACGTCGTCGTGGTGCCGCTGCAGGTGGTGATCGGCCAGGAGGTCCGGACCGAGGGGGTCGACGTCGACTCCGACGACATCGCGGCGGCGATGCGCGCCGGCACCCCCGTCAACACCTCGCGCGCGACTCCCGAGGTGTTCTCCCGGCTGTACGCCTCGCTCGCCGACGAGGGGGCCGACGCCGTCGTCTCGGTGCACCTCAGCGCGGAGGTGTCCGGCACGTTCGACTCCGCCGTGCTCGCCGGCCGCGACGCGCCGGTCCCGGTGCACTGCGTCGACAGCCGGCAGGTCGGGATGGGGACGGCCTTCGCGGCGCTCACCGCGGCCGACGTGCGCGACGCGGGCGGCACCGCCGTGGACTCGGCCGTCGCGGCGGCGGCCCGTGGTCGTGCGGCCTCGGCCTTCTTCTACGTCGACACCCTCGAGCACCTGCGCCGCGGCGGCCGGATCGGCGCGGCGGCGGCCCTCGTCGGCTCGGCGCTGGCGGTCAAGCCGCTGCTCGGGCTCCGCGACGGCGCCATCGTCCCGCTGGAGAAGGTCCGTACCGCCCAGCGGGCGCTCGCCCGGCTGGAGGACCTCGCGGTGGAGGCCGCCGAGGCCTGCCGCCACGGCGTCGACCTCGCGGTGCAGCACCTGGCCGACCGGCGCCGCGCCGCCGAGGTCGCCGACCGCCTCGCCGAGCGCCTCGGCCTCGCCGACGTGGCCGTCAGCGAGGTCGGCGCCGTCATCGGCGCCCACGTCGGCCCCGGCATGCTCGCCGTCACCGTCTCGGGCCGCCCCGCACCCTGACGCGCCCGAGGATTCCCAGGTAGGCACGGTCTTCCGTCCCGACCACGGAGAACTTCCCGGGCAGCCGTCGGATCTCCGTGCCGAGTGCGACGCCCGTGACCGCTGGGGTGGGTGGGAACCTGGTTCGCGGCCGGCGCCGGGCGAGGTCCCACCCGTCACGTCAGCACCACTCGGCACGGACATCTCGACCGGCACCTGGGAAGTTCTGCGTGGTTCTGGAGGAAGACCGTGCCTACCTGGGAATCCGACACCGGAACGAGCCGCCCGCCGTCCACCGGGGCGGGGGCGGGAGGGGGTTGTCCACAGATCGCGGATCGACGGGTGCCGCGGGCGGTCGGGGCGTCCTAGCGTCGGGACGTGGACCTCTCGCGCCGTCGCCCCTCCGACCCGCCGAGCGACCTCGCGCGTCGCCGGCTCGAGATGCTGGGGGCCGAGCTCGGGATGCCGGGCGACGCCCCCGACCCGCCGCGGGTCACGTCCACGCTGCCACGGGTCGACGTGCGGGGTCCGCTGCCGGCGGGACGGCACCGCGACGTCGACCCCGAGCCCGTCGGGCGGCTCGGGTCCGTCCGCGAGGGCCTGCTGGGCGACCGGCCCGTCCGCGGCCAGCACGTCGTGGTCGCGGTGGTCGTGGTGCTGGTCGCCCTCGGCCTCACCGCCTGGTGGGTCGACGCGTCACGACCGGGCGAGGTCCGTCCGGTGGGCGCGTCCACGTCGACGCCGTCCGACGCCGCGGACGTCCTCGGGACCGCCGCCCCGGCCGCACCGTCGGCCCCCGCCCCCGCCCCCGTCACGCCGTCGGGAGAGGTGGTGGTCGACGTCGCGGGCAAGGTCCGCGAGCCCGGCATCGTCACCCTGCCCGCCGGGTCCCGCGTGGCCGACGCCCTCGAGGCGGCCGGCGGCTCGCCCCGCGGCACCGACCTCAGCTCGGTCAACCTCGCCCGGGTGCTCGCCGACGGCGAGCAGGTGGTGGTCGGTCTGCCGGCGGTCGCGGCGCCCTCGACGTCGGGTTCCGCGCCGTCCGGCACCGCACCGTCCGGCACGGGCGCCCCGCCCGCGACGGTGAGTCTCAACACCGCCACCCTGGACCAGCTCGACACGTTGCCGGGGGTGGGCCCGGTGACGGCCCAGGCGATCCTGGACCACCGGGCCGAGATCGGGCGCTTCACCAGCATCGACGAGCTGATGGAGGTCCGCGGCATCGGCGACGCCCGGATGGCCGACCTGCGGGACCTCGTCAGCCTGTGACGACGGCGGTCGCGCCCACCTCGCGCCACCCCGCCCGGCCCGACCACCGGATGGTCGTGCCCGCGGTCTCCTGCTGGGTGGCGGCGCTCGTCGTCGTGGACGTCCCGCCGCGGGCGAGCGTCGTGGCCGCGGTGGCCCTGCTCGTGCTGGCGGCCCGGGTCAGCGCGCGCGGGTACCGCGTCGTCGCCGTCGCGACCGTGGTGGGCGCGGGCGTGCTGCTCGCCGGCGCGGCACGCGTCGCCGCCATCGGGGACGGCCCGGTGGCCGACGCGGCCGAGCAGCGCGCCGCCGTCACCGTGGTGCTCCAGGTCTCCACCGACCCCCGCGCGGTGCGCTCGCCGCACGGTGAGCTCGTGGTGCTCGAGGCCGGGGTGCGCCGCCTCACCGCTCGGGGGGCCGTGGTCGACGTCCGCGCCCCGGTCGTGGTGTGGGCCGACGAGACCTGGCTCGACCTCCGGGTGGGCCAACGGGTAGAGGCGGCGGGACGGCTCTCGCCGTCCGACGACTCGGCGAGCGCGGCGAGCCTCGACGCCTCGGGCGCCCCGCGGCCCGTCGCCGGACCCGCGTGGTGGTGGGACGGCGCCCAGCACCTGCGCGACGGCGTCACCGCGTCGGTCCAGGGGCGGGGCGCGGACGTCGCCGGGCTGGTCCCGGCGCTCGTGCACGGTGACGACTCTCGGCTGCCGCAGGACCTCACCGACGACTTCCGCACCAGCGGTCTCACCCACCTCCTCGCCGTGTCGGGCACCAACCTGACGCTCGTCGTCGGCTTCCTGCTCGTCGTCGCCCGGGGGTGCCGTCTCCCGCCGAGGCTGCAGCTGGTGGTCGGCCTGCTCGGCACGGTCGGGTTCGTGCTGCTGGCGCGTCCCGAGCCGAGCGTGGTGCGGGCGGCCGCGATGGGCCTGGTGGCCCTGGCCGGCCTCGGCGTCGGTGGCCGTCGGCGGGGCATGCGGGCGCTCGCGTGGGCGGTCGTGCTCCTGCTGCTCGTCGACCCGTGGCTGGCGCGCACCCCCGGGTTCGTGCTCTCGGTGACCGCGACCGCGGGCATCCTGGTGCTGGCGCCGCCGTGGCGCGACTCCCTCGCCCGGTGGATGCCGAGGTTCGCGGCCGAGGCGCTGGCCGTGCCCCTGGCCGCCCAGCTGGCCTGCACGCCCGTGGTCGCCGCGATCTCGGGCCAGGTGTCCGTCGTCGCCGTCGCGGCCAACCTCCTGGCCGCGCCCGCCGTGGGGCCGGCCACCGTCCTCGGTCTGCTCGGTGGCACGGCGACGCTGGCGTCCGCGGGCCTCGGACGCCTCGTCGGCCTGCTCACCGCCCTGCCCGCCACGTGGATCGCCCAGGTCGGACGCCGGGGCGCCGCACTGCCCGGCGCGTCGGTGGAGTCCGGTGACGGCGTCACGGCCCTGGTCCTGCTCGCCGTGGGCTGCCTGCTCGTCGCCCTGGGGGCGCGGTGGCTGCTACGACGGCGGTGGCTGGTGCTCCTGCTCACCGTGGTGGTCGTCGTCGCCCTGCTGCGCCCGGTGTCCCTCGGGTGGCCCCCGCAGGGCTGGGTGATGGTGGCCTGCGACGTCGGTCAGGGCGACGCGACCGTCCTCGACGCGGGCGACGGCACGGCGGTGGTGGTCGACGCCGGTCCCGATCCCCGTGCGGTCGACCGCTGCCTGGACCGCCTCGGTGTCGAGCAGGTGGCCGCGGTGCTGCTCACGCACGGCCACGCCGACCACGTCGACGGGCTGCCCGGCGTCGCCCGCGGTCGCCCCGTGGGAGTGGTCGGCGTGGGGCCGTCGGGCGGGCCGGCGCTGCCGGGCGTGCCCACCCGCGTGGTCGCCGACGGGTCCCGTGGCCAGGTGGGCGACGTGCGCTGGGTCGTCCTCGGGCCCTCGTCCACGGCGGCGGTGGACGCCACGGGGGAGGGGAGCGCGGCCAACGACGCGAGCCTGGTGCTGCTGGCCGAGGTGCGGGGGGTGCGGATCCTGCTGACCGGCGACGTCGAGCCCGTCGCACAGCAGGCGGTCCTGCGCGAGCATCCCGCCTCGGACCTGCGGGCCGACGTGCTCAAGGTCCCGCACCACGGCAGCTCACGTCAGGAACCGCGGTTCTTCGCCGCCACCGGGGCACGCTTCGCGACGGTGAGCGCGGGGGAGGACAACACCTACGGGCACCCCGCACCGCGCACGCTGCGCCTGGTGCACGACCTCGGCATGCGCGACCTGCGCACCGACCTCCTCGGGGACGTGGCCCTGACGGTCGTCGACGGTGAGGTGCGGGCGGTCTCCTGACCGGCGGTGGGAGCCGTCCTGGACCGTCCGTGTCCGCCGACGTCGCCGACCGTCGGCGGGGCCTGGCAGGATGGTCACGATGGCCAGTCGATCGGTGTTCGGACGTGTCCTGCTGGTGACCGGCGGGCAGGAGTTCCTGTCCGAGCGCGCGGTCAGGGCCGCCGTCGACGGCATCGCCGCCCAGGCGCCGGAGGCCGACGTGGCCGAGGTCGTGGCGTCGTCGATGACGCCCGGAGAGCTCACCGCGATCACCAGTCCCTCGCTGTTCTCGGACACCAGCGGCGTCGTCGTCCGCGAGCTCGAGGACCTGCCGGCGGCCAGCCACGACGAGCTCCTGCAGTTCGCCGCCTCACCGTCGCCCGACGTCGCCTGCGTCCTCGCGCACGGCGGGGGCAACAAGGCCAAGGGGCTGCTCGACAAGCTCCGCGCCTGCGCCGCCGTCACCGAGGTCAAGACGGGCGGCCCCAAGCCGTGGGAGCTCACCGGCTGGGTGTCGGCCGAGGTGCGACAGGCGGGCGGCTCGATCACCGACGAGGCGGCGGGCCACCTGGTGGCCGCCGTCGGCCAGGACCTGCGTGCGCTCGCGGCGGCCGCGGACCAGCTGGTGGCCGCCGCCACGACCGCCGAGGGCAAGCGCGGGCGGCTCGACATCGAGCTGGTCCGCCAGTACTTCGGTGGTCGGGCCGAGGTCCGCGGGTTCGACATCGCCGACCTCGCCGTCGAGGGCAAGCGGGCCGAGGCGCTCGAGCAGCTGCGCTGGGCCATCGCCAACGGCGTCGCCTCGGTGCTCGTCACCAGCGCCTTCGCCTCCGGCCTGCGGTCGCTCGCCCGCTACGGCGCCGCGCGCGACCGCGGGCTCGGCGACGCCGACCTCGCCCGCGAGGTCGGCGCCCCGCCGTTCCGGCTCAAGGTCCTCGGCCGCCAGCTCCGCGGCTGGGACGCCGACGGCCTCGCCGACGCCATCGGCGCGGTCGCCCGTGCCGACCTCGCGGTCAAGGGCGGGGCCGGCGACCCCGACCACGCGCTCGAGCAGATGGTGCTCACGGTGGTGGGCTGCCGCACGTAGTCCGGGCCGCGCGTCAGCTCGTCGAGGCCTGACCCGGGGGCGTGCCACCGTCCGGGGCGCCGCTGCCCGACGTCGTCGAGCCCGCGGCACCAGATCCCCCCGGTCCCCCCGAGCCGCCGGGTCCACCCGCTGCGGCCCGCGAGGTCGTCGCGGCGGTCGCGCTCCCGGTGGCGCCACCCGCCACGTAGCCCCCGACGAAGCCCCCGGCGAGGAGCACGGCGGCCGCCGCGGAGGCACCGAGCCTGGTCCGCGCGCTGCTGGTGGACGCACCGCGGTCGGTGGGCGGGGTGGCGTCGTGGTGCTCGTTCATGGTCTCTCCTGCGTCTAAGGGTGTCTGGGAGAGACCATGTCGGGCGCGGCCGGGGACCTGCTGGACGCGGCCTGTGGGCTCGGTGTGAGTCGGGCCGGGCAGGTCCGGACATGACGACGGCACCGCCCCCGAGGGGAGCGGTGCCGTGCGCGCGGACGCCGTCGAGCGGCGCCGGCGGTGTCAGAGCGAGTTGGCCTTCTTGGCGATGGCCGACTTCTTGTTCGCCGCCTGGTTCTTGTGGATGACGCCGGACGACGCAGCCTGGTCGAGCTTGCGACGCGCCTCGCGGGCGTGCTTCTCCGCGTCCTCGGCGTTGCCGGCCGCGACGGCCTCGTCGAAGCGACGCGCGGCGGTCTTGAGCGCCGAGCGGACCGACTTGTTGCGCTCGCGCGCGAGCTCGGTCTGTCGGTTGCGCTTGATCTGCGACTTGATGTTCGCCACGGGTGCAGGCCTCGTCGTTCTCGATCTAGTACGGGTGGGTGCGACTCCGTCGGAGGCGCGACCGCTCACACTACCAAGGACGCCCGGCGGGGCCCAAATCGTCCCCCGGCCCGGCGACGTCCGAGCCGCGTCGCGCCGCGGGGGCGCACGGGGTTCGCGGCAGCGTCACGGGCACCGGGGGACGCGTGGGAGGATGGGGACACCATGGTCAAGACCCCTGCTGCGCCCGAAGTCGGGTCCACCGACCCCGCGATCATCCGCAACTTCTGCATCATCGCCCACATCGACCACGGCAAGTCCACGCTCGCCGACCGGATGCTCCAGCACACCGGCGTCGTCGACGGCCGCGCGATGCGGGCGCAGTACCTCGACCGGATGGACATCGAGCGCGAGCGCGGCATCACGATCAAGAGCCAGGCCGTCCGCCTGCCGTTCACCCGCACCACCGGCCCCGACGCGGGCACGACGTACGTGCTGAACCTGATCGACACCCCCGGCCACGTCGACTTCACCTACGAGGTCAGCCGCAGCCTCGAGGCCTGCGAGGGCGCGGTCCTGCTGGTCGACGCCGCGCAGGGCATCGAGGCGCAGACGCTGGCCAACCTCTACCTGGCGCTCGACGCCGACCTGCACGTCATCCCGGTGCTCAACAAGATCGACCTGCCCGGTGCGCAGGTCGAGAAGTACGCCGAGGAGCTCGCCGGGATCATCGGCTGCGAGCCGTCCGACGTCCTGCGGGTCTCGGCCAAGACCGGCGTCGGCGTCGAGGACCTCCTCGACGCGATCGTCGACCAGATCCCCAGCCCGAAGGGCGACCCCGACGGCCCGGCGCGCGCCCTGATCTTCGACTCGGTCTACGACACCTACCGCGGCGTCGTCACCTACGTCCGCGTGTTCGACGGCTCCCTGACGCACCGCGACAAGATCAAGATGATGTCCACCGGCGCGGTGCACGAGATGCTCGAGGTCGGCGTCATCTCGCCCGAGCCCACCAAGGCCAAGCAGATCGGCGCGGGCGAGGTCGGCTACCTGATCACGGGCGTCAAGGAGGTGCGGCAGTCGCGCGTCGGTGACACCGTCACGTCGGCCGTGCACGGCGCCGAGACGCCGCTCGGCGGCTACCGCAACCCCAACCCGATGGTGTTCGCCGGGCTCTACCCGATGGACGGCGACGACTACCCGACGCTGCGCGACGCCCTCGACAAGCTGCAGCTCAACGACGCGGCGCTGCAGTACGAGCCCGAGAGCTCCGGCGCGCTCGGCTTCGGCTTCCGGATCGGCTTCCTGGGCCTGCTCCACATGGAGATCGTCCGCGAGCGCCTCGAGCGCGAGTTCAACCTCGACCTCATCTCGACCGCGCCCAACGTGGTCTACCGCGTGGTGATGGAGGACGGCACCGAGCACGTCGTCACCAACCCCAGCGAGTTCCCCGAGGGCAAGATCGACAGCGTCCACGAGCCCATCGTCAAGGCCACGCTGCTCAGCCCGAGCGACTACATCGGCCAGATCATGGAGCTGTGCCAGCAGCGCCGCGGCATGCTGCAGGGGATGGACTACCTGTCGGCCGACCGGGTCGAGATCCGCTACACGCTGCCGCTCGCCGAGATCGTCCTCGACTTCTTCGACGCGCTCAAGAGCCGCACCAAGGGCTACGCCTCGCTCGACTACGACCCCTCGGGCGACCAGGCCGCCGACCTCGTCAAGGTCGACATCAAGCTGCAGGGCGAGAACGTCGACGCGTTCAGCGCGATCGTGCACCGCGACGGCTCGTACGCCTACGGGGTCTCGCTTGCACAGAAGCTCAAGGAGCTCATCCCGCGCCAGCAGTTCGAGGTGCCGATCCAGGCCGCCGTCGGCGCCCGGATCATCGCCCGCGAGAACATCCGCGCGATCCGCAAGGACGTGCTCGCCAAGTGCTACGGCGGCGACATCACCCGCAAGCGCAAGCTGCTCGAGAAGCAGAAGGAGGGCAAGAAGCGGATGAAGATGGTCGGCCGCGTCGAGG
>JAURVT010000034.1 GCA_030655315.1 Nocardioidaceae bacterium | reverse complement strand
CGTTGGGGGTAGGTCAGGCCGGTATCGCCCTGCCCGTCGTCGAGGTGACGGCGGCGCGGGGCCGAGAACCCGTCCAGGACGTTCGACAACGCGGCCGCCTGCGCCGCGGGGATCCGGAAACGGCCGAAGAACGTGCCGTCCCGGTCGTCCCTCATCCACAGCTCTGACCGCTCGTACGCCAGACGCTCCCGGTCCTGGACCGCCCGGCCCTCGTCCACATCAACCTGCTCGACCGGCTTGAACAGGTCGCTGATCCGGTCCGCCCGGTACTGCAGGTCCCGCATCGTCAACGTCTTGGCGTCCTCGATCAGCTCCCGCTCACACGTCTCACGCGTCTCGACCGACACATCGTCGGGCAGGCCCCCGATGGTCCGGGCGATCAACCGCGCCTGCTCCTTCGAGATCCGCCCGTCCGCCAGCGCCTGCTCGGTCAGCGTCGCCCTCTCCAGGGCCCGACCCAGGTGCACGTCCCGTGCCGCGGCGTTGCGGTCGCCGCCGAACTGGCTCGCCAGCAGGGCCCCGGTGGACGCGGCGCCGGCCCTCCTGGCCGCGCCCGAGGCGTGCACCGACCGCACCGCGGCCATGGCGTGCGCCGTGACGCGGGCGTTCACCCGGCTCCACCGGCCCGCGAGCGTCACCGAGTCCTCGGCCGACAGTCCCTCGTAGACGGCTAGGTCACCACCCCCGTCGAGCGCGCTCTCGACCGCGGCCAGCACCTCGAACGCGGGGTGCTCGAGGAGCGGGACGGTGGCGACGCTCACGAGGAGTCGCCCAGCCCGGGCACCGTCCGCACCACGTCGGCCTGGGCGAGGGCGGGCCACCGGCGGGGGTCGATGCCGCCGGAGACGGCGGTGTGGACGAGCACCGCCATCGAGTAGCCCGGGTCGATGGACATCGCCCGCTCGAGGGCGGTCATCGCCTGCGCGCCGTCGCCGCACATCCAGGCGGCGAAGCCCGCCAGCGACAGGGCGGCCGGGCGGTGCGGCTCGAGGGCGCGGCGGCCGACCTCGCGCCAGAGCGCGAGCTGCTCGCGTGCGGTCTCGCGGGTGATCTCGGTCCAGAGCAGGTCGCGCACGACGATCGTCCCGGTCCAGACCGACAGCACCGCCACGTCGTCGTCCCCGACCACCGGACCGTCGACGCCGAGCGTGCGGCCGGCCGCGGCCAGGCAGGCGTCCCACCCGGCCCGGACGACGTCGGGGTCGCCGCCGGGTTGGCTGAGGCCCTCGCCGAGGGCCCGGACCTCGTCGAGCACCCGGACGGTCGCCGCCTCCACGCCACGGGCGGCAGCGCCCTCGACGGGCGCGAAGCGCTCGACCAGGGCCTCGCGGTCGGGCAGCACCTCGTGGCCACCGACGACCGCCTCGGCCAGCATCGCCCCACCGCCCGGGTCGTAGGGGAAGCCCTCGGTGGGGCAGCACGCCCCGTCGGCGCAGCTGTATGAGACGATCCGCGACCCTCCCGCCCGGACTGCCTCCATCACCTCGACGTCGGCGTCGGCCAGGCGGGAGCGCAGCGCGAGGAGCAGCGGGGCGACGACGACGTCGTCGTCGGCGAACGCCACGAGCAGGACGGCCTCGGGCTCCTGGCGAGCGACGTGGCCGGCCACCTCGTCGGCGACCTCGTCGGCGTGCGACAGGGGCGGGAGGTCGACCCGGACGGTCATCCCGAGGCGGTGCCGCGGGCCGTGCACGCACACCACGACGAGCGAGTCGGTGGGGTGGAAGCCGAGCATCACGGGCACGACGCCCACGAGGTCGGCGACGCTGCGGGGACGCAGCACGGTGGTGGGGTCGGGCTCGGGGTGGGGCGGGGTCGTCGGGGTCATGGCCGCAGGGTGGGGCCGGACGGGGCGGGATGCCGTCGTTCCACAGGCCCCGTCGTGCCGTCCGGAGGGAAGCGGGTCCCGGGCCGGTCGGCGTCCACAGCGGCTCGGCAAGAATGGGCCGATGCGGGGTCAGGCGAGCGTCATGCACCTGGACCTCGACGCGTTCTTCGCGGCCGTCGAGCAGCGTGACAAGCCGTCCCTGCGCGGGCGACCCGTCGTGGTGGGCGGCACGACGGGCCGCGGCGTGGTGGCCACCGCGTCGTACGAGGCGCGCGTGTTCGGGGTCCGCTCGGCGATGCGCACGGTCGAGGCACGGGCCCGCTGCCCGCACGCGGCCTTCCTGTCCGGACGGTTCGACGCCTACCGCGAGAGCAGCCGGGTGGTGATGGCACGGCTGCGCGAGGTCTCGCCCCTCGTCGAGCCGCTGTCGCTCGACGAGGCGTTCGTGGATCTCGCCGCGGGCACCACCGCGGTCGACGTCGCCACGGTCCGGGCTCTCGCCGAGGAGGTCCGCGCCGACATCACCCGGCTGACCGGCGGCCTCGTCGCCTCGGTCGGCATCGCGTCGTCCAAGCTGATGGCCAAGATCGCGAGCGAGATCGACAAGCCCGACGGCCTCCACGTGGTGGAGCCCGGCACCGAGGTCGACGTCCTCGCGCCGATGTCGGTCACGGCGATCCCGGGCGTCGGCCCCGCGACCACCGAGCGCCTGCGACGGCTCGGCCTGCGGACGGTGGGTGACCTGCAGCAGGCCGACGTGACCGAGCTGACGTCGGTGCTCGGGACCGCCCACGGCACCTCCCTGCACGCGCTCGCGCGGGGCGTGGACCACCGCGCCGTCGTGTCCGAGCGAGAGGCAAAGTCGGTCAGCGTCGAGGACACCTTCGAGACCGACCTCACCGACCCCGCGGTGCTGGCCGGCATCGTCGACCGGATGGCCGCCCGGGTCGGCGACCGGCTGACGAGGGCCGGCCTGTCCGGGCGCACGGTCACCCTCAAGATCCGTCACCACGACTTCCAGACGCACACCCGTTCCTCGACGCTCGCCGGCCCCACCGACGACCGCCGCGTCCTCGCCCGGACCGCGCGGCGGATGCTGGCCGAGATCGACGTGTCGGGCGGACTGCGCCTGGTCGGCGTCGGCGTCTCCGGGCTGGCCGACTGGGTCCAGGACGACCTCTTCGCCGAGCTCGACGACGCCGAGGAGGCCGCCGCCGCGGCGCTCGCGGACGAGCCCGCCGTCGTCGAGGAGGACCACGGCCCCCGGCGCTGGTCCCCCGGTGCGGACGTGCTGCACGCCGACCACGGACCCGGCTGGGTCTGGGGGTCCGGGCTCGGCCGCGTGACGGTGCGCTTCGAGACCCGCGACACCGGGCCGGGGCCGGTGCGGACGTTCTCCGTCGACGACCCCGACCTCCAGCCTCGTCCGGTCCTCTCGCCGGCGGAGACCGAGCCGTGACGGGCGCCGACCTCGCGCTGCTCGTCGTGGCGGGGTTCCTCGGCGGGCTCACCGGGACGATCGCGGGGCTCGCGTCGCTCTTCACCTACCCGGCCCTGCTCGCGACGGGTCTGGCGCCCGTGGCGGCCAACGTGACCAACACGGTGGCCATGGTCTCGACCGCCGTCGGGTCGGCCGCGACGTCGCGGCCCGAGCTCCGTGGCCAGGGCCGCCGGGTGGTGGTCGCGACCTGCTTCGCCGCCGTCGGCGGGCTCGGCGGGGCCGCGCTGCTGCTCTCGACACCCGCGTCGGTGTTCGAGCTGGTGGTCCCGTTCCTCGTCGCGTTCGGCTCGGTGCTGCTGCTCGCCCGCGACCCGCTGCGACGCTGGGCCGACGCCCGCGCCGCCCGTCGTCCGCCGGGCGCGGTCGTGCGCGCGTCGGGCGTCCTGGGGCCGGGCGGGGCGGTGTCGATCGTCGCGATCGGGGTGTACGGCGGCTACTTCGGTGCCGGCGCCGGCATCATGGCGCTGGCCGTGCTGTCGCTGCTCGCCACCGAGCGGCTCGCGGTGACGAACGCGGTCAAGAACCTCGTCACCGGCGGGGCCAACCTCGCCGGCGCGGTGGTCTACGCGCTGGTCGCCGACGTCGACTGGCTGGCGGTCGTCGTGCTGGCGTCCGGGTTGGTCGCGGGCAGCGCCTGCGGTCCCCTGGTGGTCCGCCGGGTGCCGCAGGGCCTGCTGCGCATGGTCATCGCGGTCGCCGGCATCGGCCTCGCGGTCCGGCTCTTCCTCTCGGCGATAGCGTGAGGACATGACCGACCCGACTCCTCCCGTGGCACCCGTCCGGCCCGTCCTGCGCAGCCACCACGGCGACGAGGTCAGCGACCCGTACGAGTGGCTGCGGGCCAAGGACGACCCGGCGACGATCGAGCACCTCGAGGCCGAGAACGCCTACGCCGACGCGACCACCGCCCACCTCGCCGAGCTCCGCGAGACGATCTTCGGCGAGATCAAGAGCCGCACCCAGGAGACCGACATGTCGGTCCCGTCGCGCCGCGGCGGCTGGTGGTACTACGCCCGCACGGTCGAGGGCCAGCAGTACGCCGTGCGCTGCCGCTGCCCCGTCGAGGACGCCGACGACTGGACGCCACCCGAGGTCGGCGAGGGCGAGGACGTGCCCGGCGAGCAGGTGCTCCTGGACGGCAACGTCGAGGCAGGCGACCACGCCTTCTTCTCCCTCGGTGCCTTCAGCGTGACCGACGACGGCCACCTGCTCGCGTTCGCCGTCGACACCACCGGCGACGAGCGCTTCACCCTCCGCGTGAAGGACCTGCGCACCGGCGAGCTGCTGCCCGACACCATCGAGGGCGCCCACTACGGCGCCACCTGGGCCCGTGGCGGCAGCCACCTGTTCTACACGACCGTCGACGACGCGTGGCGTCCCGACAAGGTCTGGCGCCACCGCCTCGGCGACACCGGTGACGACGCCCTGGTGTTCCACGAGGACGACGACCGCTTCTTCACCGGCATCGGCTCCACGCGCAGCGACCGGTACCTGATGATCGCGTCCGGCTCCAAGATCACCAGCGAGTACCGGGTGCTCGACGCGGCCGAGCCCGAGGGCGAGTTCGTCGTCGTCGAGCCGCGCCGCGACGGCGTGGAGTACTCCGTCGAGCACGCCGTGGTGGCCGGCGAGGACGTGTTCCTCGTGCTCCACAACGACGGCGCCGAGAACTTCGAGCTCGCGCAGGCCCCGGTGTCCTCGCCCGGCAGCGCCGGCTGGCGCACGATCGTCCCGCACCGCGAGGACGTCCGCCTCGAGGACGTCGACGCCTTCGCCGGCCAGGTCGTGCTGAGCCTGCGCCGCGAGGCCCTCACCCGGCTCCAGGTCATCCCGCTGGGTCCCGACGGGTTCGGCGAGCCGCACGAGGTGGAGCGGGACGAGGAGCTGTTCTCCATCGGCCTCGGCGGCAACGCCGAGTGGGACCCGCCGGTCCTGCGCGTCGGCTACACCTCGTTCGTGACGCCGTCGACGGTCTACGACTACGTCGTGGCGACCGGTGAGCTGGTGCTGCGCAAGCGCCAGCAGGTGCTCGGCGACTTCGACCCGTCCCGCTACGAGCAGCACCGCACCTGGGCCACGGCCGACGACGGCACCGAGGTTCCCGTGTCGGTGGTCTGCGCGAAGGGCACCCCGCGCGACGGCTCGGCGCCCGCGGTGATCTACGGGTACGGCGCCTACGAGTCGAGCATCGACCCCGCGTTCAGCATCGGACGCCTCTCGCTGCTCGACCGCGGCGTCGTCTTCGCCGTGGCCCACGTGCGCGGCGGCGGCGAGATGGGCCGGCGCTGGTACGACCAGGGCAAGACGCTCACCAAGCGCAACACGTTCACGGACTTCGTCGCCGCGGCCCGGCACCTGGTGGCCGAGGGCTGGACGTCGCACGACCGGCTCGTGGCCGAGGGCGCGAGCGCCGGCGGCCTGCTGATGGGGGCCGTCGCCAACCTCGCGCCCGAGGCTTTCTGCGGCGTGCTGGCCCAGGTGCCCTTCGTGGACGCGCTGACCAGCATCCTCGACCCCTCGCTGCCGCTCACGGTGATCGAGTGGGACGAGTGGGGCGACCCGCTGCACGACCCCGAGGTCTACGCCTACATGCGCGGCTACAGCCCGTACGACAACGTCAGGACCGCCGACTACCCGGCCGTGCTGGCCGTCAGCAGCCTGCACGACACCCGCGTCCTGTACGTCGAGCCGACCAAGTGGGTGGCCCGCCTGCGCGCCCTCAACGACGGTGCGCCCCAGGTGATCCTCAAGACCGAGATGTCCGCCGGCCACGGCGGGGTCAGCGGGCGCTACGAGTCCTGGCGCGAGCGTGCCTACGAGCTCGCGTGGACCCTCGACGTGAGCGGCGCCACGCGCTGACCCTCCCCGTCGCCGACGCGCTCCCGACCGTTGGTTAAGAACTGCCTGAGAGCGGGGACGCCCGCGGTCGCTCGATCGTCCAAGCAGGTACGAACACCTCGCAGGGCCCGGAATCCCCGGGACCCGCGGCGTGTTGAGACCTATGACGGCGCGGGTGCCGTCGGACGAGACGAAGGAGGAGGTCCCCATGGCGACGATGACCAGGACCAGGAGTGCAGGACGCGATCGCAGCGAGGGTCGCGACAGCGTCGGCATGTACCTCGACGAGATCTCGCGCACCCCGCTGCTCGACGCCGCGCGCGAGGTCGAGCTGAGCCGCACGATCGAGGCCGGCCTGATGGCCGCCCACCTCCTCGAGGAGGGCCGCATCGGTCGCCGCAAGGGCGGCGCGCCGAAGTCGGCCAGCCAGGACGAGCTCGAGTGGATGGTCGAGGAGGGTGAGCGCGCGATCCAGGAGTTCACCACCGCCAACCTCCGGCTCGTCGTCTCGATCGCCCGCAAGTACGGCCGGGCGCAGATGCCGCTGCTCGACCTCGTGCAGGAGGGCAACACCGGCCTGATCCGCGCGGTCGAGAAGTTCGACTACGCCAAGGGCTTCAAGTTCTCGACCTACGCCACGTGGTGGGTGCGCCAGGCGATCACCCGCGGCATCGCCCAGCAGGCGCGCGTCGTGCGCCTCCCGGTGCACGTCGTGGAGGAGCTCAACCAGGTCGGTGCCGCTCGTCGCAACCTCGAGCGCCAGCTCGGGTACGAGCCCGACCCGGCCGAGATCGCCGAGGAGCTCGGCATGACCCTCGAGCGCGTCATCGACCTGCTCGGCTGGGGCCGCGACCACGTCAGCCTCGACACCCCGGTGGACGAGGACGGCGACACCTCGCTCGGCGACCTCGTCGCCCGCGAGCTGCAGCCGGGACCCGACAGCGCCGTGCTCGACACCGAGTCCAGCCAGCGCCTGTCCGGGCTCGTCGACCACCTCGGCGACCGCGAGGCCGACATCATCCGGGCACGCTACGGCCTGCTCGACGGACGTCAGCACAAGCTCGCCGACATCGGCAAGCGCCACGGGATCTCGGCCGAACGGGTCCGCCAGCTCGAGCGCGAGGCGCTGCAGCGTCTGCGCAAGATCGCCGACCCCGACCTCGCGGCCTGACGCACCACCGACCGACGCCGGCGCCCCACCCCTGGGGACGCCGGCGTCGTCATGTCCGGGCGCTGCCACGGCTCAGCGCCGGAACCCGCCCTCGGTGTCGAGCACCTGGCCGACCATCCAGCGTCCCTCGTCCGACACCAGCCACGCGATCAGACGGGCCGGGTCGTCGGGCTCGCCGAACCGGCCCGACGGGAACAGCGCACGCAGCCTGGCCAGCTCGGCCGACCCCTCCGGCGGCTCGTCGAGGTAGCCGGTGTTCACCGGCCCGGGATTGACCGTGTTGAGCAGGATGCCGCGGTCGGCGAGGTCGTGAGCCACCGAGGCGCACACGCCTGCCAGGGCCGCCTTCGACGCGGCGTAGGCGATCTCGCCGGGCATCGGCCCGAGCTGCTGCCCCGACGTCATCCACACGACGCGCCCGCCCTCGCGTCCGTCGTGCTGCGCGGCGAACGCCCGGGTGAGGAGCAGGGTCGCGCGGGTGTTGACCTGCCAGTGGCCGTCGAGCATCTCGGCGGTCATCTGCGTCAGGGGCCCGTCGCCTCCGCTGCGGGCGTGGTTGCAGACCAGCACGTCGAGGTGGCCGGCCGCCTCCGTGGCGGCCGCCACGAGCCGGTCGGCGGCGTCGGGCTCGGCGAGGTCGATCCCGACGTGCGCGAGACGCGCGCCGTCGTCCAGCCGGGTGCTCAGCTCCTCGAGCAGCGCGTCGAGGTCGTCGGCGCCCCACGGCTGGTCGGCGTCGTGGGCGACGTGGTGGTGCACGACCAGGCTCGCGCCCATCGACGCCAGCCGGCCAGCCACGGCGAACCCGATCCCCCGCCGCCGGCTCACCCCCGTCACCACGGCGACACGTCCGGTCAGGGGTAGGTCGGTCATGGTGGGCAGCGTAGGGGGCGCTCGGGGTCCTGGTCGTCCCGTTTTCGGGTGCGGGCCGCACGGGTCGGCGGACGCAGCGGCTCGATCCCCGGCTGGCGGTGGGTACGGCACCAGGTTCGGGCTGATCCTGGGGCCATGCCCACCGCCTGGTGGGTGACCCGCCAAGGGCGGTGCGTCAGCAACCACCCGCGGGCGGTTCGTGGTTGCTCAGGCACCGCCGGGTCGAGCAGGTGGTTGCTCACGCACCGCCCGCCCGCGGGGCGGCCCGCCCCGGCGTCCTCGTTGCCCCGACGCGAAATCACCTCCAACGCGTCACCGCTGACCGGCGGATCCCGCGGACCGGTCCAGCCGAAGTCGCGGACGGCACCGGCGGAGACCGCGGATCGCAGTCAGCGGGAGGAGAGATCGGCCCAGACCTCGGCGACGCGGGCCGCGAGGGCGTCGCGGTCGCCGGTGTTGTCGACGACGAGGTCGGCCACGGCCAGTCGTGCCTCGCGGATGGCCTGCGCCGCGACGCGGGCGCGGGCGTCCTCCTCGGTCGTGCCGCGGTCGCGGACGATCCGCTCCACCTGCACCTCGACGGGCAGGTCGACCACGACCACGACGTCGCAGCCGCGGTACTGGCCCATCTCGACCAGCAACGGGTTGTCGTGGACGACGACCGCGTCCTCCCCCGCCGCGGCCTCGCGCTCGTGCTGGAGCGCCCGGATCGCCGGGTGGGTGATCGCCTCCAGGTCGCGGCGGCGCGCCTCGTCGGCGAAGACCACGGCGCCGAGGGCGGGGCGGTCGAGCGAGCCGTCGGGGGCGATCACGTCGGGCCCGAAGACCCGCTCGATCTCGGCCAGGGCCGGCGACCCCGGCTCGACGACCTCGCGGGCGAGGAGGTCCGCATCGACCACCACCGCCCCGTGCCCGGCGAGCAGCGCCGACACGGTGCTCTTGCCCGATCCGATGCCTCCGGTCAGTCCCACGCGCAGCATGACCACGATGGTCTCAGGCCCCGCGGGCACCGAAGGTGGTGCGGTAGGCCTGCGGGGTGGTGCCGCGCACCTGGGCGAAGTGGTGGCGCAGCGTGGCGGCGTTGCTGAAACCGGCCCGGCGGGCCACCTGCTCCACGGCGAGCTGGGTCGTCTCGAGCATCTCCTCGGCATGGGCGAGGCGCTGCGCGGTGGTCCACTGGTGCGGCGTCGTGCCCGTCTCGTCGCGGAAGCGGCGGGCGAACGTGCGCGGAGACATGTGCGCGCGCCGGGCGAGCACCTCCACCGAGAGGTCGTCGTCGAGGTGCCGGCGGGCCCACGCCAGCACCGGCTCGAGCGTCGGCGCCTCGACGTCGACGATGGGCGTGCGGACGTACTGCGCCTGGCCGCCGTCGCGGTGCGGCGGCACCACCATGCGACGGGCGGTGGTGGCGGCGACGCGGGCACCGAACTCCTCGCGCATCACGTGCAGCGACGCGTCGATGCCGGCGGCCGAGCCGGCCCCGGTGACCACGCGCTCGTCCTCGACGTAGAGGACGTCGGCCTCGACCAGCGCCTCGGGATACGTGCGGGCGAGCAGGTCGGCGTAGCGCCAGTGCGTGGTGCAGCGGCGACCGTCGAGGAGCCCGGCGGCCCCGAGCGTGAAGACCCCGCTGCAGGACGCCAGCACGCGGGCTCCCCGTGCGTGCGCGGCGCGCACGGCGTCCAGCACGGCCGGCGGGACGTCCATGAAGTCGCGCTTGGCCGCGATGGTCACGAGGTCGGCCTCGGCGAGCCGCTCCAGGCCGAGCTCGACGTGGAGGTCCATGCCCGAGGAGCTGCGCACCCGGCCGGGCACCTCGGTGCAGAACGCGAAGTCGAAGGTCGGGCAGTCGTCCTCGGGGTGGTACGGCTCGTTCCAGACCTCGTTGAGCACGCCGATCCCGAACGGCTCGGCGTCGTCGAGGACCAGGGCGGCGACGTTCGTGAGCACGGGATCAGTCTGCGACGCGAGTGGCAGGAAATCAAGGGACCATGTCACTCCTGCCACTGGTGGCAGGATCCCGACGGGACGAGAATTACTGCCATGAACCTCCTCATCGCCCTCGCCCTCGTCATCACCGTCGTCCTCCTGGTCCACGGCCTCCGCGCGCTCGTCTCGCACGACGGGCTCGGGCACCGCCCGCTCCCCCGCAGCCACCGCGACGAGCAGGCCCGGGAGCAGTCCTGGCTCCGCTGAGCCTCACCGCCTCCGCTGCACCACGTCACCGCGCTTGACGAACGTCATCCGGTGGCCGGTCCACACCCACAGGTACCGGTCCCGGCCGCGGACGACCGTCCGGTCGCCGGGCACCGAGGCGTCGAAGGACTTGGCGTAGTAGTAGTCCGAGCGCAGGTCGTCGTCGCCGACCACGTACTGCTGGCCCGGCTTGATCGTGTATTCGATCGGCAGCACCGGCTGGTACGGCACCGGGTCGAGGTACGCGGCCTGCTCGGGGTAGGCGCGACCATAGGTCGAGGCGGGAGCGGCGCCGGGCCTGACCGTGACCACGGTCCCGTGTCCGCGCACCAGCACCGGTAGCGACGCCGGGTTCTGCAGCCACACCAGCTCGCCGGCCCAGGCCACCTGCACCCACTCCCCGCGCACGGCGTGCACGACCAGCTGCGTCCCGGCCGCGGCGCGGCCACCGATCTCCGACGCGCCGGTGGTGGACGCGGAGCCGTCGGGCTTCCACCCCGGGTCCTTCGCCAACGGTGCGGCGACGTCGGGCGCCTGGCGCAGCTCGACGTAGTTCGTGCCCGCGGCGGGATCGCAGGCGCCCGAGCCCGGCGAGGCCTCCTCGCAGCCGGTGACGACGTGCTGGTTCCGGTCGTACCCCGGGCGCACGGTCACCACGTCGCCGACGCGGACACGGCCGGTGGTCCGGCGCGCGCCGCCGATCGGGGCTCTCACCAGGTCCATGTAGTGCTCCCAGTCCCAGTACGGACCGGGATCCCAGTGCACGTTGCGGGTGGCACCGGGCACCGTGCCGGGCACCTGGTCGTGCCCGATGACGTGCGCGCGGTCGCGCGGGACGTCGTACTTCGCCGTCAGGTGCCGCACCAGCTTGGCCGACGCGCGGTACTGCGCCTCGGTGAACCAGCCCCCGGTGCCGGCCTTGCCCTCGTGCTCGATGCCGATCGAGTGCGTGTTGATCCACCAGTTGCCCGCGTGGTAGCCGACGTCCTTCGGGTCCAGGTGCTGCACGACGTGGCCGTCGGACGAGCGCACCGTGTAGTTCCACGAGACGTTGGAGCGCGGGTTGCTGATCGTCGCGATCGTGCCCTCGTAGTCGGACTCGGTGTCGTGCACGACGATGAAGTCGATGTCGAGGTCCTTCGGCCGGTTCGCCTGGTCGTAGTTGCCGTACCCGCCCGTCACCGGGTCCTCGGTGTACGGCGAGGGCAGCCACTCGCAGTCGAGGTCGCGCGGGCAGTCCACCGGGCCGCGCCCGCCCCGGGGGCGGGACGGCGTCCTCAGGCCGGGGTCGGCGGCCAGCGCCACGCGCTCTCCGGTGGCCGTCGTCCCGCTCTGGCCGTCACGCATCAGCTCCCAGGTCAGGTCGACGAGGTCCTGCCCGTCCCCCTCCCCGGCCCACCGCGCCACCGGGTCGCGCCACGACGTCAACGACGTCGCCGAGCCCGTGTGCCACGAGGCGAGCACCGCCGCGCCACCACACACGTTGGCCGCCGGGTCACCCACCAGGGCGCGTCGACCGAGGCCGGTGAGCGTCGCGGCCCGGTCGAGCGGGGCCTCCTGCGACGCGCGGGAGTCGTCGCCGCGCGCGTCCTCGGGCGCCGTCGGCGACAGGTTCATCACGCCGTACCCGCCGGTGCGGCTCGACGCGCCGTCGTGGTCCTGCCACCGCGACTGCAGGTAGGCCACCGCGGTCAGCAGCCGCTCGGGCACGCCCGTGGACGCCGAGGCCCGCGCCAGGGCCTGGTCGACGGTGACACCGGGCGCGGTCGCCCACGAGCAGTCGACGGCGGGGGCGGTGGGCTCGGCCGCCGCCGGCACGACGGACGGGACGAGGGCCGCGGCGAGCCCGCCGGCGAGGGTGAGCGCGGCGACGCGGAGTGGTCGGGAGGACGTCATGGACCTGTTGTGCCCCGCCGCGAGTCAGCCCAAACCGTTTCGCACGACAACCTTCGTCGGATGCCGCCGGCGGACGCACGACGGCCCCCACCCCGCGAGGGGTGAGGGCCGTCGGGCGTGGTGCGGTGCTGACTACTCGCCGCCGCCCGTGAGCTTCTCGCGCAGGGCCTGCAGCGCCTCGTCGGAGGCCAGCGAGCCACCGGTCGAGGCCGGCGCCGAGGACGCGGGACGCGCGGGCGCGTCCGAGTCGTCGTCGGTGTCGTCGTCGGACGACGTCGTGGCGGCCTCGCTGGAGTACGAGCCGGCCTGGCCCGCCTCGAGGTCGGCCTGCTCGGCGTCGACGATCTGCTTCTTGTGAGCCTCCCAGCGGGAGTGGGCCTCGGCGTACTGGCGCTCCCAGGTGGCGCGCTGCTCGTCGAAGCCGTCCTTCCACTCGTTGGTCTCGGGGTCGAAGCCCTCGGGGTAGATGTAGTTGCCCTGGTCGTCGTACGACGACGTCATGCCGTACAGCGTCGGGTCGAACTCGTCGTCACCCTGGGCCGCGGCGGTCTCGTTGGCCTGCTTCAGCGACAGCGAGATCCGGCGACGCTCAAGGTCGATGTCGATGATCTTGACCATGACCGAGTCGTTGACCTGCACGACCTGCTCGGGGATCTCGACGTGACGCTCGGCGAGCTCGGAGATGTGCACCAGGCCCTCGATGCCCTCCTCGACGCGGACGAACGCACCGAACGGGACCAGCTTGGTCGCCTTTCCGGGGACGATCTGACCGATCTGGTGGGTGCGGGCGAAGTGCTGCCACGGGTCTTCCTGCGTCGCCTTGAGCGACAGCGAGACGCGCTCGCGGTCCATGTCGACGTCGAGCACCTCGACGGTGACCTCGTCGCCGACGGTGACGACCTCGCTCGGGTGGTCGATGTGCTTCCACGACAGCTCGGAGACGTGCACCAGGCCGTCGACGCCGCCCAGGTCCACGAATGCACCGAAGTTGACGATCGAGGAGACCTGACCCTTGCGGACCTGGCCCTTCTGGAGCTGGGTGAGGAAGTTCTGGCGGACCTCGGACTGGGTCTGCTCGAGCCAGGCACGGCGCGACAGGACCACGTTGTTGCGGTTCTTGTCGAGCTCGATGATCTTGGCCTCGATGGTCTGGCCGACGTACGGGGCGAGGTCGCGCACGCGGCGCATCTCGACCAGCGACGCGGGCAGGAAGCCACGGAGACCGATGTCCAGGATGAGTCCACCCTTGACGACCTCGATGACGGTGCCCTCGACGACGCCGTCCTCGTCCTTGATCTTCTCGATGTCGCCCCAGGCACGCTCGTACTGCGCACGCTTCTTCGACAGGATCAGGCGACCCTCCTTGTCCTCCTTCTGGAGGACGAGGGCTTCGACCGCGTCGCCCACGGCGACGACGTCGTTGGGGTCCACGTCGTGCTTGATCGACAGCTCGCGCGAGGGGATGACGCCCTCGGTCTTGTAGCCGATGTCGAGCAGGACCTCGTCGCGGTCCACCTTGACGATGGTGCCCTCGACGATGTCGCCGTCGTTGAAGTACTTGATGGTCAGGTCGATGGCTGCGAGGAAGTCTTCTTCCGAGCCGATGTCGTTGACGGCGACCTGCGGGATGCCTGTGGTGGGGAGTGAAGCGATGCTGGACGTCATAGGTGGGATGGGCTCCGATGGATGGGTGGGCTCGTGCGGGCACGTCTGCACAGCCAGTGGATCGCGGGTGCCAGGAGGAGGAACGGGCGACCGGAGGGCCACCTGGACCTCGCGCCCGGCAGGGCGCGAGCAATCGCCTGCTCCGTCCGAGGGTCATGCAGGCTGAAGACGCTCGTCCGACAATACGCGCCCACCACCCCCCGGTGCAACGCGGGGCAGGGCCGCCGATCCCCGTGCTGACGGGCGCCGGCGACGGTCAGCGGGCCGGCGCGAGGAACGCCCCGAGGGCGGCCGCGTAGAGCGGCACGTCCGCGGCGGCCATCAGCTCGCGCGCGGCGTGCATCGCGAGCTGCGGGGCGCCGACGTCGACCGTCGAGACGCCCGTCTGCGCGGCCGTCATGGGCCCCACGGTCGAGCCGCACGGGAGGTCGGCACGGTGGACGTAGCGCTGCAGCGGGACGCCGGCCTGCTCGCAGGCGAGCGCGAAGACCGCGCCGCTGCCGGCGTCGGTGGCGTAGCGCAGGTTCTGGTTCACCTTGAGCACCGGGCCGCCCCCGGCCGCGATGTGGTGGCCGGGCTCGTGACGCTCCGCATAGCCGGGGTGGGTGGCGTGGGCCATGTCGCCCGAGGCGACCACCGAGCCGGCGAGCGCCCGGTGCAGGTCCTCGCGGGCGCCGCCCGCGGCGAGCACGACGCGCTCGAGCACCGTCACGAGCAGCCGTCCGGAGGCGCCACGGTCGGACTGGCTGCCGACCTCCTCGTGGTCGAACAGCGCGAGCACGGGCACGACGCCGCTGTCGGGCTGGTCGGCAGCGTGCAGCAGCGCCTGTAGACCGGTGAAGCAGGTGCCCTGGTTGTCCAGGCGCGGTGCGCTGAGGAGGTCGTGGTCGACGCCGACCACGCGGCTGGGCGCGGTGTCGTGCGTCATCAGCTCCCAGTTGAGCAGGTCGCCGGCCTCGCGACCCACGGAGCCGGCGACGAGGTCGAGCACCGAGCCGTGGCCGGTGTCGAGCCCCCAGATCGCGTCGACGTGCCGCTGGGGGTCGAGCGTGACGCCCTTGCGGTCCTCGCTGAGGTGGATGGCCAGCTGCGGAACCCGCAGCACCGGCTCGTCCACGTGCACCAGCAGGGTCGTGGCGCCTCCCCCGTCGCGCACGGTGACGCGGCCGCTGATGCCGAGGTCGCGGTCGAGCCAGGAGTTGAGGTGGGCACCCCCGTACGGCTCGAGGGCGACGGTGCGCCACCCCTCACGGCGACGGTCGGGGTGCTGCTTGAGCCGCAGGTTGGGGCTGTCGGTGTGCCCGGCGAGGACGCGGAACGGCGTCGTCGGACCGGCGGCCGACGTCGTCGACCACGCCACGAGCGAGCCCCCGCGCACCAGGTAGTGGCGCCCGGCCTCGGTGGGGAACGCGTCGCCCTCGTCCAGCCGCGCGAAGCCGGCGGTCTCGAGCGCGGCGGCGACGGTGGCGCAGACGTGGAACGGCGACGGCGAGGCGTCGACGAAGGTGGCGAGGTTCTCGGCGGTCGCCGGGTTCGCGGCGGGGTGCGGCATGTCCGCGAGGCTACCGGCGATCGCTCCTCCCCCGGGCTCAAGGCCGCCTCAAGACCGCCGACGGGTCGTTTGGCCCCGCTCCTCCCGACTTGTCGGTGCGTGGTGATGCCCCGACGTCACGACGCACCGACGGCTCCGGGACGCGACGGGTTCAAGGCCGTCTCAAGCCGTCTCCTCATCCATCTGGATGATGTGAAGAACGGCTCCGCGCTCGCTCGACCCGCCACGCCGGCGCCTCGGACGCTCCTAGCGTCGTGGTCATGAAGCGCATCCTCGTCGGCGGAATCGTCACCGCCCTGGCAGCCGGTGGACTCGGGTTCACCACCGGCGGAACAGCCCTCGCGAGCCCCGCCCAAGGATCCGTCGTGGCCCAGCCCACGGTGGTCTGCAGCATCCTGCCCATTCTCTGCCCGCCGTCCGGCGGCGGGACGGGTGCCATCACCGATCTGGTCGGCGACCTGACCGGTGCCCTCAGCGGCACCGGAGGCTCCACCGCCCAGCTGACCGCCCTGTCGAACGCCGTGCTGAGCGGCAACCCCGCCGCGATCCGGTCGGCGCTCGAGACCCTCTCGACCCAGCTCAGCCCCGCACAGATGCAGGGCCTGCTGACCCGCCTCGTCGACTCGCTCGGTGACCTCGGCGGCGCGGGCAGCCCGCTCACCGCGGCCAACCTGCGGACCCTTCTCACCTCGGTGGTCGACGCGCTCCTCGGTGCCGCCGGCGGCGGCTCCTCGCTCGACCCGGCCGACGTCCAGGCGCTCCTGACCGGTCTCGTCAGCGGCCTGACCGGCGCAGGCAACGGCGGCTCCTTCGGCTCGCTGTCGGGTCTCGCCACCAGCCTGATCACCTCGCTCCAGGGACTCGGCGGCGGGCTCAGCAACGTCACGACGCTCATCACGCAGCTCCTGCCGGTCTCGGGCCTGCCGTCAGTGCCCGGCACGCCCGGCACCCCCGGGACGCCCGGGACCCCCGGCGGCCCCGGGACCCCGGGCACGCCCGGGACGCCCGGAGCCCCGGGCACCCCGACCACGCCCGGCACCCCGACGACGCCCGGGACGCCCGGCTCGGCGGCGTCGGCGCTGGCTCGTCCGTCCCTCGGCGTCGCGCGGTACGACACGACGCGCCACGCCCGCTTCAGCGGACGGGGCACCGCGGGAGCGGTCGTCACCGTGCGCACCACCGCCGGCCGCGTCCTCGCCACGGTGCGGGTGCCCTCCGGCGGCGCCTGGGCCGTCCGCGCCAAGCCGACGCTCAACCGCGGCGCCTACGCCGTCGTCGCCCGCCAGTCCGCCACCGGACGACGGGGATCGGCCGGCTCGGTCGTCCGCACGTTCCGCGTGGTGAGCGCCAAGCCGTTGCAGACCACGGTCAGGTCGACGAAGGCCAACCGACCGACCTTCAAGGGCGTCGGCTACCCGGGGAGCAGGATCACGGTGCGCGCCCGGTCGGGCAAGGTGCTCGCCCGCACCACCGTGACCGGCACCGGCGCCTACAAGGTCCGCTCCACCAAGACGCTGCGCAACGGTCGCTACAAGATCCGCGTGTCACAGAAGCGCGGCGCGACGTCCATCGTGTCCACCTACCGCACGATCCGGGTGCGTTGACCCGGGCCGGCTGACGAGGCCACCCACCGTCGAGGGTGCCATCGGGGACAATCGTCCCCGATGGCACCCTTCTCCACGTCCGACCCGCGTCCGACCTCCCCCACCTCGGCCGAGGTCGAGCACGCCAACCGCGGCGAGTGGGACCAGATGGCCGACGAGTACCAGGCCGAGCACGGCGAGTTCCTCGGCGACGCCGGCTTCCGCTGGTCGCCCGAGGGCGCGGACGAGGCCGAGCTGCACCTGCTGGGCGACGTCGCCGGCCTCGACGTGCTCGAGATCGGCTGCGGGGCGGCCCAGTGCTCGCGCTGGCTCCTGGCGCAGGGGGCGCGGCCGGTGGGCCTGGACGTCTCGACCCGTCAGCTCCAGCACGCACGCCGCCTCGACGACGACGCGGGCGTTCACGTCCCCGTCCTCGCCGGCAGCGCCACCGCGCTCCCCCTGGCCGACGACGCGTTCGACGCCGTCTGCTCGGCGTTCGGCGCGCTCCCCTTCGTCAGCGACGTGGACGCCGCGATGGCCGAGGTGGCCCGGGTGCTGCGCCCCGGCGGGCCGTGGGTGTTCTCGGTGACCCACCCGGTGCGCTGGATGTTCCCCGACGACCCGACCGACGCCGGCCTGCGCGTCGTCCGCTCCTACTTCGACCGCGCCCCCTACCTCGAGCACGCCGCCGACGGCTCGGTCGCCTACGCCGAGCACCACCGCACCGTCGGCGACTGGGTGCGCGCGCTCGTCGGTGCCGGCTTCGTGCTCGACGACCTGGTCGAGCCCGAGTGGACGCCCGGCAACACCCACGTCTGGGGCGGGTGGGGACCCGAGCGCGGCGCCACCCTCCCCGGCACCACCATCTTCTGCTCCCACCTGGGCTGAGGCCGCCCGCTCCGCCCTGTCGGATTCCCAGGTAGGCACGGTTTTCCGACAGGACCACGGCGAACTCTCCACGGTTTCGTCGGAAAACCGTGCCTACCTGGGAATCCGACACGAGTGGGGACGCGCGGACGCCCGCCGTCCCGGGGAGGACGACGGGCGTCGGCGGTGGTGCGCGCGTCAGGCCAGGAAGCGCCTGCGCAGGATCGCGACGCCGCCGGCGAGGGCGAAGACCGCGAGCGCTGCTCCGCCGCGGGCGGCGTTGCGGGTGGACTCCCCGTCGGCGCCGGCGAGGTCGTAGCTGTAGGCGGTGAAGCCCTCGGCGCCCTCGGGGGCCCCGTAGGCCATCGCGTCACCGGCGCGGGCGGCGCCGGCCTCGATCAGGGCGTACTTGAGGCCGAAGTCGGCGGCGGTGCTCTCGCCCGCCTCGACCAGCTTCTTGGTGCCCTGGTCCGACAGGTCCTGCGCGCCGTCGACGAGCTTGGGTGCGCCGTCACTGGCGGTGCCGAGGCCCTCGTTGATCCTCAGCGCGCCGTCGCCGGCGGTGACCAGACCGTCGACGAGGGTGAGCAGGCCGGTGTCGAGCTGGCCGGCGCCCTCGCCCAGACGCTTCGCGCCGTCGGCGAGCTTGCCGTTGCCGTCGGCCAGCTGACCCGTGCCGTCGACGAGGGTGTCGGTGCCGTCGGCCAGCGTTCCCGTGCCGTCGGCGAGCCTCCCGGTGCCGTCGACCAGACGCCCCGTGCCGTCGACCAGCGTGCCCGTCCCGTCGGCGAGCTTCCCGGTGCCGTCGGCCAGCTGGCCGGTGCCGGTGGCGAGCGCTCCCGCGCCGGTGGACAGCTGGGTCAGGCCCGACAGGAGCAGGTTGCCGCCCTCGGTGATGGCGGCGTTGCCGGCCTGCAGGCCGTTGACGCCGCCGCGCAGGGTCTCGTCCTCGGGGGTGTCGTCCGCGTCGCCCACGCCGGCCACGACCGCCGACGTCAGCTGGCTGACGCCCGCGTCGACCAGGTCGATGCCCTGGAGCAGGCCCGGCTTCGTGGCGTCGCACGCACCGTCGGAGGTGTTGTCCAGGCCGCAGCCCAGACGGGTCAGGCCGGGGAGGATCTGCGTGGTGAGGCCGCCACGGATGGCGCCCACGCCCTCCTGGAGGGTCGGGTCGTTCGGGTCCGGCGCCTCGCCGTCGGGACGGATGAGGCCCTCGTACCCGTCCTCGAGACCGTCGGCCACCTGACGCAGCACGCCAGCTCGAATCGGGTCCGCGGGGCTGAGCGTCGCGGGGATGGCCGACACCCCGGCACCCTGCGGGCACCGGCCCACGTCGAGATCGTCTGCCGCGTCGTTGCTCGCGAGGTCGACGAGGATCTCCGACGCGCACCGCAGGCCGTCACGCGACTCCGGGATGCCGGCGAGGATGCGATCGAGACCCGGGACGATCTGGCCGCTGATGCCGCCCTGGAGCTGGGCCACGCCGTTGAGCAGGGTCCCGTTCGCGGACTTCGACCCGATGCCCGCCTGGAGCTGGTCGATGCCGGCGCTGAGCTGGGCACCGCCGGCGCCGACGTCCTTGCCGAGCTTCTCCAGCCCGGCGTCGACCTGGCCGAGGCCGGCCTGCACCTGCTCGAGGCCGTCGATGAGGGCCGGGGCCTTGCCGCCGGCCTCCTCGAGGCCGTCGGCGACGGCGTTGGCACCGGTGTCGACGGCCTCGGCGCCCTCGTCGAGGTCCTGGGCGCCCCGGTCGAGCGTCTTGGCACCGCCGTCGAGCTGGTTGGCGCCGTCGTCGATGTCCGAGGCGCCCGCGTCCAGCGCCTTGGCGCCGGTGCGGAGCTTCTTGGCACCGGCGTCGAGCTGCTCGGCGCCCGCGGCGGCGCGGGCGGCACCGCTGTCGAGCTGGTCGGCGCCGTCCGCGAGCTGGCCGGCGCCGTCGGCGGCCTTGCGGGTGCCGGGGACGGCACGGTCGTTGAGGCCCTCGGCGAGGGTGCCGGAGCCGTCGCGGAGCTGGATCAGCCCGGCGAGGAGGTCGGAGGCGCCGTCGCGGAGGCGGAGCAGGTTCTCGTCGATGGTGGTGGCACCGGCGGTCAGCGTGGCGCCGGTCTGGGCACCGCCCTGGTAGCTGGCGGCACCGCCCTTGAACGACGGGCTCTGCAGCGGGTTGACCGGCACGGCGGAGATCGCCGCGGCGGGCACCTGGCCGTCGCTCATCTGCGCCGTGTAGCCGAACTCGGCCGTCGGCGAGCCGATGGGCGGGAAGAGCGTCATGGTGAAGGAGAGCTTGGTGCCACCCTTGCCGTCGCCCGCGATGTTGGCCTCGCCCGACGTGACGTCGGTGAAGGTCGACGGCGCCGTGGTGGTCAGGGTGCCGACCATCGGCACGACGACGTCGGACTTCTCGGTGACCTCCTGGCCCTGGCCGTCGGTGTAGGTGACGTCCTGCGAGCGACCGGTGACGTTCTCGACCCGGTAGCGGACCTCGAGCTCGCCGTCCTTCCCGACGACGTCGTCGGCCGAGACCGGGCGGCCGTCCAGGAAGTAACGGACCGTCACCTTCAGCGGCAGCTTCTTGGAGTAGTTCGACACGGTGCGGAAGCGCACGGACCCGTCGACGGTGGCCTGCACCTTCTGGACGCCGTCCTCGACGTCGAACCCGCCGAAGCCGTCGAGGTTGCGCAGCCGGTTGTTCGAGATCGGGTTGTCGAGGTCGACGGTGCCCTTGCCGGTCAGGGCGACCTGCTCGTAGACGCGCTCGGTGCCGACGGTGCCGTCGGCGTCGAGCTTGACCTGCACGGTCTCGGTGTTGACGACGTCGACGTCGCCGCCGGACCCGGCGGCCATCGCCGCGGGGCCGGTCAGGAGGCCGAGCGCGACGACGGGCGCGGCGACGACGGCGAAGCGACGCACGGGGGCGTGGGCGTGGCGGCTCATCGAGCGGCCTCCTCGTTCAGGGCGGGGCCGGTGTGGACGGGCGTGCCGCGGTGGCCGGTGGTCTGCTCGGCCTCGCGCTGCTTGGCGATGTCGGGCCCGAGCAGGGACGCACCGAGCGTGCCGAGGGCCGCGGCCAGCAGGACGGTGGTGGCGGCGGCGCTGGACTGGGCGACGAAGTCGGGCGGCGAGGCGACGTACGCGCTCTCGTAGGCGCCGACCAGCGCGGCGGCACCGACCAGTGTGGACCACAGCGGCAGGCGCGAGACGGTCGCGACCGCGACGAGCATGCAGCCGAGGACGACGAGGAAGACGACCAGGCCGCGGGCGACGGCCGTGTCGGGCAGCACGGCCGCGCGGACGGCGTAGCCGACCCAGGCGAGCACGAAGCCGGCGAGGAAGCCGCCGATGCGGGCGAGCGGGCCGCGGTCGGGCACGAGCCCGATCACGCCGCCCAGCGCGACACCGAGCAGCGCCACCTGGTCGAGGTCGAGACCGAGCAGGTGCCCGAGCGCGATCGTGAGTGCCCCGGCCGCTGCGAGCAGCAGACCGGGGAGGACGTTCTTGGTCATGTGTTCGAGCCGGCTCCGGGCACTACCGTCCCTCGCGGCGCTCCGTGCGGTCCGCGGCCTTGCTCCCTCCGCGCGGATTCCACCACGCGCTTCAGGGGCTTGTCACTACTCTCCGGTAACCGGACGTCACAATTTCGTAACGTGCGCTCAGGATCGCGTCCACCCTGCCGACGCAGGGCGTTCACCGGCGACGCGGCCCGCTAGTGGCCGGCGTCGTGCCAGGTGGTGCCGATGCCGACCGAGACGTCGAGCGGGACGGTCAGCTGCGCGGCGTTGGCCATCTCGGTGCGCACCATCGCCTCGATGGTCTCGCGCTCCCCCGGCGCCACCTCGAGCACCAGCTCGTCGTGCACCTGGAGCAGCAGCCGGGACCGGACGTCGGTGACCCGCAGCGCCCGCTGCACGTTGAGCATCGCGACCTTGATGATGTCGGCCGCCGAGCCCTGGATGGGCGCGTTGAGCGCCATCCGCTCGGCCATGTCGCGCCGCTGGCGGTTGTCGCTGTTGAGGTCGGGCAGGTAGCGACGCCGTCCCATGATCGTCTCGGTGAAGCCGGTGGACCGGGCCTCGCCGACGATGCCGCGCAGGTAGTCCCGCACGCCGCCGAAGCGCTCGAAGTACTCGTCCATCAGGCCCTGCGCCTCGCGGGTGTCGATGCCGAGCTGCTGGGACAGCCCGTAGGCCGAGAGCCCGTAGGCGAGCCCGTAGTTCATCGCCTTGATCTTGCTGCGCATGGCGGTGGTGATGTCGCCGGGGTCGACGCCGAACACCCGTGCGGCCATCACGGTGTGGAAGTCCTCGCCGGACAGGAAGGCCGCGATCAGGCCCTCGTCCTTGGACAGGTCGGCCATGATCCGCATCTCGATCTGGCTGTAGTCGGCCGTCAGGAGCATCTCGTAGCCCTCACCCACGCGGAACGCGCTGCGGATGCGACGACCGGACTCGGTGCGGATCGGGATGTTCTGCAGGTTGGGCTCGGTGGAGCTCAACCGCCCGGTGGCCGCGATCGTCTGGTTGTACGTGGTGTGGATGCGTCCGTCGTCGGCGATCGTCTTGCGCAGGCCCTCGACGGTCTGGCGCAGCCGGATCGCGTCGCGGTGGTCGAGCAGGTGGGCCAGGAACGGGTGCTGGGTCTTGTCGAACAGTCCGGCCAGCGCGTCGGCGTCGGTGGTGTAGCCGGTCTTGGTGCGCTTGGTCTTGGGCATCGCCAGCTCGTCGAACAGCACGACCTGCAGCTGCTTGGGCGAGCCGAGGTTGACCTCGCGGCCGATCACCTCGTACGCGTCGGCGGCCGCCTTGGCGACGGTGTCGGAGAACTCCGACTCCAGCTCGGCGAGCCGCTCGTCGTCGACCGCGATGCCGGTCTGCTCCATGTCGGCCAGGACGCCCACGAGCGGGATCTCGACGCCGGTCAGCAGGTCGGTGCCGTTGATCTCCTCGAGCTCGGCGTCGAACGCGGCGGCGAGGTCGGCCACCGCGCGGGCCCGGAGCATCGCCGCGGACGACTCGTCGACGTCGCCTCCGACCTCGAGCGTCAGCTGGGCGGGGTCCTCGGCCTCGTCGCGGAGCTCGCGGTGCAGGTAGCGCAGGGTGAGGTCGGCGAGGTCGTAGGACCGCTGGTCGGGACGGGCGAGGTAGGCCGACAGCGCGGTGTCGCGGGTGAGGCCCCCGAGCGTCCAGCCGCGGGCGCGGATCGCGAGGAGCGGGCCCTTGGCGTCGTGCATGACCTTGGGCCGGTCGTCGTCGGCCAGCCAGTCGGCCACCTGCTTCTCGTCGTCGGGCTCCAGGGTCGCGACGTCGACGTAGGCCGCGACGCCGTCGGGGACGGCGAGCGCCAGGCCGTGGACGTCGCCCGTGCCGGCGCCCCAGGTGCCGGCGACGTGCAGGCCGACCCGGGCCCCGGGTCCGGCGTGCTCGTCGAGCCAGCCGCCCACCTCGCCGGCCGCGAGGACGACGGTCTCGACGTCGAAGCCGTCCTCGGCGTCGGGCTCGGCGGAGCTGAGGGTGTCGAAGAGGCGGTCGCGGAGCACTCTGAACTCCAGGCCGTCGAACACCCGGTGGATCGCGTCGCGGTCCCACGGCTGGAGGCCGAGGTCGTCGGGGCCCGCCTCGAGGGCGAGGTCGCGCACGAGGGCGTTGATCCGACGGTTGCGGATGACGTCGCTCAGGTGGGTGCGCAGCGACTCCCCCGCCTTGCCCTTGACCTGGTCGACGTCGCGGACGAGCGTCTCGAGGTCCCCGAACTGCGCGATCCACTTGGCGGCCGTCTTGGGCCCGACGCCCGGCACGCCGGGGAGGTTGTCGCTGGTCTCGCCCACGAGCGCGGCGAGCTCGGGGTACTGCGCGGGCACGACGCCGTACTTGGCCTCCACGACGGCCGGGGTCATCCGCGTGAGCTCGGAGACGCCCTTCACCGGGTAGAGCACCGTGGTGGTCTCGGAGACGAGCTGCAGCGCGTCACGGTCGCCGGTGCAGATGAGGACCTCGAAGCCCTGGTCCTGGGCCTGGGTGGCCAGGGTGCCGATGATGTCGTCGGCCTCGTAGCCGTCGAGCTCGAGGAACCGGATGCTCATCGCCTCGAGCACCTCCTTGACCAGGGACACCTGCCCGCTGAACTCCTCGGGGGACTTGGAGCGGTTGCCCTTGTAGTCGGCGTACTCGACCGTGCGGAACGTCTGCCTCGAGACGTCGAACGCCACCGCGAGGTGCGTGGGCTGCTCGTCGCGCAGCACGTTGATCAGCATCGACGTGAACCCGTACACGGCGTTGGTGTGCTGGCCGGTGCTCGTCGAGAAGTTCTCGACCGGCAGGGCGAAGAACGCCCGGTAGGCGACGGAGTGCCCGTCGATCAGCAGCAGTCGCTTCGCGTCGGTCTTGGTGGCAGCCACCTCGCGAGCCTATCGCCCGCCACCGACGGTCCAGGGTGCGGCGAACCCCGGACCGCGTCTCTGAGGTGATCGGCGCCCGTCCGGCAAGGCGCGCCGAGGAAGGCGAACCGGGGTTGTTCGCCGACGAGGCAGCAACGCCGCCGGACGGGATGCCGGGCGCCTCAGAGCGGGGTGCGTCAGAGGCCGGGGCGGAGCTTGCCGGCGTCCTGCCGCCGACGGAGGGTGCGGCGCATCGCGATGAGGCGGCCGGTGTCCTTGGAGCTGGTGGCGATGCCGGCGAACCGTGAGCGCAGGACGCTGACCTGGGCGCCACGCACGACGGCGACCTGACCGAAGCCGAGGCGCGTCAGGAATCGGTGGGCGTCGCGCGAGCTGGCGGGGGCCGACGTGAGCACGACCTCGCAGTCGCACTCCTCGGCCCACGACACCGCGGCGGACATCAGGGTGGAGGCGACGAACTTGCGACGGCAGGCCGGTGAGATGTGCAGGTCGCTCACCACCATGGTGCGCGTGGTGTGGATCGGGGTGAGGGGCCGCAGCGACACGGCGAGGACGCCGACGATCTCGCCGTCGAGCAGGGCGACCATGAGGCGGCGCTCGGGGCTCGCGACGTAGGCGTCGACCGCGGTGGCGGCCTCGGCGACGGTGGGCTGGCGCCACAGGGTGCCGGTGTTGAACGAGTCCGGGGCGTCGTTGCCGGCGAGGTCGACGCACGCCGTCCACAGCTCGATCAGCGACGCGGCGTCCTCGGGCTCGGCGTGACGCACGACGACGGGCAGACGGGACACGGCTCTCCTTCACGGTCACACGCGGTGCTCTAGCCCCCGGACGGTCACAGTACACGGGCCGGCGGCCCGGCATCAGGGGGTCGAGGGCACCGTCCGGGACGGTCCGGGACCCTCGGCGTCGATGCTAGGACCGGCGCCGCGCGACCTCGTCGGCGCCCCGTCGGCGGGGGCCAATGCAACAACCAGGTCACGAAGTCGCCTGAACGCTCCATGTGACAGTTCCGACACATGGATGTGGTTATGCTCCGGCACAGCCATGACAGCCGAGGGCCGATCCCCTGCGTGCTGCCCATTCCCGTGACAGGAGCCTGATGTGCGTCTGCGCATAGCGGCACTCATGGCACTGCTGACCACAGCGGTGCTTCTCGGCGGATTCACCCATCCCGCCACCGCGGCGGACGGCCGCGCCCCTGCTGCGGTGTCCGCGGAGGACGGGCAGACCACCACGGTCCGCGGCCTCCTCCAGGACAAGTCCGACGGCGGCTCGACGCCCGTCGAGGGCGCCACCGTCACCGTCACCACCGGCGGCACCGACGTCGAGGCGACCAGCAACGACCGCGGCGTCTGGGAGGCCGAGGTCCCCTACGTCTCCGGCGAGCAGGTCGAGGTCACCCTCGACGAGGACTCGCTGCCCGACGGGGTGGCCCTGCGCGAGGGCCAGTCCGCCACCCGCACGATCACGCTGACGAACACGCTCGGTCTGCGCGTCAACTACCTGCTCGGCGCCGGCAACAGCCAGGCCGCCAGCGGGCTCAGCGAGCTCCCCCAGATCATCTACAACGGCCTCTACTTCGGCGTGATCCTCGCGCTCGGCGCCCTGGGCCTGTCGATGATCTTCGGCACCACCGGCCTGACCAACTTCGCGCACGGCGAGCTGGTCACCTTCGGCGCGATCCTCACCTACACGTTCAACGTGACGGCGGGGTTGTCCATCTGGATCTCGGCCCTGCTGGCGATCATCCTGTCCGGTGCCTTCGGGTACGTGCAGGACACCGTCTTCTGGAGACGACTACGACGGCGGGGCACGGGGCTGATCGCCATGATGATCGTCTCGATCGGCCTGCAGTTCCTGCTGCGCAACGTCTTCCAGTTCTTCACCGGCGGACGCACCAGCAACTACCGGCAGTACTCGACGCCCGAGGGCATCACGGCCGGCCCGATCACCTACACGATCCGCGACCTGGTCTGCCTGTTCGTCGCGATCGTGCTCCTGCTGGGCGTCACGTTCGCCCTGCAGCGCACCCGCATCGGACGCGCCACCCGCGCGATCGCCGACAACCCGGCGCTCGCGGCCTCCACCGGCATCAACGTCGACCGCGTCATCACGGTCGTGTGGACGGTGGGCGCGGCCCTGGCCGGTACCTGCGGCGTCCTGCTCGGCTTCACCCAGTCGGTGAAGTTCGACCTCGGCGCGCAGATCCTGCTGGTCATGTTCGCCGCGATCACCGTCGGTGGTCTCGGCTCGATCTGGGGCGCCATCATCGGCAGCCTCATCGTGGGCGTCCTGATCGAGGTGTCGACGATCTTCATCCCGTCGGAGCTCAAGATCGCCGCCGCCCTGTTCCTGCTCATCATCATCCTGCTCGTGCGACCGCAAGGTCTGCTCGGACGCAGAGAACGCATCGGCTGAGCCGGGAGGACCACCATGGACACCATCGAGAGCGCACTGCGCGCCGCCATCGGCATCCAGGCCGTGTACTTCTGCCTCGCCGCGATCGGCCTCAACGTCCAGTTCGGCTACGCCGGGCTGCTCAACTTCGGCCAGGCCGGCTTCCTGGCGGTGGGCGCGTACGCGTTCGCCGTCAGCGTCGCCTCGTTCGACCTGCCGTTCTTCGTCGCGATCTTCGTCGGGCTCGCCGCCACGGCGCTGCTCGCGCTGATCCTCGGCATCCCGACGCTACGACTCAGAGCCGACTACCTGGCCATCGCGACCATCGCGGCGGCCGAGGTCATCCGGCTGTTCTTCGGGGCCTCGTTCAAGGACTACTTCAACGGGCGCGACGGCGTCTCGCAGTTCTCCACCGCCTTCCAGGAGGCCAACCCGTTCAGCGGGCCGGTGCTGGGCTTCCGCCCGGACGACTTCTGGGTGATGGTCGTCGGCTGGACCCTGGTCCTGCTGTCGAGCCTGCTGCTGCTGCTCCTCATGCGCTCCCCCTGGGGACGCGTGCTGAAGGCCATCCGCGAGGACGAGGAGGCCGTCCGCAGCCTGGGCAAGAACGTCTACTCCTACAAGATGCAGGCGCTCGTGCTCGGTGGCCTGATCGGCTGCCTCGGCGGCTTCATCCTCGCGTTCGGGCAGAACTCGGTGCAGCCCGACAACTTCAGCTCGGACCTGACGTTCATCGTCTACACGATGCTGATCCTCGGCGGCGCCGCCCGGATCTTCGGCCCCATCTTCGGTGCCGTCGTGTTCTGGGGCTCGCTGTCCCTGATCAGCGGCATCCTCGGCGACCTCACCGCCGGCGACAACCCGATCCTGCCGACCTGGCTGATCACCGATCAGCAGATCGGCTCCGTGAGGTTCATGATCGTGGGGATCGCCCTCATCCTGCTGATGATCTTCCGTCCCCAGGGAGTCTTCGGCGACCGTAAGGAGATCGCGCTCGATGCCCGATAAGACAGAGCTCGCCCAGGACCCCGCCAAGCCCTCGATCGACGACCCGATCCTGGTGGCCGACAACGTCACCCGGACCTTCGGCGGCCTCAAGGCCGTCGACGTCGAGCACGTCGAGATCCCGCGGGGCAAGATCACCGCGCTGATCGGCCCCAACGGCGCCGGCAAGACGACGTTCTTCAACCTGCTCACCGGCTTCGACGAGGCCGACACGGGCACGTGGACGTTCAACGGTCGCTCCATCGCCAACACGCCGGCCCACAAGGTCGCGCGTCTCGGCATGGTGCGCACCTTCCAGCTCACCAAGGTGCTCTCCAAGCTCTCGGTGCTCGAGAACATGCGCCTCGCGGCCACTGGCCAGAAGGGCGAGAAGTTCTTCAGCGCCCTGTTCAGCGGCCTGTGGAGCGGTCAGGAGAAGGCCAACACCGAGCGGGCCCGCGAGCTCCTCGCGCGGTTCAAGCTCGACGCCAAGGAGGACGACTTCGCGGGGTCGCTCTCCGGCGGCCAGCGCAAGCTCCTCGAGATGGCGCGCGCCCTCATGGTCGAGCCCGAGCTGGTGATGCTCGACGAGCCCATGGCCGGCGTCAACCCGGCCCTGAAGCAGTCCCTGCTCGGCCACGTCAAGTCCCTGCGCGAGGACGGCATGACCGTGCTCTTCGTCGAGCACGACATGGACATGGTCCGCGACATCTCCGACCACGTCATCGTGATGGCTCAGGGCAAGGTGATCGCCCAGGGCACGCCCGACCAGGTCATGGGCGACCAGCGCGTCATCGACGCCTACCTCGGTGAGCACCACGACACCGACATCACCCAGGAGCGCGACCCCTCGGCCGCGCCCGAGACGGAGGCACGATGACCAGCGAGCTCGTCCCCGGGCCCGACTCCCCCGACGCCGTCAGCGAGATCCCGGGCCTGCCGCCCGAGGACGCCGGTCGCGACGAGCACCTGCGACGGGCCGAGGGCGCCATCCTGCGTGCCGACGACCTGATCGCCGGGTACCTGCCGGGCGTCAACATCCTCAACGGCACCGACCTGTACTGCCACGAGGGCGAGCTGGTCGGCATCATCGGTCCCAACGGCGCCGGCAAGTCGACGCTCCTCAAGGCCCTGTTCGGCCTGGTCAACATCCACACCGGCAGCGTCAAGCTGCGCGGCGAGGAGATCACCAACGACCGTGCCGACAGCCTCGTCACCAAGGGCATCGGGTTCGTGCCGCAGACGAACAACGTCTTCCCGAGCCTGACGATCTTCGAGAACCTGCAGATGGGCTGCTACCAGGCGCCCAAGAAGCTGGACGAGCGGATCGACTTCGTCGGCAGCATCTTCCCGGCCCTGATCGAGCGCCAGACCCAGCGCGCCGGCCAGCTGTCCGGTGGTGAGCGCCAGATGGTCGCGATGGGCCGCGCGCTCATGATGGAGCCGTCCGTGCTCCTGCTCGACGAGCCGTCCGCGGGCCTGTCGCCCGCGCTGCAGGACGAGGTGTTCGTCCAGACGCGCGCGATCAACCGTGCCGGCGTCTCGATCATCATGGTCGAGCAGAACGCCCGTCGCTGCCTGCAGATCTGCGACCGCGGCTACGTCCTGGACCAGGGACGCAACGCCTACACCGCCCCCGGCCGCGAGCTGATGAACGACCCCAAGGTGATCGAGCTCTACCTGGGCACCCTCGCCAAGGCCTGAGCACCACACCTGACGGCCCGCCACCCCCGCGTGGGGCGGCGGGCCGTCGTGCGTCCCGGCGGTGGTGGCGGTGGGTATGGCACCTCCCCGGCGGGGCACCGGTGGGTATGGCACCACGATCCGCCCGATCCTGGGGCCATACCCACCGCCGGTGCGTGAGCAACCAGCGACCGGCACCGCCGGTGCGTCAGCAACCACCGAGACCCGGCGCCTGGTTGTTCACGCACCGCCCTGCCCACGGGTGGTTGCTGACGCACCGCCGGCCGGAGGACGACCGCGGCGCCCGCCCGTCACGTCCTCGCTGCGGCCTTCGACACGGTCCTGACCCGGATCGGCCGGCCCGCCGGCAGCAGCAGCAGCAGCACCGAACAGGGCCGCGAGAACGCGAAAGGCCCCGCCCCACCCGCGAGGGTGGGACGGGGCCTGACGTCAGGCGGGACTCAGATCAGCTGTTCGGTCCGATGCCGGCCTTGATCATCTCGGGGATGATCTTCTTGGTCTCGTCGAACGCGATCAGGACGATGGCGTCCGGGTCGGCGCCCTTGACGTCGTTGACCTCGGCGGTGAAGTTGGCCGCGTCGGGCGCGTACAGCTTCTTGACGACGACGTTGCCGCCGGCCTCGGTGAAGAACTTCTCGACGTTGTCGGCGAGGGCCTCACCGTAGGAGTCCTGGCGGGCCAGGATCGCGATGTCGGTGTTGCCGTCGTCGGTGAGCAGGTTCGCCATGACGTTGCCCTGGAGCACGTCCGAGGGGGCCGTGCGGAAGTACAGGCCCTTGTCGGCGTAGGTGTCGAACGCCGTCGAGGTGTTCGCGGGCGAGATCTGCAGGACGCCCGCGTTGACGATCTTGTCGATCACGCTGAGCGAGACCGACGAGGAGGCCGCGCCGACGATGACGTCGGAGTTGGCCGCGAGGAGCTTGTCGACCTCCTGCGGGGCGATGTTCGGGGTGCCGTCACCGGAGTCGGCCTGGACGATGGTCGCGTCCGCGCCGAGGACTCCGCCGGCCTCGTTGAGCTCGTTGACGGCCAGCTTGACGCCGGCGATCTCCGGGGGGCCGAGGAACGCGAGGTCGCCGGTCTGCGGCAGCAGCGAGCCGACCGTGAACGTGCCGTCGCCGTCGGGGACGTCGCCGGTGATCTGCTGGTTGGCAGCGGGCTCACCGGAGTCGGTGACCTCGCCCTCCTCGTAGTCCACGGCCTTGTAGTTGTTGTCCTCGCCGTACTCGTAGATGCCGATGGTGGCGGCGGACGGGCTGCCGGTGGCGTTGAAGTCGACCGGACCGCTGACGCCGTCGTAGTCGATGTCCTCGTCGTTGTCGAGGAGCTCCTTGCAGTCCGGGAAGGACGTGCACTTGGTGCCACCGGAGGACACGGCCTGCATCTGCTCGGCGATCGCCTTGGAGTTGTCGCTGTCGGCGGCCTCGGCGGCCAGCGCCGCGAGGATGACGGCGTCGTACGACTCCTGCGCGTAGGTGAAGTCCTTGAGGCTGCTGTCGACACCGAGCAGACGCTCGCGGAAGTCGTCGGCGAGCTTCGGGCCCGGGTACGTCGCCTTGACGCCCGCGAGGGTGCCGGCGTCGAAGTCCGAGCTGTAGTCGGCGGTGTTGCCGTCGACGAAGTAGATCTGCTTGTTCGTCGAGCCGGAGCTCGAGCTCGCGGCGGCGCTGGACTCGTCGCTGCTGTCTCCGCCACCGCCGCAGGCGGCGAGCGCGAGGGCGCTGGCGGCGGCGATGGCAGCGATGCGCGCCACACGTGAGGGGCGTGTCATGGATCCTCCGGGAGATCGGTGAGGGTGGTCGTGTCACATGATCGCGGGGATCGCCCGCTGCCACGTGGGCAAGAACCTAGCCTCGATTTGTCACGCGAACGTGTCAGTCGTGCAATCGAAACCCGATGTTGCCAAGTTGTGACCTCACCGGGCCGGACGCCGCCGCAGAGGGCCTGCGACCACGTCGACGGACGCTCAGGCGCCGCCGGTCACCGGCCCGTCACCGGTGGCTCCGGTGCCGCCGGCGAGGGCCGGTCCCTGCGCGACGACGCCCTCGGCGACCTCCCGCATCGACATCCTCAGGTCCATCGCCGTGCGCTGGATCCAGCGGAACGCGTCGGGCTCGCTGAGCCCGAGCGACTCCTGCAGGACGCCCTTGGCGCGGTCGACGGCCTTGCGGGCGGCGAGCCGCTCGGTGAGGTCCTGCACCTCGGACTCGAGGTGGGCCAGCTCGGCGAACCGGCTGACCGCCATCTCGATGGCGGGCACCAGGTCGGACTTGCTGAACGGCTTGACGAGGTAGGCCATCGCGCCGGCGTCGCGGGCCCGCTCGACGAGGTCGCGCTGGCTGAACGCCGTGAGCATGACGACGGGCGCGATGCGCTGCGCGGCGATCTGCTCGGCCGCCGAGATGCCGTCGAGCTTGGGCATCTTGACGTCCATCACGACGAGGTCGGGTCGCTCGCTCACCGTCAGCCGCACGGCCTGCTCCCCGTCGGCGGCCTGCCCGACGACCTCGTAGCCCTCCTCGGTCAGCATCTCCGCGAGGTCGAGCCGGATCAGCGCCTCGTCCTCGGCGATGACGACGCGGCGCGGGGCGGGCGTGCGAGGGGCTTCGGCGGACACGTGAGAAGGTTATCCCTCCTCGTCGCGGCACGACGACGGGCCGGGTTGGCGGAATGGTAGACGCGGTGGTCTCAAACACCACTGTCCGCGAGGACGTGCGGGTTCGAGTCCCGCACCCGGCACCCGCCCCGCGTGCGCCGGTTGTGTGACCCGCGCCACACCTCGATACTGACGACCATGCGCCTGCGCTCCCCCGCTGTCCTCGCCGTGGCCACCTCGATCGCGGTGTCCGTCACCGCCGCCGTGGCCCTCTCCGCCCCGGCCCAGGCCGGGTCCGTCCACCGCCCTGCCCCGTCGGGCGACTTCACCGCCAACGTGATGGCTCCGCTCAAGGTCACCGACTGGGCCGACTTCACCGCCGACCTGCGCCGGGTCAAGGCCTACGGCGTGCAGGCGGTCAGCGTCGACGTCTGGTGGGGCGACGTGGAGAAGGCGGGCGACAACCGGTTCGACTGGTCCTACTACGACCGCGTCTTCGACACGGTCACGGCCCAGGGCCTCGACCTGGCCCCGATCCTGTCGTTCCACCAGTGCGGCGGCAACGTCGGCGACGACTACACGAGCCTGCTGCCGTCGTGGCTGTGGTCCAAGTACGACGGACGGCGCCTGCACGGGGTGACGCTCGACCGCGACGGCCTCAAGCACCGCAGCGAGCAGGGCAACGTCTCGGCCGAGACGGTCCAGGGCTGGGCCGACGAGCTGGTGCTCGGCGAGTACCGCGACTTCACCCGCGCCTTCGCGCACCGATACGGCCGCGACCTGCGCCGAGACGTCGTCGAGGTGAACGTCTCGCTCGGCCCGTCGGGCGAGCTGCGCTACCCGTCGTACAACGCGCACGACACCGGCACCGGCTACCCGACGCGCGGAGCGCTCCAGGCGTACTCGCCGTTGGCGGTCGCCGACTTCCGCGCTGACACGGTCGACCGGTACGGCTCGCTGCGCCGGGTCAACCGCGCCTGGGGCACGTCCTACCGCTCGGTCCGTCAGATCGCCCCGCCGGCCGACGCCGAGTCGTTCTTCGCCGACGGCACCTACCGCGACACGCGCTACGGACGCGACGTCGTCGACTGGTACAACGCGTCGCTCGCCGAGCACGGCGAGCGGATGCTCACCACCGTCGCGAAGGCGCTCGGCCGGACGTTCCCGCGCGCCGACCTCGGCTACAAGGTCCCCGGCGTCCACTGGACGATGACGAACCCGGACTTCCCGCGGGCGGCCGAGGTCACGTCGGGCCTGATCAGCACCACGGGTCCGGTGCGCGGCCACGGCTACGCCCGGTTCGTGGGCCTGGCCCGGACCGTGCAGCGCGAGACCGGCCGGCACACCGTCATGCACTTCACCTGCCTGGAGATGATGGACCAGGACTACGCGCCGCAGTACTCCCTGGCCCAGACCCTCGTGGGCTGGGTCGGCGACGAGGCCACCCGCCAGCGCGTCGACCTCAAGGGCGAGAACGCGCTCGCGGGCGGCGTCTACTCCGACGAGGGGTGGGACCGGATCGTCGACGCGGTGGAGGACCACGGGTATGACGGCCTGACCGTCCTGCGCATGGGCGACGTCGCCGAGGGCGTGGGAGCACGTCGGTACGCCGCCCTGATCGCCGCGCGGACCCCCTGAACGAGACCTGTCGGTGCGTGGTGATGCCGGAGCATCACCTCGCACCGACAGGTGGGGCGGAGCGGGGGTGGATCAGGTGCGCTCGAGCGGCGTGCGGTACGCCGGCGACACGCCCTTGATGGCGTCGCCCATCCGGTGGATGCGCACGGCGTTGGTCGAGCCCGGGATGCCCGGGGGGCTCCCGGCGACGATGACGACCTCCTCGCCCTCGTTCAGGCGACCGGACTCGTAGAGCGCGCGGTCGACCTGCAGCACCATCTCGTCGGTGTGCTCGACCTCGGGCACCAGGAACGTCTCGACGCCCCACGACAGCGCGAGCTGCGAGCGCACCACCGGCACCGGCGTGAAGGCCAGCACCTGGACGGGCGAGCGGTAGCGCGTCATGCGTCGCGCCGAGCCGCCGATCGTGGTGAAGCAGACGATGTAGCGCGCGCCGATCGCCTCGGCGACGTCGGCCGCGGCGCGGCAGATGATGCCGCTGCGGGTCTTGGGCTTCCAGGTGTAGGCCGCCATCAGCGGCAGGCCCTCGCCCTCGGTGGTCGAGATGATCCGCGCCATCGTCTGGACGGTCTCGATCGGGAACTCGCCCACGCTGGTCTCGCCCGAGAGCATCACCGCGTCGGCGCCGTCGAGGATCGCGTTGGCGACGTCGGACGCCTCGGCGCGCGTGGGGCGGGGCGAGCTGATCATCGACTCGAGCATCTGGGTGGCGACGATGACCGGCTTGGCGTTGCGGCGGGCCTTCTCGACGATGCGCTTCTGCACGATCGGGACCTGCTCGAGCGGCAGCTCGACGCCGAGGTCGCCGCGCGCCACCATGACGCCGTCGAAGGCGTCCATGATCTCGTCGAGGTTCTCGACGGCCTGGGGCTTCTCGATCTTGGCGATGATCGGGCGGGTGATGCCCTCCTCGTCCATGATCTTGTGCACGTCGGCGGCGTCCTCGGCCGAGCGCACGAACGACAGGGCGATGAAGTCGACGCCCTTGCGCAGCGCCCAGCGGAGGTCGTCGATGTCCTTCTCGGACATCGCGGGCACGCTCACCGCGACGCCCGGGAGGTTGATGCCCTTGTTGTTGCTGAGCCGGCCCGGTATCTCGCACACGCAGGTGACGTCGGTGGCCGAGACCGCGGTGGCCCGCAGGCCGACGCGGCCGTCGTCGATCAGGATCTGGTCGCCGACGTTGACGTCGCCCGGCAGGCCCTTGTAGGTGGTCGAGCAGCGCTCGGAGTCGCCCAGCACGTCGTCGACGGTGACGACGAACGTGTCGCCGACCCTGAGGTCGACCGGGCCCTCGGCGAACCGGCCGAGACGGATCTTGGGACCCTGCAGGTCCGCGAGGATCGCGATGGCCTTGCCGGTCTTGTCGGTGGCGGCCCGCACCTGGTCGTACCTCATGGCGTGGTCGGGGTGGTCGCCGTGGCTCATGTTCAGCCGGGCGACGTCCATACCAGCCTCGGCGAGCTCGAGGAGCTTGCCTTCGGGGTCGGTGGCGGGTCCGAGGGTACAAACGATCTTGGCTCTACGCACGAGAGACACCATAGGCGTTCACGGTCACGATTTACAGTCAGTTCGACCAATTCTCGGTGACGTGTCGGGGACGACCCGGCGCGGACGACGAACGCCCCCGGCCGGGGCCGGGGGCGTTCGGGTGGAGCGGGGTGCGTCAGGCGGTGACCGGGCGGGCCGTCGGCGGGATCGGCGCCGGCAGGTTGGTCTCGCCCGAGAGGTACGCGTCGACGCCGGCGGCGCAGGCCCGTCCCTCGGCCAGGGCCCACACGATGAGCGACTGGCCGCGGCCGGCGTCGCCGGCCACGAAGACGCCGGGCACCGACGTCATGTAGCTCTTGTCGCGCACCAGGTTGCCGCGCTCGTCGGTGTCGAGCCGCAGCTGGGCGACGGCGCCGTCGGTCTCGGGACCGGTGAAGCCCATCGCGAACAGCACCAGCTGCGCCGGGATCTCGCGCTCGGTGCCCTCGATCTCGGTGAGCTTGCCGTCCTTCATCTCCACCTCGGCCAGGAGCAGGCCGCTGACCTGGCCGTCGTCGTCGCCGAGGAACCGCTTGGTCGAGACCGAGTAGACCCGCTCGCCGTCCTCCTCGTGCGCCGAGGACACCTTGTAGGTCATCGGGTAGGTGGGCCACGGCTGCGCGTCGGGACGCTCGTCGGCCGGCCGCGGCATGATCTCCAGCTGCGTCACCGTGCGGGCGCCCTGACGGATCGAGGTGCCGAGGCAGTCCGCGCCGGTGTCGCCGCCGCCGATGATGACGACGTCCTTGCCGGTGGCGGTCACCTGGCCCGGGGCCTCCTCGCCGAGCGCGACGCGGTTGGCCGGGGGCAGGAAGTCCATCGCCTGCAGGATGCCGCCGTGCTCGCGCCCGTCGACGGGGAGGTCGCGACGGACGGTGGCGCCGGTCGCGAACACGACCGCGTCGTAGCGGTCGCGCAGCTGGGGCCCGGTGATGGACTCCCCCACCTTGGAGCCGCAGCGGAAGATCGTGCCCTCCTTGCGCATCTGGTCGATGCGACGGTCGAGCTGGACCTTCTCCATCTTGAACTCGGGGATGCCGTAGCGGAGCAGCCCGCCGGGCTTGTCGTCGCGCTCGTAGACCGCGACGGTGTGGCCGGCGCGGGTCAGCTGCTGGGCGACCGCGAGCCCGGCCGGGCCGGAGCCGACGACCGCGACCGTCTTGCCGGTGAGCCACTCGGGCGGCTCGGGACGGACCCAGCCCTCGTCCCAGGCCTTGTCGATGATCGAGACCTCGACGTTCTTGATCGTCACCGGGTCGCGGTTGATGCCGACGACGCAGGCGGTCTCGCACGGCGCGGGGCACAGCCGCCCGGTGAACTCGGGGAAGTTGTTCGTGGCGTGCAGACGCTCGGTCGCGGCCTCCCAGTCGTCGCGCCAGACCAGGTCGTTCCACTCGGGGATCAGGTTCCCCAGCGGACAGCCGTTGTGGCAGAACGGGATGCCGCAGTCCATGCAGCGTCCGGCCTGCTCGGTGATGATCGGCAGCAGCGCCCGACCGGGCCCACCGGGGTAGACCTCGTTCCAGTCCTGCACGCGCTCCTCCACGGGGCGGCGCTCGGCCACCTCGCGGGGAGTCGTGATGAATCCTCTCGGGTCAGCCACGGCTCGCCGCTCCCATCATCGCCTCGGTGGTCTCGTCCTCGTCCAGGCCGTTCTCCTCGGCCTCGGCCTTGGCCGCCAGGACCTTGCGGTAGTTGCCCGGCATCACCTGCGTGAAGCGGGCCACGCTGCCCGCCCAGTCCGACAGGAGCGCCTGCGCGACGGTCGAGCCGGTCTCCTCGCCGTGGCGCACCACGAGCGAGCGGAGCTCCTCCGACGCGTCCTCGGGCACGTCGCCGAGCTCGACCATCTCGGTGTTGACGCGGTCGTGGTCGAGGTCGAGGACGTACGCGACGCCCCCGCTCATCCCCGCCGCGAAGTTGCGGCCGGTGGCGCCGAGCACGACGGCCCGGCCCCCGGTCATGTACTCGCAGCCGTGGTCGCCGACGCCCTCGACGACGGCCGTGGCGCCGGAGTTCCGGACGCAGAAGCGCTCGCCCACCCGTCCGCGCAGGAACAGCTCGCCCGACGTGGCACCGAAGCCGATCACGTTGCCGGCGATGATCTGGTCCTCGGCGACGAACTCGGCGTCGCGCGGCGGACGGACGACGATGCGTCCACCCGACAGGCCCTTGCCGACGTAGTCGTTGCCCTCGCCCTCGAGGCGCAGCGTGATGCCGCGCGGCACGAACGCGCCGAACGACTGGCCGGCCGCACCGGTGAAGGTGATGTCGATCGTGTCGTCGGGCAGGCCGTCGCCGCGGAACCGCTTGGTCACCTCGTGACCGAGCATGGTGCCGACGGTGCGGTTGACGTTGCGGATCTCGACCTGGGCGCGGACGGGCTCGGAGCGCTCGAGGGCGTCTCCGGCCAGCGCGATCAGCTCGTTGTCGAGCGCACGGTCCAGACCGTGGTCCTGCCCGCGCGTGCGTCGCAGCGACGCGCCCTCGGGCAGCTCGGGCACGTGCAGGATCGGCGTCAGGTCCAGGCCCTGGGCCTTCCAGTGCTGCACCGCGTCGCGGGAGTCGAGCAGCTCGGCGTGGCCCACGGCCTCCTCGATGGTGCGCAGCCCCAGCGAGGCCAGGATCTCGCGCACCTCCTCGGCGATGTACTCGAAGAAGTTCACGACGTACTCGGCCTTGCCGGAGTACTTCTTGCGCAGCTCGCGGTTCTGCGTCGCGACGCCCACAGGGCAGGTGTCGAGGTGGCAGACGCGCATCATGATGCAGCCCGACACCACCAGCGGCGCCGTCGCGAAGCCGAACTCCTCGGCGCCGAGCAGCGCCGCGATGACGACGTCGCGCCCGGTCTTGAGCTGGCCGTCGCACTGCACGACGATGCGGTCGCGCAGGCCGTTCATCAGCAGCGTCTGCTGGGTCTCGGCCAGGCCGAGCTCCCACGGACCGCCGGCGTGCTTGAGCGACGTCAGTGGCGACGCGCCCGTGCCGCCGTCGTGGCCGGAGATCAGGACCACGTCGGCGTGCGCCTTGGACACCCCCGCCGCCACCGTGCCCACGCCGACCTCGGAGACGAGCTTGACGTGCACGCGCGCCGCCGGGTTGGCGTTCTTCAGGTCGTGGATGAGCTGCTTGAGGTCCTCGATCGAGTAGATGTCGTGGTGCGGCGGCGGCGAGATCAGGCCGACGCCCGGCGTCGAGTAGCGCGTCTCGGCGACCCACGGGTAGACCTTCGGGCCGGGCAGCTGCCCGCCCTCGCCTGGCTTGGCGCCCTGCGCCATCTTGATCTGGATGTCGTCGGCGTTGGTGAGGTACTCCGACGTGACGCCGAAGCGTCCCGACGCGACCTGCTTGATCGCGCTGCGACGCTCGGGGTCGTAGAGGCGGTCGGGGTGCTCGCCGCCCTCGCCGGTGTTGGACTTGGCGCCGAGGCGGTTCATCGCGATCGCGAGGGTCTCGTGCGCCTCCTGGCTGATCGAGCCGTACGACATCGCGCCGGTGGAGAACCGCTTGACGATCTCGCTGACCGGCTCGACCTCGTCGATCGAGATCGGCTCGCGGCCCTCGGCGTCGAACGCCAGCAGCCCGCGCAGCGTCATCAGCCGCTCGGACTGCTCGTCCACCCGGCTCGTGTACTGCTTGAAGACGTCGTAGCGACCGGTACGGGTGGAGTGCTGGAGGCGGAAGACCGTCTCGGGGTCGAACAGGTGCTCGGCACCGCCGCGACGCCACTGGTACTCACCGCCGGTGTCGAGCAGCCGGCGCGCAGCCGGGATGCCGCTCGTGGGGTACGCCTTGGCGTGCCGGCGGCGCACCTCCTCGGCGATCACGTCGAGGCCGATGCCGCCCAGCTTGGACGTGGTGCCGGTGAAGTAGCGGTCGACGAGGTCGGACGAGAGCCCGACGGCCTCGAAGATCTGCGCGCCGGTGTAGGACGCGACGGTCGAGACGCCCATCTTGCTCATCACCTTGAGCACGCCCTTGCCGAGCGAGTACACGAGGTTGCGGACGGCCTTCTCGGGCTCGACGCCCTGGACGATCACGCCGTTGCGGGCGAGGTCCTCGGCGGACTCCATCGCCAGGTACGGGTTGACCGCGGACGCGCCGTAGCCGATCAGCAGCGCGACGTGGTGCACCTCGCGGACGTCGCCCGCCTCGATCACCAGACCGACGCGGGTGCGGGTCTTCTCGCGCACCAGGTGGTGGTGCACGGCGCCGGTCAGCAGCAGCGACGGGATCGGCGCGACGTCGGCGCTGGAGTGGCGGTCCGACAGCACGATGATGCGCGCGCCGTCCTCGATCGCCGCGGACACCTCGGCACAGATCTCGTCCAGACGCGTGCGCAGCGACTCGCCGCCGCCGTGCACGTCGTAGTGCCCGCGGACGACGTGCGCCGCGTAGCCGGGCTTGTCGCCGTGACGGTTGACGTGCCGGATCTTGCCGAGCTCGTCGTTGTCGATCACGGGGAACGGCAGCTGCAGCATGCGGCACGAGGCCGGGCCCGGCTCGAGGACGTTGCCCTCGGGGCCGATCAGGCCACCGAGCGAGGTGACGAGCTCCTCGCGGATCGCGTCGAGCGGCGGGTTGGTCACCTGCGCGAAGAGCTGGCTGAAGTAGTCGAACAGCAGCCGCGGACGGTCCGACAGCACCGCGAGCGGGGTGTCGGTGCCCATCGAGCCGATCGGCTCGGCCCCGGTCTTGGCCATCGGCGAGACGAGGATGCGCAGCTCCTCCTCGGTGTAGCCGAACACCTGCTGGCGCCGGGTGACCGAGGCGTGCGTGTGGACGACGTGCTCGAGCTCGGGCAGGTCCTCGAAACGGATCAGGCCGGAGTAGAGCCACTCGTCGTAGGGCTCGGCGGCCGCGAGGCCGTCCTTGATCTCCGCGTCGGGCACGATGCGGCCCTCGTCGAGGTCGAGCAGCAGCATCTTGCCGGGCTCGAGGCGGCCCTTCTCGACGATGGTCGCCGGGTCGAGGTCGAGCACACCGGCCTCGGAGGCCAGCACGACCAGGCCGTCGTCGGTGACCCAGTACCGGCCGGGACGCAGGCCGTTGCGGTCGAGCACGGCGCCGACCTGGCGACCGTCGGTGAAGCAGACGCACGCGGGGCCGTCCCAGGGCTCCATCAGGGCGGAGTGGAACTCGTAGAACGCACGGCGCTTGGCGTCCATCGTGGGGTCGTTCTCCCACGCCTCGGGGATCATCATCATCATCGCGTGCGGCAGCGAGCGGCCGCTCAGGTGCAGCAGCTCGAGGACCTCGTCGAACGAGGCGGAGTCGCTGCCCTGGGGGTCGATGACGGGGAACAGGCGCTCGAGGTCGCCCGGGATCGCGTCGGTGGCGAGGAGCGCCTCGCGGGCCCGCATCCAGTTGCGGTTGCCCTTGGCGGTGTTGATCTCGCCGTTGTGCGCGATGAAGCGGAAGGGGTGCGCGAGCGGCCAGCTCGGGAAGGTGTTGGTCGAGAACCGGCTGTGCACGATGACGACCGCCGAGGCCATCCGCTCGTCCAGCAGGTCGGGGAAGAACTGCTCGAGCTGCTCGGTGGTGAGCATGCCCTTGTAGCCCAGGGTGCGGGCCGACAGCGTCGGGAAGTAGACGCCGACCTCGTGCTCGGCGCGCTTGCGCAGGCAGTAGGCGAGGCGGTCCAGCGCCAGGTCGGTGGCGCCGCCGGCGGCTGCCGACACGAACAGCTGGGAGAACGACGGCATGCACCCGCGCGACGTCGCGCCCAGGATGCCGGGCTCGACGGGGACCTCGCGCCAGCCGAGGACCGTCAGACCCTCCTCGTCGGCGACCTGCTCGATGCGCGAGCGGCTCTTGGCGGCCTCGTCGGCGTCCTCGGGGAGGAACGCGACGCCCACGGCGTAGGCGCCGGCGTCGGGCAGGTCGAAGTCGACCGAGCCGCGCAGGAACGCGTCGGGGACCTGCATGAGGATGCCCGCACCGTCACCGGAGTCCGGCTCGGCGCCGGAGGCACCCCGGTGGTCCAGGTTGCGCAGCGCGGTCAGGCCCTTGGCGACGATGTCGTTGGTCGCCTGGCCCGTCAACGTCGCCACGAAGGCGACGCCGCAGGCGTCGTGCTCGTGGAGTCCGTCGTACAGGCCCTGGGGCCGGGGGGATGCGTCCATGCGACACCTCTCCGGTCGTCACGGTGCCCGACCGACGCCGGGCCACTGGTCCAATGTTGGATCCCGCAGGTCGGTGCCGCACGGCGGTCGACGGGGGAATCTCCACGGGGACGACTCTGGCCCTGCAGCCTGGTCAGGTTACACGATCGAGACGTCGGCACCGACGCCCCGGACCCCTCCCACTCCGCAGGCCCCCGCCGACGCCGGACGCGTCAGGCCGACCCGCCGAAGGCGGTGCCGAGGAGGTACGTCACGCCGGCCGCCGCGACGCCGATGACGAGCTGGCGCAGGCCGCCGAACCACCACGGACGGGTGGTGACCCGGGTGACCACGGCCCCGCACACGAAGAGCGCGAGCAGAGCGACCGTCACCGACGGCCACAGCGCGGACGCCCCGAGCAGGAACGGGAGCAGCGGCAGCAGCGCGCCGATCGCGAACGCGAGGAACGACGAGCCGGCCGCCAGGACCGGCGAGGGGAGGTCGTCGGTGTCGATGCCCAGCTCCTCGCGCGCGTGCACGCGGACCGCGATCTCGGGGTCGTCGTGGATCTGCCGCGCCACCTGGCGGGCGACGTCCTCCTCGACGCCGCGGCCCATGAACCGCCGGGCGAGCTCGTCCTCCTCGGCCGGGCCGTTGAGGGCGATCTCCCGCCGCTCGACGTCCACCTCGGCGCGCGCCAGCTCGGACTGGCTCGCGACGGAGGTGTACTCCCCCGCCGCCATCGAGAACGCGCCCGCGGCCAGGCCCACCAGGCCCGCCAGCACCAGCGGGCTGCGGTCGGACGCCGCCGTGCCTCCCGCGACGCCCATGATCAGCGCGAAGTTCGACACCAGCCCGTCCATCGCCCCGAACACCGCGGGGCGCAGCCACCCGCCGGTCACGTCCGGGTGCGAGTGGGTGCCCGAGTGGACGTCGGGCAGCCCGACGTCGGGACGGTTCTCCTGGTCCATGGGACCACGGTAGGACCTCCCGCAGGTTCCTACGTTCTCGCGCAATCCAGCCCCCACGACGACCGGGCGCCCTACGGTGTCGCCATGAGCTCCTCCCCCGTCGGCGCCGCCGTCGTCGCGCGACGCGTCGCCGTCGTGACCGGCCTCGAGCTCGACGAGGCCGAGGTCTGGTGCACCCTGATCCGGAGCGCCGTCGACGAGCTGCTCGACCGCGGCTGCACCGTCGTCGGCGAGCAGGTCGAGCTCGGCGACGTCGACGGCGACGTGCTGCACCGCCTGCACGACCGCTTCGACCTCCTCACCGACGACGACCTCGACGCGCTCCACGCGATCGACGTCCCGGCCACCGCCGCGGCCCTCGAGCTCGACGTCGAGCTCGTCGCCGCCCATCCCCTCGCCACCAGCTACAGCGTCGCCTCGCTCACCCTCGCGGCGGCCGGCCACGACGTCGACGTGGCTCCCGAGCTCGTCGAGCGAGTCCTCCACGCCGTCGAGACGTGGATGGCGGCCCTGCCCACCGACCAGCCCTACACCCCCGCCGGGCACGGCGACCTCGATCCCGTGCCCGTCGTGCGGGCCGAGGCCGCGGACGTGGCACCGCCGGCCTCGGTGTCGTCGGACTCGGTCTAGTCCTTGGCTGCTTCCCTCGGCTGGGGTCAGCTCCTGGGGGTGCTGCTCGTCGGCTCGGGTTGCTTCCAGCGCGGCCCCTGCACGTCCTGGTCGCCGCTCGGCGCCGGTCCGTCAGTTCGGCCGTCTCCGTCCGCCTAGCCACGCTGCTTGCCGGGTGCGGGTCGCTCACCGGGCTGGCGGACCGAGATGTCCGAACGGACGGATCGGCTCCCCTGCTGGTGCTGTTGGTCGACTTGCTCGGTGCCGGGTGGGAGTTACCTGTCGTCGTCTGACGGGAGCCTGGGGCTCGGGCCGTCAGGCTGACTGGCGTCGGCCGGGGTTGGGTCGTCGTCGGTCTGGTCCTCGGTCGACTTGACGCCGACCTCGTCGTCCTCCCAGACCTGGATGACGTCCTCGCGGCCGGGGTGGGTGGTGAGGGACCAGCGGTAGTAGGCGAGGGCTGCGAGGAAGAGCAGGATCGCGGTCCAGACGTTGAGGCGGAAGGGGCCGATCTGGAAGGCCTCGTCGACGCGGAGGGCCTCGATCCAGCCGCGGCCGGCGCAGTAGAGCATCACGTAGAGCGCGAACAGGCGACCGTGGCCCGGCTTGTAGCGGCGGTCCACCCAGAGCAGGACACCGACGGCGGCCAGGCTCCACAACGACTCGTAGAGGAAGGTCGGCTGGAAGGTCGCGAACTGCTCGGAGCCCTCCGGGCGGTAGGCGGGGTCGATCTGCAGGCCCCACGGCAGCGTCGTCGGCCCGCCGTACAGCTCCTGGTTGAACCAGTTGCCCCAGCGGCCGATGGCCTGCGCCAGCAGGATCCCCGGCGCGACGACGTCGGCGAACGCGCGGAAGTCCGCGCCGGCGCGACGGCAGCCGATGTAGGCGCCCACGCCGCCGAGCGCGATCGAGCCCCAGATGCCGAGCCCGCCGTTCCAGATGTACAGCGCCTCGATCGGACGCCGACCCTCGCCGAAGTACAGGTTCCAGCTGGTAATCACGTGGTAGAGCCGCGCGCCCACCAGGCCGAACGGGATGGCCCACACCGCCACGTCGTAGATCGTGCCGGGACGGCCACCGCGGGCGATCCAGCGCCGCTCGGACAGCCACAGGCACACCACGACGCCGGTGAGGATGCACAGCGCGTAGGCGTGGATGGTGAACGGCCCCAGCGTCCACTGGGACTGCGCGGGGTTCGGGCTGGGGATGCTGGCGAGGATCATCGGGGCGAATCCTACGGTCCCCGCCCGACCGACGAGGTCAGCGGGCGCGCTCGACGCCCGCCCGCAGGTCGGCGGCGAGCTCGTGCACGGCCTCCAGGCCGCGGTCGAGGTCGTCGCCCGCGTCGAGGACGCACCGGATCAGCGCGGACCCGACGATCACCGCGTCCGCGAACGCCCCCACCTCGGCGGCCTGGTCGCCGTTGCTGACGCCGAGGCCGACGCCGACGGGCAGGTCGGTGACCTCGCGCAGGCGGCTGACGAGCTCGGGGGCGCGGTTGCTGGTCTGCCCGCGGGCGCCCGTGACGCCCATGACCGAGGTGGCGTAGACGAAGCCGCTGGACGCGCGGGTGGTCATCGCGAGGCGCGAGTCGGTGGACGACGGCGCGACCAGGAAGATCTGGTCGAGGTCGTGCGCCTTCGCGGCGGTGGTCCACTCCGCGGCCTCGTCGGGGATCAGGTCGGGCGTGATGAGGCCCGAGCCACCGGCGTCGGCGAGGTGCTGGGCGAACCGGTCGACGCCGAACCGCTCGACCGGGTTCCAGTAGGTCATCACCACGGTGGGGGCACCGGTCTTGGCGCTGGCTGCCACGACGTCGAACACGTCGGTGATGCGGGTGCCCGCGGCGAGCGCCTGGCCGGCGGCGGCCTGGATGACCGGGCCGTCCATCACCGGGTCGCTGTAGGGCAGGCCGACCTCGACGACGTCGACGCCGCCGTCGACCATCGCCTCGATGACGCGCGCCGAGCCCTCGACCGTGGGGAACCCGGCGGGCAGGTAGCCGACGAGCGCGGGACGGTTCTCGGCGCGCAGCTCGGCCAGCCGCTCGGACAGGACGCTCATGCCGGCTTCCCGTCCTTGAGCAGGCCGAAGTACTCGGCGGCGGTGGCGACGTCCTTGTCGCCGCGGCCCGACAGGTTGACCAGGATCGTGGCGTCGGGCCCCATCTCCTCGGCCAGCTTGAGCGCACCGGCGATCGCGTGGGCCGACTCGATCGCGGGGATGATGCCCTCGGTCTTGCACAGGACGTCGAACGCGCTCATGGCCTCGTCGTCGGTGACGGGACGGTAGACCGCGCGACCGGTGTCGGACAGGTGGGCGTGCTCGGGACCCACGCCCGGGTAGTCCAGACCGGCCGAGATCGAGTGCGACTCCAGCGTCTGGCCGTCCTCGTCCTGCAGCAGGAACGAGCGGGTGCCGTGCAGGACGCCGATGGCGCCCGCGGTGATGGTCGCCGCGTGCCGGCCGCTCTCGACGCCGTCGCCGCCGGCCTCGAAGCCGTACAGCGTGACGTCGGCGTCGTCGATGAAGCCGGCGAAGATGCCGATCGCGTTGGAGCCGCCGCCCACGCAGGCCGCGACGGCGTCGGGCAGCCGGCCCGTCATCTCCAGCACCTGGCGCCTGGACTCCTCGCCGATGCCGCGCGTGAAGTCGCGGACCATCGAGGGGAACGGGTGCGGGCCCGCGGCGGTGCCGAACAGGTAAGCGGTGGACTCGACGTTGGCGACCCAGTCGCGGATGGCCTCGTTGATCGCGTCCTTGAGCGTGCGGCTGCCGCTCGTGACGGGCACGACCTCGGCGCCGAGCATCTGCATGCGGGCGACGTTGAGCGCCTGGCGCTCGGTGTCGACCTCGCCCATGTAGACCACGCAGTCGAGGTCGAGGTAGGCGGCGGCGGTGGCCGAGGCCACGCCGTGCTGGCCGGCGCCGGTCTCGGCGATGACGCGCTTCTTGCCCATGCGCTTGGTGAGCAGGGCCTGGCCGAGCACGTTGCGGATCTTGTGGGCGCCGGTGTGGTTGAGGTCCTCGCGCTTCAGCAGGATCCGGGCGCCCGCCCTCGCCGACAGCCGGGTGGCGTCGTACATCGGGCTCGGGACGTTGGCGTACTCGCGCAGCATCCGGTCGAGCTCGCCGGTGAACGCCGGGTCGGTCATCGCCTCGTGCCAGGCCGCCTCGAGCTCGTCGAGCGGGGCGATCAGCGCCTCGGGCATGAAGCGGCCGCCGAACTTGCCGAAGTGGCCGAGCGCGGCGGGGATGTCGACGGTGGTGCCGTCGGTGCTGGCGTCTGCGGGGGCGAGGTCGTGCAGGGTCATGACAGGTCGGTCCTCGGGGTCGTCGTGGCGAAGGGGGCGGCGGGGGCCGTCACCATCGCTGCTGGAGCGCGGGGTGCGTGCCCGCCGCGACCAGGTCGGCCACCGACGCGCGCGGGTCGTCGCCCCGCACCAGCGTCTCACCGACGAGCACGACGTGCGCACCGGCGCGTGCGTACTCGATGACGTCGCGCGGCCCGCGGACGCCGGACTCGGCGACGCGGACGGCGGTGTCGGGGATCATCGGCGCCAGCCGGGCGAAGGTGCCACGGTCGACGTCGAGCGTCTTGAGGTTGCGGGCGTTGACGCCGATCAGGTCGGCCTCGGCGGCCAGGGCGCGCTCGACCTCGGGCTCGTCGTGCACCTCGACCAGGGGCGTGAGGCCGATGGAGCGGGCCCGGTCGATCAGGGCGCACAGAGCGTTCTGGTCGAGGGCGGCGACGATCAGCAGCGCCATGTCGGCACCGGCCGCCCGCGCCTCCCACAGCTGGTAGGCCGTGGTGATGAAGTCCTTGCGCAGGACGGGGACGTCGACCCGGGCGCGGACCGCACGGAGGTCCTCCAGGGTGCCGCCGAAGCGGCGCTGCTCGGTGAGCACGCTGATCGCGGTCGCACCGCCGTCGGCGTAGTCCGCCGCGAGCGACGCGGGGTCCTTGATCGTGGCGAGCGCGCCCTTGCTCGGGCTCGACCGCTTGACCTCGGCGATGACCGACACGCCCTCGGCGCGGAACAGCGGCATCGGGTCCAGGCTCGGCTCCTGTCGCAGGGCCTGCGCCTTGACGTCCTCGAGCGGGGTCGCGGCCATGCGGACGTCGAGATCGGCGCGGACGCCGTCGAGGATCTCCTCGAGCACGGACATCGGGCGCACCTCCAGCGGACGCGGTCGGGACCCGGTCAGCCTAGCGCTCCCCGGGGACGCCGTGGACCGGCCCCCGCGCACGACGGTCGGGCCACGCGCTCGCGGGACCCGGTCACCCAGCATCCCGAGGAGCACCGCATGTCCCAGGACGGTCCGGACGGCCGCGGCGCGTGCCGCGGTGGGGCGCGGGGCGCACCGCCGTCCACAGGCGCCGTCGACCGGCACGGGCGCGACACCCCGAGCCGGTACGCTCGCCGCTCAGCCACGCGACCAAAGGGGAACGCACGTGAGCTACACACCTCCGCCTCCGGGCGGGAACGACCAGCCTCCGGGCGGCGGCTACGGCGGCGGCTACCCGCCGCCCCCGCCGGGCGGCGAGTACGGCGGCGGCTACGGCCAGCCCGCCGGCAGCAGCCAGAAGGCCACCTGGGCGCTCGTCACCGGCATCATCGGCCTGTGCATCGGCCCGGTGGGCATCGCCGCCATCGTCCTCGGCCAGCAGGCCAAGGGTGAGATCGCCGCCAGCGGCGGCGCCCTCGGCGGCAGCGGCAAGGCGCAGGCCGGCTTCATCCTCGGCATCGTCGCCGTGGTCGCCTGGCTCCTGCTGCTCTTCCTGCGCATCGCCGGCTGACCGGCACACCGCGGCGTCTGGCCCGCTCCCTCAGGGGGCGAGCCAGGCGCCCCACGGCGTGTTGCGCACGACCGTGAACACCACCAGCACGACACCGATCGCGACGGCCGCCCGCGGGCCGATGCTGAGCAGGGCCGCGTCGCCCCCGCGCCAGCGCACCACCGCCCACCGCGTCCAGGCGAGGACCATCACCACGGCGAACACCACCGCGAGCACGTTGCTCGACACCGCGGCGCCGACCTGCAGGTGCGTCAGGTCGTTGACGGCCCGCAGACCGCCGCAGCCCGGGCACTGCAGCCCGACGAGGTAGCTGAACGGGCACAGCCCCCACGAGCCCTGCGCGTGCGGGTCGCGCAGGTGCAGCGCGAGGACGGCCGACGCGCCGGCCGCAGCCGTCACCAGCGGCGCGCGCATCGTGGTCCACCGGGACGGCCGGTCCAGGAGCCGTGCGCCTGCGGGGGTCATCGGAGCCGTGCCGTGCGTCAGGGGACCTGGCGGTCCGGGGTGGTGGCCTCGCCGGTGTGGGCGGTGGGGACGTGGTCGTTGCCGTACCCGGCCATCGCCATGCCCTTGGCCAGCGGCGCGGCCAGTGCAGCGAGCGCCAGGCCCACCCAGAACGCCGGCCAGCTGGGCCCTGCGACCAGACCGATGCCGCCGACCGTGAAGCCGACCAGCGCCACGACGACTCCGGTCCAGGCGGCGGGGGACGATCCGTGCACGGGGGTTCCTCTCGGTGATCAGGTGGGACGGCCCCAGCCTACGGTCCGGGTGACCGCGGGACCCGTCAGGTGGTGGGGTCCTCGCCGCGGTCGAGCGCCTTCCACAGGTCGGCGTCGCTCGCGTCGGACGCGGGCCTCGCCGCCTCGTCGGCCTGCGTGGCGGGGTTCTCGTAGCGGCCGCCCATCACGGGCCAGCGTCGGGCGTTGCGGGCGACGAGCACGCCGACGGCCAGGCCGACCAGGGCGCCGAGGAGCGCGACCCAGCGCCAGACGGTCGCGTCGGCGTCCGCGGCCAGCCGCAGCTGGGTGCCGCGGTCGCCGGCCATCGCCGGTGACTGCCCGAGCGCGTCGACCAGGGCCGAGGTGATGCTGCCGCCACCGGTGACCACCGCGATCGCGGCGCCGAGCGAGGCGAGCAGCACGACCACGCCGACGGCGACCCGGACGCGTCCGCGCGAGGCGAGCACGGCGACGGACCCGGCCATCACCACCAGCGCGAGGGCCGCGACGAGCGGCACGGCGGCGCGTCCGTCGACGGCGACCTGGTCGGTCGGCAGGCCCGGCGTGCGGACGGTGACCGCCGCCCAGGTGCGGGTGGCCGCCCAGAAGGTGAGTCCGCCGGCGGCGATGCCGCCGACGACGGACAGTCCGTAGGAGCGCCGGCTCGCGGTCGGGGCCACCGTGGTGCCCGGCTCGTCGCTCACGTCGACAGGAGCAGGTCGGCGTCGAAGCAGGTGTGGTCGCCGGTGTGGCAGGCCGGGCCCTCCTGGTCGACCGTGACGAGCAGCGTGTCGCCGTCGCAGTCGAGCCGCACCTCGCGCACGTGCTGCACGTGGCCGGAGGTCTCGCCCTTGACCCAGTAGGCCTGGCGGCTGCGGCTCCAGAAGGTGCCGCGACCGGTGGTGAGGGTGCGGTGCAGCGCCTCGTCGTCCATCCAGCCCACCATCAGCACCTCGCCGGTGCCGACCTGCTGGACGACGGCGGGGACCAGGCCCTGGTCGTCGCGCTTCAGCCGGGCGGCGACGTCGGGGTCGAGGGAGCTCACCGGGACATCCTGCCAGCGCCGTCGGCGTCGGCGGCGTCACGGCCCAGCTGGGACTGTGCCACCCAGCTCGCGTGCAGGCGGGCGTAGGAGCCGCCGGCGCCGACCAGCTGGGCGTGGGTGCCGTCCTCGACCAGGCGACCCTGGTCGAACACGAGCACCCGGTCGGCGGTCTCGGCGGTGCTGAGCCGGTGCGCGATCGTGACGGCGGTGCGGCCCTGGAGCAGGTGCTCCAGCGCGCGGGTGGCGCGCAGCTCGGTCTGCGGGTCGACGGCGCTCGTCGCCTCGTCGAGGACGAGCAGGTCGGGGTCGGCGAGGTAGGCGCGGGTGAGCGCGACGAGCTGCCGCTCCCCCGCCGACAGCGACTCGCCCCGCTGGCCGACCTCGGTGTCGAGGCCCCCGGCGAGCCCCTCGTACCAGTCGGCGAGGTCGAGCTCGGCCAGCGCGGCGACGAGCTGGTCGTCGGTGGCGTCGAGGTCGCCGTAGCGCAGGTTGTCGCGCAGGGTCGCGTCGAACAGGAAGCCGTCCTGCGGCACCATCACGACGTGCTCGCGCAGCGAGTCGAACGACACCGTCGAGATGTCGGTGCCGTCGAGCAGCACCCGACCCTCGGAGGGGTCCATCAGCCGGGTGAGCAGCTTGGCGAACGTGGTCTTGCCCGAGCCCGTCTCGCCGACGACGGCGACGCGCTCACGCGGCGCGAGGGTGAGGTCGACGTCCTGGAGCACCGGCGGGCCGTCGGGGTAGGCGAACGTGACGTGCTCGAAGCGGGCGGTGACGGCCTCGGTGGGCAGCCGGGCCCCGGACGGGCCGGGGTCCTCGACGTCGGCGGGGGTGTCGAGCACCTCGATCACGCGCCGCCAGGACGCGATCGCGTTCTGCGCCTCGGTGATGACCTGGGTGGCCATCTCGACCGGGCGGATGAACAGCGAGACGAGGAACGCGAAGGCGATGACGGTGCCGAGCGTGAGGTCGCCGCGGACGCCCAGCACGACGCCGAGCACGACCACCCCGGCGTTGGCGAGCCCACCGGCGACGCCCGCCGACGCGAACGTCAGCGAGACGAGCCGCTGGGCCTTCACCTGCGCCCGGTAGTTGGCGTCGATGCCGTGGTCGATCCGGTCCTGGGTGCGCCGCTCGATCGCGTGGGCGCGCACCACCGCCGCGCCGACGACCGGCTCGGAGATCACGCCGAGCATCTCGCCCACGGTGCGGCGGACGGTGTCGTAGGCCGACGACATGCGGGGCTGCACCTGCTTGAGCGTGACGACCAGGGGCACGAAGCAGAGCCAGACCAGGATCGTCAGCTGCCAGGAGTAGTAGGCCATGATCACCGTCGCGACGGCGATCTGGCCGAGGCTGATCACGATCAGGATGCCGGTGAACTGCAGGAACTGCGAGACCTGGTCGATGTCGGAGGTCACCCGGGAGACCAGGGACCCCCGCTTCTCGCTGTTCTGGGTGAGCATCGAGAGGTCGTGCACGTGCCGGAAGGTGCGCACGCGCAGCTGGGCCAGGCCGTTCTCCGACGCCCGGTACAGGCGGACCCGCATCCAGTACGCCGCGACCGCGGTGAGCAGGACGGCGCCCGTCGCGAGCAGCGCGTACCGGACGATCAGGCCGCGGTCGACGTCGGTGCCGGTGCCCAGCCCGTCGTCGATGGCGACCTGGACGACGATGGGGATGACGGCTCCGCCGACGGTGCTGAGGCCGGCCAGGAGCAGCGTCAGGCCCAGGCCCTCGCGCAGGGCGGGCGACAGCGAGAGTCCGCGGCGCAGCACCTGCATGGGTCCGGTGGGGACGTCGGCGGTGCCGAGCATCTCGCGCGTGTCGCTCACAGGTTGGCCTCCCTCGCCTGGTCGTAGGCGTCGACGAGGTCGCGGTAGGCCGACGACGTCGCCACCAGCTCGTCGTGGCGGCCGCGGTCGGCGATGCGTCCCTGCGACATGTAGAGCACCTCGTCGGCCAGCGCGATGGTGGCCTTGCGGTAGGCGACCACGAGCACGGTGGGTCCGGAGCCGTCGGCGGTCTGGCGGGCCAGCGCGGTGAGGATGCGGCGCTCGACGTCGGGGTCGAGGGCGCTGGTGGCGTCGTCCATCACGAGCAGCCGGGGGTGCCGGACGAGCGCGCGGGCCAGCGCGAGCCGCTGGCGCTGGCCGCCGCTGAGGGTGGTGCCGCGCTCGCCGAGCTGCGTGTCGAGGCCGTGCGCGAGCGCGGCGACGAAGCCGTCGGCCTGCGTGGTGCGCAGCGCGTCCCAGACCTCGGCATCGGTGACGTCGGCGCCCAGGGTGACGTTGTCGCGGACGCTGTCGTCGAACAGGAACGTGGACTGCGGCACGAGGGCCACCGAGGAGGCCAGCGCGTCGTGGCTGAGCGAGCGGACGTCGACGCCGTCGAGGGTGATCCGGCCCTCCTCGGGATCGCGGAGCCGCACGAGCAGGTCGGTGAGCGTGCTCTTGCCGGCGCCGGTGTGGCCGACGACCGCGACCACTCGCCCGGGCTCGACGGTGAACGACAGGTCGCACAGCACGCGGGACCCGTCGTAGCCGGTGTCGACGTGCTCGGCGCCGAGACGTACCGCACCGCCCGCGGGCAGGGCGGCGTCGCCGTAGGGCATCGAGCCCTCGGCCGCGAGGACGGAGTCGACGCGGTCCCAGCCGACGACGCTGCGCGGCAGCTCGCCGAGCACCCAGCCGAACGCGCGGACGGGGAACGCGACCACGGTGAACAGGTAGGCGACCTGCACGACGTCACCGGGCTGCGTGGCACCCGAGAGCACGCGGTCGACGCCGAGGACGATGACGAGCAGCACGCCGAGGTTGGGCAGTGCCTCGAGCATCGGGTCGAAGACGCTGCGGATGCGTCCGGCGGCGATGTTGGCGTCGCGCAGCTCGCGGTTGACCCGGTCGAAGCGCTCGGTCTCCTCGGCCTCGCGGCCCAGCGTCTTGACCACGAGCGCGCCGTCGAAGGACTCGTGCGCGACCGAGCTCACCACGCCGCGCAGCGACTGCGCCCGGGTGACCCGCGGCGACAGCCAGCGCTGGTAGAAGACGTTGATCAGGAACAGCAGCGGGAAGATCACCAGCCCGACGATCGTGAGCACCACGTCGGCCAGGAGCATCGCGACGATGGCGGTGACGAGCATCGCGACGACGCCGACGGCCATCGGCAGCGGCATCATCACGCCCCAGGCGGCCTCGACGTCGGCGTTGGCGTTGGACAGCAGCTGGCCGGTGGGGTGCCGGCCGTGCCAGGCCATCGGCAGCTGGAGGTACTTGCGGGTGACGCGGCGGCGGTAGTCGGCCATCAGCCGGTAGAACACGATGCCGCCGATGAGGCGGCGGGCGATCACGCCCAGCGCGCGCAGCAGCGCGACGCTGATGAACAGCAGGACCGCGATGACGGCGCTGCCGGTGACGAGGTCGCCGCGCTCGAACGAGGGCCGGATGACGTGGTCGGTGGCCCAGCCGAGCACCCACGCGTCGGCGACCGTCAGCGCGCCGTAGACCAGGCTGCCGACCGTCGCGAGCGAGAACATGCCGCGCTGCTCGCTCATGCCGCGGCCGAGGATGCGCAGACCGCGGCGGGTGACGTCGTCGCGGGAGTCGAGGCTGGTGCCGAGGTCGCTCACCGGACGGGGTGCCCGGCGTCGCTCAACGCCTGCTTGACCTGGCCGACGGTGAACTCGCCGAAGTGGAAGACGCTCGCCGCGAGGACGGCGTCGGCGCCGGCCTCGACGGCGGGCGCGAAGTGCTCGAGCCGCCCTGCTCCCCCGCTGGCGATGAGCGGCGCGTGCGTGACGGCGCGGACGGCGCGGATCATCTCGAGGTCGAAGCCCTGGCGGGTGCCGTCGGCGTCCATCGAGTTGAGCAGGATCTCGCCCACGCCGAGCTCGGTGGCGCGCCGCACCCAGTCGACGGCGTCCAGCCCGGCGGAACGTCGTCCGCCGTGGGTGGTGACCTCGAACCCGGACGGCTGCTCGTCGCTGCGGCGCGCGTCGACGCTCAGCACGAGCACCTGGTTGCCGAAGCGCCGCGCGACGTCGGACAGCACCTCGGGGCGGGCGATCGCGGCGGTGTTGACGCCGACCTTGTCGGCGCCGGCGCGCAGCAGCACGTCGACGTCGTCGGGGGTGCGGACGCCGCCGCCCACCGTGAGCGGGATGAAGACCTGCTCGGCGGTGCGGGCCACCATCTCGCGGGTGGTGGCGCGGTCGTCCGAGGAGGCGGTGATGTCGAGGAAGGTGAGCTCGTCGGCGCCCTCGGCGTCGTACACCTCGGCCATCTCGACCGGGTCGCCCGCGTCGCGCAGGTCGGTGAAGTTGACGCCCTTCACGACCCGTCCCGCGTCGACGTCGAGGCAGGGGATGACACGGACGGCGAGGCTCACGTCTTGACGTTACCCGTCGTTGCGCGGAGCACGGAATCCAGATCCGACCGGTTCACTTACGGCAGAAATCGCGGAGTCGTCGGTGCCTGGTGATGCCTGGGCATCACCAGGCACCGACAGGTCTCAGCGGACGGCCTGGAGGGCCTCGGGGAGGGTGAAGGCGCCGGCGTAGAGGGCCTTGCCGACGATGGCGCCCTCGATGCCGGCGTCGACGAGGGTGGCCAGCGCCCGGAGGTCGTCGAGGCTGGAGACGCCGCCGGAGGCGACGACGGGCTTGTCGGTGCGCTCGCAGACCTGGCGCAGGAGGTCGAGGTTGGGTCCGCGCAGGGTGCCGTCCTTGGTGACGTCGGTGACGACGTAGCGGGCGCAGCCGTCGCGCTCGAGGCGCTCGAGCACCTCCCAGAGGTCGCCGCCCTCCTGCGTCCAGCCGCGCGCGGCGAGGGTGGTGCCGCGGACGTCGAGGCCGACGGCGATCGCGTCGCCGTGCTCGGCGACGACCTTGCGGCACCAGTCGGGGTCCTCCAGCGCGGCGGTGCCGAGGTTGACGCGGGTGCAGCCGGTGGCGAGCGCGACGGCCAGCGACTCGTCGTCGCGGATGCCGCCCGACAGCTCGACCTTCACGTCGAGGCGGCCGACCACGCCGGCCAGCAGCTCACGGTTGTCACCGCGGCCGAAGGCGGCGTCGAGGTCGACCAGGTGGATCCACTCCGCCCCGCCCTCCTGCCACGCCAGCGCGGCGTCGAGGGGGTCGCCGTAGGACGTCTCGCTGCCCGCGGCGCCCTGCACCAGGCGCACCGCCTGGGCGTCGGCAACGTCGACGGCGGGCAGCAGCTCGAGTGCGGTCACGGCCGAGATCCTACGGGTGCGGCTCCTCCGGTCCGTTGCCCCCTCGTCACCGCCCGGTCGGCGCGTGGGCGTCAGCCGCTGACGGGCTCCGCGGACTTGCGCACCGCCGACACCACGTCGAGCAGCGGGCCGGCGAGGCCGGACTCGCCGGACTCGACGCGCAGCCGCTGCCCGTCGTCGTAGACGATCGTCAGGCGGTAGGCGTTCTCGCTGCCGCGGGCCGACTCCACCCGTCGCGGCGAGCCGACCTGGTTGACGACCACGGGCTGCTCGGCGGCCTCGAACGCCGACGACGCACCCGGACGGTCGGCGTCGCGCTGGCTCTCCAGCGCCCAGACGGTGCCGGCGCGCTCCCCCGCGGTCTGCTCGACCGAGATCGTCTGGGCCGCCGGGAGCTCGCCGAAGGAGGGTCCGCCGACGGCGGGCCCGCCGGTCTCGACCGCCGTCGGCGAGGTGGTCGCCGGCGGCCGGGCCGTGGCCTCCTCGGAGGCGGACCCGCCCGACCCGCACCCGGTGAGCACGAGCAGGGCGGTGGCGGCCAGGGCGGTCAGCGTCCTCATGGCGGTGGGACGCGCCCCCCGTCCGCCCGGTTCCGCCGAGTGGCGCACACCTGTGCCCGAGTGGCGCAGGATCGGGCCGGAACATGCGTGTCGACCCCGGACTTGCGCCACTCGGCGCGAAGGGGGGGCGGGTGCGGGCGGGGGTCAGAGGGTGGCGAGCCAGTTGCGGAGGAGACGGGCGCCGGCGTCGCCGGACTTCTCGGGGTGGAACTGGGTGGCCCAGAGGGGGCCGTTCTCCACCGCGGACACGAAGCGGTCGTCGCCGGTGGCCGTCCACATCACGTGCGGCGGCGTGAAGGGACGCTCGGGGGCGAGCGTCCACTCCCGCACGCCGTAGGAGTGCACGAAGTAGAAGCGCTCGTCGGCGATCCCCTCGAACATGCGCGAGCCGTCGGGCACCTCGACGGTGTTCCAGCCCATGTGCGGGACGATCGGCGACCGCAGCCGCTCGACGACGCCCGGCCACTCGCCGCAGCCCGCGGTCACCACGCCGTGCTCGATGCCCTGGTCGAACAGGACCTGCATGCCCACGCAGATGCCGAGCACCGGCCGTCCGCCCGACAGGCGCCGCCCGATGGTCCGGCCGCCCTTGACGGCGTCGAGGCCCTCCATGCAGGCCGCGTAGGCACCGACGCCGGGGACGACGAGCCCGTCGGCGCGGTCGGCCGCGGCGGGGTCGGCCGTCAGCTCCACCTCGGCGCCGGCCCGCTCGACGGCGCGCACCACCGACCGGACGTTGCCCGAGCCGTAGTCGAGGACGACGACGCGGGGGCTCACTGCACCGCCTGCCAGTTCAGCCACCCGAACCAGACGACGCCCGCCGCGATGGCCACCAGGAGCAGCACCGACCACAGCGGCTTCTTCTGCCGCGCGAACGCGAACGCGCCGCCGAGCAGGACGCCCGCGATGGCGAACCAGATGATCGCGATCCTCACAGGGCGCCCTTGGTGCTGGGGACGCCCGACTCGCGCGGGTCGAGGGCCACCGCGTCGCGCAGGGCGCGCGCGACGGCCTTGAACTGCGCCTCGGCGATGTGGTGCGGGTCGCGCCCCTCGACCAGGCGGACGTGCATGGTCAACCCGCCGTGGTGGGCGAGCGACTCGAGCACGTGCGCGGTCAGCGAGCCGGAGTACCCGTTGCCGATGACGACGGTGATCTGGCGCTCGGGCTCCCCGGAGTGCACGAAGTACGGGCGTCCCGACACGTCGACGACGGCCTGCGCGAGCGCCTCGTCGAGCGGCACCAGGGCGTCCCCGTAGCGGCGGATGCCGGCCTTGTCGCCCAGTGCCTCGCGCAGTGCCTGGCCGATGCAGATGGCGGTGTCCTCGACGGTGTGGTGCGCGTCGATGTGCAGGTCGCCCTCGGTCCTCACCGTGAGGTCGATCAGGGAGTGCCGCGAGAACGCGGTCAGCATGTGGTCGTAGAAGCCCACGCCGGTGGAGATGTCGTGGCGGCCCGAGCCGTCGAGGTCGACCTCGACGACCACGTGCGACTCCGACGTCCGGCGCTCGATGCGGGCGCGGCGGGGTGCGTTCGTCATGGCGCGGTGACCTCTCTGAGGGCGTGGTGGAAGCGTTCCATCTCCGGTGCGGTGCCGATCGAGACCCGCAGCCACCCGTCGGGGCCGGTCTCGCGGATCAGCACACCACGGTCGAGCAGGCCCTGCCACACCGCGTGGCGGTCGGCGAAGCGCCCGAAGAGCACGAAGTTGGCGTCGGACTCGGCGACCCGGTGGCCGTCGGCGACGAGCCGCGCCGCGCACGCGTCGCGGGTCTCGCGCAGCAGGTCGACCGTGGCGAGCAGCGAGTCGGCGTGCCGCAGCGCGGCGACGGCGACGGCCTGGGTGACGCTCGACAGGTGGTACGGGAGCCGGACGACGCGCACGGCATCGACGATCTCGGGCGCCGCGGCCAGGTAGCCCAGGCGCCCTCCGGCGAGCGCGAAGGCCTTGCTCATCGTGCGGGTGACGACCAGGGTGCGGTGGGAGTCGAGCAGCTCGAGCGCGCTGGGCGTCCCGGCGCGACGGAACTCCGCGTACGCCTCGTCGACCACGACGACGCCCGGAGCGGCGGCGCACACCGCCTCGACCTCGTGGACGGTCAGCGCGGTGCCGGTGGGGTTGTTGGGCGAGGTGAGGAAGACGACGTGCGGCTGCTCGGCCTCGATCAGGGCCAGCGCGGCCTCGAGGTCGAGCCCGAAGTCGTCGGCCCGCCGCCCGGCGACCCAGCGCGTGTGGGTGTTGCGCGCGTACTCGGGGTACATCGCGTAGGTCGGGGCGAAGGAGAGCGCGGTGCGACCGGGCCCGCCGAAGGCCTGCAGGAGCTGCTGCATCACCTCGTTGGACCCGTTGGCCGCCCAGACCCGGGACGCGTCGAGGCCGTGGCCGAGGTAGGCCGCGAGCCCCTCGCGCAGCGCCGTCGCCTCGCGGTCGGGGTAGCGGTTGAGGCCCGACGCCGCGTCGGTCACCGCGGCCGCGAGGTCGGCGACGACCTCGGGCCCGGGACCGTAGGGGTTCTCGTTGGTGTTGAGCGCGACGGGCACGTCGAGCTGCGGGGCGCCGTACGGCACCTCGTCCCGCAGCTCCTCGCGCACCGGCACCCAGGCCGGGAGCGGCATCAGCCCTCCCGCGCCAGGCGCACCCGCACGGCCGACCCGTGGCCGGGCAGGTCCTCGGCCTCGGCCAGCGCGACGACCATCGGACCGACCGAGCGCAGCGCGGCCTCGTCGTAGGTGACGACCTGCACGTTCTTGCAGAACGCGCGCACCGAGAGCCCCGAGGAGTGGCAGGCGCAGCCGGCCGTCGGCAGGACGTGGTTGGACCCGGCGCAGTAGTCGCCGAGCGACACCGGCGCGTGGGCGCCGACGAAGATCGCACCGGCGTTCTGCACCCGCTGGGCCAGCGCGACGCCGCCGCGTGCCTGGATCTCGAGGTGCTCGGCGGCGTAGGAGTCGACGACCTCGAGCCCCTGCTCGAGGTCGCGGACGAGCACGGTGGCCGACTGCTCGGCCGACAGCGCCGCACGGATGCGTCCGGCGTGCTTGGCCGCGGCCACCTGCCGGTCGAGCTCGACGTCGACGGCGTCGGCGAGCTCGGGGCTGTCGGTGACGAGGACCGAGGCCGACGACTCGCCGTGCTCGGCCTGGCTGACCAGGTCGGCGGCGACGTAGACGGCGTCGGCGGAGTCGTCGGCGAGCACGGCGATCTCGGACGGGCCGGCCTCGGAGTCGATGCCGACGACGCCCTTCAGGAGCCGCTTGGCGGCGACGACGTAGATGTTGCCCGGCCCCGTGACGAGGTCGACCTTGGCGCACGGGCCGGCGCCGTAGGCGAACATCGCCACGGCCTGGGCCCCGCCGACCGCGTAGACCTCCTCCACGCCGAGCAGCGCGCAGGCGGCCAGGATCGTGGGGTGGGGCAGGCCGCCGAACTCCTTCTGGGGCGGGCTCGCCACCGCGAGCTGACGCACCCCGGCCACCTGGGCGGGCACGGCGTTCATGATCACGCTGCTGACGAGCGGCGCGACGCCGCCGGGCACGTACAGGCCCACGCGGCTCATCGGCACGATGCGGCGCTGGACCGTCGCACCGGGCGCCACCTGGGTGGTGACGTCGTGCTCGAGCTCGGCCTCGCAGGTGGCGCGCAGGCGGGCCACGGACTCCTCGATGCCCGCGCGGACGTCGGGGTCGAGGTCGCGCAGGGCGTCGGCGAGGGCCGCGGCGGGGACCTTCAGCTCGACGTCCTCGACGCCGTCGAACCGTGCGGTCCAACGGGTGATCGCCTCGACGCCACCGTGCCGCACGTCCTCGCAGACGCCGCGGACGGCGTCCACGGCGGCCTCCACGTCGAACGGGGCGCGCGGGACGACGTCGGCGTACCCCGTGGAGGGACGCGCGTCGCGCAGGTCGATGCGGCGGATCATGGCACCAGTCTACGAAAGGGTCCGGCCGCACCCGCACCCGATTCCCGGGCACCGGCCGACGCGGGCGGTACCGTGGGGACGTGTCCACCCCGCTGCCGATCTTCCCGCTCGGATCCGTGGTCTTCCCCGGTGCCGAGCTCGCGCTCCACGTGTTCGAGGACCGGTACCGCGAGCTGATGACGCACCTGCTCGCGCAGCCCGAGGACGACCGTCGTTTCGGCATCGTCGCCATCCGTGAGGGCTACGAGGTGGGCGACACCGGCGTGCAGTCGGCGCACCGCGTCGGCGTCGAGGTCCGCCTCACCGACGTCGAGGCCTACGACGACGGCCGGTTCGACATCGAGGTGATGGCCAAGCGCCGGATCCGGATGGACGCGATGATCTCGTCGGACTCGTTCATCTGGGCCCAGGTGGAGATCCTGGACGACTCCCCCGGACGCGACGTCGACGACGCCGCCGGCCGTGCCCGCGCCGTGTTCGGCGCCTACCGCGACCTGCTCCGCTCCTTCGACCTCGACTCCACGGTCGACGAGCTCCCCAGCGACCCCGGTGAGCTGTCGTACGCGCTGGCCCAGGTGGCCGTGCTGACGATGCGCGACCGCCAGGGGCTGCTCGAGGCACCCGACGACGCCACCCGGCTGCGTCAGTTCACCCGTCTGCTGGTCTCGGAGATCTCGGCGATGCGGGTCATCCCGAGCCTCCCGGCCGTCGAGGTGGCACGCACCTCCTGGTCGCCGAACTAGCGGTGGCCAGGCGGCGCGACGCGTCGGCCGGCACCCCGGCCACCGTCCTGCTCGAGAAGGCGGGCGTGACGTTCGCCGTCCGCGCCTACGAGCACGACCCCCGCGCCGCGTCCTTCGGCCTCGAGGCCGCCGACGCGCTGGGCGTCGACCCGTCCCGCGTGCTCAAGACGCTGGTCGTGGAGGCCGACGGCGGGCTCGCGGTGGCCGTCGTTCCCGTCGACACCCACCTCGACCTGAAGGCCGTCGCCCGCGCCCTGGGCGCCAAGAAGGCCCAGATGGCCGATCCCGCCGCCGCCGAGCGCAGCAGCGGCTACGTCGTCGGCGGCATCTCGCCGCTGGGCCAGAGGAGGCCGCTGCCCACCGTGGTCGACGCGTCCGCGTCCGCGTGGGACACCGTCCTGGTCTCCGGCGGCCGCCGCGGCCTCGACCTCGAGCTGAGCCCGCACGACCTCGTCACACTGACCTCGGCCACCCTGGCCGACGTCGCCCGCCGCTGAGAGCCCACCGACTACTGCGGTTCGGGCATCCGGGTGGGCGAGGCGTCGACACGAAGGCGAACTGGTCTTGTTCGCCTGGTGTCGAGCAACGCCGCCCACGCGGATGCCCAGGCCTGCAGTCAGTCGAAGGAGACTCGCAGGGTGCCGGAGGTGTAGTCGCCGTCGGGGGCGGAGCCGGAGACGCCGATGGCGCGGACGGGGTCGAGGTACTTCTGCACCTCGGCCGCCTCGCTGCCGCCGACCGCGGTGACGACCTCGGAGACCTTGTCGGCGTCGAGGTAGAACACGCCGACCGCGTCGTCGCCCGCGGGCACGACCTTCTGGTAGGCCTCGGAGTCGCCGAGCGACCCGCCCTCGGCCATCTGCCCGGCCCAGTCGTCGTTCGTGGCGACGACGAGGCCGTCGTCGCTCTCCCGGGTGACGAGCTCGGGCGCACCGGCCTGGCCGATCAGGCGATTGAGGTTGCCGATCACGGCCTGCAGGTCGGCGGCGTCGGTGACCGAGCGGAGCCCGACGTCGAGCGTGCGGAGCTGCGCGGGGTCCTGCAGCTCGGCGATGTCGGCGAGCCCGCCCTGGCCGACGGCGAGGGTCAGGTTGTCGCCGAAGAGGGTGACGAGGTCGTCGGGGAAGCTCAGGCCGGTGGCTGACTCGACCTCGTCGAGCTGGGCACCGAAGCCGGGCGTGGTGGACAGGGCGTCCTCGATCGCGGTCCAGCCCTGCTGGACCGCGTCGCCGCCGCCGGCGAAACCGACCGCGGCCACGGTGTCCTCGGGCATCTGCCCGACCTGCGAGCGCTGGTCGGTGTCGGGAGCCTCGGTGACGTGGGCGGCGGTGGCGACCTCGATGTAGTCGCTGCCGGCGCGCAGGGCGAGGGCGGCCGACGTCAGGCCCTGGTCGCGGACGACCTTCAGGTCGTCCTCGCTGGCGCCCGAGAGCTGGGCCAGCCCCTCGATGTCGCCCCAGGCCGAGGCCACGCCCTGCTCGCCGAGCTCGTCCATGTCGGCGGTGAACGCGTCGTCCTCGGACAGCGGACCGGCCTCGGCGTCCTGCGCCGCGTCGTCGGCGACGGACTGGCTCTCGGCGACGAGGAGGTAGTCGCCCACGAACGCGAAGCCGGAGGGCTCGGAGGACGCCCCGTCGCACGCCTCGAGCGCCTTGACGCCGTCGCGGGCGGCGTCCTCGTCGGTGACCTGGAGGACGACGAGCGGCGTGGGCTCCTCGCCGCTGCCGGGAAGTGCGGCGGCTCCGGCCCGCTCGCCGATCCAGGGCTCGACGTCCTGCTCGTAGTCGACGTCGCAGTCCTCCTTGCCGAGGGTCTGCTCGAACAGGACCTTGCGCAGGTCGGCGTCCTCGTCGTCGATGCCGGTCTCCTCGGAGAAGTCGGGGAGGCGGTTCAGCAGGCGCAGGATGTTGATCTTCTGCCCGGCCGAGGGGTCGAGGTCGATCCGCGCATAGGCCAGGGCGGTGTCGGGGATGGCCTCGGCGGGCTGCTCGCCGCCGCCGCCCAGCACCTGCTGGAAAGCGAACACGCCGCCGCCCACGAGGACGAGCGCGGTGGCCGCGGCGGCGCCGCCGATCCAGAGTCCCTTGCGGCGCGGTGCCGGCGCCTGCTGGGCCGTGGACCACTGCGGGCCCTGCTGGCCGGGCTGGCCGCCCCACTGCGGGCGACCCTGGCTGTCCCAGCCCTGGCCTCCCTGCGGGCCCGGGCCCTGGGCACCGGGTCCCTGGGGACCCTGGCCCCAGCCGGGAGGCGGTCCGTAGGGCGGCTGGTCGTTCGACATGTGGTTCTCCCCCAGGTACTGGTGCTGGTGCTGGTGCGCGGGTCTCGTGATGCTCCGACGCGCGTCCCAGGCTAGAGGTTCCGGGGGTCTCCGGAGGCGAGTCGCGGCGGATCCTGCCCGACCTCGGGCGCCGCGGAGTCGTCGTCCCACTCGCGGGCGAGCGGCTCCTCCTCCTCGGGAACTGCGAGGGTGACCACCAGGACGAGCCCGAGCAGGACCGCGACCGGCCAGACCAGCAGGGCCCCGGGGGTGTCGAGGACGAGGGCGGCGGGCACCCGGGTGCCGTCGGCGAGGTCGGCGAACCGGCCCGTGGGGTCGGCGGGGCCCAGCAGGACGCCGAGGCGCCAGGTGAGGACGGCCGCGAGCGACGCGAGCACCGAGAGGAGCAGGACGAAGGGCCAGCCCAGGCGGTGGTACCTCCAGCCGAGCCCGGCACCGAGGAGCAGGCCGGGCACGCCGCAGCACGCGACGAACCAGGCGATGACGCCGAACTGCTGCGTGCTCTCGACGGTGCCCCGGTAGCCCTCCCCCTGCGAGACGACCCACTCCGGCGGCTCGGCCAGGCGCGACCAGACCACCGCGGCCAGCACCGCGGCGACCCCGACGAGGACCACGGTGACCAGCAGCGGGCGCCACGGCAGCCGCGGCGTCCGCGGGACGAGCGGGGTCAGCCGGATCCAGGGCTCGCTCACGACGCGAGGCAGCTGGGTCCGAGCAGGGCCTTGAGGTCGGCCATCAGCGACGGGCTCGGCGTGACGCGCAGTCGCTGGTCCAGGCGCATCAGCTTGGTGCTGACGCCGCTCTGGAGGCGCAGGTGCACCTCGGTCATGCCCGGGTAGGTGGCGAGCACCTCCTTGAGCTGGCCGACCGTGGGTCCGGTGCAGCGGGTGGCCGACAGCGAGATCACGACGGGCCCGGCACTGCCGCGGCTGAGGTCGGGCATCGTCAGTTCGTTGGCGGTGATCTCGGGGACGTCCTCCTTGCGCTTGATGCGTCCCTTGACCGTGACGACCGCGTCCTCGACGAGCATCGGTGCGGCCAGCGAGTAGGCCGACGGGAACAGCATCACGTTGACCGCGCCCTCGAGGTCCTCGAGCGTGATCAGCGCCCAGGTGTCGCCCTTCTTGGTGAGCTTGCGCTGGACGCCGGTGATCAGGCCGCTGATCTGGATCGGCGCTCCGTCGCCGCGGGACTCGTCGGTGAGGAGGTCGCCGATCGTGCAGTCGCTGGACTGGGACAGCAGGTGCTCCAAGCCGAACAGCGGGTGGTCCGACACGTACAGGCCGAGCATCTCGCGCTCGTGCGCGAGCAGGGTGGTCTTGTCCCACTCGTCGATGTCGGGCACCTTGACCGACACGCCCGCGAAGCCGCCGTCGTCGTCGCCGAACGCCCCGAACAGGCTGTCCTGGCCGATGGCCTCGTTGCGCTTGATGTCGACGTACTGGTCGACGGCGTCCTCATGGATGGTGACGATCGCGCGCCGGTGGTGCTGGAGGGAGTCGAACGCGCCGGCCTTGGCCAGGGACTCGATCACGCGCTTGTTGCACACGAGCGTCGGGACCTTGTCCATGAAGTCGGCGAAGTCGGTGAACGCGCCGTGCTCCTGGCGGGCCTCGACGATGCCCGCGACGACGTTGACGCCGACGTTGCGGATGGCGCCCATGCCGAAGCGGATGTCGAGGTCGACGGCGGTGAAGTTGGCGTCGGAGTCGTTGACGTCGGGCGGGAGCACCTTCATGCCCATCCGGCGGCATTCGTTGAGGTAGATCGCGGACTTGTCCTTGTCGCCGCGGACGCTGGTGAGCAGCGCGGCCATGTACTCGGCCGGGAAGTTCGCCTTGAGGTAGGCCGTCCAGTAGGACACCAGGCCGTAGGCGGCCGAGTGCGCCTTGTTGAACGCGTAGTCCGAGAACGGGAGGAGGATCTCCCACAGGGTCTTGACCGCGGCCATCGAGTAGCCGTTGGCGACCATGCCGCCGGAGAAGCCCTCGAACTGCCGGTCCAGCTCCTCCTTCTTCTTCTTGCCCATCGCGCGCCGCAGGATGTCGGCCTGGCCCAGCGAGTAGCCGGCCAGCTTCTGCGCGATGGCCATCACCTGCTCCTGGTACACGATCAGGCCGTAGGTCTCGCCGAGGATCTCCTTGAGCGGCTCGGCCAGCTCGGGGTGGATCGGCTCGACGGGCTCGCGACCGTTCTTGCGCCGGGCGTACTTGTTGTGCGAGTCCGCACCCATCGGGCCGGGCCGGTACAGGGCGCCGACCGCGGAGATGTCCTCGAACACGTCGGGACGCATGCTGCGCAGCAGCGCGCGCATCGGCCCGCCGTCGAGCTGGAAGACGCCGAGGGTGTCGCCGCGGGCCATCAGCTCGAAGGTCGGGCGGTCGTCGAAGGTGAGGTCCTCCAGGACCACCTCGACGCCGCGGTTGCCGCGGATGTTGTCGAGCGCGTCGTCGAGCACCGTGAGGTTGCGGAGCCCGAGGAAGTCCATCTTGATCAGGCCGAGCGACTCGCACGTCGGGTAGTCGAACTGCGTGATGATCGCGCCGTCCTGCTCCCGCTTCATGATCGGGATGATGTCGAGGAGCGGCTCGCTGCTCATGATGACGCCGGCGGCGTGCACGCCCCACTGCCGCTTGAGGCCCTCGAGGCCGGTGGCGGTGTCGACGACCTTCTTGATGTCGGCGTTGGAGTCGTAGAGCGCCCGGAACTCGCCGCCCTCGTGGTAGCGCTTGTGGCCGGTGTCGAAGATGTCGCGCAGCGGGACGTCCTTGCCCATCACCGACGGCGGCATCGCCTTGGTGAGCTGCTCGCCCATGGAGAAGGGGTAGCCGAGCACGCGGGAGGCGTCCTTGACGGCCTGCTTGGCCTTGATCGTGCCGTAGGTGACGATCTGCGAGACGCGGTCGTCGCCGTACTTGTCCGAGACGTAGCGGATGACCTCGCCGCGACGGCGCTCGTCGAAGTCGATGTCGAAGTCGGGCATCGAGACGCGGTCGGGGTTGAGGAACCGCTCGAAGATCAGGCCGTGGACGAGCGGGTCGAGGTCGGTGATCCGCATCGCGTAGGCCACGATCGAGCCGGCGCCCGATCCGCGGCCGGGTCCGACGCGGATGCCGTGCTCCTTGGCCCAGTTGATGAAGTCGGCGACGACGAGGAAGTAGCCCGGGAACCCCATCGAGAGGATGACCTCGGTCTCGAAGTCGGCCCGGGCGCGGACCTCCTCGGAGATGCCGTCGGGGTAGCGGACCTTGAGGCCGCGGTCGACCTCCTTGATCAGCCAGGACGACTCGTCCTCCCCCGGCGGGCAGGGGAAGCGCGGCATGTAGTTGGCCGACTCGTCGAACTCGACCTCGCAGCGCTCGGCGATGAGCAGCGTGTTGTCGCACGCCTCCTTGAGGTCGTACTTGTCCTCCCACAGGGAGCGCATCTCGGCCGGCGACTTGATGTAGTAGCCGTCGCCGCCGAACTTGAACCGGTTGGGGTCGGCCAGGGTGCTGCCGGACTGCACGCAGAGCAGGGCGTCGTGCGAGACGGCGTCGTCGGGGTGCGTGTAGTGCGAGTCGTTGGTGGCGATCGGCGGGATGCCGAGGTCCTTGGACAGCTTGAGGAGGTCGTCGCGGACGCGGGTCTCGATGTCGAGGCCGTGGTCCATCAGCTCGAGGAAGTAGTTGTCCCTGCCGAAGATCTGCTGGAACTCCGCGGCGGACTCGCGGGCCTTGGCGTAGTCGCCGATGCGCAGCCAGGTCTGGACCTCGCCCGACGGGCAGCCGGTGGTGCCGATCAGGCCCTCGGCGTACTCGTTGAGCAGCTCGCGGTCGGCGCGCGGCTTGTAGAAGAAGCCCTCGATGCTCGAGCGCGACGCGAGGCGGAACAGGTTGTGCATGCCCGCGGTGGACTGCGCGAGCAGCGTCATGTGGGTGAACGCGCCACCGCCGGAGACGTCGTCGCCGCCGCCCTTGTTCCAGCGGACGCGCTTGCGCTCCCCGCGGTGGGTGTCGGGGGTGAGGTAGGCCTCCATGCCGATGATCGGCTTGACCCCGGCCGCGCGCGCCTTGCGGTAGAACTCGTGGGCACCGAACACGTTGCCGTGGTCGGTCATCGCGATCGACGACATGCCGAGCTCGGACGTGCGCTCGAACATCTCCGACAGGCGCGCCGCGCCGTCCAGCATCGAGTATTCGGTGTGGACGTGCAGGTGCACGAACGACGAGTCACTCGCCATGCGTGGGGGCCTCCTCGGCTGGCTCCAGGGGTGATCGGTGCGGTGCTGCGGGGTCGTGACGACCCTCCGTCGGACGCCCACGGGGCGTCGTCAGGCGGTGCCGGGGAAGGAGCCCCAGCCTACCTTCGCGAAGCGTACGTCCCCCCTCCGACACGACTGCTCGAACGGTCCTCCGGGTGGGTGGTGCGGCGTGGCTCGGGGTGGGACCGATGAATCGGCATATGACCAGCCCAGACGGTCATACGCCGATTCCTCGGTCCGAATGGGCCGGGAGGGGCCCGCGAGCTGAGCGCCGCGACGGAAGGGCTCAGGCGTTGGTGCGCACCACGTCGAGGGCCTTCTGCAGGTCGTCGTGGTAGTCGGAGGTGAAGGTGACGTGCTCGTGGGTGCGGGGGTGCACGAACCCGAGGCCGACGGCGTGGAGCCACTGGCGCTCCAGGCCCACGCGGGCCGACAGGGTGGGGTCGGCGCCGTACTGGATGTCGCCGACGCAGGGGTGCTTGAGCGCGCTCATGTGGACACGGATCTGGTGGGTGCGACCGGTCTCGAGGCCGACCTTGAGCAGGCTGGCGAAGCGGTGCGCCTCGAGCGTGTCGTAGTGCGTGACGCTGGGGCGGCCGTCGGCGATGACGGCGAAGCGCCAGTCGTGGCGGGGGTGGCGGCCGATCGGCGCGTCCACCGTGCCCTGGGACGGGTCGGGGTGGCCCTGCACGAGGGCGTGGTAGGTCTTGTCGACCTCGCGCTGCTTGAAGGCGCGCTTGAGGGCGGTGTAGGCCATCTCGGACTTCGCGACGGCCATCAGGCCGCTGGTGCCGACGTCGAGGCGGTGCACGATGCCGCGGCGCTCCGCGGCCCCGGAGGTGGAGATCCGGAAGCCGGCGCCGGCGAGGTGCCCGACGACCGTGGGGCCGTCCCAGCCGACGCTGGGGTGCGCGGCGACGCCCGCGGGCTTGTCGACGACCACGAGGTCCTCGTCGTCGTGCACGACGACCATGTCGTCGACGACGTGCGGGACGATCTCGGCGACGTCGCGCTCGTGCGGGATGCTCACCTCGAGCAGGGAGCCGCCGACGACCCGCTCGGACTTGGCCGGCACCGACCCGTCGAGGCGGACGTGGGCGTCGGCCACGAGGTCGGCGGCGCGGGTGCGGGACACCCCCAGCAGCCGCGCCAGGGCGGCGTCGATCCGCTCGCCCGCGAGGCCGTCGGGGACGTAGAAGGTACGGGTCTCGAGGTCGGCGTCGCTCACTCCGTGCGGTCCTTGGTCGGCGCCGGGTCGGCGGTCCCGTCGGCGTCCGTGTCGGCGGTGGCGGCGCGACGTCGGGAGCGCTTGCGCGGCTCGTCGTCGACGACCTTCTCGCCGTCGACGCCGATGCCGCGGAACGACTGGAGCGCGACCAGGCAGGCGGCGACGACGATGCTGGAGTCGGCGATGTTGAACACCGGCCAGTTGGGCAGGGCCAGGAAGTCGATCACGTGGCCGCGGAGCGGGCCGGGCGCGCGGAACATCCGGTCGGTGAGGTTGCCGAGCGCCCCGCCGAGCAGCAGGCCGAGCGCGAGCGCCCACACCGTGCTGCGCAGGCGCCGGGCCACGACCGCGACCACGACGCACACCACGATCGCGATCGCGCTGAGCACGATCGTGAAGCCGGTGGCCATGCCGAAGGCGGCCCCGGGGTTGCGGATGAGGGTGAGCTCGAGGACGCCGGGGACCACCTCGACGGGCGGACGGCCCTCGAGCCGGTCGACCGCGACGATCTTGGTGACGAGGTCGACGACGTAGACCGCGATGAGGACCAGGGCGAAGAACCCGATCCGACGTCGACGCCGGGGGGCGGGGCCTACCGGTCCTGCGGACTCGGGTCCGTCGTCGTCGCTGGGGTTCAGCGACGCTCCTCGCGCTGTTTGCATGGCATGCACAGTGTTGCACGCGGGAATGCCATCAACCTCATCTTGCCGATGGGGTTGCCGCAGCTCTCGCACTCGCCGTAGGTACCGGCCTCGATGCTGTGCAGGGCCTTCTCGGTCTGCTCGAGCATGTCGCGGTGGTTGGCCGCGAGCGACATCTCGGAGTCGCGCTCGAGGCTGTTGGACCCGACGTCGGCCTGGTCGTTGCCGGCGCCGTCGACGCCGTCCGCGAGCAGGGTGGCGAGGTCGCGCTCGGCGGCGGTGATCTCGCCCACCAGGCGGTCGCGGTCGGTCTCGAGCTCGCCGCGGACCTCGTCGAGCTCCGCGGTGGTCCAGGGGTCCTCGTCGGCCTTGACGACGAGCGTCGGCGGCGTGGCGGCCTTCTGCGTGGCCTTCGGGCTGGTCGTCTTCTTGGGCGGAACGGTCGTCGTCACAGGAGAAGTGTTCCTGCTCGCCGCGGACTTCGCAGACGGGGCCTTCGTGACGGCCGCCGACCTCGTCGCCGACGCCTTCGTGGCCGGTGCCGCCTTCCTCGCCGTCGCCTTCTTCGCGGGCGCCTTCTTGGCGGGCGCCGCCTTCTTGCCTGCCGCCTTCTTCGCGGGCGCTGGCTTCTTCGCCGCTGGCTTCTTCGCCGCTGCCTTCTTCGCGGGCGCTGTCTTCTTCGCCGCTGCCTTCTTGGCGGGCGCTGACTTCTTCGCCGCCGCCTTCTTCGCCGGGGCGGGCGTGTCGTGCTCGAGGACCGTGTCGGTGGACGACCCCCGTCCGCCGACCTTGCGAGCCGCGCCGCGCAGGGCCGCGGCACCCCTCGCGACCGCGCTCTTGCGTGGCTGTGCAGTGGCCATGTCGGCTCCTTCGGGCGACCGTGCGCCGGGACGACGACGGTCTGCGTTGCGCGCGACACTAGGCACCCGGCGGTCCCGCGGCAACCGGGCTCGCCGCTCGCGGGGGCACCGATCGGCGTCCGCGCCGGTCAAACCCCGTCGCGGACGCTCCCGCGCGCCTCGTAGGATGGGGACGTCGCACGGCGTCGACGGGGCCATCACCCCCGAGCCGCGGGAAGAACGGCGAGGGGCCCACCGGCCCTGCGCCCACTAGACCCCGCCGCGACGACCTGGAGCGGGCGTCTGCACCTCGGACGCCAAGGAGGGTGGTACCGCGGGAGGCGCGAGCAGCGCCGATCGTCCCTTCGTCACCGAGCCCCGGCTCCCGCGACGAAGAGAGCACCCCATGGCCGCCCAGGGCTACCGCCCCGTCCCCGCGCACGTCGACCTCCCGCAGCTCGAGCGCGAGGTCCTCGCGCTGTGGAAGGACGAGCGCACCTTCGAGCGCACGCTCGAGGCGAGCGCCGACGCGCCCCGCTGGACGTTCTACGAGGGACCACCCACCGCGAACGGCGTCCCCGGCACGCACCACGTCGAGGCGCGCGTGTTCAAGGACGTGTTCCCGCGGTTCAAGACGATGCAGGGGCACCTCGTCGAGCGCAAGGCCGGCTGGGACTGCCACGGCCTGCCGGTGGAGATCGCGGTCGAGAAGGAGCTGGGCTTCAGCGGCAAGCCCGACATCGAGGCGTTCGGCATCGCCGAGTTCAACGCCCGCTGCCGTGAGGCGGTGCAGCGCAACGTCGGCCAGTTCGAGCAGATGACCGAGCGGATGGGCTACTGGGTCGACACCGACTCCCCGTACCGCACGATGGACTCGTCCTACGTGCAGAGCGTGTGGTGGGCGCTGGGCCAGATCCACGCCAAGGGCCTGCTGGTCGAGTCGCACCGCGTCGCGCCGTACTGCCCGCGCTGCGGCACCGCGCTGTCCGACCACGAGCTCGCCCAGGGCTACGAGACCGTGGTCGACCCGTCGGTCTACGTCCGCTTCCCGGTCGCGTCCGGCGACCTCCTGGCCCGCCACGCGGGCCTGGCGCTGCTGGTGTGGACCACCACGCCCTGGACGCTCGTGTCCAACACCGCCTGCGCGGTGAACCCCGACGTCGCGTACGTCGTGGCCCGCACCGCCGACGGCGAGCTGCTCGTCGTCGCCGAGGCGCTGCGCGAGCGGGTGCTGGGCGAGGACTCCGAGGTGCTCGAGACCGTCGCCGGCCGCGACCTCGTCGGCACGCCCTACGTCCGCCCGTTCGACCTGCTGACGTTCCCCGAGACCGACGCCCCCGTGCACACCGTGCTCGCCGCCGACTTCGTCACCACCGAGGACGGCTCCGGGGTCGTGCACGAGGCGCCCGCGTTCGGTGCCGACGACCTCGAGCTGTGCCGCTCCTACGGCCTGCCCGTCGTCAACCCGATCGGCCCGGACGGCACCTTCGACGCCTCGCTCCCCCTGGTGGGCGGTGCGTTCTTCAAGAAGGCCGACGAGGTGCTCGTCGCCGACCTCGACGCGCGCGGTCTGCTGTTCCGGCACGTGCCCTACGAGCACTCCTACCCGCACTGCTGGCGCTGCCACACGCCGCTGATGTACTACGCGCAGCCCGCCTGGTACGTCCGCACCACGGCCGCCAAGGACGCGCTGATGCGCGAGAACGCCGACACCAACTGGTTCCCCGAGACCATCCAGTGGGGCCGGTACGGCGACTGGCTGGAGAACAACGTCGACTGGGCCCTCTCGCGCAACCGGTACTGGGGCACTCCCCTGCCGATCTGGCGCAACGAGGACGACCCGTCCGACGTGGTGGTCGTCGAGTCGCTCGCGCAGCTGTCCGAGCTGACCGGGCGCGACCTGGCCGACCTCGACCCGCACCGCCCGTTCATCGACGAGGTGACGTTCACCCGCGACGGCGTGGCGGGCACCTACCGGCGCGTGCCCGAGGTGATCGACGCCTGGTTCGACTCCGGCTCGATGCCGTTCGCGCAGTGGGGCTACCCGCACGCCCCCGGCTCCGACGTGGAGTTCGAGCGCGCCTTCCCGGCGCAGTACATCTGCGAGGCGATCGACCAGACGCGCGGCTGGTTCTACTCGCTGATGGCCGTCTCGACGCTCGTCTTCGACCGCAGCTCGTACGAGAACGTCGTGTGCCTCGGCCACATCCTCGCCGAGGACGGGCGGAAGATGTCCAAGCACCTCGGCAACATCCTGCTGCCGATGCCGCTGATGGACGAGCACGGGGCCGACGCCGTCCGCTGGTTCATGGCCGCCTCCGGCTCGCCGTGGTCCGCCCGCCGGATCGGGCACACGGCGCTGCAGGAGATCGTCCGCAAGGTGCTCCTGACCTACTGGAACACCGTCGCGTTCCACGTCCTCTACGCCCGCAGCGCCGGGTGGACGCCGTCCGACGGCGGACCGCCGCTGGCCGAGCGTCCCGTGCTGGACCGGTGGCTCGCCGACCGCACGCAGGCGCTCGTCGGCGACGTGACCGCGGCACTGGAGCGCTTCGAGACCCAGCGCGCCGGTGCGGCCATCGCGGCGTTCGTCGACGACCTGTCGAACTGGTACGTCCGACGCTCGCGTCGTCGCTTCTGGGCCGGCGACCCCGCGGCCCTGACCACGCTGCACGAGTCGATCGAGGTGCTGACGCGGCTGATGGCGCCGATGGTGCCGTTCACCACCGAGCGCATCTGGCAGGACGTCGTCCGTCCGGTCGACGACACGGCGCCCGACTCGGTGCACCTGTCGAGCTGGCCCGTCGTGGACGGGTCGCAGCTCAGCGAGGGGCTGGACGCGAGCGTGTCGCTGGCCCGCCGCGTCACCGAGCTCGGACGCGCCGCGCGCGCCGAGGCCAAGGTCCGCACGCGCCAGCCGCTGCGGCGGGCGCTCGTCGGCTCGGGTGCCTGGGCGCGCCTCGGCGAGGAGCTGCGGGCCGAGGTGTGCGCCGAGCTCAACGTGCAGGCACTGGAGTCGCTCGGCGACGCCGGCGGCGACCTCGTCGACCACTCCGCCAAGGGCAACTTCCGGGCGCTGGGCAAGAAGCACGGCAAGCGCACCCCGGTGGTGGCGGCCGCGATCGCCGAGGCCGACGCCGCCGCGCTCGCCGCCGCCCTGGCCGCGGACGGCCGCGCGGTGGTCGTCGTCGAGGGCGAGGACGTCGAGGTGGACGCCGACGACGTGATCGTCGCCGAGCGCCCGCGCGAGGGCTGGTCGGTCGTCAACGACCAGGGCGAGACCGTGGCCCTGGACCTCGACCTGGACGACGACCTCGTCCGCGCCGGGCACGCCCGCGAGGCCGTCCGTGCCCTGCAGGAGGCCCGCAAGAACGCCGGCCTCGAGGTCAGCGACCGGATCGTCGTGCGCTGGCACGCCACCGGCCCCGTCGGCGAGGGCCTGCGGGCCCACGGCGCCGAGGTGGCCGAGGAGGTGCTCGCGACGTCGTTCGAGGAGGTGGCCTCGCCCGACGACCTCGGTGCCGACGCCGTCACCGACGACGACCTCGGCGTGGCGTTCGTCCTCGTCCGCGCCTGACGGTCGCCACTCGGCGCGGCCCGCGCGCCCGTCCGGGCGCGGCCGGGGGCGGCGGCTGATTCCTCGCCGAGTGGCGCAAAACCGTGCTCCGGCGGCGCAAGTTCGGGGCGAGAGTCGCGTGTCGACCCCGGATTCGCGCCGCTCGGCGAGAGGGGCGGGGGACGACGAAGGGGCGCCATCCCAGGTGGGATGGCGCCCCTTCGTGCGTGCGGTGCGGTCTCAGCCGTGCGAGGAGTCGTCCTCGCCGAACAGGGACTTCAGGCGCTTGGGCGTGTGCTCGGTGGAGCCGCTGCCGCTGCCCGGGAGCGTCTCGCTCGGCATGGACTCCTGGCCCTCGAGCGACGCGAGCTGGGACTGGAAGTAGTTCTTCAGTCGGCTGCGGTACTCACGCTCGAACGAGCGGAGGTGCTCGATCTCGCGCTGGAGCTCGTCACGCTCCTTCTCGATCCGGCCGAAGGCCTGCTGGCGACGCTCGGCGGTCTCGGAGTCGAGCTTCTGCGCGCGGACGCGAGCCTCGGTCTCGAGCCGGTCGGCCTTGCCGCGCGACTCGTTCTCGAGACGCTCGGCCTTGGTGCGGGCCTCGCCGACGATGCTGTCGGCCTCGTTCTTGGCACCCTCGACGAGCTCGTCGGCGTTGCGGGTGGCGATCTCGAGCAGACGGGCCGCGGCGCTGGACGCCTCGGCGACCGAGGCACGTACCGGGGTGGGTGCGGCCGCTGCGGCGACCGGCGCGGCCGCGGGGGCC
>JAURVT010000030.1 GCA_030655315.1 Nocardioidaceae bacterium | reverse complement strand
GCCGGGCCAGCGGGCCCACGGGCTCCGCGCGGCCCGCGGCGCGGACCGGCCCGGCCATCCGGTCGGCGACGGCATCGGGCTCGACCCGTCCGAGCGCCGCGGTGAGCCGCTGGACCACGAGCGCGAGGTCGTCGGCGGTGGCCGGCGCGTCGTCGGGGGAGACCCCGAGGCCGAGCGACCCGCGGACGTCGGGGTCCTCGGCGGTGGCGGCCAGGAGCTCGGCGACGACCTTCTCGGCGAGGTGCTGGCGCGTCCAGGTGTGGACGCCGACCGTGAGGTGGGTGCTGACGCCGCCGAGGGCGGTCGCGGCGTGGAGGTAGCCGCGCGGCAGGTAGAGGCAGTCACCCGGGCGGAGCGTCTCGTCCAGCCACGGGGGCCGTGCGGCCTCGGCGGCGACGGCCTCGCGGTGGGCGGTCCAGGGCTGGTCGCGCAGGGGGGAGGGGTGGACGGGCTCGTGGATGCGCCAGCGCTTCTCGCCCGCCACCTGCAGCACGAACACGTCGTGCACGTCGTAGTGGTCGTCGAAGCCGCGGTTCTGCGGCGGCGTGACGTAGGCATTGACCTGGACGGGGTGCGCCAGCTCCGTGGCCAGCTCGGACGCGAGGTCGACGAGCGCGGGCCAGGTGCGGTGCAGCGCCTGCAGGACGAGGGTGGCGCCGTCGGCGAACAGGACGGCGAGCTTGTCGTCGCTCACCTGGTCGGCGATGCCGGCCCCGACGCCGCCGGGCGCGGTGAAGGCGCGGTCGCCGAGGGTGGTGCCCTCCTTGGCGACGCGCAGGAACGGCGTGCGCAGGCCGCGGGTCGAGACGAGCTCGTCGACAGCGGCCTCGGAGAACAGGTCGTCGAACCCGCCGGGGAGGTCCGCGGCCCGCGACAGCAGCGGTTCACGACCCCAGTGGCGCTCGGCGAAGGTGTCGGGGTCGCACGCGACCAGGCGCTGCAGCGCGGAGCGCCCGGGCAGCTGCCCGGGCGCTCCGACGAGGTGCTGCTGCGTCACGAAGCGCCGCCGTCGGCGCCGCCGTCCTGGACGCCGGGCGTGCCGTCGGCTCCGCCGTCGGCGGGACCCTCGGCGCCGCCGTCGGCGCCACCGTCCTGGACACCGGGCGTGCCGTCCGCGCCGCCGTCGGCGGGACCCTCGGCGCCGCCGTCGGCGCCACCGTCCTGCACGCCGGGAACGCCCTCGGCGCCGCCGTCAGCCGGACCCTCGGTCGTGGACTCGCTCATGCTTCCTCCGTGTGGTCGTGGGCACCGGGACGGTGCCGTCAGGACCGGTCTATCGGCCGGGGAGGCTGCTCGCAATTCGAAGGGGAGCGGGTGACGAGAATCGAACTCGCGTGATCAGTTTGGAAGACTGAGGCTCTACCATTGAGCTACACCCGCGCGCCGCCGTCGTGCCTGGCAGCGGCATCATTCTGGCACAGCGCCCCCACCTGGCCTAGGTTCGCCCCATGAGCATCCAGGTCGTCGCCGTCATCACCGCCAAGCCGGGTTCGGAGGACGTCGTCCGCGCCGCCCTCACCGACCTCGTCGCCCCCACCCGCGCCGAGGAGGGCTGCCTGTCGTACTCCCTGTCGGAGTCGTCGGCCGCGCCCGGCGCGTTCATCACGGTCGAGGAGTGGAGCGCCGAGGCCGACCTCGGCACGCACCTGCAGACCTCCCACGTGCAGACGGCGCTCGCCGCCGCCGACGGCCACCTCACCGAGCCCCCGGCCATCCACCCGCTGCGCCCCATCGACGCCTGAGACCCCGCCCGCGCGGCTCACCGCTTCGCGCCGTCGGTCCTCCGTGCCACGTGGTGCTGGTGGGGCGGACCGACCGCCCCCGCGAGCAGCACGACCTGCGTCGCCGGGTCGTGCGTCTCCGTGGACGCGCCGTCGACGACCACGTCGGCCCGCCCCCGGGTGCCGTCGGCGGCGAACATCACCGCCTCCTGCGCCGCCCAGCGCTGCCAGTGCGGCCGGTAGGTGTCGCCGTCGCGCTCCATGCCACGCCGGAAGCGCTCGTCGGTGGGTGCCTCCACCCACAGCAGCGTCGACAGGTAGGGGGCGCACGCGAGCGCGCCGCTGCCCACCCCCTCGACGAGCAGGACGGGCGCGGGACGCACGTCGTGCGACTCGGCCCACCGGCCCTCGCCCCAGTGCCAGCGCCGGAACGCCGCCGGCCGGCCCTCGGCCAGCGGACGCAGCACGCCGCCGACGAGCAGGCCCGGGGCGGCGGCGAGGCCGTCCCACCCGGGGTACAGGGCGTCCATGTGGATCGAGCGGCAGCGCAGGTGCCGGCGCAGGCGCCGCGCGAGGGTGGTCTTGCCCGACCCGCTCGGACCGTCGACCGCGACGACGCGGGTAGTCCCGGCACGCGGCTCGGACGAGGCCAGCGCGGCGGCGAGGTCGACGAGGGCCAGGACGGTCACGGCTCCATCATGAGGCGATTCACGCACCGCCGCCGTCGTCCCCTAGACTCGATCGGACGCCCGGTCGCAGCCGGGAGGTGCACCCCGGGATGTGGCGCAGCTTGGTAGCGCATCCGCTTTGGGAGCGGAGGGTCGCAGGTTCAAATCCTGTCATCCCGACCGTCCGTACCGCCGACGAACGCCTACCTAGGAGAGTCATCCACGTGAAGAGCGCCCACGAGACGTTGAGCCCCACGAGGGTCAAGCTCACCATCGAGGTGCCCTTCGAGGAGCTCAAGCCGAGCCTCGACGCGGCCTACAAGACCATCGGGTCCCAGATCCAGGTGCCCGGCTTCCGCAAGGGCAAGGTGCCCGCGCGCATCGTCGACCAGCGCGTCGGCCGCCCCGCGGTCCTCGACCAGGCGATCAACGACGCCCTCCCCGGCCTGTACAGCCAGGCGATCCAGGAGCAGGAGCTCCAGCCGCTCGGCCAGCCCGAGATCGACATCACCCGCCTCGAGGACGGCGAGCTCCTCGAGTTCAGCGCCGAGCTCGACGTGCGTCCCGAGATCGAGCTCCCCGACTTCTCCACCATCGAGGTCGAGGTCGAGGACGCCACCGTCAGCGACGAGGACGTCGACACCCAGCTCGAGGCGCTCCGCGAGCGCTTCGCCGAGCTGAAGGACGTCGAGCGTGCCGCGGCCGACCGCGACGTCGTCACCCTCGACCTGTCCGCCTCCGACAAGGACGGCGAGAAGATCGAGGCCGCGCAGGCCGAGGGCATGACCTACCAGATCGGCAAGCAGGTCATGCTCGACGGCCTCGACGACGCCGTCACCGGGCTGTCCGCCGGCGAGTCGGCCACCTTCTCCACCACCCTGGTCGGCGGCGACCTCGCCGGCGACGAGGTCGACGTCGACGTCACCGTCACCGCGGTCAAGGAGCAGGTGCTCCCCGAGCTCGACGAGGAGTTCGCCCAGACCGCCTCGGAGTTCGACACCGTCGAGGAGCTGCGTGCCGACGTCGTCGAGCGCGTCACCCGCGGCAAGCGCATGGAGCAGGCCAACGCCGCCCGTGACGCCGTCCTGGAGGCCGTCCTCGAGAAGATCGACGCCCCGGTCCCCGACAGCCTGATCGCCGAGGAGCTCACCGCCCGTCGCGACCAGATCACCCAGCAGCTGGCCTACGCGGGCATGACGATGGAGCAGTACCTCGACACCGAGGAGCAGACCGTCGACGAGTTCGAGGCCGACCTGGAGAAGCGCGTGCGCGACTCGCTGCTCGCGCAGTTCGTCCTGGACGAGGTCGCCGCGCGCGACGAGATCGGCCTCGAGGAGTCCGAGCTGACGCAGCACATCCTGCGTCGCGCCCAGCAGGCCGGCACCGACCCGCAGGAGTACGCCCAGCACGCGATGGAGCACAACCACGTGCCCCAGCTCGTCTCCGAGGTCGTCCGCGGCAAGGCGCTCGCGTCGGTCGTCGAGGCCGCCACGGTGAAGGACCAGTCCGGCGACGTCGTCGAGCTCGCCCGCCTGCAGGCCGACGGCACCTACTCCGACGAGGCCGACGACGCCGAGCAGGACGAGACCCCGGACACAGACGAGTCCTGACCCTGGCGTCGGTGGTCGGATACCGGCAGCATGTGAAAGGTGTCCACCACCGTCGCCACCGAGGTCCCGCGCACCACGCACGCGGCCGCGCTCGCCCTCGAGTACGGCGACCGCGTGCTGCTCGGCACCACCCGTGACGTGCACCGCGCGGTCGCCTCGAGGATGTTCCGGCCGCTGCGGCTGATCGGCGGCCGCCTCCCGCAGGCGGTGCACGACACCGTCAGCGAGGCCGTCTACACGGGCCTGTCGGCGGCGTTGCGCGGCGGCGGCGGAGCCCTGCGCGGCCTGGCCGGCCGCGGGATGGGCGCCCCCATCGAGGACGGCGCCGGCGGACGTCGGCTCCGAGCCATCACCAACGGGCTCATCGGGGCCGACCTGCACGACGCGGGCGACCCGTCCGCCATCACCATGGCGGTGCGCCGCGACGACCGCGACGTGCCCGTCACGACGGCCGCGCTCGCAGCGGCCTTCCCGTCCCCGAGCGGGCACCTCGTCGTCTTCCTGCACGGCCTGGTCGAGAGCGACGAGTCCTGGAGCCGCGAGACGCAGGACGCGCGCGGCGGCTACCCCGAGCGCGTCGAGGACGAGGTCGGTGCCTCCGCGCTCCTGCTGCGCTACAACTCGGGCCTGCACGTCTCCGACAACGGCGTGGAGCTGGCTCGTCTCGTCGACGAGCTGGTGGAGGCCTGGCCCGTCCGCGTGACGCGCGTCGACCTCGTCGGCCACTCGATGGGCGGGCTCGTCGCGCGGGCGGCGACGCACCACGCGCTGGCCCAGGGCCTGGCGTGGCCCGGCCTGGTGCGCCAGGTGGTCTGCCTCGGCACGCCGCACCTCGGCGCGAACCTCGAGAAGGTGGCCCACCTGGGCGGGCAGGCGCTCGGTCTCGTGCCCGAGTCGGCGCCGTTCCAGCGCATCCTCACCACCCGCTCGCCGGGCATCGTCGACCTCCGCCACGGCTACGTGACGCGCGACGAGTGGGACGGCCAGGACCTCACCGCCAAGTGGGGGCTGGACCGCCGGGCGGTGGCGCCGCTCGCCCATGCCGACTACCACTTCGTGGCCGGCACCCTCGCCGCGTCGCCGTGGCACCCGCTGAGCCTGCTGCTCGGCGACCTCCTGGTCGACGTCTCGTCGGCGCACGGTCGTCCCCGCCGTGGCGATCCCGTCGTGCCGCACGCCACCACCAGCCACGTCGGCTCGGCCGGCCACTTCGCGCTCCTCGACCATCCGCAGGTGGGCGACTGGCTCGTGGCCTGGTTGCGCCCCCGTGCCGTCGCCGCCCTGCCCGCCGCTCCCACGCACCGCCCCGGAGGGACGTCGTGAACCACCCCAGCCACCCGATCGAGGTCGAGATCGACGTCGACGCCGAGCCCCGCGACGTCTGGCGGGTCGTGTCCGACCTGCGGCGGATGGGGGAGTGGAGCCCGCAGTGCCGGCGGATGCTCGTCCTCGGGGACGTCCGCCTCGGTGCCCGTGCGGTCAACCTCAACCGCCAGGGCCTGCTGGTGTGGCCCACCACCGCGCGCGTCGTGCGCCTCGAGCCCGAGCGTGCCCTCGCCTTCCGCATCCCGGTCAACGGCACGGTCTGGACCTACGAGCTCGAGCCCACCGCCACCGGGACCCGGGTGACCGAGCGGCGCGAGGCCCCCCACGGCATCACCCGCCTGTCGCACCTGCTCACCGACCACGTCATGGGCGGGACCGAGGGCTTCGAGGTCGAGCTGCGCCGCGGCATGGAGCGCACCCTGCGCCGCCTCAAGGCCGAGGTCGAGTCGGCGTCCGTGCCGCGCGCGGCCTGAGGGCCTCCGTGCGCCCGTAGCGAACACGGGCGGGTGTCGCGTGGCTAAGCCGGTCACCCCCGATAGGGTCGAGCACGTGACCCCGACGAACTCGCAGTCCCACCCGCGGATGGCCGGAGAGGGTGCCCCCGCCGGCCTCGACGACCACATCTACCAGCGTCTGCTCCGTGAGCGCATCGTGTTCCTCGGCTCCGAGGTGCGCGACCAGAACTCCAACGCGATCTGCGCGCAGATGCTGCTGCTGAACGCGGAGGACCCCACGGCCGACATCCGGCTCTACATCAACAGCCCCGGCGGCTCGGTCGACTCCGGCATGGCGATCTACGACACCATGCAGCTGATCTCCAACGACATCGCCACCGTCGGCATGGGCCTGGCCGCCTCGATGGGCCAGTTCCTGCTCGCCGCCGGCACGCCGGGCAAGCGGTACGCCCTGCCCAACGCGCGCATCATGATGCACCAGCCCTCGGGCGGCATTGGCGGCTCCGCCTCGGACATCAAGATCCAGGCCGAGCAGAGCCTGCTGCTCAAGAAGCGGCTCAACGAGCTGCAGTCGCTCCACACCGGCCAGACCATCGAGCAGATCGAGCTCGACTCCGACCGCGACCGCTGGTTCACCGCCGAGGCGGCCGTCGGCTACGGCCTGATCGACCGCGTCATCGCCCGCGGCGACGTCGGCGCATCCATCACGAGCGGACCGGAGGACGCATGACCGCCTCGTACGTCGACCTCCACTCCGCCGCCCGAGGAGACCAGATGAACGACTTCACGCCGCTGCACCAGCAGACCGCGCCGAACATGAACTACTACATCCCGCAGTGGGAGGAGCGGACGTCGTACGGCGTCCGCCGCATCGACCCCTACGCCAAGCTGTTCGAGGACCGCATCATCTTCCTCGGCACCCCGATCTCGGACGAGGTCGCCAACGCCGTCATGGCGCAGCTGCTGTGCCTGCAGTCGATGGACCCCGACCGCGACATCAGCATCTACATCAACAGCCCCGGTGGCTCCTTCACCGCGCTGACGGCGATCTACGACACGATGCGCTACCTCAAGCCCGACGTGCAGACCGTGTGCCTCGGCCAGGCGGCCTCCGCCGCGGCCGTGCTCCTCGCGGCCGGCTCGCCCGGCAAGCGCCTCGCGCTGCCCAACAGCCGCATCCTGATCCACCAGCCCTACACCGAGGGCACCGGCGGCCAGATCTCCGACCTGGAGATCCAGGCCAACGAGATCCTCCGGATGCGCGCGCTGCTCGAGAAGATGCTGGCCGACGCCTCGGGCAAGTCCGCCGAGGAGGTCAGCCGCGACGTCGAGCGCGACAAGATCCTGACGGCCGAGCAGGCCGTGGAGTACGGCCTGGTCGACCAGGTCCTCGAGACCCTCAAGGTCCCGGCCACCTGACCGATCGGGGCTCGCGGGCCGTGGCGAGTCCACGACGTGCGGGCCCCGCGCGGGGTACGGTCAGGCACAGCACAGGCACAGCGCCACCCGCGTCCGCGGGGGCAGAGGAGAAGGTGAGCCACAGTGGCACGCATCGGTGACGGCGGCGACCTGCTGAAGTGCTCTTTCTGCGGGAAGAGCCAGAAGCAGGTCAAGAAGTTGATCGCCGGACCCGGCGTGTACATCTGCGACGAGTGCATCGACCTCTGCAACGAGATCATCGAGGACGAGCTGTCCGAGGGCGCCGAGGTCAGCCTCGACGAGCTGCCCAAGCCCCGCGAGATCTTCGAGTTCCTGAACGAGTACGTGATCGGCCAGGACTCCGCCAAGCGGTCGCTGGCGGTCGCGGTCTACAACCACTACAAGCGGGTGCAGGCCGGCGCCGCGTCGGGTCGTCACAAGGACGACGCCGTCGAGCTCGCCAAGTCCAACATCCTGATGGTCGGGCCCACCGGCTGCGGCAAGACCTACCTCGCGCAGACCCTCGCCCGGATGCTCAACGTCCCGTTCGCCATCGCCGACGCCACCGCGCTCACCGAGGCGGGCTACGTCGGCGAGGACGTCGAGAACATCCTGCTCAAGCTGATCCAGGCCGCGGACTACGACGTGAAGAAGGCCGAGACCGGGATCATCTACATCGACGAGGTCGACAAGATCGCCCGCAAGAGCGAGAACCCGTCGATCACGCGCGACGTCTCCGGCGAGGGCGTCCAGCAGGCGCTGCTCAAGATTCTCGAGGGCACGACCGCGTCGGTGCCGCCGCAGGGCGGGCGTAAGCACCCGCACCAGGAGTTCATCCAGATCGACACCACCAACATCCTGTTCGTGGTGGGTGGCGCGTTCGCCGGCCTCGAGGAGATCATCGAGGGTCGCGCGGGCAAGATGAAGCTCGGCTTCAACGTCGAGAAGTCGGTCACCGACCGGCACACCATGCGCGACAAGATCTTCAGCCAGGTCATGCCCGAGGACCTGCTCAAGTTCGGCCTGATCCCCGAGTTCGTCGGTCGCCTCCCCGTGATCGCGACGGTCGACAACCTCGACAAGGAGGCGCTCGTCGAGATCCTCACCAAGCCGCGCAACGCCCTGACCAAGCAGTACGGCAAGCTCTTCGAGATCGACGACGTCGAGCTGGAGTTCACGCCCGACGCGGTCGAGGCGATGGCCGACCTCGCGATGCTGCGTGGCACCGGCGCCCGCGGCCTGCGCGCGATCATCGAGGAGGTGCTCCTCAACGTGATGTACGAGGTGCCCTCGCGCGACGACGTCGCCAAGGTGATCGTGACCGACGAGGTGGTGCGCGACAACGTCAACCCGACACTGGTCCCGCACGAGGCGTCGACGAAGAAGAAGGCCTCCTGACGCTCACAGGGACCCCACAGGTTCCTGCGACTTCCCTCCGAGGTCGCTCGCGCACGATCGAGCCATGCGCAAGTCATTCTTCCAGGGCCGTGAGCTGCCCCGCCCGCACGAGGACGTCGAGGACCAGGGCCTCGCGTTCGACGTCACCACCCTGCTGACCCGTCGCCGGATCCTCGGTCTGGCCGGTGCCGGCGCCGGCTCGTTGGCCCTCGCGGCCTGCGGAGGGTCGTCGACGTCGTCGGCCTCGGGGACGGGCTCCTCCGCCGCGAGGTCGGCCTCGGGCCTGACCGAGATCCCCGACGAGACGGCCGGGCCCTACCCCGGCGACGGGTCCAACGGACCGGACGTGCTCGAGGAGTCCGGGATCGTCCGCAGCGACATCCGCAGCAGCTTCGGCGACGCGTCGGGAACCGCCGAGGGCGTCGCCTTCGAGTTCGAGCTGACCGTGCTCGACATGACCGACGACGGCGCCCCCTTCGCGGGCGTCGCGGTGTACGCGTGGCACTGCGACCGCGACGGGAGCTACTCGATGTACTCCGACGGCATCGCCGACCAGAACTACCTGCGCGGCGTCCAGGTCGCCGACGCCGACGGCAAGGTGTCCTTCACCAGCATCTTCCCCGCCTGCTACGCCGGCCGCTGGCCGCACGTCCACTTCGAGGTCTACCCCGACGTCAATGCCATCGACGACTCCACCCACGCCATCGCGACCTCGCAGCTGGCGCTGCCCAAGAAGGTCCTGACGGCCGTCTACGCCACCGACGGCTACGAGCGGTCGGTCGGGAACCTCGCCGACGTCTCGCTCGCGGGCGACAACGTGTTCGGTGACGACTCAGGCGCCCACCAGATGGCCGCCGTCACCGGGAGCGTCGAGGAGGGCTACACGGCGACGCTGACGGTCCCCGTCGACACCTCGACCCAGCCCACCGGTGGGTCGTCCCCGTCCGGTGGGGGCGGCGCCGGCGGCGAGCCGCCGTCAGGCCCGCCACCCGGCTAGGGTCTGGCGCATGGCTCACGACATCGTCCTGCTGGGCGCGACCGGGTTCACCGGCGGCCTGACCGCCGACTACCTGGGCGGGCACGTCCCCGAGGGCGCGTCGTGGGCCGTGGCCGGACGCAGCCGCGCCAAGCTCGAGGCGGTCGCGCAGCGCGTCGCCGACGCCGGGGGAGCGGTGCCCGAGATCGAGGTCGCCGACATCACCGACACCCGGCAGGTGCGTGCCCTGGCCGAGAGCACGCGCGTCCTCGCCACGACGGTCGGCCCCTACGTCGAGCACGGTGAGCCGGCGGTGGCCGCGTGCGCCCATGCAGGCACCGCGTACTGCGACCTCACCGGTGAGCCCGAGTTCGTCGACCGGACGTGGCTCGCGCACCACCGCCGCGCCGAGCAGACGGGGGCCAGGCTGGTGCACGCGTGCGGCTTCGACTCCGTGCCCCACGACCTCGGCGTGCAGCAGACCGTCGCGCTGCTGCCGGACGACGTGCCCCTCACCGTCCGCGGCTACGTCACGGCCAGTGCCGACTTCTCCGGCGGCACCTACCACTCGGCCGTGCGGGCGTTGTCACGGGTGCGCCAGTCCGGACGGGTCGCGGCCGAGCGTCGCAAGACCGAGGGCCGCGAGCCTGGACGCCGCGTGCGGGCGCTCCCGTCCCGCCCCGAGCGTGGCCCCGGCGGGCGCGGCTGGGCGCTCCCGCTGCCGACGATCGATCCCGTCATCGTCCGTCGGTCGGCCCGGGCCCTGCCCGCCTACGGCCCGGACTTCTCCTACGGCCACTACGCGCTGTTCGGCGGTCTGCCGATGATGGCGGCGACCGCCGCGGGCGCGGGCGCCGTGCTCGCCGTCAGCCAGCTCCCGCCCGGGCGGGACCTGCTGCTCAAGGTCCGCGCCCAGGGGGCGGGCCCCAGCGAGGACAAGCGTGCGCGGTCCTGGTTCCGGGTGCGCTTCGTCGGCGAGGGCGGCGGCGAGACCGTCACCACCGAGGTCTCCGGCGGCGACCCCGGCTACACCGAGACGGCCCGGATGCTCGGCGAGTCCGCGCTCTGCCTGGCCCTCGACGACCTGCCCGACGTCGCCGGGCAGGTCACCACCGCCGTCGCGATGGGCGACGCCCTGTCCCGGCGCCTCGACTTCTTCCGGCAGCTGGACTAGCCGGCCGGCGCGGGCTCCGGCGTCTCGACGTCGGCCTCGACGACGAGCTCGCGACCGCCCTCGGTGGCCGTGGGGACGACCTCACCCACCACGGCACCGGCCGCCTTCACGTCGCCCAGGGCCAGCGCGAGGAGGTCGAGCCGGGCCTGCGGACCGCTGACGCGCACCGCGGTGACCGGCGTCTTCATCTTGACCTTGGCCGTCGACTTGGCCCCGCGGATGCCGGCGAGCGCCTCGGCGGCGACGTCGAGCAGCGTGGGGTCGGCGTCGGCGGTGGCGAGGTCCTCGGCCGGGTGCGGCCAGCGCGAGCGGTGCACCGACCCCTCCTGCCACCACGACCAGACCTCCTCGGTCACGTAGGGCAGGAACGGCGCGAGCAGCCGCAGCTGGACGCTGAGCGCCGACGCGAGCGCCGACTTGGCGGACTGGACCGCGGCGGGCTCGTTGCGGTTGCCGTACGCGCGCTCCTTGACCAGCTCGAGGTAGTCGTCGCAGAACGCCCAGAAGAAGCGCTCGCTGACCTCCAGCGCGGTGGTGTAGTCGTAGGCCTCGAACGCGGCGGTGGCCTCGGTGACCACGCCGCGCAGGCGGGCAAGCATCGCGAGGTCGACCGGCTCGGTGACCAGGCGCGGCGAGATGTCGGCGACGTCGGCGCCGATGCCGAACGAGTCGGTGGCGAGGACGAACCGGCTCGCGTTGAGCACCTTCATCGCGAGGCGGCGTCCGACCTTCATCTGGGTCTCGTCGAACGGCGAGTCCGCACCCGGTCGCGCGAGCGCGGCCCGCCAGCGGACGGCGTCGGCCCCGAACTTCTCGAGGATCTCGTCGGGGACGACGACGTTGCCCTTGGACTTGGACATCTTCTTGCGGTCGGGGTCGACCACGAAGCCCGAGACCATGGCGTGCGTCCACGGGGCGCAGCCGTTCTCCAGGTGCGAGCGGACGACGCGCGAGAACATCCAGGTGCGGATGATGTCGTGCGCCTGGGTGGCGAGGTCCATCGGGAAGACGCGCGCGAACAGGTCGGGGTCGATCTCCCAGCCGCCGACGATGTGCGGGGTCAGCGACGAGGTCGCCCACGTGTCGAGGACGTCGGGGTCGGCGACGAACCCGCCGGGCTCACCGCGCTGGGACTCCTCGAAGCCGTCGGGTGCCTGCGACGCCGGGTCGACGGGCAGCTGGGACTCGTCGGGGACGATCGGGTCGTCGTGGACGGGCTGGCCGTCGGCGTCGAGGCGGTACCAGACCGGGAACGCGACACCGAAGAACCGCTGGCGCGAGACGAGCCAGTCGCCGTTGAGGCCGTCGATCCAGTTGGTGAGGCGGTGCTTCATGTACTCCGGCGCCCAGGCGATGTCGCTGCCGCGCCCGACGAGCTGGCCGCGGAGCTCGGCGTCGCGGCCGCCGTTCTTGATGTACCACTGGCGGGTCGAGACGATCTCCAGCGGCTTGTCGCCCTTCTCGAAGAAGTTCGCCATCCGCTGGGTGGGCCTGGGCTCGCCGTCGAGGTCGCCCGACGCGCGCAGGGCGTCGACGACGACCTCGCGGGCCGAGAACACGGTCTTGCCGCCGAGCTCGGCGTACACGGCCTGGCCGGCCTCGCCCGTGATCCAGGCCGGGACCTCGCGCAGCAGGCGCCCGTCGCGACCGATCACGGTGCGGTTGGCCAGCTGCAGCTCGCGCCACCACTGGACGTCGGTGAGGTCGCCGAAGGTGCAGCACATCGCGATGCCCGCGCCCTTGTCGCGCTCGGCGGCCGGGTGCGCCAGGACGGGCACCTCGACGTCGAACAGCGGCGAGCGGACGGTGGTGCCGAACAGTCCCTGGTAGCGCTCGTCGTCGGGGTGGGCGATCAGGGCGACGCAGGCCGGGACCAGCTCGGGACGGGTGGTCTCGACGAAGACCGGGCCGTCGGAGCCGTGGTACGCGATGCGGTGGTAGGCGCCGGGGTAGTCACGGGCCTCCAGCTCGGCCTGGGCGACGGCGGTCTGGAAGGTGACGTCCCAGAGCGTGGGGGCGTCCTGCTGGTAGGCCTCGCCGCGGGCGAGGTTGCGCAGGAACGCGCGCTGGCTCGTGGCCCGCGCGTGGTCGCCGATGGTGGTGTAGGTCTGCGTCCAGTCGACCGACAGGCCGAGCGTGCGCCACAGCGCCTCGAAGACCTTCTCGTCCTGCTCGACCAGCTGGTTGCACAGCTCGATGAAGTTGCGGCGGCTGATCGGCACCTGCTTCTTCGGGTCCGGCTTCTCCGGCGGCTCGAAGCCCTCGTCGTAGGGCAGGCTCGGGTCGCAGCGGACGCCGTAGAAGTTCTGCACCCGGCGCTCGGTGGGCAAGCCGTTGTCGTCCCACCCCATGGGGTAGAAGACCTCCTTGCCCGTCATCCGCTGGTAGCGCGCCACCACGTCGGTGTGGGTGTAGGAGAAGACGTGCCCGATGTGCAGGGACCCCGAGACCGTCGGTGGCGGGGTGTCGATGGAGTACACCTGGTCGCGGGTCTTGGACCGGTCGAAGCGGTAGGTGCCCTGCTCCTCCCAGGCCTGCGACCACGTGGCCTCCAGGCCCTCCAGCACGGGCTTCTCGGGGACGTTGCTCATGGGGCGAGTCTAGGGAGTCGCGCACCGGTGCCCGCGCGCGGCGTCGGCACCGACGACCCACCTGCGATAGTGGGACCAATGAGACCGTCGTACCCCGAGGTCGAGGCCGCCCTGCTGGCGCGGTGGCCCGAGACCAGGCTCGAGCCCTCGCTCGACCGCATCCGCGCGCTGTGCCACCTGATGGGCGACCCGCAGGCCGCCTACCCCGTCATCCACCTCACCGGCACCAACGGCAAGACGTCGGTCAGCCGGATGGTCGACTCGCTGCTGCGCACCCTCGGGCTGCGCACGGGCCGCTTCACCAGCCCGCACCTCACCTCGATGACCGAGCGGATCAGCCTGGACGGGCTCCCGCTCACCGAGGAGCTCTTCGTCGACGCGTTCTCCGACGTCGCCGCCTACGCGCGCGTCGTGGACGACTCGCAGCCCCACCCGCTCTCGTTCTTCGAGACGATGGTCGCGATGGCGTACGCCGCCTTCGCCGACGCACCCGTCGACGCCGCCGTGGTCGAGGTGGGCATGGGTGGCACGTGGGACGCGACCAACGTCGTCGACGGCCGCGTCGCCGTCGTCACCCCGATCGGGATGGACCACTCGCAGTACCTCGGCGACAGCCTCGACGGCATCGCCCAGGAGAAGGCCGGCATCATCAAGCCCGGCGCCGCCGCCGTGCTCGCGCTGCAGGACCCCGACGTCGCCGACGTGCTCGGCCAGCGGATCGCCGAGGTGGGGGCCACGGCCGTCCGCGAGGGCGTCGACTTCGGCGTCGCCGACCGGCTCGTCGCCGTCGGCGGCCAGGTGCTGACGCTGCAGGGTCTCGGCACCACCCACTCCGACATCCTGCTGCCGCTGCACGGCGCCCACCAGGCGCAGAACGCCGCGGTCGCGCTCGCGGCCGTCGAGTCGTTCGTCGGCGGCGAGGAGCTCGACTCCGACCTCGTGCGCGAGGCCTTCGCCCGCGTCACGTCGCCCGGCCGGCTCGAGGTGGCGCGTCGCAGCCCGACCGTGCTGCTGGACGCCGCGCACAACCCCGCCGGCGCCGAGGCGACGATGAACGCGGTGCAGGAGGAGTTCTCCTTCAGCCCCCTGGTCGGCGTGGTCGCGGTGATGGCCGACAAGGAGGTCGACGAGATCCTCCACGTCATGGAGCCGGTGATGGGGCAGATCGTGTGCACCCAGAACGGCTCGGACCGCTCGATGCCCGCCGCCGAGCTCGCCGACGTCGCCGAGGGCATCTTCGGCTCCGAGCGCGTGCACCTCGTGCGGCACCTCTCCGACGCGATCGCCGTCGCCGTGCAGCTCGCCGAGGAGGGCGACCCGCAGGCCGAGTCGATGGGCAGCGGCGGCGTGCTCGTCACCGGGTCGGTCGTGACGGTGGGCGAGGCGCGCTCGATGCTCGGCGTCCTCGACGGCCCCGACGCCGAGGGGTTCTGATGCGCGCACGCCTCTGCGCCGCCACCCTCGGCTTCGAGGCCGTCGTCATCGCCCTCGCGACGCCGGTGATGATCGCGGTCGAGGACGTCCCCGTCGCGCTCGCGCTGGTCGTGGGCCTCGGCCTCGCCGTCCTCGCGATCGTCGCGGCCGGCATGCTGCGGCGTCCCGGCGGCTTCGTGGTCGGCCACGCCGTCCAGGTGGGCGCCGTCGCCATGGGCTTCCTGGTGCCGGCCATGTTCTTCGTCGGCGCGATGTTCGCGGCCCTGTGGATCGCGGCCCACCTGATCGGCCGGCGCATCGAGACCGACCGCGCCCGGTGGGCGGCCGAGGCCGAGGGCGACGTGGCCTAGGGTTCGGGGCATGTCCGAACGCACCCTGGTCCTGCTCAAGCCCGACGCCGTCCGCCGCGGCCTCGTCGGTGACCTGCTGTCGCGCTACGAGGCCAAGGGCCTCGCGATCGTCGCGCTCGAGCTGCGCACCATCGACGCCGCGCAGGCCGACGCCCACTACGCCGAGCACGTCGAGCGGGACTTCTACCCGCCGCTGCGCGCCTTCGTCACCTCGGGCCCGCTCGTCGCGCTGGTCCTCGAGGGCGACGAGGCCATCGAGGCCGTCCGCGCCCTCAACGGCGCCACCGACGGCCGCAAGGCCGCCCCCGGCTCCATCCGCGGCGACCTCTCCCTGTCGAACCGCGAGAACCTCGTCCACGGCTCGGACTCACCCGAGTCCGCCTCCCGCGAGATCTCCCTCTGGTTCCCCTCCCTGACCGCCTGAGCACGCCCACGGCGCCGTTGCCCGCCGCCTCGGCGGACGAGCACACTCCGCCTTCCTCGCGCCGAGTGGCGCAAGTTCGGGGTCGACACGCGCTGTTCGGCCCGAATTTGCGCCTCTCGGAACCGGGTTTGCGCCACTCGACGTGGCGCGGCGGTGTCCTCGCACGTCGACGGCCGACGCCGGGCAGACGGATGTCGTCTGCCCGAGTACTAGCTCTTCCCCTGCACCGCCCTGGCCGGGCTCACCCAGACGCTCGCCCCGGGCCACCGAGTGGCGCAAATCCGCGACCGAGTGGCGCAAATCCGGGCCGCCGACCGCGTGTCGACCCCGAACTTGCGCCGCTCGGCGGGAGGGGTGGGGGGAGGGGTCAGGCGTCGAGGTCCTGGGAGACGAGGTCGGCGATGGAGTCGACGAGGGCCTGGTCGGCGCCGTCGACGGTGATCTCGTCGCCCTGCTTGGCGCCGAGGGTCATGATCATCAGCGCGGAGCCGGCGTCGATGGGGGAGCCGCCGGCGGTCGCGAGGGTGACGGGGGTGGCGCCGGCCGCGGCGGCCTGGGCGATGAGGGCGGCGGGACGGGCGTGCAGCCCGACCGAGGATCCGACGGTCACGGTCTTGCTCGGCATGGGTCCATCCTCAGGTGCGTTCGGGGGGTGCGGTGCAGACGAACGTACTGCATCGTCGCCAGCCCGCTCAGGGAGACTCGACGGCCTCGGCGACGGTCGGCTCGGGCAGGTCGCGCGGGGTCGGCGTCTGGGAGCCGGGCAGCGACGCGGCCGCGCTCCCGTAGGCCACGGCCAGGGCCAGCCGCTCGGGCTCGGGGAGGCCCCGCAGGTCGCCCAGCAGGTAGCCGGCGAGCGCGGAGTCGCCCGCGCCGACGGTGCTGCGCGGGGTGATGCGGGGGACCGGTGCACGCCACGCACCCTCGGGCGTCACGAGGACGGCGCCGTGCCCACCCTGGGTGAGGAGCACACGCCCCACGCCTCGGTCGAGCAGGCGACGGGCCGCGGCGACCCCGGCCCGCGGGTCGGCCTCGATCTCCTCGGCGTCGCCGCCCGCGACGGACGCGAGCTCCTCGCCGTTGGGCTTGACCAGCGACGGCAGCGGTCCGTCGGTGCCGAGCGTGGCCACGAGCGCGGCGCCCGAGGTGTCGACGGCGACCTCGAGCCCCGGTCGGGCCAGGCGCGCCACCAGCTGGGCGTACCAGTCGTCGGGCGCCCCCGGGGGCAGCGAGCCGCACAGCACGACCCAGCGCGCGTCGCGGGCGCTCGTCTCGACCTCGACGGCCAGCGTCTCGCGCAGCGCCTCGTCGAGCACGGGGCCGGCCGCGTTGATCTTGGTGGTGACGCCGGACGGCTCGCTCACCGTCAGGTTCACGCGCACGCTCCCGCCGACCGGCACGCTGCGGTGGGGCAGACCGGTGCCGCGCAGCAGCGCGACGAACGGGTCGGCGTCGTCACCGGGCAGCACCGCGAGCGCCCGCTCGCCCCCGTGGTGGACGACCCCGGCGACGTTGACGCCCTTGCCGCCGGGGTGGTCGAACGTGTCGGTGCAGCGCTGCACCTCCCCGCGCTCCAGCGCACCGGGCAGCACGACGGTGCGGTCGATGCTCGGGTTGGGCGTGAGCGTGACGATCATGCGAGCACGACCTCGATCCCCTTGTCCTCGAGGACGCCGACCTGCAGGGCATCGGCGTCGTGGTCGGTGACGAGGACGTCGACGTCCTCGATGGCGGCGAACCGGAACAGGTGGTCGACGTCGAGCTTGCTCGAGTCGGCCAGCACCACCACGTGGCGGGCGCACCGCACCAGGGCGGCCTTGACGGCGGCCTCGTCCCCGTCGGGGGTGCTCAGGCCGTGCTCGGGCGAGAGCGCGTTGGTGCCCATGAACGCGACGTCCACCTGCAGGCGCTCGATCGCGGCGACGGTGCCCGAGCCGACGGACGCGGCGGTGATGCCGCGCACCCGACCGCCGAGCACGTGCAGGACGATCCCCGGCGCGCCGGTCAGCTTGGCCGCGATCGGCACCGCGTGGGTGACGACCGTCAGGTCGCGGTCGGTGGGGATGCGGTCGGCCAGCTGGCTCAGGGTGGTGCCCGCGTCGAGCGCGATGCTCCCCTCCGCGGGAGGCAGGAACGCCAGCGCCGCCTCCGCGATCCGGTTCTTGGCCTCGACGCGCGACGCGTTCCGCTGCCCGAGCCCCGGCTCGAGGACGCGCAGGCCGTGCGCGGCCACGGCCCCGCCGTGCACCCGGCGGGCGATGCCGTGCCGCTCGAGCACCGCGAGGTCGCGGCGGACGGTCTCGCCGGACACCCCGAACATGTCGGCCACGTCCGCGACGGCCAGCCGCCCGTCCTCGCGGAGCAGCTCGGCCAGGCGTTCGTGGCGTTCGGCGGCGTACACGGCGGCCCCTGTCCTGACGTCCGAGCAGCCCGCCCGGATCGAGCGGTCTGCGATTACGTGGCTATGTGTGGATTTAGCGGCGATCGAGTATTGTTTTACGCCCGAATCGGTGTATCGTCAACCCTCGCCGGGCCGGGTCGGTGAGGTGGGTCACAGACTGGTCCCCTCACCCGAGCACCGGCCCGATCGAGGAGGATCCCCCGTGTCCGAGCCCCTGACCGTCGTCCGCGGCACCGCCGTCGTCCCCGGCATCGGAGCCGGACCCGTGGTCCGTCCCGCGCCCCGTCCGACGGTCCCCGCGGACGAGCCCGCCGCCGCGACGCCGCAGGAGGGCGAGGAGCGCTTCGCCGCCGCGGCCGCCACCGTGGCCGACCGCCTCGCGGGTCGTGGCGAGCAGAGCACCGGCTCCGCCTCGGAGGTCCTGATGGCCACCGCGGCGCTGGCCCGCGACCGCGGCCTGGCCACCTTCGTGTCCAAGCGCCTCGCCGAGGGCCAGGGCCCCGCGACGGCCACCGCGGGGGCGATCGAGGAGCTCAGCGCGATGTTCATGGCCGCCGGCGGCGTCATGGCCGAGCGCGTCACCGACCTGCGCGACGTCCGCGACCGGGTGGTCGCCGAGCTCACCGGGCAGCCCGAGCCCGGCATCCCCACGCCCGACGAGCCGTCGGTGCTGTGCGCCGACGACCTCGCGCCCGCCGACACCGCCGGTCTCGACCCCGCGCGGATCGTCGCGATCGCGACGTCGCTCGGCGGCGCCACCAGCCACACCGCGATCATCGCCCGCCAGCTCGGGATCGCCTGCGTCGTGGCCGTCCAGGGCCTCGACGACGTCGCCGCCGGCACCCCGGTGCTGGTCGACGGCTCCACCGGCGAGGTCGTGCTCGACCCGCCCGCCTCGATGGTCGCCGAGCGCGGCGACGCCGCCCGCGCCTTCGCCGAGGCCGCGGCCGGCTGGACGGGCCCCGGAGCCACCTCCGACGGCCACGGCGTGGAGGTGCTCGCCAACGTGCAGGACGGCGCCGGCGCCCGCCGCGCGTCGGGCACGCCCGTGCAGGGCGTGGGCCTGTTCCGCACCGAGCTGTGCTTCCTCGACCGCGAGAGCGAGCCGACCGTCGACGAGCAGGCCTCGATCTACGGCGAGGTCCTGGCCGCGATGGGGGAGCGCAAGGTCGTCGTGCGCACCCTCGACGCCGGGTCGGACAAGCCGCTCGCGTTCGCCACCATCCCCGACGAGCCCAACCCCGCCCTCGGCGTGCGCGGGCTGCGGATCGGCCTGAGGGACCCCGAGATGCTCGACCGCCAGCTGGACGCCATCGCGCGTGCGGCGGGCGAGTCGGCCGGCACCGTGTGGGTGATGGCGCCGATGGTCGCCACCGAGTCCGAGGCGAAGTGGTTCGCCGACCGCGTGCGCGCACGGGGCCTCGTGCCCGGCGCGATGATCGAGGTCCCGGCCGCGGCGCTGCTCGCCGAGCGGCTGCTCACCCACCTCGACTTCGTGTCGATCGGCACCAACGACCTCAGCCAGTACACGATGGCCGCCGACCGGATGGCCCCGACGCTCGCCGACCTCACCGACCCCTGGCAGCCCGCGTTGCTGGCCCTCGTCGCGATGGTGGCCCGCGCCGGCCAGGTCGCGGGCAAGCCCGTGGGCGTCTGCGGCGAGGCCGCGGCCGACCCGCTGCTCGGCTGCGTCCTCGCCGGGCTCGGCATCACGTCGCTGTCCTCGGCCAGCACCGCGGCGCCCGCCGTCGGCGCGCGCCTCGGGCAGCACACGCTGGCCCAGTGCCAGTCCGCGGCCGGGGCCGCGCTGGGTGCGGCCGACCCGCAGGCCGCCCGCGTCGCCGCCGAGGCCGCGCTCGCGTCCTGAGCGGGTCCGGCGTCAGCCGACGAGCAGGCGGACGACGGCCTCGGGGTCGGTCTCGGCCCGCAGGGCCGCCGCCTGCTCGGCGTCGCCGATGATCCGCGCGAGGCGTCCGAGCGCGGGTGCGTGGGCGTCGCCCCGCGCGGCGATGCCGACGGCGACGTCGACGTCGGAGTCGCCCCACGGCACCGGCGTGGCGAACCGGACGACGCACAGCGCGTCGCGCCGCACCAGTGCCTGCGAGCCCTCGCTGCCGTGGGGGATCGCGAACCCGCGACCCAGGTTGGTGGTCGTGGTGCGCTCTCGCTGCAGCATCGACCCCACGTAGGCCTCCTGCACGGCGCCCACCTCGACCAGCAGCCGTCCGACCACGCGGATCGCGGTGTCGCGATCGGGGACGGCGACGTCGAGGCGGACGGCGTCCGCGGTCAGCAGGCCGGCCGGCACGTCCGACACGGGGCTCAGCCCTCGATGTCGCGGTGGTCCTTGATCGCGTCGACGACGCGCTGCACGAGCGGGTCGCCCAGGAAGTCGCGGAAGCCGACAACGGGCACGCCGGGGGTGTTGCCGCGGGCGCGCTCGGCGATCGAGTCGTGGCAGAGCACGAGGTCGGCGTCGGTCGGGATCGAGGTGACCGTCGTGTGCTCCACCTGGACGTCGGTGCCCGCGAACTCACCGCGCAGAGCGCTGGCGAGCATGACGCTCGTGCCCATCCCGGCGTCGCAGGCGATGACGAGCTTGTGGACCTGGGCGCCGTTCACGGTGGTCATTGCCTCATTGTGCTGCGTGTCGGAACCGGGACGGACGGCGGCACCCGCTTACCGTTCCTGCATGTCGTCCTCCTTCCCCGGACGGCACGTCATCGGACGTGACATGGCGGTCGACCTCGGTACCGCCAACACGCTCGTGTACGTGCGCGGCCGCGGCGTCATGCTCAACGAGCCGTCTGTCGTCGCGCTCAACTCCCAGACCCGCGAGATCCTCGCCGTCGGGTCCGAGGCCAAGCGGATGATCGGGCGCACGCCCGAGGCCATCACCGCGATCCGGCCCATGCGCGACGGCGTGATCGCCGACTTCGAGTCCACCGAGCAGATGCTGCGCCTGTTCATCCAGCAGGTGCACCGTCGTCGCTACTTCGCCAAGCCCCGCCTCGTCGTGTGCGTGCCGAGCGGCATCACCTCGGTCGAGCAGCGGGCCGTCACCGAGGCCGGCTACCAGGCCGGCGCGCGCCAGGTGTTCATCGTCGAGGAGCCCATGGCGGCCGCCCTCGGCGCCGACCTCCCCGTCCACGAGGCCACCGGCAACATGGTGGTCGACGTCGGCGGCGGCACCACCGAGGTCGCGGTCATCTCGCTCGGCGGCATCGTCACGAGCCTGTCGATCCGCACCGCGGGCGACGACCTCGACGCCGCGATCACCGCCTGGTGCAAGAAGGAGCACTCCCTCATGCTCGGCGAGCGCACCGCCGAGGAGGTCAAGATCGCGGTCGGCTCGGCGTTCCCCCTGCTCGAGGAGACCGACGTCGAGGTCCGCGGGCGCGACATGGTGAGCGGTCTGCCGCGCACCGTCACCCTCGGCAGCGCCGAGGTCCGCAAGGCCCTCGAGGAGCCCGTCCACGACATCGTCGACGCGGTCATCGCCTGCCTGGACAAGACGCCGCCCGAGCTGGCCGGCGACATCATGGACCGAGGCATCGTCCTGACCGGCGGCGGCGCGCTGCTCCGCGGCCTGGACGAGCGGCTGCGCCACGAGACCCAGATGCCCGTGCACGTCGCCGACGACCCGCTGCACTCGGTCGCCATCGGGGCCGGCAAGTGCGTCGAGGAGTTCGAGGCGCTGCGCCAGGTCCTGACCGCCGACGCGAGACGGTGAGCCCGGCCGTGCCCCCCTCCCCGCGCGAGCCCGACGGCCGGCGCTCGCCCCGCGTGCTCGTCCTGCTCCTCCTCACCGCGCTTGCAGTGCTCAGCCTCGACGCCGGCCTCGGACCCGGAGCGGTGTCCGACCCCGTCCGCCGGGCCGCCGGCACGGTCCTCGGCCCGGCCGAGGGCGGCGCCAGCGGCCTGCTCGCACCGGTCCGCGCGATCGGCGACCTCACCACCGGACGCGGCACGCTCCGCGAGCGCAACGCCGCGCTCGAGGCCGAGAACGCGAGGCTGCGCGACCAGCTCGGTCGTGCCGACGTCGACCGCAACCGCTTGGCCGAGTACGACGGGCTCGCGGCCTCCACGTCGGACGGCGGCCTGCAGACCGTGCAGGCGCGCGTCGTCGGTCTCGGGGGCGCCCAGTCCTTCTCGCGCACCGCCACCATCGACAAGGGCACCGACGACGGCGTCGGCCGCGACATGACCGTGCTGAGCGCCGACGGCCTCGTCGGCCGCGTCCTGCGCGCCACCGCCTCGCACGCCACCGTGCTGCTGCTGGTCGACAAGGGGTCCACCGTCGGCGGCCGTCTGGGCTCGGACAACGAGCTCGGCTTCCTGCGCGGCGACGGCTCGCTCGCCGGCGCCGGACGCCTCACGCTCACCACCGTCGACTCGCAGGTCGCCCCCGACGTGGGCGACTCCGTCGTCTCGTGGGGCTCGCCCGGCGCCGTCCCCTACGTCGCGGGCGTCCCCGTGGGCCGGGTGGAGAAGGTGTCGTCCTCGCCCCGGCAGCAGACGCGCAGCATCACCGTCGCGCCCTACGTCGACTTCTCCTCGCTCGACGTCGTCGGCGTCGTCGTCGGCAACGCCGCCACCACCACCTCCCAGGCGCAGGGGGAGTGACGTGAGGATCCCCCGGCTGCTGGTCGTCGCGCTCGTGCTCGTCGTCGCCGTGGCGCTCCAGGTGGGGCTGTTCCCGCACCTGTCGCTGGCCGGCGTCGTCCCCGACCTCGTCCTCGTGGTGGTGGTCGCGGTGGCCCTCGTGCGCGGACCCGAGAGCGGTGCGGCCACCGGGCTGGTGGCCGGCCTGCTGCTCGACGCGGCGCCGCCGGCCGACCACACCCTCGGACGCTGGGCGCTCGCGCTCGTCGTCGTCGGGTGGCTCGCCGGGTCGGTGCGCCAGGACGCCCGCCGCTCGCTGCCGGCGTCCGCGGTGCTCGTCGCCGCATGCGCCTTCGTGGGCACCTCGATCTTCGCGCTGTCGGGCCTGGCGCTGGGTGATCCCGGCGTCTCGGTCGCGGCCGTGCTGCTCGTCGTCCCGGTGGCGGTGGCCTACGACGTCGCCGTCGGGCTGCTCGTCCTGCGACCGCTGACACGCCTGCTCGACGGGCTCGAGCCGCGTCGCCGCGGCCTGCCCACCCTGGCGGGGGCTCGATGAGCCGCCTCACCAGCGGCCGGTTCGTCGTCGTCCAGGTGCTGGTCCTCGCCCTGTTCTGCACGTTGCTCGGGCGCCTGTGGTTCCTCCAGGTGGTCGGGGGCGAGTCCTACCAGGCGCAGGCCGCCGACAACGCCGTGCGCGACGTCGTCGTGCAGCCCCAGCGCGGGCTCGTCGTCGACGACATGGGCCGGGTGCTCGCGGCGAACCGTCAGGCGTGGGTCGTGACGGTCGACCGGTCCGCGCTCGGCCAGCAGCCCGAGACCGAGCAGCGCGACGTCCTCACGCGTCTCGCCCGGGTGCTCGACACCTCCTACGACGGCCTCCTGCAGCGCACCAAGCTCTGCGGCGAGGAGGGTGCCCCCGAGCCGCCCGTGTGCTGGAACGGCTCGCCCTACGAGCCCGTGCCCGTCGCTCAGGACGTCGCCGACGACGTCGCGCTCTCGATCCAGGAGCGGGCCGAGGACTTCCCGGCCGTTAGCGCCGAGGAGCGCAACGTGCGGTCCTACCCCGGCCCCGACGGCGTCAACGCCGCCCACGTGCTCGGCTACGTCAGCGGCGTCACCGAGGACGAGTACGACCAGGCCCTGAAGGACCGCGACACGACGCTGAACGCGTCGTCGCTGGTCGGGCGCTCCGGGCTCGAGCGCTCCTACGACTCGATCCTGCGGGGGATCCCCGGCACCACCGGCAAGCAGGTCGACTCGGGCGGCCGCGTGATCGGCGAGGGCGACGCGACGGCGCCCACCCCGGGCGACACCGTCGTCACGAGCATCGACGCCAAGGTGCAGTCGTTCGTCGAGTCCGAGCTGGAGAAGTCGATCCTCACGGCCCGCGGCACGCGCGACAAGATCACCGGCCGCGACTACGAGGCGTCGTCGGGCGCCGCGATCGTGCTCGACCCCAAGACCGGGCGCCTGATCGCGTCGGCCAGCTACCCGTCCTACGACCCCGGCGTGTGGGCCGGTGGCATCTCGGCCAAGCAGCTCAAGCGGCTCTACTCCACCAAGGCGGGGGAGCCCCTGCTCTCGCGTCCGACGCAGGCCCAGCTGGCACCGGGATCGACGTTCAAGCCGTTCATGACCGCCGGTGCGCTGGAGAACGGCTACAAGACGTCCACCCGGCTCAACTGCTCGAGCAGCTTCCAGGTGGGCAACCGCTCGTTCAAGAACTTCGAGTCAGGTGCCTACGGGTCGATCGGGTTCGACAAGGCGCTCCAGGTCTCGTGCAACACGTTCTTCTACCGGGTCGCCTACGGCGAGTACCTCGAGCACGGCGGCAACCCCACCGACGTCGACGCCGAGGACCCGCTGGTGAAGATGGCCCAGTCGTTCGGGTTCGGCAGCACCACCGGCGTCGACCTCCCCGGCGAGGCTCCCGGTCGCATCGCCGACCGCGAGTGGCGTCGGTCGTACTGGGAGCAGAACAGGGACTACTACTGCGAGCAGGCCAAGACGTCCAGCGAGCGTGACTTCGCCGGGCTCTTCGCCCGCGAGTTCTGCGCCGAGGGCTGGTACTACCGGGCCGGCGACGCGGTGAACTTCGCGATCGGCCAGGGCGACACGATGGTCACCCCGATCCAGCTCGCCACCGCCTACGGCGCCCTGTCCAACGGCGGCACGCTCTGGAAGCCGCGCGCGGCCAAGGCCGTCGTCAGCCAGGACGGGTCCACGGTCCGCGAGATCGAGCCCGAGGCCGAGGGCCGGGTGCCCGTGAGCAGGAAGCGCCTGAAGTACATCGACACGGCGCTGCAGGGCACCGCGCGTCCGGGCGGGACGATCGCCTGGAAGTTCGGCGACTTCCCGCTCGACGACGTCAAGATCCGCGCCAAGACGGGTACCGCGGAGGTGCAGGGCAAGCAGACCACCGGCTGGGTCGCCACCTACGACGAGAACTACGTCGTCGTGATGATGATCGAGCAGGGCGGCACCGGCTCGGGCAGCTCGGGCGACTCCGTCCGCGCCATCTGGGAGAAGCTCTACGGCATCACCGACGGCAAGGTCGACCGCTCGAAGGCACTGCTGCCGGGGGCGAAGGCACCGGCGGCGCTGCCGACCTTCGCCGCCGACGGCTCCATCGAGGCGCCCGTCGCAGGAGCCGGCTCGTGAGCGCGCTCGTCACGCCGCCGCCGCGGCGGCCCCGGGGCCTGCGCGCCTGGGCCGGCACCGACTGGTGGCTCATCGGCGCGGTGGGGGCCCTGCTGGTCGTCGGCTCGCTGCTCGTGTGGTCGGCCACGCAGTCCCGCGAGGACCTCACGGGGGGCGACGGCACCGCCTACCTCCAGCGCCACGGCGTCAACATCGCGATCGGCGCGGTCCTGGGCTGGCTCGTCGCGCGCACCGACCACCGCCAGATCCGGCTCTGGGCGCCGATCATCTACACCGGCTCGATCGTCGGGCTGCTCTGCGTCTTCATCCCCGGCGTCGGGGCCACGATCAACGGCTCGCACTCCTGGCTGCTGCTCGGCGGGCTCTCCCTGCAGCCGGCGGAGTTCGCCAAGCTGGGCGTCGTCTGCGGCATGGCGCTCGTGCTCGCCGAGCGCACCGAGGCCGGCCTGCGCACCGGCATGAAGGACTCCGACCTGCTGCCGGTGCTCGGCATCGCCGCCGTCCCCGCGCTGCTCATCCTCGGCCAGCCCGACCTCGGCACCCTGATGGTGATGACCGCGATCGTGGTCGGCGTCCTGGCGATGGCCGGGACGCGGCGCCGCTGGATGCTCGCGCTGGCCGCGGGCGCGGTCACCGTCGTCGCCGTGGCGATCACGACGGGGGTGCTGAAGGAGTACCAGCTGCTGCGGTTCCAGGCCTTCACCGACCCGTCCCTCGACCCGCGCGGCGCCGGCTACAACACGATCCAGGCACGCATCGCCATCGGCAACGGCGGCGTCACCGGGCAGGGACTGTTCCACGGGTCGCAGACCCAGGCGGGCTTCGTGCCCGAGCAGCACACCGACTTCGTCTTCACCGTCGCGGGCGAGGAGCTCGGCCTCCTCGGGGCCGGCGCGATCATCGTCCTCGTCGCGATCGTGCTCTGGCGCGCCCTGCTCATCGCCCGCCGGTCCGCCGACCTGTTCGGCCAGCTCGCCGCCGTCGGCGTCTGCTGCTGGTTCGGGTTCCAGGCCTTCCAGAACATCGGCATGTGCCTCGGCATCATGCCCGTCACCGGCGTCCCGCTGCCCCTGGTGTCCTACGGCGGAACCTCGATGTTCGCCACCCTCATGGCCGTCGGCCTGCTCCTCTCCATCCACCGCCGCAGCGGCGCCGTCCGCCCCTCCGGCTCCGGCCCCGTCGTCCGCACCCGCCTGGAGCGGTCCCGGTTCTGAGGTTCCCGGCCCGCGGTGCGTGAGCCACCACTCTCGGGGTCGAGGTGGTGGGTGGGGCACCGCCGCGCCGAGCCGGTGGTGGGTGAGGCACCGCCGGGCGGGCGGGACGACCTACCCTGGGGCGCATGGGTATCGCAGCGGTCGAGACGTCCCCGGAGCCCGCGTCGCTCTTCCCGCGGCTCGAGCCCCTCCTGCCCGGCGTGGGCAAGCCGATCCAGTACGTGGGCGGCGAGCTGAACTCCACGGTCAAGGAGTGGGGGAGCGCCCGGGTGCGGTGGGCGCTCATGTACCCCGACGCCTACGAGGTCGGCCTGCCCAACCAGGGCGTGCAGATCCTCTACGAGATCCTCAACGAGCGGGACTGGCTCCTCGCCGAGCGCACCTACGCGGTGTTCCCCGACATGGAGGCGGTGATGCGCGAGCACGCGATCCCGCAGTTCACCGTCGACGGGCACCGTCCGGTCCGTGCGTTCGACCTGCTCGGCGTCTCGTTCGCCACCGAGCTCGGCTACACCAACCTCCTGACGGCGCTCGACCTCGCGGGCATCCCGATGCACGCGGTCGACCGCACCGACGAGGACCCGATCGTCCTCGCCGGCGGGCACGCCGCCTTCAACCCCGAGCCCGTCTCGGACTTCATCGACGCCGCGGTGCTCGGCGACGGGGAGCAGATCGTGCTCGCCGTCAGCGACGTGGTCCGCGAGTGGAAGGACGAGGGCTGCCCCGGCGGACGCGACGAGGTGCTGCTGCGCCTGGCGAAGTCCGGCGGCGTCTACGTCCCCAAGTTCTACGACGTGACCTACCTGCCCGACGGCCGCATCCAGCGCGTGGTGCCCAACCGCCCCGGGGTGCCGTGGCGCGTCGCCAAGCACACCCTGATGGACCTCGACGCCTGGCCGTACCCCAAGACGCCGCTGGTCCCGCTCGCCGAGACCGTGCACGAGCGCTTCTCGGTGGAGATCTTCCGCGGCTGCACGCGCGGCTGCCGCTTCTGCCAGGCCGGGATGATCACCCGCCCGGTGCGCGAGCGCAGCATCACCGGCATCGGCGAGATGGTGAAGAACGGCCTGGAGAAGACCGGGTTCGAGGAGGTGGGCCTGCTCTCGCTCTCGAGCGCCGACCACTCCGAGATCGGCGAGGTCGCCAAGGGCCTCGGCGACCGCTACGAGGGCACCAACACGTCGCTCTCGCTGCCGTCCACCCGCGTCGACGCCTTCAACATCACGCTGGCCAACGAGTTCAGCCGCAACGGACGTCGCTCGGGCCTCACGTTCGCGCCCGAGGGCGGCAGCGAGCGGCTGCGCAAGGTGATCAACAAGATGGTCACCGAGGACGACCTGATCCAGACGGTCGCCGCCGCGTACTCGCACGGCTGGCGCCAGGTGAAGCTGTACTTCATGTGCGGCCTGCCCACCGAGACCGACGAGGACGTCATGCAGATCGGCGAGCTCGCGCGGCGCGTCATCGAGACCGGCCGCGAGGTGTCCGGCCGCAAGGACATCCGCTGCACCGTCTCGATCGGCGGGTTCGTGCCCAAGCCGCACACGCCGTTCCAGTGGGCCAGCCAGCTCGACCACGAGACCACCGACGCGCGCCTGCAGAAGCTGCGCGACTCGGTCCGGGCCGACAAGAAGTACGGCCGCTCGATCGGCTTCCGCTACCACGACGGCAAGCCCGGCGCGATCGAGGGACTGCTGTCACGCGGCGACCGTCGCGTCGGCCGCGTCATCGAGGCGGCCTGGCGCGACGGCCAGCGACTCGACGGCTGGAGCGAGCACTTCTCCTACGACCGCTGGGCGCGCGCGTGCGAGACGGCGCTGGCCGACGAGCCCGTCGACCTCGACTGGTACACCGTCCGCGAGCGCGACTACGCCGAGGTGCTCGCCTGGGACCACCTCGACGCAGGGCTCGACCGCGACTGGCTCTGGGAGGACTGGCAGGACGCCCTCGAGCCCGACGGCGCCATCGAGGTCGAGGACTGCCGCTGGACGCCGTGCTTCGACTGCGGCGTGTGCCCGCAGATGGACACCGAGATCCAGGTCGGCCCCACCGGTCGGACGCTGCTCCCGATCGCGGGGACGTCCTAGCTCAGCGCAGGTCGTCCTCGAATGGGGCGCTGCGGCAGATCAGGACGCCCAGCACCGCCATGACCACGGCGATCACCATCAGGACGACGATCGGCGTCGACCACGAGCCGGTGACGTCGTGCAGGAAGCCGGTGCCGAAGGGGCCCACCGCGGCCAGGAGGTAGCCCAGTCCCTGCACGAAGCTGGACAGCCCGGCGGTCCCGGCGGCCGTGCGCGACTTGATGCCGAGCATCGCGAGCACCCAGGTGAACGCGGCACCGCCCACGCCGAGCAGCGCGGCCCACAGCCACGGCGCGGCCGTCGGGACGAGCAGGACGCCGGCCCACCCGACCACCGTCACCGTGCCGAACACCAGCGGCAGCACCGGACGGTCGCCGAGGCGGCGCATGATCACGGGCAGGGCCAGGGTTGTCGGGATGCCGACGCCGAAGATCACGCCCTGGACGAGCGCGGCCTCGCCCGCGCCGATGCCGGCGTCACCCAGGATCTCGGGGAACCAGCCGAACTGCGCGTAGGCCTGCGCCGACTGCGCCGCGAAGAACAGGCCCATCACCCACGCCAGCGGGGAGCGCGCGACGCGTGACAGGGGGTAGCGGGCCGCCGCGAGGTCGGCCCGGACGTCGCGCAGGCTGAGCGCCAGCCACGGCACCAGCGTCACCGCGGCGAGCACGGCCCATGCCGCCAGCCCGGCCCGCCAGCTGCCGAACGCGTCGGCGATCGGGACGCTCGTCCACGACGAGACGGCCGCGCCGCCCAGCAGCGTGGCGCCGTAGATCGAGCTGACCAGGCCGAGCCGGTCGGGGAAGTGCTCCTTGGCCAGGGCCGGCAGCAGCACGTTGCCCACCGCGCCGCCGGCCAGCGCGATCCCGGACAGCAGCAGGAACAGGGGAGTCGTGTCGACCGCGGCCCGCCCCGCGAGGCCGACCACCACGAGCGCCATCGACGCCGCCACCGTGCGGTGCAGGCCCACCCGCCGGGCGACGTCGCCGCTCACCGCGCCGAAGACCGCGAAGCACAGCACGGGGAGCGTGGTGAGCACGCCGCCGACGGTCGTCGACATGCCGAGGTCGTCGCGCACCGTCGTCAGGAGCACGCCGAGGCTGCCCACCGACGCGCGCAGGTTGGCCGCGAGGAGCACGACGGCGACGAGGACGACGACCCGTCCGGTGCGGGTCGAGGACGCGGCGGGGCGGTCGGTTGCGGTGCTCACCGAACCAATCTGGCAGACGACGTCCGCGCCCCGGGTCTCGGGTTGTGGCGCGGTGGGTCGGTGCCTACGGTCGGGGGACAGGTGTGACTCGGACCACACGGACCACCAGCAGGAGGACCAGATGAGCGGCAACAGTGCAGTGGCCTACGCCGGAGCGGGGAAGGTCGAGGTCCAGGAGATCGACTACCCGACCTTCGAGCTCCAGGACGGGCCCGGGGTCAACCCGGACAACGTGGGACGTCAGCTGCCCCACGCGGCGATCGTCAAGACCGTCGCCACCAACATCTGCGGCAGCGACCAGCACATGGTGCGCGGCCGCACCACCGCCCCCGAGGGGCTGATCCTCGGCCACGAGATCACCGGCGAGGTCGTCGAGGTCGGCCCCGGGGTCGAGTTCACGAAGGTCGGCGACCTGGTGTCGGTGCCCTTCAACATCTCGTGCGGACGCTGCCGCAACTGCAAGGAGCGCGCCACCGGCATCTGCCTGAACGTGAACCCCGAGCGGCCGGGATCGGCCTACGGCTACGTCGACATGGGCGGCTGGGTCGGCGGGCAGGCGCAGTACGTCGCCGTGCCCTACGCCGACTGGAACCTCCTGCGCTTCCCCGACAAGGACCAGGCGCTCGAGAAGATCCTCGACCTCACGATGCTGTCCGACATCTTCCCGACGGGCTTCCACGGCTGCGTCACCGCCGGTGTCGGCGTCGGCTCGACGGTCTACGTCGCGGGAGCCGGGCCCGTCGGCCTCGCCGCCGCCGCGTCGGCCCAGCTGCTCGGCGCGGCCGTCGTCATCGTCGGCGACCTGAACGAGGAGCGTCTCGCGCAGGCCCGCAGCTTCGGCTGCGAGACCGTCGACGTGTCCAAGGGCGACGTGGGCGACCAGATCGCCGAGCTGCTCGGCACGCCCGAGGTCGACTGCGGCGTCGACGCCGTGGGCTTCGAGGCCCGTGGCCACGGTGCCGGGTCGGGGGAGGAGCAGCCCGCCGCGGTGCTCAACTCGCTGATGACCGTGACCCGCGCCGGCGGAGGGCTCGGCATCCCCGGGCTCTACGTGACCGGCGACCCCGGCGCCGTCGACGACGCCGCCAAGGAGGGCTCGCTGTCGATCCGGCTCGGGCTCGGCTGGGCCAAGTCGCACACCCTGGCGACCGGCCAGTGCCCGGTGATGAAGTACCACCGTGGCCTGATGATGGCGATCCTGCACGACCGCGTGCAGATCGCCAAGGCCGTCAACGCACGCCCGATCCTGCTGCAGGACGCGCCGCAGGGCTACGCCCAGTTCGACTCCGGCGTCGCCGAGAAGTTCGTGCTGGACCCGAACGGGTACCTCGGGGCCACCGCGCTGGCGTCGTGACCACGGGTGCCGGGCGGGTAGGTTCGTCGCCGTGACCCACCCGCCCGGCACCGCCGGCAACCCCGAGGCGCCGAACCCCCAGCTCCCGGTCGTGCAGCGGCTGCGCGTGCAGTACACGAAGCGGGGGCGCCTGCGCTTCATCAGCCACCGCGACTTCGGACGGGCGTTCGAGCGCGCCGTCCGACGCTCCGGCGTCCCGATCGCGTTCTCCTCGGGCTACAGCCCGCACCCGCGCATCTCGTACGCCGGCGCGGCCCCCACGGGGGCGGCCAGCGAGGCCGAGTACCTCGAGGTCGCGCTCACGCAGGTCTGCGATCCCGACGACCTGCGCGGACGGCTCGACGACTCCCTGCCGCCCGACCTCGACCTGGTGCGCGTGGTCCCCGCCGAGCCCGGGACGGGCTCGCTCGCGGACCTGCTCGAGGCGAGCGTGTGGGAGATGGTGCTGCCGGGCGTCGACCTCTCCCACGCCCGCGAGGCGGCCGACCGCTTCCTGGCCGAGACGTCCGTCGAGGTCGAGCGGATGGGCAAGAAGGGCATGCGCACGTTCGACGCCCGCGCCGCCACGGTGAGCCTGTCCAGCGCGTCCCGGGACGTCGACGGCGTGTCGTGTGCGATACTGACCCTGGTCGTACGACACGGCGTGCCGTCCGTGCGACCCGACGATGTCCTCGCCGGACTCCGGTCCGTCGGGCGGCTCGAGCTGCCGGTCACGCCCCGCGTGAACCGCCTCGCCCAGGGCCCGCTCGACGCCGGGACCGGCACGGTCGGCGATCCGTTCGCCTCCGGCCGCGACGCGTCGTAGGTCACCGCTGACGCCCTACAGGGTCGATCGGAGCCGACGACGCTGACCGCGGCGGGTGTGCACGGGCCGCCTGTGACAGGCCGGCAGCAACGGAGGGCGACGTCGAGGGACCGGGGCGCCGCCCCGAGACCTTCCGCAGGCTTGCTGTCCGTGCACGAGGTCCTCCGGGGCCGCCGTGCCGGGCACCCGACAGGCTCCCGTGCGGCACCAGGAACGGTGCCCGGGGGCGAGGAGAGCACCGTGCTCGACGACGACACCACCACCGACTCCCACGGCACCGACGGCGGTCCGGACCCCACGTCCGAGACCCCCGCCCCGGCCGTCCGCACCCGCCGCCGCGCCGTCTCGAGGCCCGCCGGTCCGCCGGCCGCCACGCCCGACGCGCCGGCCGACACCACCGAGACGCCGGCCGAGACCGCGGCGCCGGCCAAGAAGACCGCCAAGAAGGCCGCCGCCAAGAAGACGGCGAAGAAGGCCACCACCCCCCGCAAGCGCAAGGCCGCCCCGGCCGACGAGGCGCCCGTGCCCGACGAGGCGCCCGCCGAGACCCCGGCCGCCGAGGCTCCCGCGGTCGAGACGCCGGCCGTCGAGACCCCCGTGGCCGAGACCCCCGTGGCCGAGGCCCCGGTCGAGGAGCCCGCGGCGGAGGCTCCGGTCGTCACCACCAGCACCCGCCGACGTCGCGCGTCGCGGCCCACCGCGGCGCCGCTGGCCGCACCGTTCTCGGCCGCCGAGACCGCGCCCACCGACCCGGCTCCGGCCGAGACGGCGTCCGACGAGGAGGAGGAGGCCGCGATCGAGGCCGCCGCCACCGCCGAGGCCGAGGCAGCCGTCGCCGCCGAGGCAGCAGCGGCCGCCGCCGCGCCGCTGTTCCAGGCTCCCGAGACCGTCACGCCCCCCACCCGCACCCGGACCCGCCGGGGTGCCGGCCGCGCCGCCGGTCCGGCCGCCGACCCCGCCGCGGCCGAGG
>JAURVT010000025.1 GCA_030655315.1 Nocardioidaceae bacterium | reverse complement strand
ACCGGTGCGCGTGGGTGGCCGCCGGGCGACCCGAGCACGACGGACCGCCCCGTCGCGGCCAGGCCTGGGCGGGCACCGACCGCCAGTGCCGCGGCCGCCTGCTGGCCGTCCTGCGCGACGCGGACGGCCCCGTGCCCAAGGAGGCCCTCGACGCCGTGTGGGACCAGGCACCCCAGCGCGAGCGCGCCCTCGACTCCCTGGTGGCCGACGGCCTCGTCGACGCCCGGGACGACGCCACCTACGCCCTCCCCGGCACCTGACCCACCCGACCCGGCCCGCGCTCGCCGTTGAGTTCCGGTCCAGTTACCTCTGGAACGGGTTTGTAGGTAGCTGAGCCGGAACTCGACGACGGGCGGGTGGACGACGGTGGACGCGGCGAAGGCCGGCCCCGCGGTGCGGGACCGGCCTTCGTCGGTGGTGCGGGTGGACCTACTCGGGGGCGCCGGCGGTCTCGGCGGGGAGCTCGTCGGGCACCTCGCCCTTGGTCTCGCCGCGGAAGGTGAAGGTCGCGGTCGGACCCTCGCCCTCGACGTCGACCAGGATGATCTGGCCGGGACGGACCTCGCCGAAGAGCAGCTTCTCGGCGAGCACGTCCTCGATCTCGCGCTGGATCGTGCGACGCAGGGGACGCGCCCCGAGCACCGGGTCGAACCCGCGCTTGGCCAGCGCCTCCTTGGCCGCAGGCGTGAGCTCGAGGGCCATGTCCTTGTCCTTGAGCCGGCCCTCGACCGAGGCGAGCATCATGTCGACCATCTCGATGACCTCGTCCTGCGTCAGCGGCGGGAACACGACGATCTCGTCGACACGGTTGAGGAACTCGGGACGGAAGTGCTGCTTGAGCTCGTCCGACACCTTCGCCTTCATCCGGTCGTACGAACCCGCGACGTCACCGGCCTGGCTGAAACCGAGGTTCACGCCCTTGGCCATGTCCCGCGAACCGAGGTTCGTGGTCATGATGATGACGGTGTTCTTGAAGTCCACCACGCGACCCTGCGAGTCGGTCAGGCGACCTTCCTCGAGAATCTGCAGGAGCGAGTTGAAGATGTCGGGGTGCGCCTTCTCGACCTCGTCGAAAAGCACCACCGAGAACGGCTTGCGACGCACCTTCTCGGTGAGCTGGCCGCCCTCCTCGTAACCGACGTAACCGGGAGGCGAACCGAACAGGCGCGACACGGTGTGCTTCTCGGAGAACTCGCTCATGTCGAGCTGGATCAGCGCGTCGTCGTCGCCGAACAGGAAGTTCGCGAGCGCCTTGGAGAGCCACGTCTTACCCACGCCGGACGGGCCGGCGAAGATGAACGAGCCACCGGGGCGACGGGGGTCCTTCAGACCCGCACGCGTGCGTCGGATGGCGCGGGAGAGGGCCTTGATGGCCTCCTCCTGCCCGATGACGCGCTTGTGCAGCTCGGCCTCCATGTTGAGCAGGCGCGAGGACTCCTCCTCGGACAGCTTGACGATCGGGATGCCGGTCGCGATCGCGAGGACCTCGGCGATCAGCTCCTCGTCGACCTCGGCCACGACGTCCATGTCGCCGGCCTTCCACTGCTTCTCGCGCTCGGCCTTCTGCCCGATGAGGGTCTTCTCCTCGTCGCGCAGCGACGCGGCGGCCTCGAAGTCCTGGCCGTCGATCGCGCCCTCCTTGCGGCGGCGCACGTCGGCGATCTTCTCGTCGAACTCGCGCAGGTCCGGCGGAGCGGTCATCCGACGGATCCGCAGCCGCGAGCCGGCCTCGTCGACGAGGTCGATGGCCTTGTCGGGCAGGAAGCGGTCGGAGATGTAGCGGTCGGACAGCGTGGCCGCGGAGACGAGCGCCTCGTCGGTGATCGTGACGCGGTGGTGCGCCTCGTAGCGGTCGCGCAGGCCCTTGAGCATGTCGATCGTGTGGGCGATCGACGGCTCGGGCACCTGGATCGGCTGGAAACGACGCTCGAGGGCGGCGTCCTTCTCGAAGTGCTTGCGGTACTCGTCGAGCGTGGTGGCGCCGATGGTCTGCAGCTCACCACGGGCCAGCATCGGCTTGAGGATGCTGGCGGCGTCGATCGCGCCCTCGGCCGCCCCGGCCCCGACGAGGGTGTGGATCTCGTCGATGAACAGGACGATGTCGCCGCGGGTGCGGATCTCCTTGAGCACCTTCTTGAGGCGCTCCTCGAAGTCACCGCGGTAGCGCGAGCCGGCCACGAGCGCGCCGAGGTCGAGCGTGTAGATCTGCTTGTCCTTCAGCGTCTCGGGGACGTCGCCGCGGACGATGTCCTGGGCGAGACCCTCGACGACCGTCGTCTTGCCGACGCCGGGCTCGCCGATGAGGACCGGGTTGTTCTTGGTGCGGCGGCTGAGCACCTGCATGACGCGCTCGATCTGCATCTCGCGCCCGATGACGGGGTCGAGCTTGCCCTCACGAGCGGCCTGGGTCAGGTTGCGGCCGAACTGGTCGAGGACCAGGGAGCTGGACGGAGCGCCCTCGGCGGGTGCGCCGGCGGCGGCCGTCTCCTTGCCCTGGTAGCCGCTGAGCAGCTGGATGACCTGCTGGCGGACCCGGTTGAGGTCGGCGCCCAGCTTGACGAGGACCTGGGCGGCGACGCCCTCGCCCTCGCGGATCAGGCCGAGCAGGATGTGCTCGGTGCCGATGTAGTTGTGGCCGAGCTGCAGCGCCTCGCGCAGGCTCAGCTCGAGCACCTTCTTGGCGCGCGGCGTGAACGGGATGTGCCCGCTCGGCGCCTGCTGGCCCTGGCCGATGATCTCCTCGACCTGGGCACGAACCGCCTCGAGCGAGATGTCGAGCTGCTCCAGCGCCTTGGCCGCGACACCCTCACCCTCGTGGATCAGCCCCAGGAGGATGTGCTCGGTGCCGATGTAGTTGTGGCTGAGCATCCGTGCTTCTTCTTGTGCGAGCACGACGACGCGCCTTGCGCGGTCGGTGAACCTCTCGAACATGGTGTCTCCCCTGGATCGAACCCACTGGGCTGGTGCCCTCTCATGCTAGACCGCGCGACAAGCATCGACGCGTCCAGTCCATCTGCACGTGGTTGTACTCATGAACAACGCGAACCCACCGCCTGTGTGTTCCGGCGATGGGTTCGCTCCGAGCGAACGGCTCGGTGGGTGCTGCTGGTGCTCAGTGCGCGGCGGCGTACGCCTCGCGTACCTCGGTGGAGACGCGGCCCCGGTCGGGGACCTCGAAGCCGTTCTCACGGGCCCACGCACGGATGGCCGCGGGCGAGTCGCCCGAGGTGGCCGCCTTGCGGGTGCTCCCGTTGCTCCCACCGCTGCGCCGGCGGCCGAGATTGGCCTTCCGCGCCTCGGCGACGTAGGGCGCGAGCGTGTCGCGCAGCTTTCCTGCATTTCCCGAGGACAGGTCGATCTCGTACCGCGTGCCGTCGAGCGCGAACTCCACGGTCTCGTCGGCGTCACCTCCGTCGATGTCGTCGACCAGGAGGACCTGAACCTTTTGTGCCATGTTTGTTGCCTTTCACGAGGACGGTAATTCGTCCGCACCTGACAATGCGAGTGTGGCACGTCAAAGGCAGTGACAGAGAAGGTGACACCGGTCAATTGAGCGGAATCTGCGACTTCGAGTCCAAGATCACTTTTCGCGGTCAGTCCCGCCGGGCCAGCGGAAAGAGGATCGCGTCGCGAATTCCGACGCCGAGCAGCAGCATGACGAGACGGTCGACGCCCATTCCCATGCCCCCGGCCGGCGGCATCCCGAACTCGAGCGCGCGCAGGAAGTCCTCGTCGAGGTCCATCGCCTCGGCGTCGCCCGCGGCGGCCAGCAGCGACTGCTCCTCGAGCCGCTCGCGCTGCACCACCGGGTCGTTGAGCTCGGAGTACGCGGGCGCCAGCTCGACCCCGTTGATCATCAGGTCGAACGCCTCGACGAGGCCGGCCTCGGTGCGGTGCGGCTTGGCGAGCGGGCGCACCGACGTCGGGTAGTCGCACACGAACGTCGGCCGGATCAGCGTGTGCTCGACGAGCTTCTCGTAGATCTCCAGGCCCACCTCGCCCGCGCCCCAGCCGTCGCGCAGCGCGACGTCGTGCTTCGCGGCGAGCTCGCGGAGGTGCTCGACGTCGGTGTGCTGGTCGACGGTCTCGCCGACGGCCTCGGACACCAGCTCGAACAGGGTGACCCGACGCCACGGCGCCTCGAGGTCGATCGTGGTGCCGTCGCGCGCCGGCACCCGGGTGCGCCCGAGCGCCCGCGCCGCGTCGAGGACGAGGTCGCGGCACAGGTCCATCATCGTCTCGTAGGAGCCGTACGCCTGGTACGCCTCGAGCATCGCGAACTCGGGGTTGTGGGTGTTGTCGGCGCCCTCGTTGCGGAACGTCTTGCCGATCTCGTACACCCGGTCGACGCCGCCGACGAGCGCCCGCTTGAGGTCGAGCTCGAGCGCGATGCGCAGCAGCATGTCGGCGTCGAGCGCGTTGGCGTGCGTGGCGAACGGACGCGCCGCGGCACCGCCGTTGGTCGACTGCAGCACCGGCGTCTCGACCTCGACGTAGTCCTGGCGGTCGAGCGTGGCGCGCAGCGACTTGAGCACGGTGGCCTTCGCGCGGACGTTGGTGCGGGCCTGCGGGCGCACGATCAGGTCGACGTAGCGCATGGTGGCGCGCGCCTCGTCCGACAGCGGGCTGTGCTCGTTGGGCAGCGGGCGCAGGGTCTTGGCGGCGATCCGCCACGACGTCGCCTGGACCGACAGCTCGCCGCGGCGGCTCGTCACGACCTCGCCCTCGACGAACAGGTGGTCGCCGATGTCGACGAGCGCCTTGTAGTCCGCGAGCGACTCCTCGCCCACCTCGGCCAGCGACAGCATGGCCTGGATCTCGGTGCCGTCGCCCTCGCGCAGCCGCGCGAAGCAGAGCTTGCCGGTGTTGCGCTGGAAGATCACGCGCCCGGCGACGCCGACGGTCAGCCCGGTGTGCGTGTCGGGCTCCATCGTCGACGCGTCGTGGCCCTCGACGACCTCGCGGATCGTGTGCGTGCGCGGCACCGTGATCGGGTACGGCGACACCCCCCGGTCGACGAGCTGCTGACGCTTGTCCCGGCGCACCCGCAGCTGCTCGGGCAGGTCGTCGGGCGCGGTGTCGCGGGCGTCGTCGCTCATGGCGCCAGCCTAGGCGGCCCCGGCCCCTCACGATTTGACGGGTTCGGGCTGCCCCCACCGGCGTGTCGACGACCGAAACGCGTCAGATCGTGAGGGTGGAGACGAGGCGCAGGCCGTTGAGGGTGAGCCAGGGGTCGTGGACGGTGACGGTGGCGCAGCCGCCGGCGACCTCGGACGCCCAGCGGCCCGTCGCCACCACGGTGAGGTCGTCCACCGCGAGCTCGTCGCGCATCCGGGTGACGATGCCGTCGACGAGGCCGGCGAAGCCGTGCACGAGGCCGGACTGCATCGCCTCGACGGTGTTGCGCGCGACGACGTGGCGTGGGCGGGCCACCTCGACGGCCCGCAGCTGTGCGCCCCCGCGGGCGAGGGCGTCGAGCGAGATGCCGACGCCGGGCGCGATCGCCCCGCCGACGTAGGCACCCTGCGCGTCGACGACGTCGAACGTGGTGGCGGTGCCGAGGTCGACGACGATCGCGGGGCCGGGGTGGAACGTCGCCGCCGCCAGGGCGTTGACCACGCGGTCCGAGCCGACCTCGCGCGGGTTGTCGGTGAGGATCCTGACGCCCGTGCGCACCCCCGGGCCCACCACGTGCTGCGGCAGGTCTGCGAACCGGCGGGCCAGCATCGCCCGCACCTCGGCCAGCACGGCGGGGACGGTGCAGCTGACCACGACGCCGTCGACCGGCTCGAGCTCGCAGCCGCGCAGCAGCCCGTCGAGCAGGACGTGCCACTCGTCGGCCGTGCGTCCGGCGTCCGACCCCACCCGCCAGTGCGCCGACGGCTCGACCGACGTCGTCGCGTCGAGCGACGCGGCGTCGAACAGCCCCACCTCGGTGTGGTGGTTGCGGACGTCCAGGCAGAGCAGGCTCATGGCTCGAGCGTCAGTGCGCGACGAGCGGGTTGTCCAGCAGGCCCCGCGCGGAGTCACCGCGCACGAGCCCCGAGCCCGGCACCACCTCGGCCGGGTCGGACCCCGTGGTCACCACGCGGTTGTCGGCGTCGACGAACACGACGTGCGGCTCGAACGTGCGCGCCTCCGCGTCCTCCAGCTGGGCGTAGGCGATGAGGATGACCAGGTCACCGGGGTGCACCAGGTGGGCGGCGGCGCCGTTGATGCCGATCACGCCGCTGCCGCGCTCGCCCGCGATCGTGTAGGTCTCGAGCCGGTGGCCGTTGTCGACGTCGACGACGTGCACCAGCTCGCCCGGCAGCAGGTCGGCCGCGTCGAGGAGGTCGGCGTCCACGGTGATCGACCCGACGTAGTGCAGGTCGGCCTGCGTCACCGTCGCACGGTGGATCTTGGACTTCATCATGGTGCGGATCACGGGGCCTCCTCCGGTGCGGCCGCGGCGGGCACCGCGGCGTTGTCGATCAGGCGGGTGGTGCCGACGCGTGCGGCGACCAGCAGCCGTGCGGGTGCGTCGGGACGGGGGTCGCCCAGGGCGGTGTCGGTGAGGGCGAGGTAGTCGAGGTCGACGCCCCGGGCGTCGTCGAGCACGGCGCGCGCGGCGGCGAGCACCGCGTCGTGGCCGCCGGCCGCGACGGCGACGCCC
>JAURVT010000006.1 GCA_030655315.1 Nocardioidaceae bacterium | reverse complement strand
GACGGTTGCGGGGCGCGCGGGCGGTGCCGCCGTCGTCGGAGCGGGGCGCGTTGCCGCGCTGGCCGCCGCCGCCGCGACGCTGGCCGTTGCCGCCGCCGTTGGAGGTGGGCTGCGCGACGAGGGTGGCCGGGTCGACCTTCTCGCGCGCGGGACCGGTGAGGCGGGTGAACGCGTCGGCGTTCGGGTGCGGGGGAAGCACCTGGGGCTTGATGCCGGCACGGCGCATCAGCTGGTCGAGCTCGCGCGACTGGTTGCGCAGCCCCACGGTGACCACGCGGCCCTCGGCGCCGGCGCGGGCGGTACGGCCCGAGCGGTGCAGGTACGCCTTGTGCTCGGTGGGCGGGTCGACGTGGACGACCAGGCCGACGTCGTCGACGTGGATGCCGCGCGCCGCGATGTCGGTCGCGACCAGCACGCCGACCTCGCCGCTCTCGAACAGCGACAGGTTCCGCTGGCGGGCGTTCTGCGACAGGTTGCCGTGCAGGTCGACCGCGGGGATGCCGCTGGCGTTGAGCTTGCGGGCGAGCGCCTTGGCGGCGTGCTTGGTGCGGGTGAACGCGAGGGTGCGGACGGTGCCCGACAGCAGCGCGTTGACGACCTGGGCCTTGGTGCCCGCGTCGACGGTGACGACGTGGTGCTCCATGGTCGGGACGTGCGACGTCTCCTCGTCGACCTCGTGCACGACGGGGTCGTGCAGGAAGCGCTTGACCAGGACGTCGACGCCGCGGTCGAGCGTCGCCGAGAAGAGCAGACGCTGCGAGCGCGCCGGCGTGAGGTCGAGCAGACGGCGGACGGCGGGCAGGAAGCCGAGGTCGGCCATGTGGTCGGCCTCGTCGAGGACGCTCACCTCGACCTGGTCGAGGCGGCAGTGGCCCTGACGGATCAGGTCCTCGAGGCGGCCCGGCGTGGCGACGACGACGTCGACGCCTGCGCGCATCTTGTTGATCTGGGGGTTGATGCCGACGCCGCCGATGACGATCGTCGAGCGCTGGCCGACGGCGTCGGCGAGCGGCGCGAGGGTCTCGTGCACCTGGGTGGCGAGCTCGCGGGTCGGGACGAGGATCAGCGCGCGGGGCTTGCCGGGCTGACGCTTGCGGCCGGACTCGCGCAGGCGCGCCACCGTGGGCAGCGCGAAGGCGAGGGTCTTGCCGGAGCCGGTACGGCCGCGGCCGAGGACGTCACGTCCACCGAGCGAATCGGGGAGCGTGCTGGCCTGGATGGGGAACGGCGACGTGATGCCCTGGGTGGTCAGCACGTCGGCGAGCGCCGCCGGGACGCCGAGAGCGGCGAACGAGGGCGCGGTGGACTGGTCGTGGGAAGACACGAAGGTGCTCTTTCGATGATGTCGCGGCGCAGATCCGCTGCGGGGCGCTCGAGCGACATCGGGTAGACGGACGGCTTCACGGCCGGTCCGAGCTAGATGGGGACGCCGTGACACGCAGCTGGGCACGTGCGTCTGGTGTGACTGTACCCCGCGGACGGTCGGCGAGGTGCATCCTCGGGGCCGCAGGTGGGCGAGGTCACTCCGCCTCCTCCGTCGCGGGGAGGGGCTACCCCAGACGGACGCGCCGCGGTGCCGGTGGTTCGCGTGGGACCTCGGGGCCTCGACCAGACGGGCGGTCTCGCGCCGATGACGTGCCGCGCGTGGTCCGCGCCCCCTACCGTCCGACCATGAGAGCCCTGGTCCGCCTGCTGTCCGCTGTCCTCCTCGCCGGCCTGGTCGCCGCGGGGACGCTCGTCCCGGCCGAGGCCGCCGCCAAGCCGGCCCCCCTGACCAGGGCGAAGATGCGCTCCGCGCCCGTGCCCAGCCTGTGCGGGTACCCGGCCGGCCGGTTGGTCAAGGGTCGGCTCCCCGGCGCCGGGGTCGAGAACGGGTTCCGCGCTCGCCTGGGCTCGGTCGCGCTGGGCAAGCTGGTCAAGGGGAGCCGGGGCGACGCCGCGGTCGAGGTCGTGTGCTCCAGCCGTGCGCGGCTGGTCGAGTCGTTCGTGCTGCTCTACCGCGCGGGGGCGCGGGGTCCGGTCTACCGCGGCAAGGTCTCGTTCGGCCGGTGGTCGCAGTACGGGCCGGAGGTCGTCACGTCGGTGTCGATCGCGAAGCGACGCGTGAACGTCGCCGGGCTGCACACCCGTGCCGAGGACCCGCTGTGCTGCGGGTCCCTGCCGTGGAGGGCGGTGCTGCGCCTGAAGGGCAAGCGCACCGCCCTCGTCTCGCGGACGACGGTCGGCGAGGCGAGCGTGGCCCGCGCCTTCCTCGCCGCGGTCGACCGCGAGGACCTCGCGGCCGCGAGCCGGTACGCCTCCCGCGCGGTGGCGTCAGGTGCCATCGCCCAGACGCGGTCGGGGTCGTCGATGCGGCTGACCCGCTGCGGCGCCCGGTCCGAGCTGCCGCCCGGCAGCCGCGGCTGCGACTCGGTCTTCACCGTCAAGCCGCCCTTCGAGAGCAGCAACAGCGCCCTGATCATGCACCTGCAGGTGACCAGCACCGGCGGGTGGCGGGTGACGCGGGCGTTCCGGGCGGAATGAGCCAATTGGTCTGAGGCCAGACCATTGACGCGGGCTCGGCGGGTGGTCGAGACTGGCCGCGTGAGCCCCCACGCCCTCGCCGACGCCGTGCTGGGGCCCGTGCGCGGGCACCACGCGTTCGAGGGGTGCGTCGAGCAGCTGGCGGGCGCGATCAGGCTCGGCGTCTTCGACGAGGCGGTGCCCCTGCCTCCCGAGCGGGTGCTCGCCGAGCAGCTCGGGGTCTCCCGCGCGACGCTGCGCGAGGCCATCGCGGCCCTGCGCACCGCCGGCCTGGTCGAGACCACCCGCGGCCGGGGTGGCGGCACCGTCGTCCTGCCCGGTGCCAGCGACGCGTCCGCGGCCCGCGCGGCCTGGGAGTCGCGACGCGAGGACGCCGCGGACCTGCTCGCCTTCCGCCGCGTCGTCGAGCCCGGCGCCTGCGCGCTGGCGGCCTCGCGTGACCTGTCCGACGCCGAGCGCGACCTGGTCGAGGCCGGTCTGCGGGACGTCGAGGATGCGGTCGACGACCGCGCGCACCGCCAGGCCGACGCACGCCTGCACCTCGCGCTCGCGGCCGCGTCGGGCTCGCCGCGCACCGTCGAGGCCGTGCAGGAGGTGCAGCGCGGCGTGCACGAGATGCTGGGCGCGATCCCCGTGCTCGCGGTCAACATCACGCACTCGACGCGCCAGCACCGCACGATCGTCCGGGCCGTCCTCGCCGGGGACGCGGCCCGCGCCCGCCGCACCATGGAGCTCCACTGCGACGACACCGCCGCCCTGCTGAGAGGACTGCTGCAATGACGCACAACCCGAGGATGCTCAGCATCGAGGGCCTGAAGGCCAAGGTCGCCGACGGCGAGGTCGACACCGTCGTCGTCGCGTTCACTGACATGCAGGGCCGCCTGCAGGGCAAACGCATGCACGGCGCGTACTTCGTCGAGCACGTGCTCACCGGCGGGACGGAGGGGTGCAACTACCTGCTGGCCGTCGACGTCGACATGAACACCGTCGACGGCTACGCGATCAGCTCGTGGGAGCGCGGCTACGGCGACATGGAGTTTGCGCTCGACGAGAACACCGTCCGGATGCTGCCGCACCTGCCCGGGACGGCGATGGTGCAGTGCGACCTGGTCTGGCTCGACCACGCGCCGGTCGTGCAGTCGCCGCGCACGATCCTCAAGACCCAGCTCGCCCGGGCCGCCGACCTCGGCTTCACCGCGCTCGCGGGCACCGAGCTGGAGTTCATGCTCTTCGAGGACACCTACGAGCAGGCCTGGGACGGCGGCTACCGCGACCTCACGCCCTCCAACCGCTACAACATCGACTACTCGATCATCGGCACCTCGCGCGTCGAGCCGCTGCTGCGCGACATCCGCAACAAGACGTACGCGGCGGGCATGAACGTCGAGTCCGCGAAGGGCGAGTGCAACTTCGGCCAGCACGAGATCGGCTTCCTGTACGACGAGGCCCTCGTCACCGCCGACAACCACACGGTCTACAAGACGATGGCCAAGGAGATCGCCGCGCAGCACGGCAAGGCGCTGACCTTCATGGCCAAGTTCGACCAGCGCGAGGGCAACTCCTGCCACGTGCACCTCTCGCTGCGCGGGCTCGACGGGGGCGTCGTGTTCTGGGACCCCGACGCCGACGGCGGTCAGGGCGCCCGCTCGCCGCTCTACGACTCGTTCGTCGCGGGCGTGCTCGCCTCGTTGCACGACCTGACGCTGCTGTACGCGCCCAACGTCAACTCCTACAAGCGGTTCGCCGGCGGGTCGTTCGCGCCGACGTCGATCGCGTGGGGCACCGACAACCGCACCTGCGCGCTGCGCCTGGTGGGGCGCGGGCCCGGTGCGCGGATGGAGAACCGGGTGCCCGGTGGCGACGCCAACCCCTACCTGACGCTGGCCGCGATGCTGGCCGGCGGACTGCACGGCATCGAGGCCGGGCTGACGCTCGAGCCCGAGCAGGTCGGCAACGCCTACACCTCGGGCAAGGGCCAGGTGCCGCGGACGCTGCGGGCGGCTCGTGAGGCGTTCACCTCGTCCACCCTGGCCCGCGAGGCCCTGGGTGACGACGTCGTCGACCACTACACGACCATGGCCGACGTCGAGCTCGCCGCGTTCGACGCCGCCGTCACCGACTGGGAGCTGCGCCGCGGCTTCGAGCGGCTCTGACCCCCGTCAGCCCCGATCCACGGAAGGTCCCATGAGCACCACGTACACCGTCCTCAACCCGGCGACGGCCCAGCCGGTCACCGACGTCGAGCTCGCCGACGAGGCGCAGGCCGACGCCGCGATCGAGCGGGCCGCCGCGGCGTTCCCCGCCTGGCGCGACGTCGCACCGGGGGAGCGGGCGCGCCTGCTGCGGCGCTTCGCCGCGGTCGTCGACGAGCACGTCGAGGAGCTGGCCGAGCTCGAGGTCCGCAACGCCGGGCACACCTGGGGCAACGCGCGCTGGGAGGCGGGCAACGTCCGCGACGTCCTGAACTACTACTCCGGGGCGCCCGAGCGGCTGCTCGGCCGGCAGATCCCGGTGCCCGGCGGCGTCAACCTCACCTTCCACGAGCCGCTCGGCGTCGTCGGCGTGATCGTGCCCTGGAACTTCCCGATGCCCGTCGCGGGCTGGGGCCTGGCGCCGGCGCTCGCCGCGGGCAACACCGTCGTGCTCAAGCCGGCCGAGTACACGCCGCTCACCGCCGTCCGGCTCGGCGAGCTGGCGCTCGAGGCGGGCCTGCCCGAGGGCGTCCTGACCGTGGTCCCCGGTGCGGGCGACGTCGTGGGCGAGCGCTTCGTCACCCACCCGCTCGTCCGCAAGGTGGTCTTCACCGGCTCGACGGCCGTCGGCAAGCGCGTCATGGCCGGCTGCGCCGAGCAGGTCAAGCCCGTCACCCTCGAGCTCGGCGGCAAGTCGGCCAACATCGTGTTCGCCGACGCCGACCTCGCCAGGGCCGCCGCCACCGCCCCCTACGCGGTGTTCGACAACGCGGGCCAGGACTGCTGCGCACGCTCGCGGATCCTGGTCGAGCGCAGCGCCTACGACGAGTTCCTGTCGCTGCTCGAGCCCGCCGTCGCGGGCGTCAAGGTGCTCGACCCCACCGACGAGGCCAGCGAGATGGGCCCGCTGATCTCGGCGAAGCAGCGCGACGTCGTCCAGCGCTACGTCGACGGCGCCACGGTCGCCTTCAGCGGCACGACGCCCGGCGGCGCCGGCTTCTGGGTGCCGCCGACCGTCGTCACCGTCTCCGACCCGTCCGAGGCGATCTGGCGCGAGGAGGTCTTCGGACCCGTCGTCGCCGTGATGCCCTTCGACGACGAGGCCGACGCCGTCGCGCTCGCCAACGACACCGAGTACGGCCTGTCGGGCTCGATCTTCACCCGTGACGTCGGACGCGCGCTGCGCGTCGCGCGCGGCGTCCAGTCGGGCAACCTCAGCGTCAACTCGCACTCGGCGGTCCGCTACTGGACCCCGTTCGGCGGCTTCAAGTCCTCCGGCCTCGGCCGCGAGCTCGGCCCGGACGCGCCCTACGCGTTCACCGAGGAGAAGAACGTCTTCATCTCCGAGGACTGAGCACCTCCCATCTCTGACCACCCACTGCTTCAGGAGGAACCACACCCATGACCGGACGCGTGCAGGGCAAGGCGGTCGTCGTCACCGGCGGCTGCTCGGGCATCGGCCTGGCGAGCGTGCGCCGCTTCGCCGCCGAGGGCGCCCACGTGGTGATCGCCGACCTCGACGACGCCCGCGGCGAGGAGGTCGCCGCCGAGGTGGGCGGCCTGTTCATCCACACCGACGTCACCGACAAGGACCAGGTGGACGCGCTGTTCGCGACCACCAAGGAGACGTACGGGTCGGTCGACGTCGCGTTCAACAACGCAGGCATCTCGCCGCCCGACGACGACTCCATCCTCGACACCGACCTCGAGGCGTGGAAGCGCGTCCAGGACGTCAACCTCACCAGCGTCTACCTGTGCTGCAAGGCCGCGCTGCCCTACATGATCGAGGCCAAGAAGGGATCGATCATCAACACCGCGTCGTTCGTCGCGGTGATGGGCGCGGCCACGTCGCAGATCTCGTACTCGGCGTCCAAGGGCGGCGTGCTGTCGATGAGCCGCGAGCTCGGCGTGCAGTTCGCCCGCCAGGGCATCCGGGTCAACGCGCTGTGCCCGGGACCGGTCAACACCCCGCTGCTGCAGGAGCTGTTCGCCAACGACCCCGAGCGGGCCGCGCGCCGGCTGATCCACGTGCCGGTCGGCCGGTTCGCCGAGCCCGACGAGATCGCCAACGCGGTGCTGTTCCTCGGCTCGGACGAGTCCAGCTTCATCACCGCCTCGACGTTCCTCGTCGACGGCGGCATCTCCGGCGCCTACGTCACGCCGGTCTGAGGTGGCGCCGCTCGTCGGGCTGACCACCTACCGCGAGGACGCGACCTGGGGCGTGTGGTCGGGAGTCCCCGCCGACCTGCTGCCGGCCGACTACGCCGACGGCGTCGCGGCCGCCGGCGGCCTGCCCGTGCTGCTGCCGCCGGCCGACGTCGCGCTCGCGGCCGACGTCGTCGCGCGCCTGGACGCCCTGGTGGTGACGGGCGGCGCCGACGTCGACCCGTCGCGCTACGGCGCCGAGCCGCACGAGCGGACGGCCGCCTGGCGCCCCGACCGCGACGCGTGGGAGCTCGCGCTCCTCGACGCGGCCGCCGCCCGGGGACTCCCGGTGCTGGGGGTGTGCCGCGGGCTGCAGGTGATGGCCGTCCACGCCGGCGGGTCGCTCGACCAGCACACGCCCGACGTCGTCGGCCACGACGCCCACTCGCCCGGACGGGACGTGTACGGGGAGGTGGCGGTCAGCACCTACGCCGGGACGCTCGTCGCGGCGGCCGTCGGCGACGTCGCCGACGTGCGCTGCCACCACCACCAGTCCGTCGACACGCACCCGGGCCTGACCGTCTCGGCCCATGCCGACGACGGCACGGTGGAGGCGCTGGAGGACCCGTCGCGCCCGTTCTGGGTCGGCGTGCAGTGGCATCCCGAGACCGAGCGCGGCGGCACCGGCACCGCGCTCTTTGGCGCCCTCGTCGCCGCGGCGGGCGCCGGCCCCACGATGTGACGCGTTCGGGTCGTCGACACGCCGACGGGGACGACCGAGACGCGTCGAATCATGAGGTGGGGGGGACGTGGGCGGTGGCGCCGGTGACGAGCCAGCGGTCCGACCGCTCCCGCAGCACCAGCGTGGCCATCCGGGCGAGCATGAACCCGCCGTAGGCGACCCAGAGCCAGGTCAGCCCGGCGTCGGTGGCCCACACGGCCACGACGAGGGGCACGTACGCGACGAGCGTCGCCACCCCCGCCCAGGCCAGGTAGGCCCCGTCGCCGGCGCCGATCAGGACGCCGTCCAGCACGAACACCACGCCGGACACGGGCTGGATGACGGCCACCACGAGCAGCGCCGGGACCAGGACGGCCCGCACCTCGTCGTCCCCGCTGAACCAGCCGGGCAGCACCCGGTGCAGCGCCACCACGACGAGGGCCGCGACGACACCGCTCGCGACGCCCCAGCCGACCATCCGCCGGGTCAGGCGCCTCGCGCCCGCGGGGTCGGACGCCCCCAGGGCGTGCCCGGTCAGCGTCTGGCCGGCGATCGCGATCGAGTCGAGCGCGTAGGCCACCACCGAGACGACGGTGACCGCCACCTGCTGCGCCGCGAGCGACGCGTCCCCCTGCGCGGCGGCGGCGAACGTGGCCAGCAGGAGGGCGGCGCGCAGGGTCAGCGTGCGGACGACGAGCGCGACCCCCGCCCGCGACGCCTGCGCGAGCCCGGTGCGTGTCGGGCCGAGCGGTGCGCCGTGGGAGCGCGCGACCCGGACCACCACCGCGACGAGCCAGGTCGCCGCGGCGAGCTGCGCGAGCACCGTGCCGATGGCGGCGCCGGCGATCCCGAGGCCGACGACGTGCACGAGCGTGACGCTGAGGACGGCGTTCACCACGTTGGCCGCGATCATCACCACGAGCGGCGTCCGCAGGTCCTGCAGGCCGCGCAGGACGCCGGTGGCGGCCAGCACGACGAGCATCGCGGGGATGCCGATCGCGGAGATCGCGAGGTAGGTGACGGCCTGGTCGGCGACCGCGTCCGACGTGCCGAACAGTCCGACGACCGGTCGGGCGGCACCGGCCGCGACGGCGGCGGCCACCACGCCGATCGACGCGGCCAGCCACAACCCGTCGACGCCGAGGGCGAGCGCGGCGCGTCGGTCGCCCGAGCCGAGCGCGCGGCCGACCGCGGCGGTCGTGCCGTACGCGAGGAACACGCACAGACCGACGAACGTCAGGAGCACCGTCGAGGCGACCGAGAGACCGGCCAGCGGGGTGGTCCCGAGCCGCCCGACGATGGCGGTGTCGGCCAGCAGCATCAGGGGCTCGGCGACGAGCGCGGCGAACGCCGGCACCGCGATCCGGACGATCCGGACGTCCTCGGCGCGCAGACGGGGACGAGACGGCGGCACCGGCCCACAGTAGGCGGCGGCCCACGACCCCGACCACGCGGTCGAGGTACCCGCGGAACCTCGCCCCGTCCCCTCGTGGACGGCGACCTTGAGACGTTCTTGAGTCGCTTTCGCGGCCGACGTCGTGTACGTCCCGTGGACAAAGTCAGGTGCGAACTATTTTCCACCCACACCCGGTGCGCGAGCATCGTCCCAGGTCAGAGCCGCTTCCATCGCCGTCCCACGCATTCATCCACAGAGTTATACCCAGCCTGTGCACATGACATATGGCGTTTCTCCACAGGCTGGGACGGGTTGTCCCCAGGTCGTCAACAGGGGTGGCCCGGACCGGCTTGGACGCCTGCCGGGGGACGCCTACGGTGAGCCCTTCGACCTCTCCGCCTGTCACTGTCGGTGGCACGCGGGAGAGTGACGACCACGGCTCGGGAGCGTCCCGGTGCCCGTTCTGTGCTGCGAGGTGCTGCCCGGTGAGCGTGACCGATCTGCGAGGCCCGTCGGCACCGTCCGAGCCGCCCCAGGACTACGAGGACGGCGGCCACCAGCTGGGTCGCACGCCCCCGCAGGACAATGGGGCCGAGCAGTCGGTGCTGGGCGCGATGCTGCTGTCCAAGGACGCGATCGCCGACGTCGTCGAGCAGGTCAAGGGCGGCGACTTCTACCGTCCGGCGCACGAGACGATCTACGACGCGATCCTCGACATGTACTCCCGGGGCGAGCCGGCCGACGCGGTCACCATCTCCGCGGAGCTGCAGCGCGGCGGCGAGCTGGCCCGGATCGGCGGCGCCCCGTACCTGCACACGCTGGTCTCGCAGGTCCCGATCGCGGCCAATGCCGGCTACTACGCCCACATCGTGCGCGAGAAGGCGATCCTGCGACGCCTGATCGACGCCGGCACCAAGATCGCGCAGATGGGTTTCGCCGGCGAGGGCCAGATCGACGACGTCGTCGACGCCGCCCAGTCCGAGGTGTTCGCGGTCACCGAGGCCCGCACGTCGGAGGACTACGCGCCGCTGTCGGACATCATGGAGGCGACGTTCGACGAGCTCGAGGCGATCGGCGCCCGGGACGGCAAGATGGCCGGCGTCCCGTCGGGGTTCGCCGACCTCGACCGCTACACCAACGGCTTCCACCCGGGCCAGATGATCGTGGTCGCGGCCCGTCCCGGTGTCGGCAAGTCCACCCTTGGCCTCGACATCTGCCGCTCGGCGGCGATCAAGCACGGCATGTGCGCGGCGGTGTTCTCGCTGGAGATGAGCCGCGTCGAGATCACGATGCGGCTGCTGTCGGCCGAGGCGCGGGTGTCGCTGCACGAGATGCGCTCGGGCCAGCTCGACGACGAGGCGTGGGCCAAGCTCGCCCGCCGGATGGGCGAGGTGTCCGAGGCACCGCTGTTCATCGACGACTCGCCGAACATGACGATGATGGAGATCCGGGCCAAGGCGCGGCGGCTCAAGCAGCGCCACGACCTCAAGCTGATCGTGCTGGACTACCTGCAGCTGATGACGTCGGGCCGCAAGGTCGAGTCCCGCCAGGTCGAGGTCTCGGAGTTCTCCCGGCAGATCAAGTTGCTGGCCAAGGAGCTGGAGATCCCGATCATCGCGATCAGCCAGCTCAACCGAGGCTCCGAGCAGCGCACCGACAAGCGCCCCATGCTGTCGGACCTGCGCGAGTCCGGCTCGATCGAGCAGGACGCCGACATGGTCCTGCTGCTGCACCGCCCCGACATGTACGAGGACGAGTCCGAGCGCCTCGGCGAGGCCGACTTCATCCTCGCGAAGAACCGCTCGGGCCAGCCCGGCACCTGCACCGTGACCTTCCAGGGCCACTACTCCCGCTTCACCGACATGGCCAAGGAGTTCGGCTGAGCCGTCGGCCCCGGCCCGAGAGCCCCTCGATCAGGAGCCCAGCGCGCTCCGCATCGTGCTCAGGTGCTGCTCCTGGTCGTCGGTGGGGTGCGGACCGGTCCCGGTCTCGCTGATCCGACGCTTGCCGGCATGGCTCAGCAGCCGGATGTCGGGAGCCCCGTCCTCGGTCACCCGGGCCATGGCCCACCGGCCGAACAACCGGGGCGCCGACTCCTCGGTGCTCAGCAGCTCCACGTCGCTGTGCCGGGCGTCCCGCGCGATGTCGTCGTAGAGCGCCTGGACGTCGGCCCGCTCGCCCTCCAGGGTCTGCACGAAGCGGTCCCCGCGCAGCATCAGGGCGCCGGTGACGCCGATGCTCTGGTTCCGCTTGCGGGCGGTGGCGAAGATGTCGCCCAGCTCGTCGACCCGCTGGTCCTCCCCGATCGTGCTGCGCGACCGGTAGACCAGCCGGAAGACCATCTCGTCGGTGGGGGTCGCGGTGTCGGCGGGGTTCATGGCGGTGCCTCCGTGCTCGGGTGTGCCGGTAGTCAAGCGGCCCACCGGGCTGCACGCCGTCTCAATGTGAGACGCCGCCCTGTCCGTGGTCGGGGCAGGACCAGGAGGACTACCGCGCGTCGTCCGCCTCGAGCTCGGCGATCCTGGCCTCGAGGGCGAGGCGCTTGCGGTTCAGGCGCGCGAGCGACGTGAGCCCGAGCGCCATCATCCGCAGCTGCCGGCCCCGGCCCGGCAGGCCCTGCCGGCGGAGCGCGTCGTCGACCGCGTCCGCGTCCTCCTCGGACGCGGCCGCCATCACCTCGCGGGCTCGCAGGAACTCCTGCGAGCGCAGCGGGTGCGCGCCGATGCGGTCGTTGACCTCGGTCAGTCCGCGGCGCGCGGCCGCGAGATCGGGGTGGTCGCCACTCATGGGTGCAGTCAATCAGGGCCGCCAGAGGAGTGGTCGAGATACGGGTTCTGCACCACGCGACGACGTCCGGTGGGGGAGAACCCGTATCTCGGCGACTCGGGGCGGGGTGGGGTCGGCGTTCTTCGCGGCGGGTGGGCCGGACCGCGTCCGGCACACTGGCCGGATGCCTGCCGCGGACCTCCTCCGACGCCTCGCCGTCGTGCTCGACGAGCACCGGTGGGACGACCTGCCGGCGCTGCTCCACCCCGAGCTCGAGGTGAGGTACGTCCACACCGGCGAGCGGTTCGACGTCGACGCGTTCGTCCGGCTCAACGCCGACTACCCGGGCTTCGAGCGGTTCGACCTGGTCGACGTCGTCGACGCGGGCACCAGAGCCGTCGGTCGGGCCCGCGTCACCGCCCACACCGACGGGCAGGTCGACACCTACGCCGTCGCGTCGTTCGTGACCGAGCGCGACGGGCTGGTCGGCGAGCTGGTCGAGGTCTGGACCGACGTCAGCCCACCACCGCCCGGTAGGTGAGCACCTGGGTGCCGACGCCCTCGTCGCTGTCGTCGGGGGCGGCGTACATCGTCAGGGTGCGGCCGGCCGCGTGGACGTCGACCGGGTTGCGGGTGGCGACGTGCCCGCCGGTGGAGAACTGCTGGAACGGGATCTCGTGCGTGACGGCGTGGGTGCGCAGGTCGACGAGACCGAGGCCGCCCAGCTCGTAGGTGCCGGTCGAGCCCGGACGCTGCGGCAGGTCGGTCACGCCGGTGCACAGGGCCTTGGACCGCGCGGCGTAGGTGCAGTCCTGGTAGTCGACGAGGTGGCCGGGGTTCAGCCAGGTGTCGCGCTCGCGGCCGCGCGTCGTCCACTCGTAGAAGCGACGCGAGCCCCAGGTGTTGCCGACGAGCACCCGGCGCTCTGGGTCGTAGACGATGCCGCCGACGTGGTCGTCGACCTCGAAGACCCGCTCGGGGCGCAGCGTGTCGGTCGGGATCCGGTAGACGATCGCGTGGCTGTTCGGCCGGTACTGCGCGACGCTGACCCAGATGTTCCGGCCGTCCGTGCTGATGCCGCCGGGGTGGTAGCTGGTGCCCCGGCCGAGCGGGACGTCCTCCAGCAGCCGGCCCGTGCGGTCCATCACGAACAGGTGGCCCTTGCCCCGGCCGGGGGTGCGGTCGAAGCCGTCCGAGGGGTCGGGGTTCTTCACGGGCAGCTCGAGGATCTCCACCGACGAGAGGTAGATCCGGTCGCGGGTCACCACCAGGCCCTGCGGGTGGAAGGTGTCGAAGTCCAGCGTCAGCGCACCGGTGCGCACCCAGGCGGTGCTCCGCGTGGTGTCGGTGAAGGTCCGGGCGAGGTCGCCGTCGCGCCGCGAGCCCGCCGGCGCGTCGGTGGTGTGGACGGCGAGGGGCACGACGGCGGTGACCGCGGTGAGCGCGGCGACCACGAGCGGGCGTGACAGGGAGGCGTGCAGGCGCATGGGGGATCCCGGGGGAGGAGCGGCGGTGCTGACGGGTCAGTGCACCGCGCCCGACCGAACGGCGGGTGAGGAGAAGGTGAACGCCTCGTCAGGCGACGGTGCTGCCGCCGTTGACCGTGAGCACCGCACCGTTGACGTAGGCGGCCTCGACCGACGCGAGGTGCACCACGCTCGCGGCCACCTCGGCGGGCGTCCCCGTCCGACCCACCGGCACCGTGGCCGCGTGCCGGTCGAGGTCGGCCTGCGGCACGTCGGCATGACGCTCCACCGGCACCCACCCGGGCTGGACGGTGTTGACGGTGATGCCGCGGGGCCCGAGCTCGCGGGCGCCCACCCGGGCGAGCCCCAGCTGGGCGGACTTGGCGGCGACGTAGGCGGCGTTGCCCTCGGGGGCCCGGTCGACGACGTCCGACCCCACGTGGACGATGCGTCCCGCACCGGCGGCCGTCATCGACGGCACCACCGCCGAGGTGAGGAGCACCGGGCTCCGGACGAAGTAGTCGAGCATCGGCGTGACGTCGTCCCAGCCCAGCTCGTGCACCGGCGTGGTGGGCTGCGCCCCCGTGGCGTTGACCACCAGGACCGTGACCGGACCGAGCCGCGCCTCGACCTCGGCGACCAGCCGCTGCACGTCCGGTTCGGAGGTGACGTCGGCGCGGAACGCGGCGGCACGACCGCCGGCCGCGGTGATGCGGGCGACGACGGCCTCGGCCCGGTCGGCCGACGACGCGTAGTTGACCGCGACGACGTGGCCCGCCGCGGCCAGCACCTCGGCGATCGCGGCCCCGAGCCCGCGGGACGCACCGGTCACGAGCGCGACGCCGTCCAGCGCGGTCATCAGCAGTGGCACGGACGACGGGACGCCGGGGCGGTCGCCACCGGACGGTCGGCTGCCGCGCGCCGCGGGGCCCACCGCGCCACGCTGTAGGCCACCAGCACGAGGCTCGCGACGGCCGACGCCCACAGCCCCAGCGCGGTCAGGTGACCACCGAACGGCAGGTGCGGGCCGACGCGGAGCCCGAGGACGTCGCGCGAGGTGAAGGCCGGGTCGACCCACCACAGCGCGCCGAGCGCGACGACCGCGACGGCGCCGAGCACCGAGGCGACGACGCGCGGCCAGGTGGCGGCGCCGTAGGACGCCGCGGCGACGGCCCGCGTGCGCAGCGGGTCGAGCAGGCGACGGGCCCAGGCGTAGTGCGGCGCGAGCAGCCCGATGCCCGCGACGAGGACGACGGTGCCCGGACCGGGCAGCGGCACGAGGGCGACGCCGGCGACGGTGAGCGTCCAGCCGGCCACCAGCCGCGGCAGCCCGGCGAGGCCGCCGGGCACGTGGTGGGACATCGCTCCTCCTCCACGTGCCGGCCCGCCGACCGGCACGGTCGACCCCTGTCCGAACACCCCCGCCCCCCGTCGCATTCCCGCCTGGTGCGGGCGCCCGGTCAGCGGATGCCGCTGCGCGCGAAGCCCTGCACGAAGTGGCGCTGGAAGACGAGGAACAGGACCACCATCGGCAGGACGCTGAGCAGGGCGAAGGCCATGGTGGCGCCGTAGTCGGAGCCGAACTGGCCCTGCAGGTAGAGCAGGCCGATGGGCAGCGTGTAGAGGCTGTTCTCCTTGAGCGCGATCAGCGGCCACGCGAAGTCGTTCCACGTCGACAGCACCGTCAGCAGGGTGAGGGCCGCGATCAGCGGCTTGCAGAGCGGGAGCACCACCTGGAAGAAGATCCGGAACGACCCCGCCCCGTCGACGCGGGCGGCGTCCAGCAGCTCGCTGGGGATGCCGATGATGAACTGCCGGGCCAGGAAGACGCCGAAGGCCGAGGCCGCGGTCGGCAGGATCACCGCCCAGTAGGTGCCGTAGATGCCCAGATCGGTGACCAGGCGGAACTGCGACACGATGATCACCTGGACGGGCAGCATCATCGTGCTGAGCGTCAGCAGGAACACCACGTTGCGGCCGCGGAACCGCAGCTGCGCGAACGCGTAGCCCGCGAGCAGGCTCACGCTCACCGTCAGGACGGTGACGACCGCGGTGATGGCGACGGAGTTGCCCAGCCAGGTGATGGCGGGGAAGCCGGAGAACACGCGGTCGAAGTTGTCGAGGGTGAACGAGCGCGGCCACAGGCGCAGGTCGGTGGCCAGCAGCTCGGCCCGCGGCGAGAAGGCCACGACGACCATCCAGTACAGGGGGGACATCAGGACGCCGGCGACCAGGACGGCGGCGAGCAGCCGCAGGGCGGCGCCGCGGCCGGGACGGCGGCGCGCGGGGGTGGGGGCGTGCGGGGCGGTCGTCATGTCACTCCACCAGGTCTCGGGTGCGGCTGTAGCGCCACTGCAGTGCCGTGAAGGCGAGGGTCACGAGGAGCAGCACCATCCCGATGGCGGCGGCGTACCCCTGCTCCCGGGTGGAGAAGCCGCGCTCGTAGGCGTAGGTGACGAGCACGGACGTCGCGCGGCCCGGTCCGCCGTTGGTCATCACGAAGATGATGTCGAAGACCTGGAAGGAGTAGATGACGTTCATGACGAGCAGGAAGAACGTCGACGGCCCGACCATCGGCACCGTGATGAACCGGAACCGCTGCCACGGGCCCGCGCCGTCGAGGCGCGCCGACTCGTAGAGCTCGGGGGAGATCCCCTGCAGCCCGGCCAGGTAGATGATCATGTTGAAGCCGATGCGCCACCACAGCGTCACCAGGACGACCGAGATGAACGCCGCGGTGCCGCCGGACTGCCAGGGCACCTGCGAGATGCCGATCGCGCCGAGCAGCTTGTTGGCGATGCCGGTGTTCTGGTCGAAGACGAGCACGCCGATCAGCGCGGTCGCGACGCCGGAGATCGCCATCGGGAGGATGATCAGCGTCCGGAACAGGCCGCGGGCCGGCAGCACCGAGTTCATCAGCACCGCGCAGCCGAGCCCGGCCAGTAGGCTCAGCGGGACGACCAGCGCCGTGAAGAGGACGGTGTTGGCCAGCGACCGCCAGAACGCCGGGTCGCTCAGCAGCCGCTGGTAGTTGGCGAGCCCGACGAAGTCGCCGTCGCCGAAGCCGTTGGTCTCGCGGAAGCTGATCAGCAGGGCCCACACGAGCGGCAGGAACAGGAAGACGCCGATCAGCACCAGGTTGGGCGCGAGGAACGAGTAGCCGGTGACGGCGTCGTGCAGCCGGCGGGTGCGGCTGCGTCGAGGTGACGGGCCCTCGCCGGAGCTCGGCGACGCCGGCCGGGACTCCGCGGGAGCCCGCACCCGGGCCTCCTGGGTCATGACGCCGTGGCCTCGGCGATCCCGGACGTCATGTTCGCCAGCGTCTCCTCGGTGCTCTGGCCCTGGGTGAATGCCAGCTCGAGCTGGTCGCTCAGGACGGTGTTGATCTGCGCCATCGACGGTGACGCCACCTGCTCGGCGTCGGCGGGACGCACGGTGGAGGCCTGCTGCAGGAAGACCGTCGAGAGTTCGGGACGCACCGCGAACTCGATGCCGCGGTCGACCAGGTCCTTGCGGGTCGGCAGCAGGCTCGACCCCTTGCAGAAGTCCTCCATCGGGCCCCGCGTCGTCATGAAGGTGAGGAACTCGGCGGCCAGCTCGGGGTTCTTGGCGTCGGCGGTGGCGACGAGCGCGTTGCCACCGAGGTCGCCGCCCCCGCGGGCGTCGCGCGGCGAGAACGTCGCACCCCACCCGAACGACGCGAGCTTGTCGGCGTCGGGGAGCAGGAAGGCGCCGGCGAACGTCATGGCGACGGTCTCGGAGAAGAAGATGTCGCTCGCGTAGACCGACGACTTCACCGAGCTGTTGGCCGGCACCAGCTTGCGCGGGAAGAAGGAGGCGGTGAAGTCGACCGCCGCCCGACCGGCTGCGGAGTCGATGGCCGGCGTGGTGAGGTCGTCGGCGAGGAAGCGTCCGTCGGCCTGGAAGAGCCAGCTGAGCCAGCGGGTGACGCCGCTCTGCTGCCAGTTGTAGGCGAACGGGTAGCGGTCGTCGGGCAGGTCGGCGCGCAGCTTGAGCGCCACCGCCTCGAACTCGTCCCACGTCCAGGCCGAGTCGAGCGTGGTGGGCACGCTCGTGACGCCCGCCGACTCGAGGGCGCCCTTGTTGTAGAGGATCGCGGAGGTGTCGGTGTGGTGCGGCACGCCGTACGGGGCGTCCTCGAACTGCACGGCCTGCCACATCGCGTCGGTGAACTCCTCGCCCAGCGAGGGGTCGACGAGCTTCTCCAGGTTGAGCAGCTGGCCGCGCCCGGCGTAGGTGCCGAGGTTGTCGTAGTCGACGCGGAACAGGTCGGGCGCCTCGCCCGACTGCAGCTGGGCGTCGATGTTGGTGAACATCTGCTCGTACGGCACCGCGTTGAGGACGACCTCGGCTCCGGAGTTGGCCTTCTTGAACGCGTCGATGCTGCGGCGGAAGCCCGCGAGCTCGCTGTCGGTGCCCCAGGTGGTGAAGGTCAGCTCGCCGGTGCTGCCGCCGGAGCCCTCGTCCGAGCCGGTGAAGCCGGCACAGGCCGACAGCAGCCCCGCGCTGGACAGGCCCGCGGCCGACAGGGCCGTGCGGGACAGGAAGGTACGTCGGTCGAGCGTCATCGAGATCCCCCTCGTGGCGGCGGCCCCGGGGGGCCTGGGTGCGCCCACGTTTTCACGTGACGGGCACCCGCGCTCAAGGAAGAGTGCCCCGGTCTGGTCCGATTCGCCGGCCGCGGCGCAGGGGGCCGGTCAGGCCAGCCCGAGTGCGTCCGTGAGGAGGCGTCGCAGGACGGTGAAGTGGCGCTCGGCGGCGACCTCGTCGTACATCGAGGTGTCGGCCATCGAGTAGCCGTGCACGGCCCCGGCGAAGACCTCGTTGACGTGCGGACGGTCCGCGGCCGCGAGGGCACGGCCGAGCGTCTCGATCGCCTCGGGCGGCATCGAGCCGTCCTGGTCGGCGTGCCCGAAGACGTAGGACGCGGTCGACCCGGCGACGGCCAGGTGCGGGCTGTCGGGACCGTCGGTGACCAGGCCACCGCCGTGGAAGCCCCCGACGGCGGCGACGAGACCGGGGTGGCTGCCGGCCGCGCGCACCGCGAGCCGGGCGCCCATGCAGTAGCCGGTGGTGCCGATCGGCCCGTCGGCGGCGTGCTCCTGCAGGGTGCGGACCCAGGCCCGGGTGTCCGGCTCGGACAGCTCGGGGGTCAGGGCCCCGACGCGGTCCATCACGCCGGACGCGAAGAAGGCCTCGCGCTCGCCCGGCTCACGCAGGTCGCCGTGCGGCGCGAGCTCGGCGGCGCTGCCGTCGCGGTAGAAGACGTGGGGCACCAGCACGGTGCAGCCCCAGCCCGCGATGCGGTCGGCCATCGCCTCGGTCTGCGGACGCAGGCCGATCGCGTCGACGAAGAACAGGACGCCCGGCCGCCCGTCGTCGCCGGCCAGGTAGGCCTCGGCGGTGCCGTCGTCGGTGCTGATCGTCAGGTGGCGTCCCATGCGTCGACGGTAGGCCGTCGCCCGGCTTCAGCGAGCCGGGGGACGTCAGGGTGCGATCTCGAGGCGCGTGACCAGGCCGTCAGCGCCGGTGGTGAAGGTGAAGCGGAGGTCGACGACGCCGCCGGGGAAGTCGCCCTCGAGGTGGAACCGGGCGACGCTGCGGTGCTCGTCCAGCGGCTCGAGCCCGCGGAAGTCGCGGGTGAAGGTGAACTCCGACGAGGTCGTGGTGAGCCAGGTGCGGACGTCGTCGCCGGTGTGGGAGCGGCCCTCGTCGACCACGGTGGCGCCGGGGGCGAGGCAGGACAGGGCGGCGTCGACGTCGTCGCGCTCGACGGCGTCGAGGTAGCGGGCGGCCTGGAAGGGCAGGAGCGTGGTCATGGCGCCCACGCTGGACCTTCCTCCAGGGGGAGGGTCAAGGATGGGCCCGTGGCGACGAGGCTGAGCATCGGCGAGTTCTCGCGTATGACCCACCTCAGCGCCAAGACGCTGCGGTACTACCACCGGGTGGGCGTGCTCGAGCCGGTCGACGTCGACCCGACCACCGGCTACCGGCGCTACGACGTCGCGCAGCTGCCGACCGCCCAGGCCATCCGGCGCTACCGCGCGCTGGAGATGCCGGTGGAGCGGATCAGGGAGGTCCTCGGCGCGCCCGACGGCGCGGCCCGCGACGCCCTGCTCGCGGCGCACCTGGACGAGATGGAGAACCGTCTCGCCCGCACGCAGGAGGCCGTCGCGTCGCTGCGGTCGCTCCTGGTCGCGCCGGTTCCGACGGTGCGGGTCGAGCACGTCCGCGTGCCGGCGACGCCGGTGCTGGCGATCGCCGACCGGATCGATCTCGCGGAACTCTCGGACTGGTACCTCGAGGCGTTCGCCGAGCTCGACGCGGCGGTCGCGGCGTCCGGGCTGGTCGTGCTCGGGCCGCGCGGCGGCCTGTGGTCGGACGAGCTGTTCCGCGACGAGCACGGTGAGGTGACGGTGTTCCGCCCCGTCGAGGCGGCCGGCGACGTGGCGCCGATCGGGCGCGTGGTGGCTGACGTGCTTCCGGGGGTCGACCTCGCCGTGACCGTGCACGCCGGCCCGGACGCCGAGATCGACCGTGCCTACGGGGCCCTGGGCGCGCACGTCGCCACCCGTGGCATCGGCGCCCCGGGACCGGTGCGCGAGCGCTACCTGGTCTCCGCGCTCGACGACCCCGACGTCCCTCCCGTCACCGAGATCGGGTGGCCGGTCGTCGAGGGGTGAGTCCGGACGTCAGCGGGCCGCGAGCACCTGCTCGCGCAGCACCTCGAGCGTCAGCGACCAGACGGGTTCGGGTGCGGCGCCGTCGGGGTGCGCGCCGACAGGCGGCTACGGACGGGGCGGTCGCGGCCCGGGCGACGCGGCCGGGTGCGTCTCGGTGGGTGGACCGGCCAGCCCCACGAGCACCAGCCGTCACGCCGACCGTGGCAAACGGGTGCTTGCCGCGGTGAATTCACCGTGCGAAGCGCCTCTTTGCCGTGGTCAGCGGCGGGGGTGTCTCACGGTCCGAGACGCGGGCCCGTCGGCGGTGCCCGCCTCCTGCCGCCCCGTCCGTAGCTGCGCACTTCGTCGCGCGAGCACCCCGGGTGGCGGAGGCGCTGACGGGTCCGGGTGCGGCGCCGTCGGGGTGCGCGCCGACAGGCGGCTACGGACGGGGTGGTCGCGGCCCGGGCGTCGCGGCCGGGTGCGTCTCGGTGGGTGGACCGGCGAGCCCCACGAGCACCAGCCGTCACGCCGACCGTGGCAAAAGGGTGCTTGCCGTGGTGAATTCACCGTGGGAAGCGCCTCTTTGCCGTGGTCAGTGGCGGGGGTGTCTCACGGTCCGAGACCCGAGCCCGGCCACCAGGCCCGCCCCCCCGCCGCCCCGTCCGTAGCTGCGCACTTCCGACCCGCGAGCTCCCCTACCAGCGGGTGCGCTGGATCGTGGGCCCCCGCACCCCCGAGAGCCGGCCGACCACACCCCACCGTCACCCACCCTCACTGCGCGTACGTGGACAGGAACACCCCGAGCCGGGCGATGGCGTCGGTGAGCTCGGCGGCACGGGGGAGGGTGACGATGCGGAGGTGGTCGGGGTGGGGCCAGTTGAAGCCGGTGCCCTGGGTGAGCAGGATGCGCTGGGCCAGGAGGAGGTCGAGGGCGAGCTGCTCGTCGTCGCGGACGGGGTAGACGTCGGGGTCGAGGCGGGGGAAGACGTAGAGGGCGCCGCGGGGCTCGGCCACGGTGACGCCGGGGATGGCGCGGAGCGCGGTGACGGCGGCGTCACGCTGCTCGCGCAGGCGTCCGCCGGGAAGGACGAGGTCGTGGATCGACTGGTGACCGCCGAGGGCCACCTGGATCGCGTGCTGCGCCGGGACGTTGGGGCACAGGCGCATCGAGGCGAGCAGGTTGATGCCGTGCTCGTAGTCCTGCGCGACGCCGCCGGGGTCGCTGACGACGACCCAGCCGGCGCGGTAGCCGCACACCCGGTAGGCCTTGGACAGACCGCTGAAGGTGAGCGTGAGCAGGTCGGGGGCGCGCGTCGCCGTCGGCACGTGCACCGCGTCGTCGTAGAGCACGCGGTCGTAGATCTCGTCGCTCATCAGCACGAGGTCGTGCCGGCGCGCGACCTCGGCGACGCCGTCGAGGACCTCGGCGGAGTAGACCGCGCCGGTGGGGTTGTTCGGGTTGATCACGACGATCGCGCGGGTGCGGTCCGTGACCTGCGACGCGAGGTGCTCGAGGTCGGGCTCCCAGCCAGACGACTCGTCGCACCGGTAGTGCCGCGGGACACCGCCGGCGAGCTTGGTGGCCGCGGTCCACAGCGGGTAGTCCGGCGACGGGATGAGCACCTCGTCGCCGTCGTCCAGGAGCGCCTGCAGGGCGATCTGGATCAGCTCGGAGACGCCGTTGCCGAGCCACACGTCGTCGACGTCGACGTGCGGGAAGCCCTCCTCGAGCTCGTACCGCTGGACGACCGCGCGTCGGGCCGAGACGATGCCCCGTGCGTCGGAGTAGCCCTGCGAGACGGGCAGCGCGGCGATCATGTCGGCCACGATCGAGTCGGGCGCCTCGAACCCGAACGTCTGCGGGTTGCCGATGTTGAGCTTCAGCACGTGGTGCCCCGCGGCCTCCATCTGCTGGGCGCGGGCGTTCACCGGGCCGCGGATGTCGTAGAGGACGTCGTGCAGCTTCTCGGACTGACGGACCTGGCGACGGCCCCGGTGCGGTCCGGACGCCGACTCGGCAGCGGGCACGATCGATCCTCTCCTCGGGCCCGCGGCGCGGGCACGGCCCGACCGAGATTTCCACAGCACGGGTGCGTCGCGGGGACCGGGGCACGGCTCGACGGCCGCGGGCGCCCGGGCGTCAGGCGATCTGGCGGCCCGGTGCGGGCAGCGCCGCCTGCACGTCCCACGCGGTCGGACGACCGAAGTAGTAGCCCTGCAGGTAGTCCACGCCGAGCAGGCGCAGGCGCTCGGCCTGGGCCCGGGTCTCGACGCCCTCGGCGACGACGCTGAGCTCGAGCGAGTGCGCCATCGCGATGATGGCGCGGATGATCGCCTCGGCCGACCCGGCCTCGCCCAGCCGGGCGACGAAGGACCGGTCGATCTTGACCACCTGGCAGTCGATGTCGTGGAGGTGGGCGAGCGAGGCGAAGCCGGTGCCGAAGTCGTCCAGCGCGAACACGACGCCGATCCGGCGCAGCGCGGCCACGTTCTCGCGGGTGGCGACGGTGTCGCGGACCATCGAGGACTCCGTGAGCTCCAGCCACAGCGCCGTCGGCGGCAGGTCCGCCGAGCGGAGCGCCGACGTCACCGCGTCGTGCAGACCGGTGTCGGCCAGCTGGCGCGCGGTGAGGTTGACGCTCACGTAGAGGTCGGGCCCGTGCCGCTCGCGGAGCGGGACGAGGTGCGCGCACGCCTCGCGCAGCACCCACGCGCCGAGCCGCTCCATCAGGCCGGCGCCGTCGGCGATGGGGACGAACACGTCGGGCGGCACCGGGCCGCGTCCCGGGACGGTCCACCGCAGCAGCGCCTCGTAGCCGGCGATCGCGCCGTCCACGTCGACGAGCGGCTGGAGGTGCACGGCCAGCTCGTCGCGCTCGAGCGCGCCGTCGAGCAGCTGGCGCAGCTGCGCGGTCTCGTCGGCGAGGTGCCGCTCCTGCTGGGAGAACTGGCGGATGGAGTTCCGGTCGGCCTTCTTGGCCGAGTACATCGCGACGTCCGCGTCGGCCACGAGCGTGTCGATGCCGGTGCCCTCGCCCTGGCTCGCGACGCCGATGGAGCACGTGACCGCGAGGGGCTCCCCGTCGGGACGCGCGAACGACTCCGCGAACGCGCCGCGGATCCGGGTGGCGACGGCGAGCGGGTCCTCGTGGCAGCCGACGACGAACTCGTCGCCGCCGACGCGGCCCACCACCGCGCCGGGGCCGGACGCCCGCAGGATGCGGGACGCCGCCTGGCGTAGCACCGCGTCGCCCGTGCCGTGGCCCCAGGTGTCGTTGACCTGCTTGAAGTGGTCGACGTCGACGAACAGCAGGTGGGTGGTGCGCCCGTCGGTCCGGTCGAGGCGGCGCTGGAGGGTGGCGAGCGTCGCCGACCGGTTCAGCAGCCCCGTCAGCTCGTCGTGGTCGGCCCGGTGCCGGGTGGTGCGCTGCAGGCGGGCGAGGTGCACCGCGGTCAGGCACATCCGCGCGAACACCGCGGAGACCAGGACGACGTAGAGGGCGGTCCGCAGCCGGTGCTCCAGGCCCGAGGCCGAGCGGTTCTCCAGCAGCACGATCGTCGGCACCGTGAGCGCGACGTAGGAGATGACCAGGCGGGCGGGGTTTGCGTGCACCGCGTGGTCGGCGGCGCCCGTGCGCAGCTCGGCCACCGAGGGGTGCAGGCAGGTGGCCGTCAGGAGGACGAACGCCGCCAGCTGCCAGACGTCGATGGCCGCCGGGGACGCGTCGAGACGTCCGGCGACCTCCAGCGCGCGGCCGACGTCGCCGACGGTCATCGCAGCGAACCCACCGAGCATGAACCAGAACGCCGGCACGCGGGCGACCGGACGGACGCTGAGCTGCAGGACCAGGCCGATGATGAGGGCGTCGATGCCGATGTAGAGCACCCCGAACGCCGCCTCCTGGACGCGGGCGGGGTCGGTCAGGACGGGCGTCACCAGCGTCGTCCACGCCACGAGCGTGACACCGACGGCGAGCAGCCCGGCGTCGATCCACAGCACCAGGCCCGCCTGCGAGGCCACCCGTCGCACCATCACGACGATGAAGAGCAGGGCGAGCCCGTAGCCCGCCAGGGCGGGGACCAGCGGCAGTACCGCCAGCGCCCGGGAGCCGCCGAGACCGCCCGAGGCCACGGCCACGCGGGTCAGCTCGGAGAGCACGAACCCGGCGGCGCACCCCACGAGCGACCAGCGGAGCACCGGGAGGTCGAGGTGCGCGCGGCCGCCCCAGCAGGCGGCGGCGACGGCGGCGAGCACGACGGCCGCCGCGACGGCGGTGCCGAGCGCGCTCCCGTCGCCCAGCACGAACAGTGCGCCGACCAGTGGGAACACGCCGATCACGGCCCACGAGAGGGCACGGGGGATCGCAGCGGTCACCGGGGGCACACCGTCCCCATCGGCCGTTCGCGCCCACAGACGAGCAGAACGGCCCCGTCAATGGGGACGGCCGCCAGATCGCCCGAGATGACACCTCCGTCCCCCTCAGCATCGGGCCCGACCGACCGATGAGACAGGTGGCGCGGTACGACGCCACGCGACGAGGGGGGCGGTAGCTGGTGATCGAGGTCGTGCTGGCGCGGCAGCCCATCGTCAACTCGCGGCTCGCGGTGGTGGGGTACGAGCTGCTCTACCGCTCCACCCAGGCCACCCCTGACAACGTTGACGGCGAGCAGATGACGGCCCGGGTGCAGCTCGGGGCGATGTCCATCGGGCTGGAGCACCTCGCCGGCGGCAAGCTGATGTTCTGCAACGCCGACCGCGGCGTCCTGGTGGGCACCACGCCGATCACCCTGCCGCCGTCCCGGACGGTGGTCGAGGTGGTCGAGACCGTCGTGGTCGACGACGAGGTGGTCGAGGGCTGCCGGCGCCTGCGCCGCGACGGCTACCGCCTCGCGCTCGACGACTTCGGCTGGGCGCCCGGCGTCGAGCGGCTGCTGCCGCTGGTCTCGTTCGTCAAGATCGACTTCCTGCTGATGACCCGCGAGGAGATCGTCGACACCGTGCGGCGCCTCGCGCCCTACAACGTCTCGCTCGTCGCCGAGAAGGTCGAGACCGACGAGGACGTCGCCTGGGCCCGCTCGCGCGGCTTCCACCTGTTCCAGGGCTACGCCGTGGCGCGCCCGGCCCGGATGAGCCGCCGCACGGTGTCGGTGTCGGCGGTGAGCCACGTCCGGCTCGCGGGCACCCTGCTGCGCCGCGACCTGCAGTTCGCCGAGCTCGAGGAGCTGATGCGGCACGACCCGGGCCTGGTGCTCCAGGTGCTGCAGATGGCGACCTCGATCGCCACGTCGTGGACGCCCCGTCGGCCGCTGACGCTCCGGCAGGCGATGGTGCTGCTCGGGATGGACCGGCTGCGGCAGTGGATCGCGCTGCTGGTGCTCGGCTCCCAGCACGGCGCCTCGCCCGACGGGATCGCGACCGCTTTGGTGCGCGCCCGGACCTGCGAGCTGCTGGCGCAGGACCGGCTGGTCGGCTCGGCCGACCTCGGGTTCACCGCCGGTCTCGTCTCGGCGCTCGACGTCATGCTCGGCGTCGACCGGGACGAGGTCCGCGACGCGCTCGACCTCGACGCCGACCTCACGGCGGTGGCCTTCGACGACACGACGCCGCTCGGCGGCCTCGTCGCCGAGGTGCGCGACTTCCAGGCCCGGATCGAGGTCGACGCCGACGCCCCGTGCGCGCCCGACCTCCTCGAGGCCACGGGCATTGCGTTCGCCTGGGCGCTGCCGCACGCCAACGCGATCCAGGAGGCCGCCTCGCGCGCGTCGCGGCCGCCGGTCGGGGTGCGCTGAGGCGCGTCAGGACCGACCTGGGCGCGGCCCGGTGGACCGTCGGACGACGAGCTGGGTGGGGAGCACCCGCGCCTGGAAGTCGCGCCCGGCCCGGTCGGGCGGCAGGGCGAGGAGCGACTCGATCGCGCGCGCCCCGGCGTCACGGGTGCGCTCGGCCAGGGTGGTGAGCGGCGGGTGGCAGAAGTCGGCGCCGAACACGTCGTCGAAGCCGACGACGCTGATCTCGCCCGGCACGTCGACGCCCCGCTCGGCCAGCCGGCTGAGCACGCCGATGGCGAGCATGTCGTTGTGCGCGACCACCGCCGTCGCGCCGGAGGCGAGCACCGCGTCCGCCGCCGCGGCACCGGCGGTGCGGTCGGGGGCGAACGGCCCGAACCGTCCCGCGTCGAGGCCCGCGTCGGCCGCGGCCGCCTGCAGGCCCGCCCAGCGGCGCGCACCGGACCACGACTCGGCCGGCCCACCGAGGAACACGAACGAGCGGTGGCCGAGCGCGGCGAGGTGGTCGACGATCTGGCGGGTGCCGTGGTCGTAGTCGGCGACGACGCACGGGACCCCCGGGGACGCCCGGTTGACCAGGACGAGCGGGTTGAGCTCGGCGGCGCGACGCAGCACCTCGTCGGGGAGTCGCGACGCGCTGAGCACGAAGCCGTCGACGGCGGGGCCGAGCCGGCGCACCAGTCGCTCCTCCTGGGCGGCGCTCTCCTGGGAGTCGCCGAGCACGAGCGTCAGTCCGGCCTGGGACACGGCCTGCTCGGCCCCCTTGATCACGCCGGCGAAGTACGGGTTGGTGATGTCGGGGACGACGAGCGCGACGGTGTTGCTGCGACCGGACTCGAGCGCCTGGGCCGTCGGGTTGGGCGCGTAGCCGAGGCTTTCGGCGACCTCCAGGACGTGCGCGCGGGTGCGGTGGTTGACCCGTCCGGGGCGGGTGAAGGCCCGCGACACGGTCGACGTGGCGACCCCGGCGGCGCGGGCGACGTCGGTGATCGTGGCGCGTCGGCGCGCGGGCGGGGGCACGTCGGCAGCGTATGGCAAATATTGGCAAACGTTTGCCATGTGAGGCGGACCACTTCTAGCGTCACGGCAGCCGGTCCACGACGAGACGGGCGTCACACGGTCGCCGTCGGCGGGACCGGCCACACCTGGAGGACGAGATGAGCACCAGCACGCACGAGAGGCGGACGCCCGGCAAGGCCGCGCTCGCCGCCTGGAGCGGCAGCGCCCTGGAGTACTACGACCTGGCGATCTACGGCACCGCCGCGGCGCTCGTCTTCCCCAAGATCTTCTTCCCCGAGGGCAACGAGCAGACCGCGACCATCGCGGCGCTCGCCACCTTCGGCGTCGCCTACGTCGCGCGTCCGATCGGGTCGTTCGCGATGGGCCACATCGGCGACCGGGTCGGGCGCAAGGTGATCCTGATCGGGACGCTGCTGCTGATGGGCGTCTCGACGTTCCTGATCGGCTGCCTCCCCACGTACGACCAGGTGGGCATGCTGGCCCCGGCCCTGCTCGTGCTGCTCCGCCTGCTGCAGGGCCTGTCGGCCGCGGGCGAGCAGGCCGGCGCCAACGCGATGAGCTTCGAGCACGCCCCGGACGACCGTCGCGGCTTCTTCACCAGCTTCACCCTCAGCGGCACCCAGGGCGGCCAGATCCTCGCCCCCGCCGTGTTCCTCCCGCTCGCGGCGATCCTGCCCGAGGAGGACCTGCTCTCGTGGGGCTGGCGCGTGCCGTTCCTGCTGAGCTCGGTGCTGCTGGTCGTCGGGTTCATCATCCGCCGCTCGCTCGAGGAGACGCCCGAGTTCACCGACGAGGTCGCCCAGGCCGACGCCGCGTCGGCCCCGCCGCCCCGCACGCCGCTCGCCGAGCTCTTCCGCGACCACTGGCGCAACGTGCTGCGCGTGTTCTGCGCCGCCTTCATCGCGATGGTCAACACGATGTTCCAGGTCTTCGCGCTGAACTTCGCCACCGCCGACGAGTACGGCATCGGGATCAGCAACACCACGATGCTCTGGCTCGCGATCGTCGCCAACACCGTCGCGATCGCGGTCATCCCGCTGTGGGCCACGCTGTCGGACCGCATCGGCCGCAAGCCCGTCTTCCTCACCGGTGTGGTGGGCAGCGCGGTGCTCGTCACCGCCTTCCTGAGCGCCATCGCCGCGGCCAACGTGCCGCTGATGTTCGTCCTCGGCGTGGCGCTCGCCGGCGTCGCGTACAGCATGCCCAACGCCGTGTGGCCCGCGACGTACTCGGAGTACTTCCCCACCTCGGTGCGCCTGTCCGGCCTCGCGATCGGCACCCAGTTCGGCTTCGCGCTGGCCGGCTTCACCCCGACGATCGCCGGTGCCCTGATGGCCGGCGACGCCGACAACTGGTGGCGGGTCGCGGCGTTCTCGATCCTCGCCTGCGTCATCTCGGCCACCGCCGTGCTCACCGGTCCGAAGGCCACCCACCGGGTGCCCACCCGCGACCTCGGGCCCGTCCGGTCCCGTGGCTCGCTGACGACGGCCGCCTGATGGCCGAGCAGACGTCCTACCTGCTGGGGCTGGTCGGCCAGGGCATCGGCGCCTCGCTCACCCCGGCGATGCAGGAGCGGGAGGGGCACGAGGCCGGCCTGCGGCTGAGCTACCGGCTCATCGACGCCGACGTGCGCGGCATCGGCGTCGACGACCTGCGGGACGTCCTGCTCTGGGCGCAGCGCCTCGGCTTCGACGGCCTGAACGTCACGCACCCGTTCAAGCAGGCCGTCGTCCCGCTGCTCGACGACCTCTCGCCCGACGCCGCCGACCTCGGGGCCGTCAACACCGTCGTGCTCCGCGACGGGCGGGCCCTGGGCCGCAACACCGACTGGGCCGGCTGGTCCCGGGCGTTCACCGAGGCGCTGCCGGACGCCACGGCCGACCGCGCCGTGCTCGTCGGGGCCGGTGGCGCGGGGGTGGCCGTCGGCTACGGGCTGCTGTCGCAGGGCGCCGAGCACGTGGCCGTCGTCGACAGCGACCACGACCGTGCCGAGGCGTGCGTCGTCCGTCTCGCCAAGCGCTTCGGGGACGACCGCGTCACCGTCGCCACCGACCTCGAGCGGGCGGTCGGTGACGCGCAGGGCGTGGTCAACGCGACCCCGGTCGGGATGCTCGGCCACCCCGGGACCTCGGTGCCGGCCGAGCTGGTCGACGAGCGGCTGTGGGTGTCGGACGTCGTCTACTTCCCCCTCGAGACCGAGCTGGTACGGCTGGCCCGCTCCCGCGGCTGCCGCGTCGTCACCGGCGGCGGCATGGCGGTGCAGCAGGCGGTGGGCGCCTTCGAGCACTTCACCGACCGCCCGGCCGACGCCGACCGGATGGCACGGCACTTCGCCGAGCTGACGCGGGCGGCCTGATGCACCGGGGGATCGCCACCGTCTCGCTCAGCGGGCGGCTCGCCGACAAGCTGGACGCCGCCGCGGCGGCGGGCTTCGACGGGATCGAGCTGTTCGACAACGACCTCGTCTCCTCCGACCTCTCGCCGGCCGACGTGGCCCGCCGCTGCGCCGGGCTGGGGCTGTCGATCGACCTGTTCCAGCCCGTGCGCGACGTCGAGGGGGTGCCGCCGGAGCGCTTCGACGCGGTGCTGCGCCGGTTCGCCGCCAAGCTCGACGTGATGGCCGGGCTCGGGGCGACGACCGTGCTCTGCTGCTCCACCGTGGCGGCCGACGCCGTCGACGACGTCGACCTCAGCGCCGAGCAGCTCGCCCGCCTCGGCGACCTCGCGCACGACGCCGGCGTGACGATCGCCTTCGAGGCCCTCGCCTGGGGCCGTCACGTCAACCGGGTCGGTCGGTCGTGGGACGTCGTGCGCCGCGCCGACCACCCCGCGGTGACGCTCGCGGTCGACACCTTCCACATGCTGTCGCGCGGCGACGACGGGTCCGCGCTCGAGGACGTGCCGGGGGAGCGGATCGGGTTCCTCCAGGTCGCCGACGCCCCCGCGCTCGACATGGACGTGCTCGAGTGGAGCCGGCACTTCCGCTGCTTCCCCGGCCAGGGCACGCTGGACGTGACCGGTGTGGTCGCGGCGACCCTCGAGGCGGGCTACCGCGGGCCGCTGTCGCTCGAGGTGTTCAGCGACGTCGTCCGCGAGGCCGACCCGCGCGTCACCGCGCGCGACGCGATGCGGTCGCTGATCTTCCTGGAGGACCAGCTCGCCGCACGGCTGGACGGGCCCGCCGCCTCGGTCGTGGCGGCCGCCCCGGCGCCGGCGCCGCGCACCGACGCGGCGTTCGTCGAGCTGTCGGCCGCCGACGACGACCCGTCCGACCTGCTCACCGGGCTGGGGTTCGCGGTGGTCGGACGCCACCGCACCAAGCACGTGACCTGGTGGAGCCAGGGCGACGCTCACGTGGTCGTCAACCACGAGCCCGTGCCCACGACGCTGTCCGGCGCGGCCACCGCCATCGGGGTCGTCGCGCCCCCCGTCGCGTCGGTCGCCGCCCGCGCCGAGGCCCTGCTGTGGCCCGCGCTCGCGCGCACCCGAGGCGACGGCGAGGCCCGGCTGCCCGGGCTGACGGCGCCGTCGGGGGTGCACGTCTTCGTCAGCGCCGAGCCGGGTGCGCCCGACGACTGGCACGCCGACTTCGAGCCCGTGGACGGCACCCCGGACGCCTCGACGTGGCTCGGGCTGGACCACGTGGGCGTGGCGGTGCCGGCCGACGTGCTGAACGAGGAGGTGTCGTTCCACCGCACGCTGCTGGGCCTCGAGCCCGGCGCCGTCGAGGAGTTCATGGAGCCGCAGGGCCGCCTGCGCAGCCGCGCCCTGCGTCCGTCGTCGGGCGACCTGCGGGTGGTGCTCAACGTCGCCGACACCGCCGGCCCGGACCGTCCCCGCGGGATCACCCAGCTCGCCTTCGCCTGCACCGACCTGCGGGCGGAGTCGGTGCGGCTGCGCGAGGCGGGCGTGGCGCTCATGCCGGTGCCCGACAACTACTACGTGGACGTGGCCGCCCGCTTCGGGCTCGACGACGCCACTGTCGCCGACCTGCGCGACCACGGCCTGCTCTACGACCGCTCCGGTTCGGGCGAGCTGCTCCACCTCTACACGCCCGTGCTCGGCACAGGGTTCTACGTCGAGCTCCTCGAGCGACGCGGCGGCTACGACGGCTACGGCCAGGCCGACACCCACGTCCGCCTCGCCATGCAGTCCCGGGCCTGAGCCGGCGTCCGACCCGTCCCGGTGACGAGGGGAGCGGGCGCGCCGCCGTTCGGCGCCCGCTCCGGCCCGCGCCTATCGTCGAAGTCGGGTTCGACCAGAGCCTCCGACCGGCCGCGAGGCCACATCGAGCGGAGCGTTCCGTCATGCAGCCCACCCCCTCGACCGGCCGTGCACCCGGTGACCTGCCGATCGCCCGGGGCCCGCTGAGCCGGCACGTGCTCGACCTGCTGTCCGGCGACCCCGACGTCGACGGACCGCTCGTCGACCTCGACGTGTCGAGCGACGACCCGCTGGCCGACGACGACCTCCAGGTCGCGCTGTGGACGCTGTACGAGCTGCACTTCCGCGGGTTCACCGGCATCGACCCGGGCTGGGAGTGGTCGCCCCGGCTGCTGCACGTCCGCCGCCAGCTCGAGCGCGTGCTCCTGGCCCACCTGCTCAACGCGGTCGCCCCCGAGGTCGACGCCGCGATGGCGGCCTCGGGCGACCTCGCGTCCCGGTTCTTCGAGCTCTGCGAGACCTACCCGGGGCCGTCGCTGTCGTCGGTGGTCGGACGCCAGGCCGACCGCGCCCAGGTGCTGGACTTCCTCGCCCACCGCAGCGTCTACCAGCTCAAGGAGGCCGACCCGCACACCTTCGTCGTCCCCCGCCTGGACGCGGTCACCAAGGCGACGCTGGTCGAGATCCAGTTCGACGAGTACGGCGCGGGCCGTCCCGACCGCGTCCACCAGCACCTCTACGCGCGCACCATGGCCGCGGCCGGTCTCGACGACGCCTACGCCGCCTACGTCGACGACGTGCCGGCCCAGACGCTCGCGCTCAGCACGGTGGTGTCGATGCTCGGCCTGCACCAGCGCTGGCGGGGCGCCGCGGTGGGCCACCTCGCGGCGGTCGAGGCGACGAGCTCGCTGCCCTGTCGCCTCTACGCCGCGGGCGTGCGCCGGGTCGGCCTGCCCGACGAGGTCGCGACGTTCTTCGACGAGCACGTCGAGGCCGACGCCGTCCACGAGCAGCTGGCCGTCCGCGACGTCTGCGGCAGCCTGGTCCGGGCCCACCCCGAGCTGGAGCGCGACGTGCTGCTGGGTGCCGCGCTGTGCCTGCACACGGAGGTCCGGTTCGCCGAGATGCTGCTGGCGGCCTGGGCCGACGGGTCGACGGCGCCCACCGGCCGCGCCGAGCGGGTCCCGGCGTGAGCGCGATCCCGCAGGCGCTGGGCGCCGACGTCCGCACCCAGGCGTGCCCGGGCGGACCGCTCCTCGTGCGCGGCGCCGAGCAGGTCGTCGCACTCGACGGGTCGGTGCACGACGTCCTGCGCCCCGTCGTCGCCCTGTGCCGGTGCGCCTGCTCCTCGCGGGCACCCTGGTGCGACGGCGCGCACAAGATGCTGCCCCCCGCACGACGCCCCGGGGCCGAGGACGTCCGGTGAGGACGACGCCCCCCTCCCGCACCCTCGCGTTCGACGGTCTCGAGATCGCCTGGGACGAGCGCGTCCTGGAACCCCGTCCGTGGACGGTCGCGCAGCCCCACTGGCTGGCCGAGCTCGCCGTCGACGCGCCCCCCGGACGCGCGCTCGAGCTGTTCAGCGGCGCCGGCCACATGGGGCTCGCGCTCGCCCGGGCGACGGGTCGCCCGACCGTGCTCGCCGACCTCAACCCGGTGGCGTGCGACTTCATCCGCGCCAACGCCGAGGCCGCGGGGCTCGTGGTCGAGGTCCGGCACGCCGCCGTCGGGCGCACGGTCCTCGAGGGCGAGACGTTCGCCCTCGCCCTCGTGGACCCGCCCTGGGTGGCCACCGCCGACCTCACGCAGTTCCCCGAGGACCCCGTGCTCGCGATCGACGGCGGCCACGACGGCCTCGCGCTCGCCCGCGAGGCGGTCGGCGTGGTGTCCCGGTGCCTCGCGCCCGGCGGGCACGCCGTGCTGCAGATGGGCCACCCCGAGCAGGTCGACGAGCTGTGGCGCACCATCGGCGACGCCGCGGGCGACCTCGAGCTCGTCACGGTCCGCGACCACCGGCCCGGTGGCGTCCTCGCGCACCTGCGCGCCCCGTGACGGCGACGGCCGGCACCCTGCCCTGGTGGGTGTCCCCGGTCTCGGCCGCCGCGCGCCTCGGCGGGCGGGCCCGCGGTGCGCGCGCCCTGCACACCCGCGGCGTCGTGCTCACCGGTCGCTGGGTCCCCGCGCCCGACGTGAGCGACCCGTGGCCGCGGACGCCGTCCGACGCGGTGGTGCGGCTGTCCCGCGGCATCAGCCTGGCGTCCAGTGGTCCGGACCTGTTGGGGCTCGCGTTCCGCCGGCTCGGACCCGGCGAGTTCGACGTCCTCATGTCGTCGTGCGTCGGCCCGGGGCCGGTCGCCCGTGTCCCGCCTGCGCCGGCGCGCTCGTGGGGTCGGGCGACCTACAGCACCCTGGCCCCCTACCAGGTGGGCCCGCGCTGGACGTGGCTGCTCGCCACGGCCGGCGGACCCGCCACCGACGGCTCGAGCACCGAGCCGAACGACGTGCACGGCGAGGCCGTCGTCTCCCTCTCGGCCGTCTCCCGCAAGGGGCGACACGACGTCGCGACCCTGCGCGTCGAGATTGACCGCACCACGGTCGTGGAGTCGTTCGACCCCGTGACCGACCACCCCACCGGTGCCGTCCTGGCCCCCGCCTGGCTGGGCGCGGTGCGCGAGGCGGCGTACAGCGGCAGCCGTTCGGGCTCGGGTCGACACGGACCCAGTGAAGGAGCCTGATCATGCGCATCGTCGTCACCGGAGCCAGCGGCAACGTGGGGACGGCGCTGCTGCGCCACCTCGCGGCCGCACCCGACCAGCACGAGGTGGTCGGCGTCAGCCGTCGCCGCCCGCCCGAGGTGGCCCCCTACGCCGGGGTCGAGTGGGTGCAGGCCGACCTGGCCGAGCCCGAGGCCGCGGCGGCGCTCGTCCGGGCCCTGGAGGGCGCCGACGCCGTCGTCCACCTCGCGTGGGGCTTCCAGCCCTCGCACGACCTCGAGTACCTCGACCGGCTCGGCCTGCAGGGCACCGCGTCGGTGCTGGAGGCGGCCGTCGCGACGGGCGTCCCCCACGTGGTGCACATGTCGTCGCTCGGGGCGTACTCCCCGCGGGTGGACGACGCACGGGTCGACGAGTCGTGGCCCACCGCGGGCGTGCCGGGGTCGTCCTACAGCCTGCAGAAGGCCGCCGCCGAGGCGCTCCTGGACGGGTACGAGGACCGGCCCGGGCTGACGATCGCGCGGCTGCGTCCGGGCCTGGTCATGCAGGCCGCGGCCGCCGGTGCGCTGCTGCGCTACGGGGTGCCGTCGTGGGTCCCGTCCGCGGTGCTCCGGCACGTGCCGGTGCTGCCCGTCGACCGGGGGCTGCGGATCCAGCTGGTGCACGCCGACGACGTCGCCGACGCCGTCGTCCGGGTGCTCGACCAGCGGGCGTCCGGTGCCTTCAACCTCGCCGCCGAGCCGTCGGTGGGCCGCGACGACATCGCGGAGGTGCTGTCGGCGACGCCCGTCCACGTGCCCCGCCAGGTGCTGCGCGCCCTGGTCGACCTCAGCTGGCGGCTGCACGTCCAGGCCCTGAACCCGGGCTGGATCGACCTCGCGTTCGGCGTCCCGCTGATGGACACCGGCCGCGCCCGCAGCGTGCTGGGCTGGGCGCCGCGCCGGTCGTCCCTCGACACCCTGGCCGAGACGCTCACGGCGATGGCGGACGGCGAGGGGGCGGACGGACCCGTCCTGCGTCCGCGCCGGTTCGTCGAGCAGGTGGTTTCGGCCGTGCGGTCGGCCGGCACCGTCGCCACCCGTCGCCTGCCCTGATCCCCCGACGTGTCGGTGCGTGGTGATGCCCCGGCATCACCAGCCACCGACAGGTCAGGCGGCGTCGTCGTCGGTCGCGTGCTGCAGACCGGTGTCGTCGCCCGTGAGCGCGTGGTCGTCCATCCACAGCGCGAAGCCGGCGGGGTCGCGCCGCTCGACCTCCTCGAGCAGCATCTGACGCCTCACGACGGCCTCGACGGCCGCCGGGCCCGTGGTCGAGCGCACCTGGTGGTCGCTGGTGCGCCACGCCCACGACAGCTGCTCGTCGGACCACTCGCGCACGACCATGCGCAGGGCGTGCTGGACGACGTCGGCCTCCGCGTCCGCGGGCAGCGGCGCACCTGACGCTCGTCCGGGGTCGCCCGTGAGGGCTCCCGTGCAGGCCTGCCAGGCCGTGGTCACCCAGCTCATCGCTCCACCTCCGTCGTCGGCCTCCAGGATCCCGGCCCGAGGTGGCCGCCGGGTGAACGCCGTCCGGGCAACCGGCGGCCACTCGGGCCGACCGCGGCGAACGGTACGGTCGGCCGCGACCCGACGTCCGACGAGGTGACATGCCCGAGCCCACCACCGACGAGCCTCACGCCTACTTCGTGCCCCTCGGGGCAGGGCGCTACCGCGCGACGACGCACACCGGCGGCGCCTGGACCGAGAGCGAGCAGCACGTCAGCCCGGCGTTCGGGCTCGTCGTGCACGAGATCGAGCGGTTCGTGGCCGGGCGGGCCGGCGACGACCTCGTCCTCGCCCGCCTGACGTTCGAGGTGCTGGGCGTGCTGCCCATCGAGGAGGTGGAGGTGTGCGTCGAGACGGTCCGCGGCGGCCGCAGCCTCGAGCTGCTCGAGGCGACGGTGCTCTCGCGCGGACGTGCGGCGGTCCGGGCCCGCGCCTGGCGTCTCGCGCGCCACGACACCTCGGCGGTCGAGGGCGGCGCCGGCCCGTCGCTGCCGGCGCGCGACGTGCTCGAGCGGACGGTCTACTCCCACCTCTGGGGCGGTGGGTACATCGCGTCGCTCGACGTGCGTCCGGTGGAGCCGGCGATCCCCGGCCGGGTGGCGGCCTGGCTGTCGACCGACGTGCCGCTCGTGCACGGTGAGCCCGTCGGCGACCTCGCCCGCTGGGTCGGGCTGGTCGACACCGCCAACGGCCTCGGGGTGCGCGAGTCGCCCCGGGAGTGGCTCTTCCCCAGCATCGACCTGAGCATCCACCTGCACCGCCCGCCGCGCGGCACGGACGTCGGCCTCGAGGTCCAGGTGGTCTTCGGCCCGGACGGGCAGGGCGTCACGTCGGCGGTGCTCCACGACGCCGACGGCCCGGTCGGACGCTCCGAGCAGCTGCTCCTCGTCCGCCGCGCCCACCCCTGATCCGCCGCTCCGACCCCCGCCGTCCGTCGTTCCGACCCCCGCCACCGGGCTGGGAGCGACGGACGGGTGGGGTGGGAGCGACGGATCGGCGGGTGGGAAGCCCCGCTCGAGCGACCGGTCCGTGACCCACGGCACGGAATGTGACGTCCGTCCTCACGGTTGGGTGACGAGAACAACTAACGTCGTCCCGTCCCCGCCCGACCTCTCGAGGAGACCCGTGCGCCGCAGGTCCTACCGCGCCACGTTCGCCGTCCTCACCATCTCGGTGATGTCGTACGCGCTCGTCCAGTCCATGACCGTCCCCACGCTGCCCCTGCTCCAGTCCGAGCTCGGGACGACGCAGAGCGCCGTGACGTGGGTGCTCACCGCGCAGCTGCTCGCCGCCGCGGTCTCCACGCCCATCCTCGGACGGGTCGGCGACGCCGTCGGCAAGAACCGGATGCTCGTGGTCGCCGTGGGGGCGCTGGCGGTCGGGTCGGTCGTGGCCGCGCTCGCCACCGACATCGGCGTGCTCATCGGCGCCCGGGTGATCCAGGGCATCGGCGGCGGCGTGATCCCGCTGGCCTTCGGCATCATCCGCGACGAGGTGCCCGAGCGGCACCGGTCGATGGCGATCAGCGTCGTGTCCTCGCTGATGGCGGTCGGGTTCGGGATCGGCATCGTCGTGGCGGGCCCGATCCTCGACGTGCTGGGCTACCACTGGCTCTTCGTCCTGCCCGCCATCGTGGCCGGCCTCGCTGCCGTCGCCGCGTTCGTCTTCGTCCCCGCCTCGCCGGTGCGGACGCCCGGCGGCGTGAGCGTCCTGCCCGCGGTCCTGCTGGCCGGCTGGCTCTCGGCCTTCCTGCTCGCGGTCAGCCAGGGCCCCGCGTGGGGCTGGGCCTCGCCCGGCGTCCTCGGTCTGCTCGTCGGGGCGGTCGTGCTGACGTACGCCTGGGTGCGCTCGGAGCAGCGGGCGCGCGTCCCCGTCGTCGACCTGCAGATGATGCGCCGTCGTCCGGTCTGGGCGGCGAACCTCGTCGCGCTGCTCGTGGGCGTCTCGATGTACGCGTCGTTCGGGTTCGTCCCGCAGCTGGTGCAGACGCCGTCCGCGTCCGGCTGGGGACTCGGCGCGACCGTGACCCAGGCGGGCCTGGTGATGCTGCCGAGCGCGGCCGCGACGTTCGTCGCCGGACTGGTGGCCACCCCGCTGGCCCGCTTCTTCGGGCCCAAGCCGATGGTCGTCGCGTCCTGCATGATCGGCGCCGTCGGCCTGGCGTCCACCGCCCTGTTCCACGACACCCTGGTGCAGACCGCGATCGGCGCCGGCATCACGAGCATCGGCGTGGGCCTGGTGTTCGCGCTCCTGGCCAACCTCGTCGTGGCCGCCGTCCCGGCCGCCCAGACCGGCGTCGCGAGCGGCATGAACGCCAACCTGCGCACCGTCGGCGGTGCCGTCGGCTCCGCGATGGCCACCAGCATCGTCACCGCGCAGGTGCTCCCCAACGGCTTCACCGCCGAGGTCGGCTACACGGTCACGTTCGTCGTGCTCGCCGTCGTGATGGCTCTGGCCGGGTTCGCCGGGCTCCTCGTGCCCGGCGCGTCGGCCGTGGAGCAGGACGAGCAGCCCGCCCCCGTCGAGGGCGCCGAGACGCGGACGGGCGAGCGGCTCGCCGCCTGACCCGCGCGCGGGTGGCACGATGGCGGCGACGGCCGAGCGGTCGGCCGCGTACCGAGAGGTGACGCAGTGCGCGCAGTGGTCGTGACGCAGCAGGGCGGGTCGGACGCGATGCAGGTGCAGGACCGTCCCGAGCCGCAGCCGGGTCCGCACGAGGTGCGGGTCGACGTCGGCGCGTCGGGGGTGAACTTCATCGACACCTACCAGCGCAGCGGCGCGTACCCGATGGAGACGCCGTTCGTCGCCGGCTCCGAGGGCGCCGGGACGGTGTCGGCCGTGGGCGCCGAGGTCGACGACGTGCGCGTCGGCGACCGGGTGGCGTGGCTGATGGTCGCGGGCGGCGGCTACGCCGAGCAGGTGCTGGTGCCGGCCGAGCGGTGCGTGCCGGTGCCCGACGACGTCGACGACCGGACGGCCGCCGCCGCGATGCTTCAGGGCGTCACCGCCGACTACCTGACCCACTCCACCTACGTGGTGCGACCCGGCGACGACGTGCTCGTGCACGCGGCGGCCGGCGGCATGGGCCTCCTGCTCACCCAGATCTGCACCTTCCTCGGTGCTCGGGTGATCGGCACGACGTCCACGCCGGCCAAGGCGGAGGCGGCGCGGGCCGCCGGCGCGGCGCACGTGGTCGACTACACCAGCCAGGACGTCGCGGACGAGGTCAGGCGCCTCACGGACGGCCGGGGCGTGGCCGTCGCGTACGACGGCGTCGGCCGCACCACCCAGGACGCGAGCCTCGACAGCCTCGCGCGCCGCGGCGTCTACGTCCTCTACGGCCAGGCCAGCGGACCCGTCCCCCCGGTGGAGGCCAAGCGTCTCAACGCCGGCGGCTCCCTGTTCTTCACCCGCCCGACGGTCGTCGACCACGTGGTCACCCGCGAGGAGCTGCTCGAGCGCACCGGCCGCGTCCTCGGCTGGGTCCGCGACGGGTCCCTGCGCCTCACCATCGGCGGCACCTACGCCCTCGATGACGCGGCCCGTGCCCACGACGACCTCGAGGGTCGCCGCACCACGGGCAAGCTGCTCGTCCTGCCGCACGGCTGACGACGCACGAGGGCCCCGGACGGTCCGAGATCCGTCCGGGGCCCTGAGGTGCCGGGTGCTACGGGTTGCTGGGTGCCGCGCAATCAGCCGATGGACGCGCCGTAGGCCGACAGGGCCTCGCCGACGGGCTGGAAGTAGGTCGTGCCGCCGGAGGTGCAGTCGCCGCTGCCGCCGGAGGTGAGGCCGAGGGCGGTGGAGCCGGCGAACAGCGAGCCGCCGGAGTCGCCGGGCTCGGCGCAGACGGTGGTGCGGATGAGGCCGGTGACGCTGCCCTCGGCGTAGTTGACCGTGGAGTTCAGCGCGGTGACGCGGCCGCTGAACAGGCCGGTGGTGGAGCCGCTGCGGGTGACGGTCTGGCCGACGGTGGCCGAGCCGGCGCCGGTGATGGCCTGGGTGGAGCCGTTGTAGAGGTTGACGGTGCTCGGGCCGGCGGTCGAGGTGCGGACGATGCCGTAGTCGTTGCCGGGGAACGAGCCGGTGCCGCCGGTGCCGAGCAGGCTGGTCTGCGCCGAGTCGTTGTACCATGTGGCCGCGACGTCGGTGCAGTGGCCGGCGGTCACGAAGGCCGGGCCCTGGGCGGTGCGCACGTTGAAGCCGAGCGAGCAGCGTCCGCCGCCCTGGGCCCAGATGGCGTCGCCGCCGCGGGCCGTGGTCGACAGGGTGCCGGCCTCGCGGGAGACCTCGACGCGGCCGCCGAGGCTCTTGGCCACCGACTGCAGCTGGGCCAGCTCCTCGGCGCTGACGGTCGAGTCGGCGGTGGCGAGCACCCTGTTGCTCGTGGGGTCGATCGCCCACGAGGTGCCGGGGATGCTGGCCTTCTCGGCCAGGACGGCCTCGGCGGCCTTGAGCTCCTTGGCGCTGTGGGCGACGACCTTCGCGGTGGCGCCCTCCTGCTCGACGACCTTCGCGTCCGCGGCGTCGGTGATGTTCACGACGACCTTGCTGGACGAGGTCAGGTAGGCGCCGGCGTCGCCGTCGACCTTCTTGACGATGGCCTGGGCCTTCTTCGCCGCGGCCTGGTCGGACTTCGCCTGGGCGACGTCGACCTTGGCCGACGACGTCGGGTCGCCCGCGTCCGTCGTGGTGGCCGAGGTGCCGGTGAGGGGCAGGGCGGCGATCGCGGCGGTGGCCAGGCCGGCGGTGACGACGGCGGCGCGACGGCCGGCTCGGGTGCGGGACAGCAGTGAGGTCATGGGTCAAGCTCCTGTGTGACGGGGGCGCACGGTGCACCGACTCAGCACAGAGGTACCCCCGGGGAGCCGCGCCAACCCACGGGCGGCGGTTTAACTTTTCAATGTCGGACGGTCAGGCGGCCCCGGGCAGAGGTCCGCCCCCGCACGACGAGCGTGCGGGGGCGGACGGGGTGGAGCAGGTCAGCGCCTGCCGGCGCCCTCGAGACGCAGGGCACGGCTGATGGTGAAGAACAGGTCGGTCTGGTCGGTGAGCCCGGTCAGGTTCGCGGCCTGCGGGCCGTACCCGGCGACGCGCAGCTGCGTGCCGGTGTGCTGCTGCGACCCGCCCGCGGGGGCGGTGCCGTAGCTGATCGTCATCGGGCTGCCCTCGTCGGTGAGCAGCGTCGTGGTCAGGCCCGGCGTGTTGCCGCCGGCCTCGACGATCTGGCTGGTGTGGGCGTGGTCGGCGGTGACGATGACGGTGGTGTTGCCGTCCTTGCGGGCGAACGCCAGCGCCTCCTGCACGGCCTCGTCGAGGTCGAGGACCTCGCCGATCTGGCCGCAGGCGTCGGCGGCGTGGTCGCGCTTGTCGATGCTCGCGCCCTCGACCTGGAGGAAGAAGCCCTTGCCCTTCTTGGAGTTCAGCAGCTCGATGGACTTGCGGGTCATGTCACGCAGCGACGGCTGGGTGGCGGTGCGCTCGGGGTTGGTCGTGCAGCGCGCCGGGGCGGCGGCGCCGCCCGTGGGGGTCGCGGCCGGCCCGGTCCAGCGGACCGGGAAGTTGCCGGGCGTGAACAGTCCGAGCAGCGGCTTGTCCTGGTCGGCCTTCTTGACCGCGGCCAGGCCGGCCTTGGTGGTGACGCGCTGGTACCCGCGCGCCGCCGCCTGCTGGTCGAGGGTGAGGCCGGCGTAGCGACCGGCGACGGCCTTCTCGGCGAACGTCGTCGAGCCGCCGCCGAGCGTGACGTCGGGACGGGTCTTGAGCAGCTGCTCGCCGATGGAGCCGGCGCCGCCGTTCTCCAGGGCGTTGGTGGGGCAGGTCTTGGTGGTCGCGGTGGGGCCGTAGCAGGACCGCGCGGTGACGTGGGAGACCTGGACGGCGGGGGTGGCGTCCTGGATCTCGGCCGTGGAGACGTCGCCGGTCTTGAGGCCGCGCTTCTTGGCGAGCTCGAGCAGGGTGGCCTCGGGTCGACCCTCGACGTCGACGGAGATCGCGTTGTCGTAGGTCTTGGTGCCGGTCGCCCAGGCGCTGCCGGTGGCGGCGGAGTCGGGGACGTAGTCGGCCTTGCCGTCCTTGGTGACCGAGAAGGTCGTGTACTGGCCGGTCATGGGCAGCGCGTCGATGCCGGGGAACCGGCCGTCCGCGCCCTTGGTGTAGTTGCGGGCCGAGGTGATCTCGCTGTCGCCCATCCCGTCGCCGATCAGGAGGATGACGTTGCGGGCGGTGCCCTTGTCGATGGCGCGCTTGACGTCGGCGGAGCGGTCGCCGTTGTTGCGGGTGGCGCCGCCGTGGGCGGTGAGGTCGCGGCCGGAGCCGGCCGCGTAGCCCGCGGCGCCGACGACGAGGACGCCGGCGGCGAGCGCGGCGACGGTCCTGGCGGCGGGTCGGCGCAGCGTGCGGAGGGAGGAGTGCAGGCGCATGGTGCTTCCTTCGGGGGATTCGGCCCACGTGAGCGCGGGCAGCACCTCGCACGTCACCCCAGCGCGCTGAACCGGCGGAGCGTGCGGGGTGGACGCGTCCCGTCCCCCAGGTGAACAAGGTGGGTCACGCAACCACCGACGAGCCCCCTCCTCCCGCGTCCGCGATCCGATGGCGTGGCGGGGTTCCGGGGGGTGCAGAACCCCGCCGAGGCATCAGATCGCGGACGGGGGAGTCGGCTCGGCGGGGTCGGCGAAGGCGCGTCGGGGGACGGCGAGCAGGCTCAGGGCGGCGAGCAGGGCCGACGCCGAGCAGACGGCCCAGACGACGAGGTAGCCGCTCAGCGGCGCCGCGACCGAGCCCTCGGTGTCGATGCTGCCGGTGGCCGAGAGGGCGATCGCGAAGATGCTCGACGCGATCGCGCCGCCCACCGTCTTGGTGGTGTTGGTCATGCCCGTGGCGAAGCCGGTGCGGTCGGCCGGTGCCGCGGCGGCCGCCGCCGCGGGGAGCGCCGCGACCAGGGCACCCGACCCGACGCCGGCGATCGCCATGTTGAGCAGCGCCTGGCCGGTGCCGTCGTGGAAGGGGATCCAGAGCCCGTACCCGGTCGCGACGAGCAGGCAGGCGACGAGCAGCGCGTGGCGCGGGCCGAGCCACCGGGAGGCCGCCGGGAGCAGCAGGGCGCCCGCGACCATCGTCAGCACGTAGACGCCGATCAGCGTCGAGACGAACCCCGACGACGCACCCAGGCCGTAGCCGACCACGGCGGGATCGCTCTGGGCGTAGGTCGACAGCGGGATCTGGGCGCCGAGGACGGACATGCCGAACAGGAACGCGGTCAGCTGCACGGGCCACTGGCCCGGTGTCGCCAGCAGCCGGACGTCGACGAGCGGCTCGGGATGGGCGAGCTCGGCCCGCACGAACGGCACGAACGCGAGCAGGCCGAGCACGACGACGCCCCAGGCGAGCAGGCTGTCCGGGCCGTCGAGACGGATCAGGACGAGCCCGCCCATCAGGACGCCGAGCGCGACGGTGACGAGCGCGAACCCGGTCCAGTCGACGCCGCCCTCGGCGACGGGCTCGGTGTCGGACACGCCGAACCAGATCGCGACCAGGCTCAGGGTGACGACCACGGCGGGCAGCATCAGGACCACCCGCATCCCGGTCGAGTCCACCAGCGCGCCGCTCGTCAGGGCTCCGACGACGACGCCCAGCTCGAGCGCCGCGACCAGGAACCCGGCGGCGCGGCGGGTGAGCCGCGCCTGCTGCCCGGTGTGCGCGGTGCGGCGGTGGATGATGCTCACCTCGAGCGGGAGCCACACCACGTAGAAGCCCTGCACCGCCCAGGCCACGAGGAACGTCGAGAACGACGGGGTGAACGCGAGCGCCCACGACGCCAGCGCCGTGACCACCGTCGACAGCAGCAGCACGCGCCGGTGCCCGACGAGGTCACCGAGCCTCGCGAGCACGGGCACGACCAGCGCGGACACGATCAGCTGGGCGGCCTCGAACCAGTTGAAGCTGGCGTCCTGGATCCCGAGGTGGTCGGCGATCTGGGGGATGATCGGCGTGTAGTAGCCCTGCAGCACCCCGCTCGCGACCTCGACCGCGACCAGGAAGCCGACCACGGTCCACAGGCCGGGCACGCTCGACGTCACCCGTGCCGAGGTCACTCGATCGCCACCAGGAGTCGCTCGTACCAGAGCACGCCGTCGGCGAGGTCGTCCACGCCGACGCGCTCGTCGAAGGAGTGCAGCGACGCCCGTTGCTCCCCGCTCATCCGCAGCGGCGACCACCGGTAGACCCGCGGGCAGATCCGGGTGAAGAACCGCGCGTCGGTGGCGGCCATCATCACGTAGGGCGCCACCACCGCCTCGGGGAACTGCTCGCCGATCGTGCGCTCCAGCAGCCGGAACGCGTCGTCGTCGACGGGGGAGACCGGGCTCGCCTCGCCGCTCTCGACGACCGACACCCGCACCTTCTCGTCGTGGATCGCGCGGCGCAGGTGCGCGACGACGCCGTCGACCGTGTCGCCCACCATCACGCGGACGTTGACGCCGGCGCGGGCGGTCGAGGCCAGCACGTTGTGCGCGGGGGAGCCCGACAGCGTCGTCACGGCGACGGTGGTCCGGGCCATCGCGGCGGTCTCGGGACCGGCCGCGACCAGGACGCGGGCGAGCACCGGCCGCAGGCTCCCGGCGCCTGCCATCAGACGCCGCAGCGGGCGCGGCGCGTGGGGCGCGAGGCGGCGGAAGAGCTCGATCGTCGGCGCGGGCACCGACACCGGCATCGGGCTCCGGTCGAGTCGCACGACGGCTCGGGCCACACGGGCCGTCGCGTCCATCCGGGCGGGGGTGGACGCGTGCCCGCCGCGGCCGTCGACCCGCAGCTCGATCGTGGTCGTGCCCTTCTCGGCGACGCCGACGACGCCCACCGGCCGGGTCACGCCGGGAAAGGCGTCGGACGCGACGGCGCCGCCCTCGTCGACGACGAACCACGGCCGCACGCCCCGTCGCTCGAGCTCGTCGACGGCCAGCGGCGCGGTCTCGCCCGACACCTCCTCGGTGGTGCCGAAGGACAGCCAGACGTCCTGGGCGGGCACGAACCCGCGGGCCAGCAGCCGCTCCACCGCCGCGGCGGTGCACACCAGCGGGCCCTTGTCGTCGAGCGTCCCGCGGCCCCACACGTGGCCGTCCACGACCCTGGCCTCCCAGGCGGGGTGCTGCCACGGCGCCGCGTCGTCGACGGGGACCACGTCGAGGTGCGCCATCAGCACCACCGGACGCGCGGCGCTGCGGCCGGGCCAGCGGAACAGCAGGGCGTGCCCGGGGATCGGGGTGAGCTCGAGCTGCTCGTGGAGGAGGGGGAACCGGCGCCGCAGCTCGGCCACCACCGCCACGAACGGCTCCTCGTCGCGCAGCGCCGGGTCGGCGTGGGAGACGGTGCGGATCCGCACCAGGGCCCGGAGCGCGTCCACGGCCCGGTCGCGCAGCTCGGCGAAGTCGTCGGGCCGCGGCGTGGTCATCGCCGCATGCTACCGACGCGACGGCCCGTCAGGTGGCCGCGAGCGCCGCGGTCAGCCCCTGCTCGGCCCACCGCTCCCAGCGCCGACGCGACCAGCCGCGACGCACGACCAGGAGGTGGAAGCACTCGGGTCCGACGACGGCGTAGAGCTGGTCGGCCAGCAGGTCGACCACGGTGGGGGACGGGGCGACCAGCTCGGCGAGCCGCGCGCAGGTCTCGACCCGCTGCGCGTGCAGCACGGAGAGCAGCGCCCCGACCTCGGGGTCGGACGCCGCGCTCGCGACCACCTCGTGCACGGGCGAGGCCCGCTCGGTGGCCTCGGCGAGGTTGGCCACGACGCTGCGCAGCGCCTCCTCCGTCGACATCGACCCGAGCCCGGCCACCCACGCGCGGTCGAGCAGCGCGACGGGCTCGGCGTCACCCACCACGGCCTCGTCGACCACGGCGGCCAGCGCGCCGGCCTTGGACCCCACCACGTCGAACACCTCGAGCAGCGAGACCCCGGCCTCGGTGGCGATCTCGCCCATCGTGGTGCCGAGGTAGCCGCCGGCCAGGAAGAGCCCGTGCGCCGCGGTCACGATCCGCTCGCGCGGCGAGCCGTCGACGGCCGTCATCGCCGTCCCTGCCCGAGCGAGCCCATCGTCCCACCGTATCCGCGCCGGACGGCCCGGTGTGGTGGATTGCGCGAGGACTCAGTGACGCGGTGCCTGCTGCACCAGCCGGGTGGCCGTGGCCGCGTCGGTGACCAGCTGGGTGAAGTAGCGGCCCCGGGCCGCCGCGACGATGGAACGCACCTTGTCCTCGCCGACCGCGACCGCGATGGTGTCGGGGATGTGGCGCAGGTCGTCCAGCCCGGTGGCGACGATGCGCTCGCTCCCCGGGTAGTCCACCGGCTGGCCGTCGCGGTCGTAGAACCGCGAGCAGACGTCGCCCACGGCGCGCTGCAGCGACGGCGCGTCCGACGGCACGAACGAGGGCAGCGAGGTCCGCGTCAGCGGCGCGGACCCCACCCCGACGAGCGCGCACCGGGCGCGGGTCCAGAGCGTGGTGATGCGCTGGAAGGTCGGGTCACGGTGCAGCGACTCGAACAGCTCGCGACCGGGCAGGGCGGGTGCGTAGAGGTAGCTGGGACGGGCGCCGGTCCGCTCGGCGAGCACGCGCGTGGTCTCGTTCGTCTGGAACCACGGTTGCGGGTCCTCCTGCCCGCCGACCGCCGGCGCGATGACGACGCCGGGCAGCCGGGTGCGCTCCTCGAGCGCGCACTCGTAGACCGTGCGGCCCGACGAGACGAGCAGGACGTCGCCGGGCTCGAGGCCGACGCCGGTCAACGCGCGCGTCACCCCGGGGGAGAGCCACGGGCCGAGCTGGGTGCCCTGCACCTCGGGCACGACGTAGACCGCGTGCAGCCCGAGGGCGTCGGCCACCTCGGCCGCGAGCCGCTCGTACCCGTCGGGCCGGTGCACCGAGATGGTGACGATGCCCTGGCGCCGCGCCTCGGTGAGGATCCGGCTGACGGTCGCGCGGCTGACGCCCAGCCGCTCGGCGACGCCGGCCTGGGTGACGTCCTCCAGGTAGTACTGCGTGGCCGCGGCGTACATCAGCTCGGGCGCGAACCGGTTGGCGTCGCGCCCCACGGGGTCGGGGCCGTCGGGTCCGGGGGTCGGGGCGAGCGCGTCCATGTCGCGTCACATCGTCGCACGTCCGGTCGGGCGGTCGGCGCGAGCGAGGGACGGTGAAAACCTCGGCACGAATGTGCTGGACATATGTGCAGCAGCGACCTAGTGTGACAGGCGTCACCTGGAACCGGCCACGGCCGGTCGGCGGTGGCACGCACCGGACGGGTCCGGTGCCGAACGCCCACCGATCACCAGCGACGAAGGAGTCCACCGTGACCAACCCCCGAACCCGTGTGGCGGCGCTCGTCGCCGCCGCCCTGTCCACGACCCTCGCCCTCAGTGCCTGCGGCTCCGGCTCGGACGGCGGCGGCAGTGGCGGAGGCGGTGGCGGCGGGGCCGAGGACGCCAAGATCGCGTTCCTCATGCCCGACCTGGCCTCGACGCGCTACGAGCAGTACGACAGCCCGCTGTTCAAGAAGAAGATCGCCGAGCTGTGCCCGGGCTGCGAGGTCATCTACCAGAACGCCGACTCCGACGCCTCGAAGCAGCAGCAGCAGGCCGACTCGGCGCTGGCGCAGGGCGTGAAGGCCCTGGTCATCGATCCCGTCGACTCCGCGGCGGCCGCCACGATCGTCCAGACCGCGCAGAGCCAGGACGTCCCGGTGATCGCCTACGACCGACCGATCCCCAAGATCCCGGCCGATTACTACGTCTCGTTCGACAACGAGAAGATCGGCGCGCTCATCGGTCAGTCGCTCGTCGACGACCTGAAGGCGACCAAGGCCGAGGGCGGCATCCTCCAGGTCAACGGCTCGCCGACGGACGCCGCCGCCGGCCTGATCAAGAAGGGCATCCACAGCGCGATCGACCCCAGCGGCATCGACCTGCTCGCCGAGTACGACACCCCGGACTGGCAGCCCGAGAAGGCGCAGAGCTGGGTGAGCGGCCAGATCACCAAGTTCCCCGACCAGATCGCGGGCGTGGTCGCCGCCAACGACGGCACCGGCGGCGGGGCCATCGCCGCCTTCAAGGCGGCCGGGGTCACCGTCCCGCCCGTCACGGGCAACGACGCCGAGCTCGCCGCCGCGCAGCGGATCCTCGCCGGCGACCAGTACAACACCATCTCCAAGCCGATCAAGACCGTCGCCGAGGCCGCGGCCGTGGTCGCCTACGACTTCGCCCAGGGCAAGACGCCGAAGGGCAAGGCGACGCTGTTCGACACCCCCTCGCAGCTGTTCACCCCCGAGGTCGTCACCCGGGACAACATCAAGGAGGCGCTGTTCGACTCCGGCGCCCTCGAGGCCGCCGACGTCTGCACCGGCGAGTACGCGAAGGCCTGCACCGAGCTGGGCATCAGCTGACGTGCGCCGGGTCCCCGCCCTCGGCAGGGGACCCGGCCACCTGCCCCCGACCAACCCCTGACCTCACCCCCCGACCCACCCCCGAGGCACCCATGACGCCCACCGCACCCGCGAGCGCACCGGCCGACACCAGCGTGCTGTCGCTGCGCTCCATCTCCAAGACCTTCGGCGCCGTCGCGGCGCTCACCGACGTCGACCTCGACGTCGCCCCCGGTCAGGTCGTCGCCGTCGTCGGCGACAACGGCGCCGGCAAGTCGACCCTCGTCAAGGTGCTCGCCGGCGTGCACGCGCCGACGTCGGGCACGATCACCTTCGAGCAGCGGACGGTGACGATCGACGACCCGGCCACCGCGCACGACCTCGGCATCGCCACGGTGTTCCAGGACCTCGCCCTGTGCGAGAACCTCAACGTGATCGAGAACCTGTTCCTCGGCCGCGAGATCAACGCGCTGCGGCTCGACGACGTCGCGATGGAGGTCAGGTCCTGGGAGCTGCTGCGGCAGCTCTCGGCGAAGATCCCGACGGTCCGCATCCCCGTCGCGTCGCTCTCGGGTGGCCAGCGCCAGACGGTGGCGATCGCGCGGTCGCTGATCGGCGACCCGCGCGTGATCATCCTCGACGAGCCCACCGCGGCGCTCGGCGTGGCCCAGACCGCCGAGGTCCTGAACCTGGTGGAGCGGCTCCGCGAGCGCGGTCTCGGCGTGATCATGATCAGCCACAACATGGAGGACGTGCGGGCCGTGGCCGACAAGGTCGCGGTGCTCCGCCTCGGGCGCAACAACGGCGTCTTCGACGTCCAGGACGTCTCCAGCGAGGAGATCATCGCGGCCATCACCGGCGCCACGGACAACGCGGTCTCCCAGCGTGCGTCCCGGCGCCAGGGCGCCACCACCACCCACGAGGGAGCACCGTCATGACCACCACCGACCAGCCGGCCGAGCAGACGGCCGTCGCCACCGACCTGCAGGACGAGCGCCTGCGCCGGTCGTCCGGACTGCGCGGCACCGTCGACGCCCAGGTCCGTCGGATCAAGGACGGCGACCTCGGCGTCCTGCCGGTCGTCGCCGGACTCGTCGTGATCTGGGGCGTGCTCCAGGCCCTCAACCCGATCTTCCTGTCGAGCGCCAACCTGGTGAACCTCACGCTCGAGTGCGCCAGCGTCGGCATCATCGCGCTCGGCGTGGTCTTCATGCTGCTCGTCGGCCAGATCGACCTGTCGGTCGGCTCGGTGAGCGGGCTGTCCTCGGCGATCGTGGCGATCCTGTTCGTCGACAAGGGTCTGCCCGTCGTCGTCGCGATCGTCGCCGCCGTGCTGGCGGGCGCCGTGGTCGGCTTCGCCTACTCGCTGATGTTCAACCGGTTCGGCGTGCCCAGCTTCGTCATCACCCTCGCCGGCCTGCTGGGCTTCCTCGGCCTGCAGCTGTACCTGCTGGGCGCCCAGGGCTCGATCAACCTCCCGTTCGACTCGGGCCTGGTGAAGTTCGCGCAGCTGTGGTTCGTGCCGCCGTGGCTCTCGTACGTCCTCGTGGTCCTCGCCGCCGGCGGGCTCCTGGTGACCGGCCTCGCGCACTCACGCAAGCGGGCGGCGGCCGGCCTGTCGCACCGGGGTCTCACCGACCTCGGCGTGCGCAGCGCGGTGCTGCTCCTCCTGCTGGGCTTCGTGGTCTTCTACCTGAACCAGACCCGGGGCGTCGGCTGGATGTTCGTGCTGTTCGTGGGGCTCGTGCTCGTCATGCACTACCTGCTCTCCCGCACCAAGTGGGGCCGCTCGGTCTACGCGGTGGGCGGCAACGTCGAGGCGGCCCGTCGCGCGGGCATCAACGTCCGCCTCGTCTACACCTCGTGCTTCATGCTCTGCACCTCCTTCGCCGCGCTCGGGGGCGTCCTCGCGGCGGCGCGGCTCGCCGCGGCCAACCAGAGCAGCGGCGGCGGCGACGTCAACCTCAACGCGATCGCGGCGGCGGTCATCGGCGGCACCAGCCTGTTCGGCGGCCGCGGCACCGCGTTCGCCGCGCTGCTGGGCGTGCTGGTCATCCAGTCCATCTCGAGCGGTCTGACGCTGCTGAGCCTGGACTCGTCGTTCCGCTTCATGGTCACGGGCGCGGTGCTGATGCTCGCCGTCGCGCTGGACTCCGCGGCACGCCGCACCCGTGCCTCGTCCGGCCGTGCGTGACGATGTCGGCACCGACCAGGGACGGAGCGCCACGATGAGCGTGATCACGATCGACGCGGGCACCACCATGATCAAGGTCGTCGGCTACGCGGCCGACGGACGGGAGGCCGTGGTCGCCCGCCGTCCCACCGAGGTGCTGCACCCCGAGCCCGGCTGGTCCGAGCAGGACATGGACGCGGTGTGGGACGCCGTCGCCTCGGCCGTCGCCGAGGTCGTCCCGCAGCTGGACGGCGATCTCGAGGCCGTCGCGGTCACCGCCCAGGGCGACGGCGCCTGGCTGGTCGACGACGCCGGCCGACCCACGGGCCCGGCCGTGCTCTGGAACGACGGCCGCGCGGCCGACGTCGTGTCCCGGTGGCAGCGCGAGGGGCTGCTCGACGCGGCGTTCGCGCTCAACGGGAACCTGGGGTCGTCCGGGATCGGGCACGCCGTCCTGGCCTGGCTCGAGAGGCACGACCCCGACCGGCTCGCGGCCTCGGCGACCTCCCTGACGTGCGGGGGCTGGATCTTCTCCTGCCTCACCGGTCTGCGCGTGAGCGACACCTCCGACGCGTCGGCGCCGTTCCTCGACCTGCGCACGCTCGCGTACTCCGAGAAGCTGATCGCCCTGTTCTCGATGTCGTGGGCCCGCCGTCTGCTCCCGCGCGTCCTCGCCGACGACGACCGCGCGGCCCCGGTGCTCGACGACGTCGCCGGCCGGCTGGGGATCCCGTCCGGGGTCCCGGTGGTGCTCGCGCCCTACGACATCGTGGCCACGGCCCTGGGCTCGGGCGCCGTCGACGCCGGCCAGGCCTGCTGCATCCTCGGCACCACCCTGTGCACCGAGGTCGTCGTCGACGAGCTGCCCGTGGGTGAGGTCGCGACGGGCATCACGGTCGCGTCCGGCCTGCCGGGACGGCACGTCCGTGCGTTCCCCACGCTCGCCGGCGGCGAGGTGATCGGCTGGGCCTGCACCCTGCTCGGCCTGCACCACCCGTCGGAGCTCGGGGCGCTCGCCCGTCAGGCCCCCGTCGGTGCGGACGGCCTGGTGCTGCTGCCCTACCTGTCCCAGGCCGGCGAGCGCGCCCCCTTCCAGGACGCCGCCGCCCGCGGGGTCCTGCACGGGCTGTCCTTCGCGCACGGCCCGGCCCACGTCGCGCGGGCCGTCGTCGAGGGCCTGTCGCTCGTCGTGCGCGACTGCCTCGAGGTCTGCGCCACCCCGGTGTCAGACCTCCGCGTGTGCGGCGGCGGTGCCGTCAACGACGTGTGGACCCAGGTCATCGCCGACGTCACGGGCGTGCCCGTCACCCGGACCGAGGACGCCGAGGTGGGGGCCCGCGGCGCCTACCTGGTCGCGGCGCGCGTCCGCGGCGTCGAGGCCCCGCCGGTCGTGCTCGGCCGACGCTTCGAGCCCGATCCCCGGGCGCACGACGTCTACGACGGCCTGTACGCCGACTTCGTCCGCCTGCGCGAGGAGGCCGCCCCTGCCTGGCGGCTGCTCGCCGCACGCCGCTCGGCCGAGCGGGTCCCGGCATGACCGCCCCCGGGAGCACCGACCCGGACGGGACGTGGATCGGCATCGACCTCGGCACGCAGAGCGTCCGGGTGCTGGCCGTCCGCGGCGACGGCGTCGTGGTGGGGCGCGGCTCGTCGGCGCTGTCCAGCCGGCGCGACGGGCCCCGTCACGAGCAGGACCCCGAGCAGTGGTGGAGCGCGGTCGGCGAGGCGTCACGCCACGCGACCGCCGACCTGGACCCGGCCACCGTGCGCGGGGTCGCCACCGACGGCACGTCGGGGACGGTGCTGCTGACCGACGTCGACGGCACCCCGCTGACGCCCGGGCTGATGTACGACGACGCACGCGCCCACGACCACCTCGCCGCCGTCGACGTGGCGGGTGCCGACGTGTGGGCGGCGCTGGGGTACCAGCGGATGCAGGTGTCCTGGGGCCTGCCGAAGCTCCTGTGGTTGCTGCAGGAGCGCGCGGAGGCCGGTGGCTCCCGCGACGTCCGCCTGTCCCACCAGGTCGACCTGGTCAACCGGCGGCTCGTCGGCCACGCCGTCGCCACCGACCTCAGCAACGCGCTCAAGACCGGCGCCCACCTCGTCGACCACGGCTGGCCGACGACGGTGATGGACCGGCTCGGCGTCCCCGCCGAGGTGCTCCCACCGCTCGTGGCCCCCGGCGCCGGCCTCGGCCGGGTGGGGGCCGCCGGCGCGGCCGCCACCGGCATCCCCGCGGGCACGCCCGTCGTCGCCGGCACCACCGACGGCTGCGCGAGCCAGCTGGGCGCGGGCGTCGTCGACGTCGGCAGCTGGAACAGCGTGCTCGGCACCACCCTCGTGCTCAAGGGGGTGACCGAGCGGCCGGTCGTCGACCCCGCGGGCGTCGTGTACTCCCACCGCGGCCCGGCCGGACGATGGCTGCCGGGCGGCGCCTCGAGCAGCGGTGCGGGCGTCGTCCCCTCGATGTTCCCCGGGGCCGACCTCGACGCGCTCACGCGGGGGGCCCGGGAGCACGAGCCGTCCGGTGCGCTGACCTACCCCCTGGTCTCCGAGGGCGAGCGCTTCCCGTTCGTCGCACCCGGGGCGCGGGCGTTCACCGTGGGCTCGTCGGGCGACGACGCCGACCGCTTCGCGTCGGTGCTGCAGGGCGTGGCCCACGTCGAGCGGCTCTGCTACGACTACCTCGACCTGCTCGGCGCGCCGCTGCACGGTGACGTGGTCCTCACCGGCGGGGCGAGCGGCAACGCCTACTGGTGCCAGCTCCGCGCCGACGTCCTCGGTCGCGAGGTGCGCGTGCCCGACGACGCGACGCCGGCGCTCGGGATGGCCGTGCTGGCCGCCGCGGGCGAGGGTGACCCCGCCCCGGTCGCGGCCGCCATGACGGGCACGTCCCGCACCTACGAGCCGCGGCAGACCCGCGACCGCCTCCTGGAGGGTTACGTGGCCCTGGTCGACCAGCTCGAGCGACGCGGCTGGCTCGCCGAGCCCGTCGCCGCCCACGCCCGCAGGGGAGCACACGCATGACCGACCTCGTCCTGGTGCGCCACGGCCAGACCCTCTGGCACGCCGAGAACCGCTACGCCGGCTCGAGCGACGTCGGCCTCACCGACGTCGGTCTCGAGCAGGCCGAGGCGCTGGGCCGGTGGGCCGCGACGGCCGGGCTCGACGCGATCTGGAGCTCGCCGCTGTCACGGGCGCGGCTGACCGCGGCCGCCTGCGCCCGGACCACGGGCCTCGAGGTCGGCGTCGACGACCGTCTCACCGAGGCGCACTTCGGTGCGGGGGAGGGCCTGACCGCGGCCGAGATGGAGCAGGCGTTCCCCGAGGCCCGCGCGGCCTTCGTCCGCGACCCCGTGGAGCACCCCCTGCCCGGTGGGGAGCACCCCGACGTGGTGGCGGACCGCTTCGTCGCCGCGCTCCACGCCGCGTCGGCGGCCCAGCCCGCCGGCACCGTCCTCGTGGTGGCGCACAGCACCGCGATCCGGCTCGCGGTCTGTCAGCTCGTCGGCATCCCCCTCGGGAGCTATCGACGCGTGCTCCCCTCGCTGCACAACGCCGCGCTGACCCGGCTGCGCGTCGTCGGGGACGGGCCCGCCGCCCTCCTCGAGCTCAACCGCCCCCTCGAACCGAAGGTGTCATCGTCATGAGCCTGTCCGTCCTCGCCGCCGGCGACCACTTCGTCCTCAGCACCCTGCTCGCCGACTCGGTGCGCGGCGTCGTCGAGCGGCCGGTGGAGGTGCGTGAGCTGACGCTGCCGTGGCCGATCGAGCCCTTCGGCCCCGTGGGCGAGGTGGACGAGGCGTCGGGCACCGAGGAGCAGCTGGTCGAGGCACTGCAGGGCGTCGAGGTGTGCCTCACGCAGATGGCGCCCCTCACCGAGCGGGTCCTCGAGGCGTGCCCCGACCTGCGGATGTTCGGGGTGAGCCGCGGCGGCCCCGTCAACGCCAACCTCGACGCGGCCACCGCGCACGGGGTCACGGTCACGTACGCACCGGGACGCAACGCGCCTGCGACGGCCGAGCACACCCTGGGCCTGATCCTGGCCGCGGCCAGGCGCATCCCCGCGACGGACGCCGACCTGCACGCCGGCACCTGGCGGGGCGACTACTACGCCTACGACAGCGTCGGACCCGAGCTCGGCTCGAGCACCGTGGGCCTGGTGGGCTTCGGGGCGATCGGACGCCGCGTGGCCCGGATGCTCCAGGGGTTCGGTGCCCGGGTGCTCGTCCACGACCCGTTCGTGGACGCCGACCAGCTGGCCGGCCTGGCCGAGCCGGTGGATCTGGACGAGCTCCTCGCGTCGTCCGACGTCGTCACGCTGCACGCCCGCGCCACCGCCGAGACGGCCGGGATGATCGGCGCCGAGCAGATCGCGGCGATGCGGCCGGGATCGGTGCTCGTCAACTGCGCCCGGGGCACGCTCCTCGACGCCGACGCACTCTGCGACGCCCTGGACCGCGGCCACCTGTTCGGCGCCGCCCTCGACGTGTTCCCGGTCGAGCCGATCCCCGCCGGCTCGCGCCTGCTGACGACCCCCGGTCTCGTGCTCACCCCGCACCTGGCCGGGGCGAGCAAGCAGACCGCGCTGCGTGCGGCCCAGATCCTGGGGGCGGACGTCGCCCGGTACGCCCGGGGCGCCGTCCCCGAGCACGTGGCCAACCCCGACGTGCTGCGGCGCTGAGCCCGGCTCAGCCGTCGCGCCGCACCGAGTAGTCGGTCACGACGTTGCCCTTGGGCGTGGTGATCGACCGGTCGAGGGTGAGCCGGGTGACCGGGTCGCCCGGCTCGAAGAGGTGGCGCCCCGACCCGGCGACGACGGGGTGGGTCATCAGGGTGAGGCGGTCGAGCAGGCCGGCGAACAGCAGCTCGCGGACGATCGTGATGCCGCCGCAGACCGCGATGTCGCCGCCCTCGGTCTCCTTGAGCGCGCGGACCGCGTCGAACAGGTCGCCCTCGACCAGGCTCGCGTTCTGCCAGGTCAGCTCTCCGCTCAGGGTGCGCGACGCGACGAGCTTGGGGACGGCGTTGATGAAGGTGCCGAACCCGTCCTGCTCGGCGGCGGTGGGCCAGTAGTCCGACCACTGCTCGTACCCGACCCGGCCCATGACGACGGTGTCGGCGCGGGAGATGAAGGCGCCCATCTCCTGGCCCATGACCTCGTCGAAGGCGTCGAGCTGCCAGAGGTTCGGGGCCTCGACCACGCCGTCGACGGAGTGGAACAGCCCAGCGGTCACTGCGCGCATCTCGGTGTCTCCTTGCTCGAGCGCGGCCCTCGTCGGCCGCTCACAGGACAGACCGGCGGCGGACGACGAACTCATCGGGGACGGGCGGCCGTCATCCCTTCAGGGCGTGCGCGACGACGGCGCTGGCGTGGCCGTGCCCCATCCCGTGCTCGGTCTTGAGCCAGGTGACGAGCTCGCCGTGCTTGCTCAGCGGGCTGTCGCGCACCAGCTGGAGCCAGTGCTCGATCGGCTGCCCGTAGGTCTTCTCGATGGACGGGAAGTAGGAGGCGGGGCCCTGGGGCTTCGGTGCGTCGGTCATGGGCCGATCCTCGCCGAGGATCGAGGCGATGTCACTGACCGGTCGGGCGTCCCGGCGTCGAGGCGGGGTGCTCGGACCGTCTGCACGGTGTTCTTGACGTCCCGGGAGGTTCTCAGCGTGGTCACGGAGGTCCTGAGGGGTGGGGCGCCCGGCTGGGAAGGCGCCGGTGCGACGGCGAACCGGGTTCGCCGAGCACCGGGCCACGCACCCAGCCGGGATGCCCCAGCTCTCAGGCCTTGATGATGGCGGCGACGGGGCCTCCACCCTCGGGACCCTGGTGGGCGGCGGAGACGGAGACGAAGACGGCGGGGTCGCCCGTGACGGCGGCGGTGACGCCACCGACGGCGGCCTTGATCTGGCGGTGCCAGTGGACGTCGGAGTCGTCGAGCATCGCGTTGCGACGACCGCGCACCTCGCCGTCCTGGCTGGCCTCGCACTTGAGGAAGACGTTGACGAGGCGGTCCTCGAGGTCGGACGTGCGGGGGCGCTCGGGGAGGTCGAGGCCCGCGTCGCGGATGGCGTCCCAGATGCCGTCGGCGTCGAGGGCGTCCTTCATCACGGCGTGGCCGATGCGGTAGTCGCCGCCGACGCCGCGGGCGTTGCCGACCACGACGACCTGGGCCTGGTCGAGCTCGACGCCCGAGGAGCAGGAGGCGACGGCCGAGAACAGGCTGCGGTCGTGCATGACGTCCGCGTCGGTGGGCATCTCGATCTCGCCCAGGGCGACGGCGATGCCGAGCGCGGTGACGCCGTTGGAGAGGTCCATCGACTCGTGGGTGTGCTCGGTCCAGACCTTCTGGCCGCGGCTCTTGGCGTCGCGGATGGTGTGGATCGTGAGCAGCGGCGTCTTGGTCTGCACGTAGTGCACGTCGGCGGGGTCGGTGATGCCGGCGCGCTCCATGGCGACCTTCACGGCGTCGGCGACCTTGGTGATCATCGGCGTGCGGCCGATCTCCTCGGGCAGCAGCTGCTCGCTCATCGCGAAGCCGACCGTCAGGCGCGGCTCGTCGGTCTTCGTCGCCTTCTCGTCGGCGACGGTGGCGAAGATCGTGGCGTGGGGGCTGATGACGCCGTCGGTACCGCCGGACCAGACGATCGGGATCTGCTTGACGTCCTCGACCGAGCGGGTGCCCTTGGCCTGGATGACCTCGCGGAACGCGCGGTCGGCGATGATCCGGGTGTAGTCGTTGACGCCGCCGTTGCCCTCGGTCTTGCCGATGACGGCGACGACGCGGTCGGCCTCCATGACGCCGTCGTCGATGAGCTTCGCGAGCTCGCTGGCGTCGGCGACGGAGTGGATCGGGACCTTGCGGACTTCGATGGCGGCGGGCATGACGACCTCTCGTTCGGGGTGGTGTTCAGGACTTCGGGACGACGCGCGTGCCGGCGGTGCCGGCGACGGCGTCGGCGATGCGGGGCAGGGAGGTGATGACGCCGACGCGGCCGCACCGCTCGGCGAAGCGGGTGACGGCCTCGACCTTGGGGCCCATGGACCCGGCGGCGAAGTGGCCCTCGGCGGCGATGCGGCGCATCTCGGCGGCGTCGACCTCGCCGAGCGCCCGGGCGTCCGGGGTGCCCCAGCCGACGACGGCGGCGTCGACGTCGGTGGCGATGACGAGCGCGTCGGCCTGCACCTGCTCGGCGAGCAGCGCGGACGCGACGTCCTTGTCGATCACGGCCTCGACGCCGGTGTACCCGGTGGCGGGGTCGTGCAGCGTGGGGATGCCGCCGCCCCCGGCGCACACGACGACGAAGCCGTCGGCCAGGAGTGCCTGGGCGGCCGCGAGGTCGAGCATGCGGACCGGCTCGGGGGACCCGACGACGCGTCGCCAGCCCCGGGAGCCGACCTCGACCCAGTGCTGGCCGTGCTCGATCATCAGCGCCGCCTCGGCCTCGGGCAGGTAGCGGCCGATCGGCTTGGTGGGCGTCTGGAAGGCGGGGTCGTCAGCGTCGACGAGGGTGCGGCTGACGAGCACCGCGGCGCGGCGGTCGGACCCGCGCTCGTCGAGGGCGACGTCGAGGGTGTCGAGCACGAGCATGCCGATGGTGGCCTGCGTCTGCGCGCCGCACCAGTCGAGCGGGACGGGCGCGACGGTGTCGGCGGCGAGCTCGTTCTTGAGCAGGAGGTTGCCCACCTGCGGGCCGTTGCCGTGCGTCAGGACCACCTCGTGGCCGGCGACGACGAGGTCGGCGACCGCCCCCATCGCGCTCTGCACGGCGGCGCGCTGGTCCTCGGGGGTGGCCGACCCGTCGGCCGCCGTCATGGCGTTGCCACCGAGGGCGATCACGAGGCGCATGCCCCGAACCTACGGGCGCACGTGTTCCCGGGCACGGGCAACACCTGACGTCGAACCGTCGATCCGTCGTCAACATCTGCTCACCGACAGCTGGACGGAGGGGGATCAGGCCCGCGCCGCGTACGTCCAGAACTCGGGCATCAGCGGGGCCGGGACGGGGCCGTCGAGCCCCACCTGGGTGAGCAGGATCGAGACGTCGCCGGTGGACGGCACGACGTGCAGCGACGTGCCGGTGCCGCCCACCCAGCCGTAGCGTCCCGGCACCGTCCAGGGGTCGTCGGCCGCGCCGTCCACCGACCCGCCGTACCCCCAGCCCTGTCCGTCCAGGAACAGCGAGCCCATCCGGCGCTGGGCGTCGTCCAGGTGGTCGGTGGCCATCTGGCGGACCGACGCCTCCGTCAGCAGGCGTCGTCCGTCCGCCTCGCCGCCGCCCACCAGCATCCGGGCGAGCGCGTGCAGGTCGTCCAGCGTGGAGACCAGTCCGCCGGACCCCGCCGGGAAGGCGGGCATCGAGCTCCACTGCCCGTCCGGCGGGTCGGCGAGCTCGAGGCCGTCGGCGGTGGGGCGGTAGTAGGCGGTGAACCGATCGAGGTCGGCGGCCGGCACGACGAACCCGGTGTCGACCATCCCGAGCGGCCCGAGCACGCGCTCCTGCAGCAGGTCGGGCAGCGGCGTCCCGCTGACGCGCGCCAGCAGCACGCCCTGCAGGTCCGAGCTGGTGTTGTAGAGCCAGCCGTCGCCGGGCTGGTGCAGCAGCGGGATGCGGGCCAGCAGGGCCAGCCACTCGTCCGGCGGCGGACGGAGCTGGGGGTCGCGCCCGTCGCGCTGCACCACGTGCATCAGTGGCGCGACGGCCGGCCAGGAGAAGTCCGACGGGAAGCCCCAGCCGACGCTGGACGTCATCAGGTGCCGCACGGTGATCGGACGGACGGCCGGCACCACGTCGTCCACCGGCGACGACGGGGTGCGCACCACGACCGGCTCGGCCAGCTCGGGCAGCCAGCGGGCGACCGGGTCGTCGAGCCGGAGGGCGCCGTCCTCGACGAGCAGCATCACGGCCGTCGCGGTGACGAGCTTGCCGACGGACGCGGCCCGGACGATCGAGTCGCGTGCCATCGGGGCGCCCGTCGCGAGGTCGGCGACGCCCACGACGGCGTGCTCGACGTCGTCGCCCCGCCCGACGAGCGCCACCGCACCGGGCACCGCACCGGCGTCGACGTGTCGCTGCAGCAGTCTCTCGAGATCACCCATGCCCCGACCGACCGTCTCCGCCCCCCGAACTCATCGGGGTGCTGACGACTCCTGGGTGAGCTCGCGGGCGAGGGTGTCGAGGAGGGGGGCGGCGTCTCGACCGAGGAGCGACGCGAGCGGACGCGGGCCCGTCGGCAGGCCGTGGTCGTCGTAGTAGGCGAACATCGCGGCGAGCCAGTCGGCCTCGCGCGGGTCCAGGCCGTCGGCGCCGGCCCGCCAGGCCGCCGGCGTGGTGCGCCGGACGGGCACGGGGACGCCGAGCACCGTCGACGCCGTCGCGGCCACGTCGTCGACGGTGACGAGCGACGGACCGCCCAGCTCGTACGTCGCACCGTGGTGGCCGTCCTCGAGCAGCACGGTCGCGGCCGCGGCGCCCACGTCGGCGAGGTCGACCAGGCCGAACCGTGCGGCCGGGTCGTAGGCGACGTCGAGCACCGGCTCGGGCATGCGCAGCGCCGGCACCATGTTCTGCACGTAGGCGCACGGCTGCAGCAGCGTCCAGCTCAGACCGCTGCGACGGACGAGGTCCTCGGCCACGGCCTTGCCCACGTGGTGCGGCATGTCGGGGACGTACGGCGACGCGACCGAGTGGTGCACCACGCGCCCGACCCCCGCCGCGCGCGCCGCGTCCAGCACCGACGCGACGAACGACGGCTCGTCGGGGTGCAGGTTGGGCGCGACCACGTAGACGGCCGTGCAGCCGGCCAGCGCCCCGGCGAGGTCGGCCCACTCCGCCCGGCCCGTCGGGACGACGTGCGCGCCCCGCGCGAGCAGGGCGTCGGCAGCAGCGCGTCCGGTCTTCCCGGACGCGCCGACGACCGCGACCCGCGTCCTCACAGCCAGTCGACGCTCGCTGCGACGTCGCCGCCGCTCAGCGTGGCGTACCCGGGCCCGCGGTCGAAGAAGGCCTCCTCCGGACGGGCCGCGCGCTGCTCGTCGCGGAGCGCCCGCGTCGCGTCGGCGTCGTGGCCGAGGTCGTCGCCGTCGACCGACCCGGTCAGCACGACGCCGTACTGCTCGCGTGCCGCACCGGCCGAGACCTTGCCCCAGACCACGTCGCGGACGACGGCCTCGGGCTCGCGCTCGAGCGGGTCGCCCCAGCCGCCGCCGCCGGTGGTGCGGATGCGGATGGTCTCGCCGGCCCTGACGGGCTCGGCGTCGGCGAGCGAGTCGACGACGCGCTCGTCGTCGGCGCCCGGGTTGATCACGACCTCGAACGGGGTGCCGGCCCTGCCGCCGCGCACGCCCCAGCAGGCCAGGATCGAGCGGTCGGCGATCGACATGAAGTTGGCGTCCTTGAGCATCCGGACGTGCTTCTCGTACCCCAGCCCCCCGCGGAACTGGCCCGCGCCGCCGGAGTCTCGCGCCAGGCCGAGCCGCTCCACCACGAACGGGAAGCGCGCCTCGGTGAACTCCGTCGGCAGGTTCCGCGAGTCCGGGACGACGTGGATGGTGTCCTCGCCGTCGGCGTAGTAGCGGCCGCCGGCACCGCCGCCGAGCACCTCGCGCATCAGGTAGGGGCGGCCCTCGAGGTCCTCGCCCCACACCCCGGTGTAGCGGATCGTCTCCTGGTCGGCGGGCATCATGCCGTCGACGGCCTTGGCGACGACGCCGGCCAGCACGCCCAGCAGGCGCAGGATGACGAACGTCCGCGCGTTGGTGGGCGCCGGGAAGATCGGCGTCAGCAGCGTGCCCTTCTCGGGGAACCGCATCTCGATCAGCGGCACGATGCCCTCGTTGACGTCGAGCTCGGCCATCCGCTCGGGGGTGTCGGCGAGGTTGCGCAGGATCGGCGCGAGCCACTTCTTCAGGAAGACGCCGTCGGAGTAGTCGCCACAGTGGTTGATCGGCCCCTTGGCCTGCGGCGAGGTGCCGGCGAAGTCGACGATCAGCCGCTCGCCGTCGGGGTCGTCGGCGGCGGTGCGCGTCAGGGTGATGCGCTGGGTGTGCAGCCTCGGGTCGTCGACGCCGTCGTGCTCGGCGTAGTCCTCCCAGACCCAGGTGCCGACGGGGATCTTGCTGAGGATCTCGCGGCGGTAGGTCTGCGTGGTGCGGTCGATGATGGCGTCGAAGCACGACTCGACGACGTCGCGCCCGTACCGGTCGAACAGCTCGCCGAGCCGGCGTGCGCCCATCAGGCAGGCCGAGCACTCGGCGTCGAGGTCGGCGGCGAGCGAGTCGGGCATGCGCGAGTTGCGCGTCATGATCGCGAGCGCCGAGCGCACGGGCGTGCCGGCGTCCCAGAGCTTGATCGGGGGGACCATCAGGCCCTCCTCGAACACCGACGTCGCGTTGCTCGGCATCGAGCCGGGCACGGCGCCGCCGATGTCGTCGTGGTGGCCGAACGCCTGGACGAACGCCACCACCTCGGGGCCGTCGCCGGAGTCGTGGAAGACGGGCACCGTGACGCAGAGGTCGGGCAGGTGGCCGATGCCGCCCTCCGAGCCGTAGACGTCGTTGTGGAAGAAGACGTCGCCCGGCACCATCTCCTCGAGCGGGAAGTCGCGGGCGATCGGGTGCACGAGCGCGGAGTACGAGCGGCCGGTGAGCTTGCGCAGCCGGCGGTCGTGGATGCCGGCGCGGAAGTCGTGCGCGTCGCGGATCATCGGCGAGCGCGAGGTGCGCGCGATGGCCGTCTCGACCTCCATCTCGACCGACGCCAGGCTGCCCTGGACGATCTCGACGAGCACCGGGTCGGCCGACGCGCCGCTGTCGGCCGTCAGCGGGCCGAACGGGAACTGCGTGGGGGCCCGCGTCGAGCCGGTGTCGGGGTGCCCCTGCTGCGTCGTGTCCTGTGCCGTGGTGGTCATGCCTGCTCCTGACGGGTCACGATGATGTTGAGGTGGTCGTCGATGCGGGCGGTGAAGCCCGGGTGCAGCGGCACGGTGGAGCCGAACTCCTCGATCACCGCGGGGCCGTCGACGACGTGCCCGGGCCGCAGGTCGTCGCGCCACCAGACGCCGGTGTCGACGTAGCCGTCGGCGGCGTCGAAGCAGACCGGACGGATGCTGCGCGGCTCCGGGACGGGGTCGGTGGACGCCTCGTGGCGACGGATCTCGGGGCGCTGGATCGGTCCGATGCCCGAGACGCGCAGGTTGACCCACTCGACCTGCTGGGTCGGGTCGCTCGCGAAGTCGTAGCCGTAGAGACCGCGGTGGGCGGCGTGGAACGCGTCGGCGACCGCGGCCACCAGCTCGTTGGTCATCGGGCCCTCCGGCACCGGGACGCGGACCTCGAAGGCCTGGCCGAAGTAGCGCAGGTCGGCGGTGCGGACGAAGCGGTGCTCGCTGTCGGCGAACCCCTCCTCGACGAGCGCCTTGGCGGCGCGGGCCGACAGGTCGTCGAAGACGCCGCCCACCGCGCCGAGGTCGATCTGGTCCTGCAGGGTGACCGCGGTCTGCACGTAGTCGTTCTTCACGTCGACCGTCAGCAGGCCGAACGCCGAGACGTTGCCGGGGTTCGGGGGCACCAGGACGGCGGGCAGGTCGAGCACGTCGACGAGCCGGCACAGCAGCAGCGAGCCCGAGCCGCCGAACGTCGTCAGCGTGAAGTCGCGGACGTCGAGCCCGCGCTTGACGGTGATCTGGCGCAGGGCGTTGGCCTGGTTCCAGGCCGAGATCTCCAGCACGCCGCCGGCGCACTCCTCGACACCGAGGCCGAGCCTCGCGGCGAGCTCCTCCAGGCCGCGGCGGGCCGCGTCGACGTCGAGCGGGATCTCGCCGCCGAGCAGGTGGGGAGGGATGCGTCCGAGCACGACGTGCGCGTCGGTGATGGTGACGTCGGTGCCGCCCTTGGCGTAGCAGAGCGGTCCGGGGTCGGCGCCGGCCGACGCGGGACCGACCTTCAGGGTGTTCTCCGGCGACAGCCAGGCGATGGAGCCGCCGCCCGCGCCGACCGTCACGACGTCGATCATCGGGATCTTCGACGGGTAGACGCCCACGGTGCCCTCGGTGGTGAGCGTCGGCTCGCCGTCGACGACCACCGAGACGTCGGTGGACGTGCCGCCGCCGTCGCAGGTGAGGACGCGGTCGAAGCCGGCGACCTCGGCGATCAGCGCGGCGCCGAGCGCGCCCGCCGCGGGGCCGGACAGCACGGTGGTGATCGGCTGGTGCACGACCTCCTCGGCGCTGAGCACGCCACCGTTGGACTTCATCACGTAGAACGGGACGGCGCGGCCGTCGTCGGCTGACGTGTACGCGTCGAGGCGGGTCTTGATGTTGGAGACGTAGCGCGACACCTTGGGCTTCACGGCGGCGTCGACGAGCGTCGTCATGGAGCGCTCGTACTCGCGGTACTCGCGCAGCACCTCCGACGACAGCGAGACCACGGCGTCCGGGTGCTCCTCGAGGAGGATCTGGCGGACCCGCTCCTCGTGCGCGGAGTTGGCATAGGAGTGGAGCAGGCAGACGCCGAGCGACTCGACGCCCTTGGCCCTGAACCAGCGTCCGGCGGCGCGGACGCCGTCCTCGTCGAGCGGGCGGATCTCCTCGCCGGTGTACGACATGCGTCCGACGACGGTGCGCACCAGGTCGCGGGGGACGATGCGGTCGGGCTTGACCCAGAAGTAGGAGTTGCCGTAGCCGTCGGGGACGGACTGGCGGGCGATCTCGAGGACCTGCTCGTAGCCGTCGTTGGTGAGGAACCCGAGGTTCTCGACCTTGCCCTCGAGCAGCTGGTTGGTCGCGACGGTGGTGCCGTGGCTGACCGACGCGATCGCGTCGCCGGAGTCGGCGGGCAGGCCTGCGATGCCCAGCACCTTCTCGATGCCGGCGAGGAACCCGTCCGCGGGGTTGCCCGGCGTGGAGGGGGTCTTGGTGGTCACGAGCTCGCCGGTGCTCTCGTCGAACGCGACGACGTCGGTGAACGTGCCCCCGGTGTCGATCCCGATCCGGATGCGGCGGTGCGGTGCAGGCGTCATGCCCCGATCCAACCCCGATCGCGTGGCAGGACGTATGGCGAAGATCGTCGTCGGATCGGGCACGCCGCTGTCAGGAGTTGCCGACGCCTCCCCGCCTGTCAACCCCCGGACCGCCCGCCCTGAGTCGCCGAGATACGGCTTCTGCACCACAGGAGCGTCCGCCGTGGTGCAGAACCCGTATCTCGCGGGTCTCCTACAGCGTCGGGCGGACGCGGCCGTGGGCGGTGAGCTGCTCGAAGGCGTGGGCGACGGAGAGCAGGGCGGCCTCGCCGCCGTGGCGGGCGACGAGCTGGATGCCGACGGGCCAGCCCTCGGCGGTGAAGCCGGCCGGGACGGAGATGGCGGGGCAGCCGGTCACGGTGATGAAGTAGGCCGAGCGCATCCAGTCGAGGTAGGTGGCCTGCTCGCGGCCGTTGATGCGCGACGGGTACTCCTCGTCGGCGCTGAACGGCGGCACCTGGCTGACGGGGAGCGCGAGCACGTCGTGGTCGGCGAAGAAGCGGCGCATCGTGTGGCCGAGCGACGTCCGCTGCTCGTACGCACGGGCGACGTCGGCGCCGGTGAGGTGCTCGCCGGCGCGGATGTTGTCGGCCAGCGAGGCCTTGAACGCGTCGGGGTGACGGGCCAGCCGCGCGCCGAACATCGCCTGGAAGCGCCACGCCCGCAGCGTGCGGAAGGTGTCCTCGGCGAGGGACAGGTCGGGGTGCGCGTCCACGACGACGGCGCCGGCCTCGGCCATGACGGCTCGCTGGTCGCCGACGATCCGCGCCACCTGCTCGTCCACCTCGAACGCGCCGCCGAGGTCGGTGGAGAACGCCACGCGCACGCCGGCGAGCGAGCCCGAGACGGGGGCGGCGAACGTCGCACCCGGGTCGCCGAGCGCCAGGGGCGCCCGCGGGTCGGGCCCGGCGACCACCGACAGCAGCAGCGACAGGTCGTCCACCGAGCGTGCCATCGGTCCGCCGACGGACGTCGTCTCCCAGCCGTTGGCCGCGGGCCACTCGGGCACCCGGCCGAGGGACGGACGCAGGCCGACGACGTTGTCGAACGACGCCGGGTTGCGCAGCGAGCCGCCCATGTCGCTGCCCTCGGCGAGCGGCACCATGCCGCAGGCGAGCGCCGCGCCCGCGCCGCCGCTGGAGCCGCCGGCCGAGCGCGTCAGGTCGTAGGGGTTGCGGGTGGTGCCGAAGACCGTGTTGAAGGTGTGCGACCCGGCCGCCCACTCCGGCACGTTGGTCTTGCCGATCGTCACCGCCCCCGCGCCGCGGATGCGCTCGACCACCAGCTCGTCGCGCGACGGGACGTTCTCGGCCATCAGCGGGGAGCCGTACGTGGTGCGCCAGCCCGCGACCGCGTGCGTGTCCTTGAACGCGAACGGCAGCCCGTGCAGCGGCCCGCGCGACACGCCGCGCGCGGTCTCCTCGTCCCGCTCGGCGGCCTCGACGCGGGCACGCTCGGGGTCGAGGCTGACGATCGCGTTGACGCGGTCGTTCACCTCGTCGATGCGGTCGAGGTGGAGGTCCAGCAGCTCGCGCGCCGAGATGGTCCGGTCGGCGACGGCCGCCGCCATCTCCCGCGCGGGACTGTGGACGTCGATCGTCACCGGCGGCGGCCGAGCAGGCCGCCGGCCAGCACGCCGAGCAGCACCAGGGTACCGCCGACGACGGCGCCCTTCACGAAGTCGTCGCCGGCGGGCAGCGCCGACGCCTTGGCCGGCGCGGTGAACACGCCCGGCTCGGAGGGGGCGGCCGCGGACGGCGTCCCCGCGCCGACGGCGCCCGGGGCGGGGGCCTCGGCCGGGATGCCGTCGCGGATGACCTTGTCGACGGCGGAGAAGAACTCGCCGGCCATCCGACGGCTGACGGACGTCAGCATCCGCTGGCCCACGCCGCCGATCATGCCGCCGACGACGGCGTCCGCGGCGTAGTCGACGGTGGTGGTGCCGTCGCCGCGGTCGCCGAAGCTGACGGTGACGTCGGCCGCGACCGTGCCCGGGCCGCCCGAGCCCTCGGCCCTGAGCAGCAGCGACTCGTGCGGCTTGAGGTCGCTCAGCGAGCAGGTGCCGGCGTAGGTGCCCTTGATGGATGCGACGCCGGCGGTCACCGTCATCGCGTACTCGTTCTCGGCGGTGGTGCGCAGGCTCTCGCAGCCCGGAATGGTCCGGACCAGTACCTGCGGGTCGAGCAGCGCGTCCCAGACCTGGGCGACGGGGGCGTTCAGGACGGCGGTTCCGGCGACCTTCATCGGTCGGCTCCTTCGGTGGTGGCGTGCTCGAGCCGCAGGGCGTACAGCTCGGAGGGGGAGATGGGCATGCGGGTGATCGCGAAGCCCTCGGCGTCCTCGATCGCGGACGCGAACAGGGCGGCCGACGGGATCACGCCGGCCTCGCCCGCGCCCTTGATGCCGAGCGGGTTGAGTGGCGACGGCGTCTCGAGGTGGTCGACCTCGATCTCGCGCGGCACCTCGCTGACGTAGGGCATCAGGAAGTCCATGAACGAGGCGTTCTGCAGCTGGCCGTGCTCGTCGTAGGCCATCCGCTCGTACAGCGCCCCGCCGACGCCCTGAGCGACGCCGCCGTGGATCTGGCCCTCGACGATGAGCGGGTTGATCAGGCGTCCGCAGTCGTGCACCACGCAGTAGCGCAGGATCGAGATCTCGGCGGTCTCGGGATCGGTCTCGACGACGACGGCGTGCATGCCGCTCGCGAACGTCGAGCGGGGCGGGGAGAAGTAGTCGCGGCTCTCCAGGCCCGGGCTCTCGCCCTCGGGCACGGGCACCGCGTCGGGGTCGCCGACGGAGAACTGCGTGGCCGACTTGGACGCCTCGTCGAAGGCGTAGCGCAGCGGGTTGCTCAGCACCGCGAGCGTGCCGAGCGAGACGTTGGACGACGGCGCGCCCTTGACCGAGACGACGCCGTCGGCGACCTCGAGGTCGTCCTCGGCCACCTCCAGCGCGTCGGCCGCGAGCTTCAGCGCCTTGGCCTTGACGGCGCGGGCCGTCAGCGCGATCGCCGACCCGCTCATCACCGCCGCGCGGGACGCGTAGGTGCCCACCGCGTAGGGCATCCGTCGGGTGTCGCCGGTGACCACCTCGACGTCCTCGAACCGCACGCCGAGCTCGTCGGCGACGATCTGCGCGAACGCGGTCTGGTGGCCCTGGCCCTGCGTGGTCAGGCCGGTGGAGACCTTGACCTTGCCGGTGGTCTCGACCTGCACGTGCCCGCCCTCGTAGGGGCCGACGCCCGTGCCCTCGACGTAGCAGGCCAGGCCGATGCCGACGGTGCGTCCCTCGGCGCGGGCCTCGTCGCGCACGCGCTCGAAGTCGTCCCACCCGACGAGCGCCTTGATCTTGTCGAGCGACTGCGGGAAGTCGCCCGAGTCGTAGATCAGCGGCTTGCCGTCCTGGAAGATCAGGCCCTGGTCGTAGGGGAACTCGTCGGGCTGGATGAAGTTGACGGCGCGCACGGCGGCGCGGTCCTTGCCGAGGTACGCAGCGATCGCGTCCATCGTGCGCTCCATCGCGAAGACGCCCTGCGGACGCCCGGCGCCGCGGTACGGCGTCACGATCACGGTGTTGGTGTAGAGGCTCTCGAAGACCACGGAGTAGACCGGCGGCTTGTACGGGCCGAGCAGCTGCGTCGAGGTGATGATCGGGACGATCAGGCCGTACGGCGTGTAGGCGCCGTTGTCGTGCCAGAACTGCACCGACAGGCCCTCGACGCGACCGTCGTCGTCGAAGCCGACCTCGACGTGGTGGTGCTGCGCGCGCTCGTGCGCGGAGGAGATGAAGTGCTCGCGGCGGTCCTCGGTGAACTTGACCGGACGGCCGAGCAGGCGTGCGGCCATCGGGACGAGCACCTCCTCGGGCCACGGGTGCACGACCTTGACGCCGAACCCGCCGCCCACGTCGGGCGTGATGACGTCGACCTGCACGAGGTCGAGTCCCAGCTTGGACGCGACCGCGGCGCGCACGCCCGTCGACGTCTGCGTGGACGTCCAGACGGTGAGGCGCGAGGTGTCGGTGTCCCAGCGGGCCGCGGTGGCGCGTCCCTCCAGCGGCATGCAGGCGCTGCGCTCGATGTCGAGCTCGAGCTCGAGGCGGTGCGGGGCCTTCGCGATCGCGGCGGCGGCATCGCCGGTCGACTGCTCCATGCGCGCGGCGACGTTGCCGGGCACGTCGTCGTGGACGAGCCGGGACGCGTCGCGGGCGGCGTCGATGCCGACGACGACGGGCAGCGTCTCGTAGACGACGGTGATGCGCGCCGCGGCGTCCTCGGCGACGTAGCGGTCGGTGGCGACGACCATGGCGACGGCCTCGCCCACGTAGTTCACCTCGTCGCGGGCCAGCGCGTACTGGGTGCGGCCATGGGTGAGCGCGGGGTGCGGGATGAGCAGGGGGAGGGGCTCGGCCATCGCCCCCTCGAGATCCTCGTAGGTGTAGACCGCGACGACGCCCTCGACGTCGAGCACCGCGTCGACCTCGATGTCGCCGATGCGTGCGTGCGCGTGCGGGCTGCGCAGGACGGCGACGTGCAGCGCGTCGGGCAGGAGGTCGTCGGTGTACTGCCCGCGTCCGCGCAGGAACCGCTCGTCCTCGGTGCGCTGGACGCGCTGGCCGAAGCTCTTGGTGGTCACGCGACGTCCCCCGTGCGCTCGTGGGTGATCTCCGCGGCGCGCAGCACCGAGGCGACGATGTTCTGGTAGCCGGTGCAGCGGCAGAGGTTGCCGCCGACCATCTCGCGCGCCTCGTCCTCGCTGGGGGCGGGGTTGTCGCGCAGGCCGGCGGTGATCGTGGTGAGGAAGCCTGGGGTGCAGAAGCCGCACTGCAGGCCGTGGCACTCCAGGAAGGCCTGCTGCACGGGGCCGAGCGAGCCGTCGGGGTTGCCCAGCCCCTCCACGGTGGTGATCTCCGCGTCGACCGCGGACACGGCCAGCATCAGGCAGGCCCGCACCGGGTCGCCGTCGAGCAGGACGGTGCAGGCCCCGCAGACCCCGTGCTCGCAGCCG
>JAURVT010000051.1 GCA_030655315.1 Nocardioidaceae bacterium | reverse complement strand
TCGTGGCCGCCGGCCGCGACGGCGACGCCCGCGTCGAGCGCGCGGCTCAGCGCGACCGCGTCGCGGCGCTGCGCGTCGTCGAGGAAGCGGTTGCGCGACGACATCGCGAGCCCGTCGTCCTCGCGGACGGTGGGCGCGCCGAGCACGTCGACCGGCAGGCAGAGCGTGCGCGCCATCCGGGTGACGAGCGCGAGCTGCTGGTAGTCCTTCTCGCCGAAGACGGCGAGGTCGGGGCGCACCAGGCCCAGCAGCTTGGCGACCACGGTCAGCACGCCGCGGAAGTGGGTGGGACGGCTCGCGCCCTCGAGCACCGTGCCGAGCGGACCGGGGTCGACCGAGACGGTGTCGGGCGAGGGCCAGCCGGGGTACATCTCGTCGACCGACGGCGCGAACACCACGTCGACGCCGGCCTTGTCGCAGCGGACGAGGTCGTCGTCGAGCGTGCGCGGGTAGCGGTCGAGGTCCTCCCCCGGCGCGAACTGCGTGGGGTTGACGAACACCGAGGCCACCGTGGTGTCGGCGCGCTCGACGGCGTGCCGCAGCAGCGTCTCGTGCCCCTCGTGCAGCGCCCCCATCGTCGGGACGAGCGCGACGCGTCCACCGCGCTCGCGCAGCAGCGCGTCGAGGTCGGCGCGGGTGGCGGCGACGACCAGCGGGCCGCTCACAGCCCTGCCGCCAGGTGGGCCATGGTGTCCCAGTCGGCCTCGTCGAGGACGCGACGGACGTCGGCGCCGCGGGCCGGCGCCAGGCGCCCGTCGGCGACGGCACGGTCGGCGGTGGCACGGGCCATCGCGAGGTACGCGTCGTGGGTCGACGCGGGCGCGTCGCCGAGCGCGACGAGGTGGGCGGCCAGCGTCTCGACGTCGCCGCGGGCCACGGGGCCGGTCAGGGCCGCGCCGCCGTAGGCGAGGACGTTGTCGAGCGCGGCCTGCAGCAGCGGGCGCAGCAGCGCGGACGGGTCGTCGGCTCCGGTGCTGCGCAGCAGGTCCATCGACTGCGAGACGAGGGTGACGAGGTGGTTGGCACCGTGCGCCAGGGCCGCGTGGTAGGTGGTGCGCTGGTCCTCGGGGATGCGGACGGGACGCCCGCCGAGGTCGGCGACGATCCCCTCGGCGAGCGCGGCGTCGTCGTCCCCGACGGTGAGGCCGAACACGCAGCCCGTGAGCCGCTCGAGGTCGACGTCGGTGCCGGTGAACGTCATGGCGGGGTGCATCGCGACGGGACGGGCGCCCACCGCGGCGGCCGCGGCCAGCGCGGCCAGCCCGTGCCGTCCGCTGGTGTGCAGCACGACCTGGCCGGGGCGCAGGTGGCCGTCGGCGGCGAGCTCCTCCACCAGCGCGACGAGCGAGTCGTCGGGCACGGCGAGCACGAGCAGGTCGCTCGCGTCGGCGGCCCGGGCGGCCGTGGTGAGCGGGACGCCGGGCAGCAGCGTCTCGACCCGGGTGCGGGTGGCGGCCGAGCGGCCGGTGGCGGCGACCACCAGGTGACCGGCGGCGCGCAGCCGGGACGCGACGACCGCGCCGACGCGGCCGGCGCCGACCACGCCGACGGTGCGCGGGGTGACAGAGCGGTGGTTCATGTGGTGCCTTCTTCGTTCCCGTCCCGGCGAGCGGGTACCAGACGATCGGACACCACGAGTCTAGGTCGGCCACGACGCCGCGACGAGGCGTGTGCCCCAGGTCACGCCCGGGCGGGTCACCTCGCGAGCGCGCGCTCCAGCGTCGGGTCGAGGAAGGGCGCGAGCGTGCGTGCGTAGGTGGCCGTGAGGTGCGAGTTGTCGAAGTAGACCGGGGTGCCCCCGACGGCGCCGGCGCAGGTGTCGCGCCCGCAGATCAGGTCGTTCAGGTCGACGGTGGTGACGTCCGGCCGGTCGACGGCCTCGACGGCCCGCGTCACCGGGTCGGGCCGCACCCACGTGCCCCGCGGGCCCGAGCACCGCGACGCGCGCTCGTCCTCGGCGGCGAGGCAGTCGGGCACGAAGCCGTCGAGGGTCGACCCGGGGAACGGCGTGTCGTGGATCGTCACCACCGGCACCGCGTCGAGCGCGTCGAGCACCCGCGCGTACCCGCGCTCGAAGGCCGGGGCGGTGGAGGCGAACGTCTCCCCCGTCGCGGGCACCGAGATCCGGTTGGTCATCACCACCAGGTCGAACCCGCCGGCGGCGACCGCGTCGGTGGTCCGGTCGACCCAGCTGCGGCAGGCCCGGCTGTAGGCGGGGGTGTCGAGCGCCTGGCGCACGTCGGCGAGCGCGCAGCGCGACGCGAGGAAGGTGTCGATCCGCCAGCCGTGCGCCTCCCCGAGCCGCTGCAGCGCGGGCAGCCACTGGCCGGCGTGGGAGTTGCCGACGAGCGCGACGCGCGTGCGCGCGTCGGCGTCGCCGAAGGTGCAGCGCACGTCGGCGAACTGCGGCTGCGCGGCGAAGCAGCTCCGTCCGCCCGGCACGTCGGCGTAGGCCTGGGACTTGTCGGCGGCGGCCTGGGCGGGCGCGGGGACGAGCGGGTCGGACGTGGCGGGGCACTGCGCCGCGCCGCGGGCGAGCGCCGCCGCGCCGAAGCAGGGGTCGTCGCCCGACATCACGCGCTGCAGGTCGGCCGCCGCGGCGGCGTCGCGCCGGTCCACCTCGACCAGCTGCACCGAGACCGCCACCACGACGACCGCCATGCCCGCCGCGGCGAGCCCGTAGGTCGGGCGCAGGCCGAGGCGCAGGCGGCCGGCCCGGAAGGGGTCCTCGACGAACCGCTTGGTGAGCGCGGCGAGCACCAGCGTCACCACGAGCACGACCGCGGCGTCGAGCACCCCGATCGAGCCGCCGCTCGCGTACGGCAGGAGCACGATGATCGGCCAGTGCCACAGGTAGACCGAGTACGACACGTCGCCCAGCCACTGCACCGGTCGGAGCGCGAGCACGCGGTTCGGCGACCAGCCGCCGAGGGGTGCGTCCGCGCCGATGACCGCGGCGGCACCGAGCACGGGGAGCGCGGCCTGCCAGCCGGGGAACGGCGTGGCCGAGGTGTAGGTCAGCGCGGTGACGGCGATCGCGACGAGCCCGGCCCAGGCGAGCCCGGCGCGCACCGCGGCGCCGGGGTGCAGGCGCGGCCCGAGCGTGACCGCGACGGCGAGCAGCCCGCCGACGCCCAGCTCCCAGACGCGGGTGGGGGTCACGAAGTAGGCGCTGGCGGGGTTGGTCGCGGTCTCGTGCACCGAGTACGCGAGCGACGCGGCCACCACCGCGCCGAGGCCGAGCGCGCTCGCCGTCCGCAGCGACGCTCCCGAGCGGCGGGCGACGAGAGCCAGCACGAGCAGCAGCACCGGCCAGAACGCGTAGAACTGCTCCTCCACCGACAGCGACCAGAAGTGCTGCACCGGGGACGGTGCCGCCTCGGAGGCCAGGTAGTCCACCGAGTCCGACGCGAGCAGCCAGTTGACGACGTACAGCGCCGCCGCGCGCACCTGGCGCGACGTGGTCTCCCACTGCGTCTCGGGGGCCACGAGCCGCGACGCGACGAGCGTCACGAGCAGCACCAGCAGCGACGCGGGCAGCAGCCGTCGGAGCCGCCGGCCCCAGAACGCCGCGAGGTCGCCCGCCGTCCGCGGGGGCCGCGACAGCAGGTGCGCGGTGATGAGGAACCCCGAGATCACCAGGAACACGTCGACGCCCGTGAATCCGCCCGTGAGGCCCGACGGCCACAGGTGGTAGACGAGCACGAGGGACACCGCGACGGCCCGCAGGCCCTGCACGTCGACCCGCACCCCGGTGCGCGAGGGTCGCGCCTCCTGCTCCACGGGCACGGCGATGCGGCTCAACGGGACCTCGGGGACGGGTGGGACGACGGAGTCGCCAGGATAGGGCGGGTGCTGGCTAGGCTGGCGCCCCGCACCGTGCCGCCCCGCTCCACCGTGAGGAAGTGCCGCGATGAGCCCCACCGTCAAGCCGACCGCCCAGGTGTCCGAGCAGGCGACCGTGGGCGACGGGACCACCGTCTGGGAGCTCGCCCAGGTGCGCGAGGGCGCGGTCCTCGGCGCGGGCTGCGTCGTGGGGCGCGGCGCCTACGTGGGCGCGGGCGTCGAGATCGGCGACCACTGCAAGCTGCAGAACCACGCCCTCGTCTACGAGCCGGCGCGCCTCGGCGACGGCGTCTTCATCGGCCCGGCCGTCGTGCTCACCAACGACCGCAACCCGCGCGCCGTCAACCCCGACGGGTCGCTCAAGTCCGGCGCCGACTGGGAGCCCGTCGGCGTCGAGATCGGCGACGGGGCCTCGGTCGGCGCCCGCGCGGTCTGCGTCGCACCGCTGCGGATCGGGGCCTGGGCGATGGTCGCGGCGGGATCGGTCGTCACGCGGGACGTGCCGCCGTTCGGTCTCGTGGTCGGTGTCCCCGCCCGACGGATCGGCTGGGTCGGCCACGCCGGCGTCCGGCTCGAGCAGGACGACGACGGCTGGCGCTGCCCCGGCACCGGCCGCCTCTACCGCGAGGTCGCCGACGGCCTGGAGCCGGTCGAGGCCCAGGCCCCGGAGGCCCAGCCCCCGGAGGCCTAGCCCCCGAGGCCCCGGTCCCCGAAGAAGGCGTCGACGACGCGCGCCGACGCGCCGCCGTCGTGGTGGGGGTTGAAGCGGGCGTTGAACGCGGCGAGGTCGGACGCGTGGGCGCGGGCGAGCGCGGCGGGGTCGCGGAGCACGTCGACCACCTCGCGGGCGTCGCGGAGCAGGGGGCCCGGGGCGGAGTCCTCGAAGGGGAACAGGAAGCCGCGGCCGCCGCCGGCGTACGACTCCAGGTCGGGCACCAGGAACACCATCGGGCGTCCCGTCACCGCGAAGTCGAAGCGGATGGACGAGTAGTCGAAGACCCCCACGTCGCTCGCGAGGATCAGGTCGTTGACGTCGGGGTGGTCGGTGACGTCGACGACGCCGCCGTCGCCGGTGACCCCCGCGGGGGCGTGGAAGCGGTGGCCGCGCACCAGCACGACGTACCCGTCGCCGAGCCGCGCGGCGGTCGCGTACGGGTCGAGGTGGGTGACGCCGGGCGCGCTCTCGTAGCCGGTGGCGACGTCGTCGCGCCAGGTCGGCGCGTACAGCACGGCCACCTGGTCGGGCCCGATGCCGAGCCGCTCGCGGGTGCGGCGGCGCACGTCGTCGGCCCCGGGCGAGACCAGCACGTCGTCGCGCGGCAGGCCGCGGTCGAGGATCGGGCCGTCGTAGCCGTACTGCTCGCGGTAGTGCAGGTCCATCTCGGGCGTGGGCGTGAGGATGGCGGTCCACTCCTCCACCGTCCGGCGCCGCTCGGCCTCGATGCGGCGCGGCGTGAACCCCTTGGCCCGCCACAGCCCGAGCCCCATCGCCTTGGACGGGTACCCGTGGAACGTCTGCAGGAAGCGCTGGTGCGGCAGCATCCGCACGCGCCGGTCGAAGTCGACGTTGCTCACCAGGTGCCGCGCGCCGGCGACCACCCGGTGCCACTCGCGGCTGCCGATCACCAGCGGGACCCCACCCTCGGGCAGCGGCGTCGACAGGTCGCGCACGCCCCAGAACAGGACGTGGCCCTCGTCGCGCCGCCGCAGCTCGGTGTGGAGCGCGAGCGGCGAGTCGACGGCGGCGCGGCCGTCGTAGGACTGCAGGTACACCGCGTCCTCCAGCACGACGGGCGCCGACGCGGCCCGGTGCCGCAGCACCTCCTGCGCGCGCGGCCCGACCTCGTCGTCGCCCACGCGCGGTCCGACCGCGAGCACGAGCCACGGCCCGCCGCCCTGGCGCAGGTCGATCCGCAGGCTCTCGGTGTCGACCCGCTCGCCCGCCCGGGAGCGCACGTCGTCGGCCCACACCGCCGGGAGCGCGCGTCCCCCGACGGTCACCTCCACGCGGTACGAGCCCGACGGCAGCGGCAGCTCCGGCCCGCCCCCGCGGGACGCCGTCAGCGGCAGCGACGCGTGCCCGTCGCCGAGCACGCCCTCCGCGACCACGGGGCCGGCCAACCGGACCGACGCCTCGAGCGCCTCACCGCACCAGCGGCCCCCCAGCTCGAGCACCTCGCCCTCGACGCGCACCGCCGTCACCTGCCAGCGTCCGCCCAGGTCGTCGACGACCACGGCGCCGCGCGCGGTGGCGTGCAGGCCGCTGTCACCCAGGACGTCGCAGCGGTCGGCGTCCAGCGGCACCAGCGCGCCGTCCTCGCCGCGGCCGTGCAGCTCCCAGCGCGGCGGGGTCTCCGCGGTCGACGCGACCGCGGGCAGGTCGAGCACGAACGCGGCGTCCGACGACGTCGCCTCCACCTGCTCCTTGCCACGCACCGCCACCACGGGGGCCGAGGCGATGCCCGACACCTTGCGACCGTCGACGGCGATCTCGATCGCGCTCGCCCGCACGTGCCGCGCCACCAGTGCCGGACGCGGCCGGTCGCGCAGCCAGTGCTTCCGCCCGAGCGTGCCCCGAGCCCCCGGCGCCAGGGCGCCGAACCGGTCGGCCGCCGCCACCGTCGCGGTCCGCACCACGCCGCCGACCTGCAGCGTCACCTCGATCAGCGCCTCGTCGTCCAGCGCCTCGAGGTCGTCCGCGCCCACGCGCACGACGAGCACCCCGCGGTCGTGCGACTGGTAGCGGTCGCCCGCCCACCGGCTGACGGCCACGTCGTCGCGGACGACGACGTCCACCGGACGCGGCCCACCCGTCCCGACGAGCCGGACCTGCGCGGTCACGTCGTCGGTCTGCTCCACGCGCCGCACCGCGGCCCACACCACCAGCTCGAGCACGTCGTCGTCCCACCGGGCCGAGCGCAGCGAGAGCGTCAGCGGCGTCTGGGCCTCGGGCAGCTCGAGGAGCGCGGGGTCGACCGGCAGGTCTGCCTGCGGCACCCGCGCGTGCACCGACGCGCCGGAGACCACGGTGTCGACGTGCGGCACCTCGTACCAGCGCGACGCGACGAACGCCGCCAGCTCGGGCTGCCGGTCGGCCTCGGCGAGCGCGAGCACCACGGCGGTCTCGAACGACCGCACCGCCGGCGGCCCGTCGAGTCGTGCCCGGAACGTCCGGACGGCGTCGCGCACCGTCCGCCAGGAGTCGGCGTCGAACCGCTCGGCGTCCTCGACGTAGCGCAGCAGGTGGCACGTCAGCACGGCCTGGGACCACGCGTCCACCAGGGCCGGACGACGCTCGCGCACCACGGCGTCGAGCCGCGCGAGCGCCTCGACCACGTCGCCCACCGACGGCGTCAGCGGGCGGATGGTGCCGATCGGCGCGCCCGCCGCCCGCTCGTGCACCTCGTTCACGACCCGGTCGACCACGGCGAACGACCGTGCCGCCAGCACCGCGAGCAGGGCGCGCTCCATCCCCTGCGGCTCCGCGCCGCCGCCGGGCTCCTCGCCGAGCGAGTCCCAGAGGGCGCGACGAGTCATCCGGCCGCCGAGGTGGGGGTCGGTCAGCGCCGACGGGCACGCCTCGACGTCCGTGCGGGGCGTGGGCGTGGGGTCGAGGAGGCTCGGGTCGGGTCGGCCACGGCGGGTGCGGGTCCGTCCGAGCGCGAGGTCGACGCCACCGTCGTCGAGCACCTTCACCATCGGCGCGTACGAGCCCGCGGGCACCGTGTCGCACCCGCGCAGGAACACCAGGAGGTCACCGGCGACCTCGGCGACGCCCGCGGCGCGCGACGCGACCTCGTCCACCGCCGCGGCCTCGACCACCCGGACGCGCGGGTCGTCGGCCGCCAGGCGCTCGGCCGCCGCGTGCGCCGCGGCCGCGCCCGCACGCAGCACCAGCAGCACCTCGAGCCGTGGCTTCTGGGCCAGCACGGACGCCACGCACTCGCCGAGGAACGGCTCGTCGGCCTCGCGCACGTCGACCACGACGCTCAGTCGGGGACCCGACGCCCCCGCGGCGACCGTGGGGGCCGCGCGGCGGGTCACGCGGGTGATGCGCCGGGCGATCCGGCGGCCGACGGAATCGGCAGGGCTCATGGACGATCCTCGACCTCGACGACCCGCTGACCGTATCCCAGGGCCGCGCGGGTGGGAGTCCGCACCCACCACGGCTTGTAGGCTCCCGGTGACGCAGAACGGACACGAGAGGGATCACGGGATGAAGCAGTGGCAGCGCCCCGCGCGCCTCGCGCAGGCTGCGTGGCACCGGCTGCCGCCGGCCTTCCGCGCGCGCGTCCGCGACCAGCGCTCCCGGCTGTCCGACGACGGGGTCCCGAGCCTCAGCGTGGTCGTCCCGGCCTACAACGTGTCGTCCTACGTCCGCGCCTGCCTCGACAGCGCGCTGGGCCAGTCGCTCACCAGCCTCGAGGTCATCGTCGTCGACGACGGGTCCACCGACGACACGTCGGAGATCGTCGCCGAGTACGCCGCCCGCGACCCCCGCGTCACGCTGCTCCGCCAGGAGAACGCCGGCCAGGGACCCGCCCGCAACCTCGGCGTCCAGCAGGCCCGCGGGACCTACCTGACGTTCCTCGACGCCGACGACGTCGTCCCGGCCGGCGCCTACCGCGCGATGGTCGTCGCCCTGCGCCGCAGCGGGTCGGACTTCGCCATCGGCTCGGTCCGCCGCACCACCAACGGCAAGACCACCAACCCCGGCTGGGTCCAGCTGGTGCACGACCGCGACCGCATCGGCATCACGATCGACGACTTCCCCGACGTGCTGCAGGACGTCATCGCCTGCAACCGGGTGATCCGCCGTCAGTTCTGGATCGACCAGATCGGCGGCTTCGGGCCCGGCGCCTACGAGGACCACGTGCCGATGGTGGCGGCGTTCGTCCGCGCCACGTCGTTCGACGTGCTCAAGCGCGTCACGTACCACTGGCGCGTCCGCGAGGACAAGTCGTCCACCAGCCAGCAGAAGCACGAGCTGCAGAACCTGCTCGACCGGATCGCGGTGAAGCGCGAGGCGCACGCGATCCTCGAGAAGGAGGCCTCGCCCGCGATCCAGGCGGCCTGGCTGTCGCGCGTCCTCGACACCGACCTCTCCCTCTACATCACCTACGCGCTGCAGAGCGGCGAGACCTACCGCGCCCGGCTGCAGCAGGCGCTCGCCCACTACGTCGACGCCGCCGGCACCGACGACGACCGGGTCTGGCGCGCCGTCCGCGTGCACCAGAAGATCCGCACCCACCTCGCCGCCCACGGCGCCTGGGACGACCTCGAGACCGTCGCCGAGATGCTGCGCGCCTACGGCAACATCCCGCCCACGTCGGTCACCGACGGCGTCGTCGCCGTCGACGCGTCGCTGGTCGAGGGGCTCGGGCTCGAGACGCCCGTGCCGGCGCACCTGCTGCGCCTCGCCGACAGCGAGGTCTCGCTGCAGGCCACGATCGACCGCCTGGTCTGGGCGGACGACGACGTGCTCGAGCTGCGCGGCTGGGCCCACGTCCGCGGCGTCGACACCGAGCGGTACCCGGTCGAGGTCGCCCTGGCCCTCGTCGACGGCGCCACCGGCGCCCGCACCCCGCTCGACGTCACGATGGCGCCGGCGCCCGCGGCCGCCACCCACGCCCGTGAGATCAACGTCAGCTACACCGGCGGCGGGTTCGTCGCCCGCGTCGACGTCGCCGCCTGGGCGAGGACGGCCGGCGACCCGACGCACGACCTCGAGGTGCACGTCGCCTCCGCCGGCATCCAGCGCGACGGCCACGTCCTCGACTTCACCGCCGGCTCGTCGGCCGCCTCCCCCGAGGCGCGCTGGGTGGGCGGGCGGCTCGTCGTCCCCGCCTTCGACAGCGGCCGCGGCCTCGGCCTCACCCTCGTCACCGACGCGCTGACCACCACCGCGCTCGCCGCGTCCGGCCGCCGCGTCACCGGCACCTTCACCTGGGCCGGTCCCGGCCGTCCGCAGGCCGTGCGCGCGTCACGTCGTGGCACCGGCGAGCGGGTCGAGGTCGGCCCCCGCGGTGCCGGGGCACAGGCCTTCGACTTCGCGCTCGACCTCCCCGCCGCCACCGGTGACGAGCAGGGCACCTGGGACGTCCGCGTCGTGCTGCCCGACGGGTCGCTCGAGCCCGTCCGCTGGCCCGGCTCCGAGTCCCGTCACGCCGTGGGCTCGGCCGGTGCCGGTCACGGCTGGTGGCGCCGCACCCCCGACGCCCGCGCCGTCGCCCTGGTCGACCGCCCCCGGCTCGAGGTGACGCAGACCGTCGCCGACGACGACGCCCTGCGCGTCCGCGTCGTCTGGGACGGCCTGGACGAGCAGGTGGTCCGGACCACCTCGATCACCAACGACCGGCTCTCCGTCGCGCCCGAGGCCGTCGAGGACGTCGGCGACCACGAGCTGACGCTGCGCTTCCCCACCACGGTCTCGCTGTTCGACCTCGAGCCGGCCGCCGTGCCGTGCGGGCACTACCAGCTGGTGGCCACCGCCCCCGACGGCTCGACGGTGGCCGCCGACGGCACCCCCGAGCTCGTCGCCGCCATGCCCGTCGAGCGCACCGGCAGCTGGCTGACCAGCCGCTTCAGCTACGCCCGGGTCGGCGAGACTCGTCTGACGATCCACCCGCCGCTCGACCTCACCGAGCGCAGCCGCCCGCGCCAGCGCGAGCTCAAGACGTGGTTCCGCGAGACGGTGCAGGAGCCCGAGGACGCGGTCTACCTCCAGTGCTACCGCGGCGAGGTGGCCGCCGACAGCCAGCTCGCGCTGCACCACCACCTGCGCGAGACCCGCCCCGACCTGACCCTCTACTGGGGCGTCGCCGACCGCTCGACGATCGTCCCCGAGGGCGGCGTGCCCGTCCTGATGTTCAGCCGCGAGTGGTACGAGACCATCGGCCGCGCGCGCTGGCTGTGCACCAACGTCGACTTCGACCCCTTCTTCCTCACCCGCCCGCACCAGCGCTACGTCCAGACGTTCCACGGCTACCCGTTCAAGTCGATGGGCCGCACCTTCTGGGAGGGCCGGATGTTCACGCCCGGCCGCATCGACCGCGAGACGGCCCGTCGCAACGCCGAGTGGGACGCGATCGTCGTCCCCAGCGACGACACCGCGCAGATGTACCGCGACGAGTACGACTACACCGGCGAGATCCTCGTGACGGGCTACCCGCGCTGCGACGCGCTCGTCCAGCCCGACGACGCTGCGGCGCAGGTCCGCGAGCGGGTCCTCCGCCGGCTGGGCATCGACCCGGCCAAGACGGTCGTCATGTACGCCCCCACCTACCGCGACCACCTCACCACCCGGGTGTTCGCGGCCAAGCGGTTCGACGAGCTCGACCTCGACGTCCTCACGCGCGCCCTCGGGCCCGACCACGTCCTGCTCCTGCGCGGGCACAACAACAACCAGCGCGAGCACGTCCGCGAGCTCGGACGCGCCCAGGTCGTCGACGCCACCGACTACCCCGACATCAACGACCTGACGATCGCCGCCGACGCCGCGGTGCTCGACTACTCCTCGCTCCGCTTCGACTGGGCGCTCACCGGCAAGCCGATGGTGTTCTTCGTGCCCGACCTCGACACGTACTTCAAGGGCCGTCCGCCGCTGTTCCCCTACGACGGCACCACGCCCGGACCGCGTACCACCACCACCGAGCAGACCGCCGAGGCGCTGGCCGACCTGCCCGCCCTGCGGGCCCGGTACGGCGAGGAGGTCGCGGCGTTCAACCGCCGCTTCAACGCCCTCCACGACGGCAAGGCCACCGGGCGCGTCGCCCGCGCGCTCCTCGGCGACGAGCCGGCGTGACCGACACCGCCCGGGCGGAGCAGGCGCCCGCGCCGGCCGCCGCCCCGGTGGCGCGCGACCCGCTCTGGGACAACCTGCGCTGGGTGGCCATCACGCTCGTCGTGGTGGGGCACACGATCGAGGTGCCCAACCAGAACGACCTCGCCTTCGGCCTCTACCTGACGATCTACGCCTTCCACATGCCGCTGTTCGCCTTCGCGGCCGGACGCTTCGCCAAGGCCGAGCGGTTCACCACCCGCGAGGGCGCCGTGCTGCTGCGCCAGGTGGTCGCCCCGTACGTGGTCTTCCAGGTGCTCTGGGCGGCGATGGGGTGGGTCCAGGGCAGCGAGGTCCGCGCGGTCGACTTCGCCACCCCGTCGTGGCACCTGTGGTTCCTCGTCGCGCTCGCGGTGTGGCGCCTGACGCTCCCCGTCCTCGCCGCCACCCGCTTCCCGGTGACGATCGCCGTGGTGATCTCCTGCGCCAGCGGCCTGTGGGCCACGGTCGGCACCCCCATGGCCGCCTCGCGGACGCTCGTGTTCCTGCCGTTCTTCGTCGCGGGCTGGGCTTTGCACCAGCGTGGCTGGTCCACCCGGGCGATCGACGTGCTGCGTCGCCCCGCGGTCCGGGTGCTCGCGCTGCTGGTGATGGCGGGCACCGTCGCCGGCAGCATCCGCTACGCCGACTTCGCCCGCGAGTACCGCCTGCGCAAGTGGGTCCAGGGCGAGTGGAACTACGACCGTCTGCAGTTCACCGAGTGGTGGACGCCCGGGGTCCGCCTCGCCGCGATCGTCGTCGCGTTCGGGCTCATCGCCTGCGCGATCGCGCTCGTGCCGCGCGGTGAGATCGCCATCAGCCGCGGCGGCCGCCGCACGATGACGGTCTACCTGCTCCACCTGTTCCCGATCGCCGTCGCCGGCCGGCAGGGCTGGTTCCTCGCCGACGTCAACACGAACACCCAGGTGCTCGTCCTGGTGGCCGTCGCCGTCGCCTGGAGCGCCCTGCTGTCCACCCGCGCCGTGGAGTGGCTCGCCTCGCCGCTGGTCTCCCCACCGGTCGAGTGGCTCCTGCGGCCCGCCGAGCGCCGCGGCCGACGCAGGCGCGCTCGATAACAGTCGAACAACTTGTCTGGACACTCACGGTCTGGTGCGTAGAGCTTTTGATCTTCACGCGAAAGCGCGGGATGTCAGTAGTCGTACGAGTACGGGTCGTCGGAACCTGCTCGTGAGTCTGTGGCACACCGGTCAGTGGCCTGCTCGATCACGTACGCGATAGCTTCGTCGATCCCGGACGAGTCTCTACGCAGGCTTGCCAAGTAGGTGATCTCCTCGACGTTGTGCCACATTTTGCTGGATCGTCCGTACTCGTCGATAACCGACTGGGCCTCTCCCCCATAGACGTCCGCGTCGAGCTGCTCAGCAGCTGCACGAGCGAGATCGTCGACACAGGAATTGCCGAAGGACGGGGCGTAGTCCGCCTCGAGAGACACATCCTCGTCCGCGACGTTGTCCTCCTCGGAGGACCCAAACACCGCGGCGAGTCCAGCGCACGCGCCCACCAGAACTAGCGCAGCCAAGGCAACGCCGATCACGCGAGCTGTCTTATTCGGCGCCTGACTAATGTCCGGGGTCGAACTACCAGGCACTGGCACGGGCCCGGCGGCGGTGGGCGTCTCAGCATCTGACCCGGCCGTGGAGACGGAACCCCCCACCTCTCTGGCGAGGACGACCCCGCACTGATCGCAGAATCGTTGCGCTGGCTCGGCCCGGTGGCCGTTCACACATGTATCCATTGCGATGCTCCCGAGAGATTCTGGTGGTCTGTGGAAATATTCTCGGCCAAGACCCCTCGCCATGTCTCAAGACCGACCCGAAGTAGGCAAAAGGGACGAGGCCATGTCTCCGGGGGTCAGCAATGGCCGTTTCTCGACGCCGGTCGACTCGTGTCACCCAGCATGGACTTTCAGTGGGCCGATCCCAGGGCTCAGCTTGCGCGGGTGCGACGTCGGGCGCCGAGGCCCTCGCGCAGACCGAGCCGTCGGCGCCGCAGGTAGACCACGTCGCGGTCGTCGACCCGGGTCACCACCCGGTAGGTGGCGAGCCCGCGGGTGGCGACCGCAGCCCCCTTCACCTCGGGAAGACGCACGGCGAGCTCGTAGGTGTGCTCCCCCACGTCGAGCCGCAGCGCGGGCGACCACCGCATCGCCTCGTCCTGGTCGCTGGCCAGCAGCTCGTCCAACGGCACCCGGGCGCTCCAGCGCGACGGCTCCCCCGGTGCGCCCGCCACCAGCTCGACCGGGCCGACCACGTCGGACGGTGCCTCGCCGCGGGGGTGGCGCCGCACGAGCGGCAGCACCTCGTGACGCGACAGGTTGCGCCAGATGATCGACGCCCCGGCGCCGGCCGGGTCGATCAGCGCGACCGACCCGCCGAGCACCAGGTGGCCGTCGACGACCACCGGCTCGTCCATGGGCAGCTCGCGCAGCAACCGGTCCCAGCTGCCCTCGGCGGTGACCGCGCACCACGCGCGCGGCACGGTGTCGCCGAACCCGGGCGCCCAGACGAACAGGTCGCGGCCGTCCTGCACCAGGGGCGCGTGGTGGTCGCGCTGGAAGACGATCGTCGCGGCCAGGCCGTCGACGTCGAGGGCCGCGGCCTGACGCAGGCGGACGCGGGCCGTCGCCCACAGCCGGCGCTCGACCCCCGGCGTCAGGAAGTCCTGGCAGGTGACGCTGATGATGCTGCAGAGCCGTCGCTGGTCGTCGGGCGCGAGGTCGAGGAAGTCGGCCTTGAGTAGCTTGGACAGCTCCCACGAGAAGTGCCGCACCAGGATCGCGTCGAGCAGGGCGCCCTCGGGCACCACCGAGGCGATGTGGTCCATCACGACGTGGATGTCGGTGGCCCGCTCGAGCCAGGTCGTGGCGTAGGAGATGTTGCTCGCGTCGTGCCGTCGCACGGCGTAGTAGTAGGTGTAGTCCGCGAGCACCGAGATCTTGCGCGCGAGCACCATGGCCTCGACGGTGAACGGCTGGTCGCTGCCCACCCGCATGTCCTCGCGGTACCGCAGGTCGTGCTCCTCCACCAGGCTCCGGCGGAACAGCTTGGTGTTCGACACCGCGAACGCCAGCGGGTTCTGCTCGAACGTCACCGACTCGCGCGTCCGGTCGAACATCGCCTGGTGCACGTAGCGGCCGTTGACGCCCTCCATCGTGCCGAACACGACGTCGGACTCCCACCGGTCGGCGGCGTCGACGAGCCGCTCGAGCGCCTCGGCACCCAGGTGGTCGTCGGCGCCCAGGAAGAAGACGTACCGGCCGCGCGCGAGGTCGAGCCCCGCGTTGCACGGGCTCGCGGGCCCGCCGGAGTTGGCCTGGTGCGCCACCACGACGGTGCCGGGGTGGCGGGCCGCGTACTCGTCGAGCAGCTCGCCGCTGCCGTCGGTGGAGCCGTCGTCGACGGCCACGACCTCCAGCCGGTCGAGCCCGATGGTCTGCGCGACGAGCGAGTCCAGGCACTCCCGCAGGTACGGCATCGTGTTGTAGACGGGGACGACGACGCTGACGTCGGGCGTCATCTCAGCGGGCCTTGCGGGCGCGCGGCAGCACCGACGCGTACACCTCGTCGAGCACCACCGCCTGAGCCTCCCACGTCCACGAGTCGAGCCGGCCCGGCTCGTCGTAGGCGGCACGGTAGCGCTTCGGGTCGTCGAGCACGGCCCGGACGGCGTCGGCCAGCGCGCCGGCGTCGCCCGCGGTGAACACCTCGCCCTGCCCGGTCTCGCGGGTGAGGTCGCCCATCGCCTCGACGTCGCTGACCACCAGCGGCAGCCGCGCGTGCGAGTACTCGAAGAACTTGGTGATCAGCGCGATCTCGTGGTTCGGCCAGTGGTCGATCGGGATGACGCCGAGGTCGGCGCTGCGCAGGTACGGCACCACCTCGTCGTAGGCGACGTACGGCCGCGTGTGCACGCGGCCGTCGACGCCCAGCTCACGGGCCCGCTCGAGGAGCGACTGCACGAACGCGTTGTCGGGCGCCGGCACCACGAACGCGGCGTGGACGCCCGGCAGCTCCGGCAGCGCCTCGACCATCAGCATCAGTCCGCGCTGCGGGGCGGCGAGCCCGCTGTAGACCATCAGCGGAGTGTCCTCGTCGAGCCCGAGGTCGTCGCGGAGGCCGACGACGTCGCGGTCGAGGCCGTCGCTCGCCGTGGGCGCGTTGAGCACGACCCGCGGACGCTCGGTGAGCCCGTGCTGCTCCACGAGCAGCGAGGCGAGGCTCTCGGACACGGTGGTGACGACGTCGGCGTGCCGCCCGTACTCCTTCTCGTTGGCGATCTGCGCGACGTGCCAGCGCGGGTGGTCGTGCCACGGCTTGATGCCGGGCAGGAACTCGTGCGCGTCCCACACGACGCTCACCTTGCGGCCCTGGGCGCGCAGCCGCCGCGCGCCGCGGATCGCGACGCCGAGCATCCGGAAGTCGTTGGCGTGGATGATGTCGGGCTTGAGCCGGTCGACCTGGGGGCCGTAGGCGACCTCCCAGTCCCACAGGCTCGGGTCGAGCCGGCGCCAGGCGCGATCGCCCATCGTCTGCGTCCAGAACGCGGTGGTGAGGCGGTCGAGCGGGCTCGTCATGGCCCGGCGCGCCTCGAGCAGCGCCCGGGTGCGGTCCGCCCGGAGCTCCACCCACCGCTGCCTGACGCGCGCCCCGGCCAGCCGGGCTCCGAGCGCGGAGCGTCGCGCCCGCGCCGCCGGCGAGGCGGACGGTCCGGCGAGGTCGATCCGGCTCTGCAGGTCGACGACCGCGGCACGCGTGCGCTGCAGCCGGTAGTCGGTCAGCGGTCCGGCGGGGTAGGCCAGCGGCGAGCGCAGCGGCGCCCGTCGGTACTCGTGGCGGCGCCGCTTGAGCGGCAGCGCCATCGGCACCTGCAGCACCCGGGCCTCGCCGATCGTGCTGCGGCGCAGCTTGCTGTCACGCGAGCGTCCCACCAGGACGACGTCCCAGCCGGCGGCGGCCATCGAGGCGGCCTGCTTCTGGACCCGGGAGTCGCCGGTGATGAAGTTGTCGACCAGCATCACCACACGGCCGCGGCCCCGATCACGCGCCATCGTGGTCGACCTGGACGACGCTCTCGGTGTCGGCGGCCCGCAGGATCGCCTCGGCCACCTCGACCGTGCGCAGGCCCTCGCGCAGCGTGACGATCTCGGTGTCCTCGCCGCGCACAGCGTCGCGGAACCGCTCGTGCTCGACGACGAGCGGCTCGCGCTTGGCCAGCGCGTAGCGCAGCACGTCGCCCTCGGAGACGCCGCGGAAGTTGCGGATCGCGTCCCAGTCCGACGTGATCGCGCCGTTGGCGTAGAAGGTGAGGTCGGCGGTGAGGGTGTCGGCGATGAAGCACCCGCGGTCACCGGTGACGACGGTGGAGCGCTCCTTGAGCGGGCTCAGCCAGTTGACCAGGTGCGAGACCGTGGTGCCGTCCTTCAGGCTGGCCGCGACGGCCACCATGTCCTCGTGCTCGCGGCCGCTGCGCCGCGACGTGCGCGCCGACAGGCTCGCGTAGTGGCTGCCGACCACCCAGGAGGTGAGGTCGATGTCGTGCGTGGCGAGGTCCTTGACGACGCCGACGTCGGCGATCCTCGCGGGGAACGGGCCCTGGCGACGCGTGGCCACCTGGTAGACGTCGCCGAGCTCGCCCGCGGCCAGCCGCTCGCGCAGGCTCAGCAGCGAGGCGTTGAACCGCTCGACGTGGCCCACGCCGGCCACCAGGCCGCGCGACTCGAACGCCTCGACCACGCGTCGCGCCGCGGCGACGTCGTGCGCCAGCGGCTTCTCGATCAGCGCGCACACGCCGGCCGCGGCGAGCGCGAGCGCGACCTCCTCGTGGAACGCGGTGGGGCATGCGACGACGGCGTAGTCGAGGCCGAGCGCGATCAGCTGCTCGACGTCGTCGACGACGGGCACGCCGAGCGTGGCCGCCTGGGCCCCGGCGGCGGGGTCGCTGACGCCGACGAGGTCGACGCCGTCGAGGCCGCCGAGCACGCGGGCGTGGTTGCGGCCCATCGCCCCGAGGCCGACGAGGCCGGCGCGCAGGGTGGTCACGCCGCGCTCACCGCGCCGCGCACGCCCTCGACGACGCGGGACAGCTCGTCGTCGGTGAGGCCGGGGTACACCGGGAGCGACAGCACCTCGAGCGCCACTTCCTCGGTGTGCGGCAGCTCGACCGTGGGCTTGCCGTCCTCGTCCAGGAACGCGGGCAGGCGGTGCACCGGCGTCGGGTAGTAGGCGGCGCTGCCGATCTGCTGCTCGCGCAGGTGGGCCTGGACGGCGTCGCGGCGGCCGTCGGCGATCCGGATCGTGTACTGGTGGTAGACGTGCCGCGCCTGCTCGGGCACCAGCGGGGTGGTGATGCCGGCGACGTCGGCCAGACCGGCGCTGAGCGTGGCGGCGTTGGCCCGGCGCTGCTCGGTCCATGTCTCGAGCCGGGTCAGCTGGGTGCGGCCGATCGCGGCGGCGACGTCGGTGAGCCGGACGTTGTGCCCGACGATCTCGTTGGCGTAGCGCGCCTCCATGCCCTGGTTGCGCAGCAGCCGCAGCGTGCGTGCCACCTGGGCGTCGCCGGTGGTGATCATCCCGCCCTCGAGCGAGTGCATGTTCTTGGTCGGGTAGAAGCTGAAGCAGCCGGCGTTGCCGATGGCCCCGACGGGCACGTCGTCCCACCGGGCCGCGTGCGCCTGGGCCGCGTCCTCGAGGACGGCGAGCCCGTGCTCGTCGGCGATCTGCTGGATCTGCGTCATGTCGGCCGGCAGCCCGTAGAGGTGCACCGGCATGATCCCGGCCGTCCTCGGCCCGACGGCCGCCCGCACCGCGTCGGGGTCGAGCGTGAACGTCCGGGGGTCGACGTCGACGAACACCGGCGTGGCCCCGACGAGCCGGACGGCGTTGCCGCTGGCCGCGAAGGTGAACGACGGCACGACGACCTCGTCACCGGGCCCGATCCCGAGCGCCGACAGCGACAGGTGCAGCGCCGACGTCCCGGAGTTGACGGCCACGCAGTGACGCCCGTCGACGACCTTGGAGAACTCGGCCTCGAACGCCTCGACCTCGGGCCCCTGGACCACCATGCCGCTGCGAAGCACTCGCACCGCGGCGTCGATGTCCTGGTCGTCGATGACCGGGCGAGCCGGGGGGATGAACGCGTCCGTCGACAAGAGGTCTCCTTAGATCGGTCACCGCGAGGGAGCGGTCGCCACGCTAACAGAGCAGGCCCGTCCTCCCGGTACCGCTGGGGCGGTGCCGGAGGGCCGATCCTCACGTCCGTCGCGGTCGATATCGGGTGCTGGTGCGGGGGCGACGATAGGGGTCGATCCGGGCCGGGGGGATGAACGCCGGACGTCGGTCGTCGGTCTCGAAGGTGATGATCCAGTCCTCATCGTGAACCGTCCGGTGGTGGAAGGCGCAGAGCAGCACCCCGTCCTCCAGATCGGTGCTGCCGCCGTGCGACCAGGGGCTGGTCGCGTGGTGGGCCTCGCACCACGACGGGGGCCTGTCGCAGTCGGGCATCGCGCACCCCTGGTCCCGGTGGTCCAGCGCGACCCGTTGGGCCGGGGTGAAAAGTCGTTGCTTGCGGCCCAGGTCGAGTGGGAGCGACTGGCCTCCGAGGACCTGCGGGACGATCCCCACCCGGCAGGCGTGCTGCCGCACCTGGCCGGCGCTCATGCGCTGCCCGGTGGACGTGGTGGCCGTCCCGATGCCGTCGATCAGCTGCTGGAGGTCGAGGTTCACCGTGACCGTCATGCCCGATCCGCCGGCGTCGGGGAGTCCGTCGGTGGGGAGGTGGTCGATCAACGCGACGAACGCGCGGCCCTGGCGCTGCAGGTAGGTGAGGTCGGTGTCGGCCTGGCTGTCGTCGAGATGGCGGCGGCGGGGCGCGGAGAACCCGTCCAACGCGTTCTTCAGCGCACCGGCCTGGGCTTCGGGGAGGGTGAACGACCCGTCCCAGGTTCCGTCGCGGTTGTCCCGCATCCAGAGCTGCGACCGTTCGTACGCCTGGCGCTCGCGGTCCTCGACCTTCTGACCCTCGTCCTGGTCGACCTCGGGGACGGGCTTGAACACGTCGGTGATCCGGTCCGCGCGGTACTGCAGGTCCCGCCAGGTGAGCGTCGTCGCGACCTCGATCAGTGCGCGCTCGCACGTCGCGCGCGTCTCGTCCGACACGTCCACAGCAAGGTCGTTGACGGTCCGAGCGATGAGCCGGGCCTGCTCCTTCGAGACCACGCCGTCGGCCAGGGCCTTCTCGGTCAGTGACGCCGTCGCCAGACTTCTGCTCAGGTGCACGTCGCGGGCCGCAGCGTTCCGGTCCCCGCCGAACTCACGTGCCAGGTGGGCCCCGGTCGAGGTGGCGCCGGCCCTGGTGGCCGCACCCGACTCGTCCACGGCGCGGACAGCCGCCGCGACATGGGCGTCCACGCGGGCCTCGATCTTGCGCCAGCGACCAGCGAGCCGCGTCGCCTCGGCCGCACCGAGCCCCTCGTACGCCGACAGGTCGGTGCCGTCGAGCGCGCCCTCGACCGCAGCCAGCACCGCGAACGCGGGGTGCTCGGCGAACGGGAGAGCGGAGACAGTCATCACAGGTCCTCAAAAGATCGAACGTATGCTCGATTCTACCAAACACGCGACGACCAGGGAAGGGCATTGCACCCGTCTGTGCACGATGCAAATGACAGCCCGCACCCGGCCGGAGCGACCCACCGCCGCGGACCGCCCCCGGCCGTAGCCGCCCGTGAGCACCTCCACGATCAGCGAGCCGGGAGCACCTCCACACGAACCCCAAGCAGCCACACACCGTTGGTACCGTCCCCCCGTGACCCGAGGACGCGTCGTGATGCTGGTCGACAACGGTGTCGAGGGAGACTCCCGCGTGCAGAAGCAGGCCCGGTCGGCCGCGGCGCGGGGGTGGGACGTGACGCTGCTGGGCGTCTCGCCGACCGCCGAGGTGCAGAGCTGGACGATCGGCGACGCGACGGTGCGGCTGGTCCCGCTGCCGAGCCCGCTGGCCCGCCGCCGCCACGAGTACCGCCGCGCCCCGCTGCGCGACCCGCTCGCCTACCCGCCGGGCCCGCTGGCCGACTACCGCCTGCAGCTGATGCGGGTCCGCACGGCCGAGGTCGCCGCGCAGCGCACCGCTGCGCGGAGGGCGAGGACGAGCGGCCCGCGTCGCAAGGTCACGCTCGCCGCGCTCAAGGCCCGCGCGCTGCAGCTGGACTCCGAGCAGAGGTGGGTCGAGCTGCGCGCCGAGCACAGCCGCGACCTCAGTGCCCGCCGCCGCGCGATGGACGGCCGCCTCGACCAGCTGACCACGAAGGCCTGGACCACCCTGCTCGGCGAGCGTGCCTGGCGTCGCCTCGAGCCGGCGCTGTTCGACTTCGAGCTCGCCTTCGGGCCCGTGCTCGACGAGCTGCGGCCCGACCTCGTCCACGCCAACGACGACCGGATGCTCGGCGTCGGCGCGCGGGCCGTCGCCCGGGCCCGCGCAGCGGGACGGACGGCGTCGCTGGTGTGGGACTCGCACGAGTTCCTGCCCGGCAAGCACGTGTACCAGGCCCATCCGCGCTGGCTGCCGGCGCGGATGGCGCACGAGGCGGAGTACGCGGGCGCGGCCGACGCGGTCGTCACCGTCTCCGAGATGATGGTCGAGCTGCTGGTCGACACCTACCACCTGACGACCACCCCGGTGATCGTCCGCAACGCCCCCACGGTCGGCCTCGACGCGCCGCCCGACCCCGAGCCGGGCATCCGCGAGCTCTGCGGCCTGGCCGACGACGTCCCGCTCGTCGTCTACGCCGGCGCCGTCGCGCCCCAGCGGGGCATCGACGTGATGGTGGAGGCGCTCGCACAGCTCCCCGACGTGCACGTGGCGCTGCTCGCCCGTCCGTCGCGCTGGGTCAACGACCTCAAGCGGCAGGCCAAGGCGCTCGGTGCCGCCGACCGCTTCCACGTGCACCCCTACGTGCCCGTCGACCGGATCTGCCGGCACCTCGCCTCGGCCGACGTCGGCGTCACGCCGTCGCTGCACTACCTGAACCACGAGGTCGACCTCCCGACCAAGTACTACGAGTTCGTCCAGGCCCGGCTGCCGCTCGTGGTCAGCGACCTCACCACGACGTCCGAGACCACGCGCCGCCTCGGCAACGGCGAGGTGTTCGTCGCCGGCGACGCGGACGACTACGCGCGCGCCCTGCGTCTGGTCCTCGCCGACCCGCAGCGCTACCGCGCCGCCTACGACACCCACGCCGAGCTGCTCGCCTCGTGGATGTGGGAGCCGCAGGCCGACGTGCTCGACGCGGTCTACGCCTCGCTGGTGCCGTCCGCGACCTGACCGGCGCCCGGCAGCGGCACGAGCAGCCGCTCGAACTCCCGGCTGACGGTCGTCCAGTCCCACCGGTCGACCACGCGGGCCGACGCGTCGGCGCCCGCGCGTCGCCAGGTGCCGTCGTCGGCGGTGAGGTCGAGGACACGGCGTGCCGCCTCCTCGGGCGAGCCGACCACCCAGTCGTCGCCGAACAGCCGCGCGGCGGCGCCGGGGAAGAACGGCCAGTCGCGGACGACGGGCACCGCCCCGCTCGCGGCGCCCTCGACGAGTCCGACGTGGAAGCTCTCGCGGCTCGACGTGCTCAGCACGACGCCCACCCGCTCCAGCACCGCCGGCACGTCGTCGGTGAACGGCACCACCTCGACGGCGTCGCCCAGCTCGGCGAGGTCGGCGCGCAGCGCGGCGGCGTACTCGACCTCGGCGGGGCTCTTGTCGTCCTGGAACGCCGAGCCGACGAGCAGCAGCCGGTACCGCTCGTCGGTCTCGCGCAGCCGCCGCAGCACCTCGACGGCCCAGCGCGGGTCCTTCACCACCTTGCCCGCGCCGATGAGCGCGAGCGTGAAGCGGGAGTCGTCGGGCTTGGGACGCACCCGCGACCGCAGGTCCATCGCGTTGGCGATCACGTGGAGCCGGGGCGCGTACGCGCCGCTCAGGCCGGGCACGGCGGCGACGGTGAGGTCGCGCAGGTGGTCGCTGACGAACACCACGTCGTCGACGCGGGAGAAGTCGACCAACTGCGGCCACCGGGTGAACGGCTCGAACGCGTGCACCCGCACCACCACCCGGGTGCCACGGGTGTCGACCGCGCCGACCAGCACCGCCAGCGCCGTGCACCACTCGACGAACAGGACGTCGGCGCCGTCGACGAGCGTCCGCAGCCCCGCCTCGGCCGCCGCGTCGACCGGCGGCTCCCCCGCCAGCACCCTGCCGATCAGCGGACCGGTGGCCCGCAGCACCGCCTTGCCGTCGACGACGTCGGTCTCGAAGACGTCGACGAACCGCGTCTCGTAGCCCGGGCGGTCGGCGAAGTGCGCACGGACCTCGGGAAGGAAGTCCGCGTTGCGCACGGTCGCGATGGTCAGGCGCACGTCACCGTCCCCTCGCGGCCCGACGACGGTCGCGTCTCGACCTCGCGGCGCCGCGACGGCCTGCGCGACCGCACTGCTGCGCAGCGGCTCGGTGTAGCCGGCCGGGTCGTCCGCCAGAGGGGAGGTGCCGGCGTCGAAGTGCAGCACCCGGTGGAAGGCGATCCTCAGCGCCGCGTCGTAGGACGCGGCCGCAGCGGCGTGCCTGCCGCGAGCGAGCTGACGGTCGGCCACGCGCAACCGTGCCGCGTAGGCGTCGCGCACCAGCGGCGACTGCACACCCGCCGCCAGCGCCGGCGTGACCACCGCGTCCAGCACGTCGGCCCGCATGGCCGGCGACTTGATCCGCCCTAGCGCAGCGCCCGCGACACGCGCGGCATCATCCCACTTCGCGGACGTCACCAAATCGTGAAGAACGACCAGAGCGGCCTCGGATCGACGCTCGTCGCCGATCCGCGGAGCCCGGAGGAGCAGTCGCGCGACGGGTAGGGAGGGCGGACGGGGGGCCTCCGGCGGGGGCATCTGGGCTCCTGGATGTCGGTCTGATGTCCGGAATCTCAACGTTTTCCGCGCTTTGTCACCAATCCGGAGCGACGTGACCCTCGAAGCACCTACGATCAGCATGCTGAACGTAGGTCGGATCGACGTCATCTGAAAAATCTTTCGAAGCACCCGTAACCCTCAGGTGCCTCTCGGCGTTTTCACAGATGAAAGTTAACTGCGGTCCGCGGCACCTGTATGGTGACTCGCGGACTCGGGGTGGCTTACGTGCACGACGAGTTTCAAACCGGGGGAGCCTTCTCCCATCCGGGGGATCCCCCCCATTTGCCATGTACATGTCTGCAGGAGGACATCTTGAGTAACAACACCAACTGGCTGCGCAAGACCGCTTTCGTCGGTCTCGGCTCGGCCCTTGCCATCGGCACCGCCCTTGGCACCGCTGGCTCGGCCTCGGCCGAGATCAATGGCACCTCTTTCCAGGTTTCGCCGGTTCAGGCCGCTCAGGGCCAGGACGGCGTTGAGCTGAACTCGGTCGTTCTGGACGAGAACGAGGACGGCGACTTCGTCCTCCCCGGCACCAACGAGCTGACCCTCACCATCGACGGTCCCGGCGTGTTCACGCCGTCCAGCGAGGACGACGTCACGGTCTCGACCAACGGCGGCGCCTCGACGGTCACGCAGGTCGCTGGCAACGACGTCGAGTACGACGTCACCGGCAAGATCGCCACGATCACTGTCGCCGGCTCGCCCAGCGCCACCCAGGACACGCTGACGGTCTCGGGCCTTCGCGTGGACGTGGCCACCGCCGCGACCGACGACGTTGACCTTCGCTTCGGGCGCACCGGTGGCTTTGGCCCCGACGCCGACGCGCCGGCCCTTGGTGACGACGACCTCGACAAGACGGTCATCACCCTGGGCGTCCCGCCGAACATCGGCACCCTGAACCGCATCGGTGACTCTGACCGTTACGGCACGGCCGCTCAGGCGTTCCGTGAGACCACCAACAACGCGGCAACCACGGCTGTTATCGCCGGTGGGCAGGACTTCCCCGACGCGCTCTCCGCGAGCTACCTTGCTCAGCGTGCCAGCACCGGCATCCTGCTGACGAAGCCCGGCTCGCTGCCGGCTCCCACGCAGCAGGCTCTGCTCGACTCGCCGGTTCGTAAGGTCTTCATCGTCGGTGGCACCACCGCCGTGAGCTCGGCTGTCGAGAACCAGATCCGCAACCTGCGTATTAACAACCAGGGCAGCGCGATCTCCGGCACCATCCAGGTCGTCCGCCTCGGTGGCGCGAACCGTTATGCGACCAACCAGGCCGCCAACGTCGCGCAGGACTCGGCTCTGACCACCCGTCCGAGCACCCGCCCGGTGCTCGTCGCTTCCGGTGCCGGCTTCGCCGACGCCGTTGCTTTCGGTGCGGTTTCTTACGCGCTGGCTCGCCCCCTGGTCCTGACGTCCCCGACGGCTCTGACGTCGCAGGCTCGTGACCAGATCGAGCTCTTCAACCCGGCTGAGGTCGCGGTTGCCGGTGGTACGACGTCGGTTTCGGCCGCGACGTTCACCGCGATTGACGACGCTGCACGTAACGCGACCGGCAACTCGGTTCGTCGTCTCAGCGGCGCTGAGCGCACCGCCACCGCGGTCGCCATCGCCAACTGGGCCCGCACCGAGGGTGCATTCCCCGACGCGCTCACCGAGCCCGCTGTTGCTAACGGTGCGTTCTTCGCCGACGCCCTGACTGCTGGCCCCTACAACGCGGTCAACGGTCGACCGACCCTGCTCGCGCAGAACGGCAACGCCCTGGGCGCTGGCCTGACGAACTACCTCAACGGTCTCAACCGCACCACCGGTGGCTTCCAGCTCACCGTGTTCGGTCTGACCGCTGTGACCTCGCAGGCTCAGGTTGACCGCATCGCCCGTGCCCTCGGCGACGGCTGATCGGTAGCACCAGCAACACCTAGCACCGCCTGAGAGGGGGGTCGGACTTCGGTCCGGCCCTCCTTTCGCACGTCCGGACGAGGGTCTCCCCCAGGTAGGCGAGAGACCCCTAGTGTCCCTCAGACCCCAGTGATCACAGGGTTCTCGGGACCGACTCACGGGCATACACGAGCGCACGAGCGCGCTATACTTCTGAGTAGTCTCGGGTGAGCGATCGCATCCGAGCCGGACGGCACAGAACCCGGCGACGGGTCGAGTCGTCGTTCTCCTGCTGGACCCGTGCCCCGTCGGCTCTTCGGAACCGTCGGGGCACGGCCATGCGGCCCACCTGAACTAGGGTGGCGCGGTGCACCGCCGCCGCGAGACGCCTCCCGTCGCACCGGCCCGCACCCTCGCCGGCCTCGGCGTCGTCGCGCTCGTGCTCGGTGCCTGGCGGCTCACCACCGCGTCGTCGGTCGGCGACGAGACGATCTACCGCGACGCCGCCACCGGGATGCTCACGGGCGACTGGTCGCAGAACCAGCAGCACCCGCCGCTCGCCAAGGAGCTCATCGCGGTCTTCCGCACCGTCCTCACTCCCCTGGGCGTGCCCGACCTCGCTGCCGACCGACTGCTCGGCGTCGTCTGCTTCGTCCTCACCGGGCTCCTCGTCGCCGTGCTCGGCCGTCGGTACGCCGGCGCGTGGGCCGGCGTCGGCGCCGCCACCCTGTGGTGGGCCCTGCCGCTCGCGCCCGGTGTGCTCGTCCAGCACGTCGACCGGTACGCCCTCCTCGAGGGTCCGACGATCCTGTTCGGGGTCGCCGCGGTGCTCGCGTCCGTCCGACTGCTCGACCACCCGTCCGCCGGCCGCTGGGCGGTTACCGGGGCGATGGTCGGCCTGGCCACGGCCAGCAAGCTCACGGGCGTCCTGTCGGCGGTCGCGGTCGTCACGGCGGCCGGGGTGCTGCTCGCCGCCCGGCAGCGGCGTCGTCCGCTGCCGGTGGTCGGGTCGCTGGTGCTGGCGGGGGTGGTGTCGGCGGTCGTGTTCGCGGCCACCTACCTGCCCATGGGGCCCACCGTGGCGCGGCAGGCGCTCACCACCGTCGTCGAGTTCCAGCTCGACCACGCCGCCGACGGGCACGCGATGCTCGTCGCCGGCACGGTGACCGCGTCGCCGCCGTGGTGGTCGTCGTTCTACTACCAGGCCGCGTACCTCGGCTGGTTCGGCTTCGCAGCGCTGTGGACGCTCACCCTGCTCGGCGCGTCCCGGCTCGTCCGGCGCGGTGACGGCGTCGTGCTGGTGGCCACGTCGACGGTGATGGTGCTGGCCCTCGTGGCGTCGTCGCTGAAGCTGCCGCACTACCACGCGGCCCTGGTGCCGTTCCTCTGCGTGATGGCGGCCGTGGGGCTCGCGTCCCTGCTCGCCGTGCCCCGGTCGGTGGTCCGCACGGGAGTCGCCGCCGTGGCGGTCGTGCTGCTCGCCGTGCCGGCGGTGGCGGGCGTCGTCCGCACCGTGGGGATGCAGCCGCAGGACTACGACGCCGCCGCACAGGCGCTCGACGACGCCGGCCTCGCGTCGGGCCCCGTGGTGGTCTGGGGCGACTCGCGGGCCGCGCGGGTCGCGCTGCCGCAGGCCACCGTCGCCACCACGCCCGAGCCGGCGTGCGACGTCCCGGCCCTGCTCACCGACGACACGATCGTCCCGCGGCTCGACGTCGACCTCCCCGCCTGGCGGCAGCGCTGCGGCGACGCCTACAGGGCGTACGAGTTCCAGCGCGTCACCCTCTGGCTGCGCTCGGACTGATCGGCCGTCGGCGATACTGGGGGCGCCATGCAGCCAGACGTCAGCACCCCGCCGCGGACCACCACCGGTGGGCACGCGTGGGTGTCGTGGCTGCGGACGTTCGCGATCGTCGCCGTGGTGGTCATCCACCTCACCGGCAACACGGCGGTGTCCGACCCCGACCGGCAGACCGCCGTCGGCCAGCTCGCCGTCACCGCCGACTTCCTCGCGCGCTGGGCCGTGCCGGTGTTCGTCATGGTCAGCGGCGCCCTGCTGCTCGACCCGTCGCGCTACCGCGGCCCCCGCGACTTCCTGCGTCGCCGCGCGCTGCGTCTGGTGCCCGCCGTGGTGGTGTGGCACCTGGTGTACCTGGCGTACGTGGTGTTCCTCGACGGCCGCGAGACCGGTCTGCGCGTCACCCTCGGCCAGGTGATGGACGGGCGCCTCTACACCGCCCTGTACTTCTTCTGGATCGTCCTCGGACTGGCGCTCGTGACGCCGGTGCTGGTGCCGTGGGTCGCGCAGGTCTCGTCCCGCGCGGTGGGTCTCGCCGGTGTGGGCGCGCTGTCGATGATGGTGCTCAGCGTGGTCACCGCACCGATCCGCGAGAGCGGCCTGATCTGGGTCGACACCGCCTGGACCTGGTGGATCCCCTACCTCGGCTACTACCTGATCGGCTACGGCCTGCGCGACGTCGTCCTGCGCGGCCCCCGCCTCGCCCTCACCGCCCTGGTCACCGTGGCCGGCTCGGCGCTGCTCGTCTGGCAGTGGGCCCGCGTCGACGGCCTCGCCGGCACGATCGAGCGCTACGCCCCCGCCGAGGAGTACTACGGCCCCGTCGTCGCCGCCGTCGCGATCTCGATCTTCGTGCTCGGCCGCTCCACCATCCGCCCCGGCGGCCTGCTCGACGTCCTCTGCTCCCCCACCCTCGCGCGCGTCGGCTACCGCCTCGGCGGCGTGACTCTCGGCGTCTTCGCCGTCCACCTCCTCGTCCGCCAGGCCGTGCTCGAGCTCCCCGGCATCGGCGGCGAGCTCGTCGCCACCTCCGTCGGCCAGCTCCTCGCCCGCTTCGCTGTGGTGCTGGTGCTCTCCTTCGCCCTCGCCCTCGCCGCCTCCCGCATCCCCGTGGTGCGCCGGGTGTTTTGAGCGGCCTAGCGGCGCCGGCGCTCCAGCAGGCCGAGGAGGTAGGCGCCGTACCCGCTCTTGACCAGGGGCTCGGCCCGCTCGCGCAGCTCGTCGTCGGTGAGGAAGCCCGCCCGCCAGGCGACCTCCTCGGGGGAGCCGATCTTGGTGCCCTGACGGCTCTCGATGGTGCGGACGTAGTTGGACGCGTCGTTGAGCGAGTCGAACGTGCCGGTGTCGAGCCAGGCGGTGCCGCGGGGCAGGATGCCGACCTTGAGACGGCCCTGCTCGAGGTAGACGCGGTTGACGTCGGTGATCTCCAGCTCGCCGCGCGGTGACGGCTTGAGGTCGGCGGCGATCTGCAGCACGTCGTTGTCGTAGAAGTACAGGCCGGGCACCGCGAACGAGCTGCGCGGGCGCTCGGGCTTCTCCTCCAGCGACAGCACCGTGCCGTCGTCGGCGAACTCCACCACGCCGTACGCGGACGGGTCGGCCACCTCGTACCCGAACACCGCCCCACCCTCGACGTCGGAGAACCGCCGCAGCTGCGAGCCCATGCCGGGCCCGTAGAAGATGTTGTCGCCGAGGACGAGGGCCGCCTTGTCGTCGCCGATGTGGTCCGCACCCAGGACGAACGCCTGCGCCAGCCCGTCCGGGCTCGGCTGCTGCACGTACGACAGGTTGATCCCGAACCGGCTGCCGTCCCCCAGCAGCCGCTGGAACTGCTCGGCCTCGTGCGGCGTCGTGATCACCAGGATGTCGCGGATGCCCGCCAGGATCAGCGTCGACAGCGGGTAGTAGATCATCGGCTTGTCGTAGACGGGCGTCAGCTGCTTGCTGATCCCGAGGGTGATCGGGTGCAGGCGAGAGCCCGTTCCGCCGGCCAGGACGATTCCACGCATGCGCCTGATCCTAGGTGGGCTTCACCTGCCGCATCAGCCATGGAGCCGATCCGTCTGTTCGGCCGCACCCATCCGCCCCAGCAAGCCACAGCAACCAGGAAGCCGATCCGTCTGTTCGGCTGCACCTATCCGCCCCGGGCGTCTGCCGTCAGAGATCTGACCTCCGAGCGGATGGGTGCGGACGAACTGACGGATCGGCGCCGTCGTGCGAGCACCCCGACCCACCGTGCGCTGGCCAAAACAGACTGTCCGACCCTCGCCCTAGGTTGAACACATGGCCGCAGAAGTCTGGTTCGACGCTCGAGAAGAGCTCGCACGACTCAGGCGGTACCACCACGTCGAGCAACACCCACCTGCTGTGCCGATACCACCGCCGCGTGAAGACCCACAGCAGGTGGAAAGCGGTCAAGACCGCACCCGGCACCACCAGCTGGACCAGCCCCACCGGCCAGGTGTTCGAGGTCGCCCACGGACTCACCACCCGACTACGGACGTAGAACCGCCCGACATCGGTAGTGTCGCGAGGCATGAACTACCTCCGCTTCCTCGAGCAGCTGCACGCACGGGTGCGTCCCGAGCGGTACCTGGAGATCGGGGTGCGGTGGGGTGACAGCCTCAGCGTGTCGCGGTGCCCGTCGCTGGGCATCGACCCCGCGTTCGAGATCAGCCGGGAGCTGCACACCGAGGTGCAGCTGTTCCGGACCACGAGCGACGAGTACTTCGCGCGTCCCGAGCCGCTCACGCCCGTCGGGGGCGAGCCGTTCGACCTCGCCTTCATCGACGGGATGCACCTGTTCGAGTTCGCGCTGCGCGACTTCATCAACGCCGAGCGGCACAGCCGCCCGACCGGGCTGATCGTGTTCGACGACGTGCTGCCCCGCAAGGCCGCCGAGGCGTCACGGGTGCGCGAGACCAAGGACTGGACGGGCGACGTCTACCCGATGCTCGCCGTGCTGCGCGACTACCGGCCCGACATCGTCATGATGACCGTCGACACCCAGCCCACCGGCCTGCTGCTGCTGATGGCGCTCGACCCCTCGAGCACCGTGCTCAGCGACCACTACGACGAGATCATCGCCGGCTACCGCAAGCCCGACCCGCAGCCGGTGCCGCAGGACCTGATGGACCGCACCTGGGTGCAGCAGCCGCAACGCGTCCTCGCCTCCGGCGTGCTCGACGTGCTGCCGGACGCGCGCGGCCACGACGACCCCGCGCAGACGATCCGCGACGCCGTGGCGGCCCGGATCGGGCCCGCGCTCGACCTCACGAAGAGCTGACGCGGGCCTAGCGGTCGAGCCGGGCACGCACCTCGCGCTCGGCGCGACGAGCCACCCGGCCGGCCTGGCGACGGGCTCCGCGGAGCACGCGCAGGGCGGTGTCCTGGGCCGTCGGGGCGGCGGGGGCCGGACGCCGGCTCGAGCCGGGCCCGGGCGTGACAGCCTGGGGCTCCTCCGGGCTGACGGTCATGGTGCCGCGGCCGTCGATCACCAGGTCGCAGCCCAGCCTGAGCCAGGCGGACCCGGCCACCGACAGCGTCATCGGCTCGCGACCGGCGAGCCCCGACAGGAACCCCTCGAGGTGGTAGCGGTCGCCGCGACGCACCAGGTGGGCACGCAGCGGGAAGCCGCCGAGCCGCAGCACCGCGGGGACGTCGGCGTCGCCGCTCACGGAGCCGAGCGGCAGCGGGAGGCTCAGCTCGGTGCCGCGCGCGCTCTCGACGACCGAGACGCCGGACAGGTCGGTCACCGGCAGCCGCGACGGACGGGTGGCGCCCACGTCGACGAGCAGGCGCTTCTTCTCCAGCGCCAGGGTGACCAGACGGCCGTCGACGATCGCGGGCGCCGGCAGGTCGGTCGGGCCGAGGCGGCGACGGGCGACGCCCAGGCTCGTGGCCACCTGGACCACCACGACCCACGCCCCCGGGTCGACCCGACCCGCGTGCTGCACGAGGTCGACCGACACCCGCACCTGCAGGCCGTCGTCGCTCGGCGAGGTCTCGACGGGCACCTGCAGCTCGGTGCCCCGCTTCGTGTGTCGCACCCACGCGGTGAGGGTGTCGGGCCGCAGGCTCGCGTCACCGGTCGCGGCGACCACGGTCTCGAGCACCAGCGTGCCACCGTCCCACCGCGCGGTGCCGGCGTCGATCCGCACCTGCGACGACGCCGCGACCACCACGCGCTCGGGCGGGGTGGGCGCCGAGCCGACCGGCCGCCCCGTCAGCAGCACGGGCGAGATGGCGCCCGCGACCGCGCGCGCCCGCAGGTCGGCGACCGAGCCCACCGGCGCGTCGGCGTCGAGCAGCGACACCCGCGCCAGGGACGGCAGGTGCGCGGCGAGGTCGGAGAGCACGTCGCGGTCGAGCGCGCCGGCCCCGAACAGCTGACGCACGGTGAGCGAGGCCGACGGCGTGCTGGGCCGACCGACCACGAGGTCGGCGTCCGTCGACGCGGCCAGCAGCCGCTCGAGGCCCTCGGCCACCAGACGCTCGCCGTCGGCCAGCGTCGCCACCAGCCCGTCGCCCACCACCGAGCCCAGGGCGGAGTCGTCGGCGACCACGCTGACGTTGGGCCGGTGACGCGCCATCTGACGCATCGGCTCGCGGTCGGCCGAACCGAGCGCGTCGTGCACGCCCACGACGGCGAACTGCGACGCGTCGAGCGTCTGCTGGTCGAGCGAGACGAGCACGTCACGGAAGGAGTGGACGCTGGACGCGGTCACGACGACGGTCACCTGGGGACTCATCGGCCCATGCTCTCACCCCCGGCGCCGGTCTCCCGGGACCACGAACCACCGGGCCGCCGCTCCTCTACGCTGATCCCCATGTCTGCGTTCCTCGTGACCGGCGGGGCCGGGTTCATCGGTTCCAACTTCGTGCGACACCTGGTGGAGCACACCGACCACACGGTGACCGTGCTCGACAAGCTCACCTACGCGGGCAACCGTGCGTCCATCGACGACCTGCCGGCCGAGCGGGTGAGCCTGGTGGTGGGCGACGTGGCGGACGCGGCGGTGGTCGGCCCGCTGGTGCGCGACCACGACGTGGTGGTGCACTACGCGGCCGAGTCGCACAACGACAACTCGCTCAACGACCCGTCCCCGTTCGTGCAGACCAACCTGGTGGGCACGTACGTGCTGCTCGAGGCGGTGCGCGAGCACGGGACGCGGTACCACCACATCTCCACCGACGAGGTCTACGGCGACCTCGAGCTCGACGACCCGGCGCGGTTCACCGAGGAGACGCCGTACAACCCGTCGAGCCCCTACTCGTCCACCAAGGCCGGGTCCGACCTGCTGGTGCGCGCCTGGGCGCGGTCGTTCGGGGTGCCGGCGACGATCAGCAACTGCTCCAACAACTACGGGCCCTACCAGCATGTCGAGAAGTTCATCCCCCGCCAGATCACCAACGTCCTCGACGGCGGGCGCCCCAAGCTCTACGGCGCCGGGCTCAACGTGCGCGACTGGATCCACGCCGACGACCACAGCTCGGCGGTGCTGCGCATCATCGAGGCCGGACGGCTCGGCGAGACCTACCTGATCGGCGCCGACGGCGAGGTCGACAACAAGACCGTGGTCGAGATGGTGCTGCGCCTGTGCGGGCAGCCGGCCGACGCGTACGACCACGTCACCGACCGCGCGGGCCACGACCTGCGCTACGCGATCGACTCCACCAAGCTGCGCGACGAGCTGGGCTGGGCGCCGCAGTTCGGCGACTTCGAGGCGGGCCTGGCGACCACGATCGACTGGTACCGCGACCACCAGGAGTGGTGGCGACCGCAGAAGTCCGGCGTCGAGGCGATGTACGCCGCGCAGGGCCAGTGATGACCGACCTGTCCGCCCGCACCACCGCGATCCCCGGCCTGCTCGTCCTGACGCTGCCCGTCCACGGCGACAACCGCGGCTGGTTCAAGGAGAACTGGCAGCGCGAGAAGATGGTCGCGCTCGGCCTGCCCGACTTCACCCCGGTGCAGAACAACGTCTCGTTCAACGCCAAGCGCGGCGCGACCCGCGGCATCCACGCCGAGCCCTGGGACAAGCTCGTGTCGGTGGCCACCGGCCGGATCTTCGGCGCCTGGGTCGACCTCCGCGAGGGCGACACCTTCGGCACCGTCGTCACCGTCGAGATGGGCCCCGACACCGCGGTGTTCGTGCCGCGCGGCGTCGGCAACAGCTACCAGACGCTCACCGACGAGGTCGCGTACTCCTACCTGGTCAACGACCACTGGAGCGCCGAGGCCCGCGCGTCCTACCTGTTCCTCAACCTCGCCGACGAGACCGCCGCCGTGCCGTGGCCCGTGCCGCTGGCCGAGGCCGAGCTGTCCGACGCCGACAAGGCCCACCCGCGGCTGTCCGAGGTCACCCCCTTCCCGCGCCGCCGCACCCTGGTGCTCGGCGGACGCGGCCAGCTCGGCACCGCGCTGGCGCAGGCGCTCCCCGACGCGCACGTCGTCGGCCGCGACGAGGTCGACCTCGCCGACCCCGCGAGCCTGGCCGCCGTGCCGTGGTCGCGGTACGACGTGGTCGTCAACGCCGCGGCGCACACCGCGGTCGACGCCGCCGAGACGCCCGACGGACGCCGCGAGGCCTGGGCGGTCAACGTCGCCGCCGTGGGCACGCTCGTCGAGCACGTCCGTGCCGCCGGCGCGACCCTCGTGCACCTGTCGTCGGACTACGTCTTCGACGGCACCATCGGTGACCACGTCGAGGACGAGCCGTTCTCGCCGCTCGGCGTGTACGGCCAGACCAAGGCCGCCGGCGACGCCCTCGTCGCGACGCTCCCCCGCCACTACGTGGTCCGCACCAGCTGGGTGGTGGGCGAGGGGAAGAACTTCGTCCGCACCATGGCCGGGCTGGCCGACCGGGGCGTCTCGCCGTCGGTGATCGACGACCAGGTCGGACGGCTGTCGTTCACCGACGAGATCGCCCGCGGCATCGTGCACCTGGTGGCCACCGGCGCCCCGTCCGGCACCTACAACCTCACCGGTGGCGGCGACCCCACCTCGTGGGCGGACCTCGCGCGGGCGGTCTACGTCGCCCGTGGCCGCGACGCCGCCGACGTCACGCCCCTCAGCACCGAGCAGTACCTCGACGGCAAGGACGGCGTGGCGCCGCGCCCGTCGCTGAGCACGCTCGACCTCACCAAGGTGAGGGCCGCCGGGTTCGACCCGCGGGACGCCGCGGACTCGCTGCGGGACTACCTCGACGCGCTGCCACCGGCGTAGCGCCGGAGCCGGCGCCGCACCCGTCCGGCCAGGGAGGGCGCGGGCGTCGGGGCGGGGCGACGACGCAGCCGGGCCACCTTGGCGCGCAGTCGACCGACCGTCGCCTCCAGCGCGGCGACCTGCTCGGCGGCCGCGGCCCAGGTGGAGTCGAGCATCTCGACCACGTCGGGGGCGGCCGTCGCGCGCAGGTGGATGCGGTGCAGCTCGGCGAGGAACCGGTGGTAGTACTCCGGCGGGTAGTGGACGAAGAACGGGCCCCACGGGTGCTCGTCGTACGACGTCCACCGCTCCCCCGTCAGGTCGATCGACGCGGCGCCGCTGCGCTCGACCGCGACGTCGTCCAGGCGCGACCACAGCGCGTTCGTGCGGGCGAGGTCGATCTGCGGGCGGCGCCCCCGGTTGAGCGGGACCAGACGGCCGTCGCCGGCGCGGCGCTTGTGCGACACGTAGTGCCCGCGGTGCACGACGAGCCGCGTGCGGGGCGATCCCTCGCGGACGTGGGCGACGAACCGGTCGAGCGCCTCGGTCCAGCGCTCGACGTAGGCGTCGACGTCGGCGAGCGCCTTGACGGGCGTGAACGCTCCCGCCGCCTGCTGCTCGGCGTACCAGGTGGTCTTCCAGAGCTTCCAGTAGTTGTCGGTGACGAGCCGGCCGTCGGGCAGCTCGAGGCAGCCGAAGTGCACGTCGCCGAAGAAGTCGAGCACCAGGTAGTCCGGCTGCAGCGCCACGACCTGCTGGAGGAACTCGCGGTTCAGGTCGGTCTCGACGTTGCGCCGGTCGTACTCGGCCATCGGCTCGATCCCGACGACCTCGACCTCGACCGGCGGGGACATCAGCGCGAGCACCGACGACTGGTTCTGCAGCAGCGGGCAGCGGTAGAAGCGCTTGTAGTCGGGGTTGAAGCGGGTGTTGAACGCGTCGCGCGTGATGCAGCTGCCCATGACGGCGACCGTGATCGGGTCGGGCTCGCTGCTGGTCATGTCACTCCGGTGCCGTGCGCGGTGGCGGGAAGCGTAGCGCCCGCTCGTCGCCACTGGCCACGAGCGCGTCGACCGCCGCGTCGAACCGCGCCTGCGACGGCTCGGAGGTGTCGCCGAGCAGCTCGCGACGCAGCAGGGCGCGGTCCCCGGCCCGGGTGTCGGCCGCGGGGTCGCCCGCGACGGCCACCAGCTCGTCGGTCCCGCTGCCGTCGCGCCCGATGACCACCCCGGCACGGCTGGCCGGGAACTGGGCGGCGAAGCCCGGGCCCGTCGCCGGCGTGGTGTTGCAGGTGGCGTAAGGACGTCCGGTGGCCTGGAAGTCGGTGAGCACGCTCGACACGTCGGTGACGAGCACGTCGGCCAGCTCGAACAGGGCGTACAGGTCGAGGTCGGAGCCCTCCACCACGAGGTGCGCGTCAGGCCGCAGGCCCGCCAGGTAGCGACGCTGGGCGTCCTGCAGGGACGTCTCGGCCTCCACCGCGGAGACCATGACGCCCTCGCGTCCGGCGAGCACTGAGGCCTCGGCGGCGTCGTGGGCGGCGGCCAGCGGCGACTGGAACGGCGCGCTGAACGGCGGGGGCTGCCAGGAGGAGCGCTCCTCGTTGGCGCGGCGCAGCATCGCGACGATCTCGGCGTGGCCCGCGGCGGCGGCGCGGTCACGGGTGCCGGTGAGCGGGTGCGGCTTGTAGACGACGCGCACCGGCGTCGGCGAGTCGATCAGCGCGCGGACGACGTCGGGGCCCTGGAAGGCGACCGAGCCGTACTCCTGCGTGGCGTTCCAGCCCTCCCACGTCGGGGCGTAGAGCACGGTGCGGACGGGAGCCGCGGGGGCCGCGTCGGCGCCGTCGGGACGCGGCCCGAGACGGTCGAGCTGGGGACGGCCCACCTCGACGACGGTGTCGACGTCGACCCCCACGTCGGCGCGGTGCCACCGCTCGCGGGCCGCCGGCCCGGCGACCCACAGCTCGTCGTAGACCTTGGCGAACGGGTTGACCGACGCGCTCTTGTCGCTGTCGCCGTGCCCGACGAAGGCCGAGCGGACGTGGGGCAGGCGCAGCAGGTGCAGGTTGGGGCCGACGTTGGCCACGTAGAGCGCGGCCCGGACCGTCGTGAACGGCAGCGACAGGAAGTCGACGGTGCGGGGCACGCACACGACGGGGAGCGTGGTCGTGCCCATCCGACGCATCGCGGCGGCGCTGCGCACCAGCACGACGGTGCGCCGGGGCAGGCGCTCCATCGTCGAGAGCCAGACGTCGACCTGGTAGGCACCGGCGGCGCTCTCGGCGTGGTAGAGCACCACCTCGGGAGCGTGCTCGTCGAGGAACCGGCGCACGAGGTCGAGCGCCTGGTGCCCCCGTGCCTTCGACACCTGTCGCGCGAGCCGCAGCGTCCAGGCGGTCCAGCCCGCCGCGCCCGCGACGGCCAGGACGGCCAGGACCCCGATGACCACGGGGTCGTCGAGCACGGCCGCCGGCGCCAGCAGCACGACGGGCAGGCCGGCCTGGACGCGGTCGCCGCGACGCAGCAGCTCGACGGGAGGGGCCGGCGGCAGCCGCAGCGACGACAGGTCGACGTTGCGGGTCTCGGCGTCGAGCTGGCGCGAGCGGGCGACCCGGCCCACGGCGAGCAGGCCGACGCCACGCACGGCCGACAGCGCGATGGCGCCGACCACGACGACGGGGGCCACCCAGCGGCTCTCCCACGTGGTGACGCCGCACGCGACGACGCCCACCCAGCACAGGCACCAGCGCCACGTCCCGTTCAGGCTCAGTCGGCGCCAGCCGGTGGAGTGCTCGGTGGCCTCGGAGGCGACGGCTCCCGCGGCCGCGACGGCGAGCAGCGCCGCCAGCAGCACCCAGCGCAGACCGGCCGCCCCGACCAGCGCGGCGACCACGGCGGCCCCGCTGGCCGCGACCGCCGCCGCGGCGCGGGTGCGGTCGTCGAGCACGAGCCTCACCGGGTGAGGCTCGCGCGACGCAGGAGACCGGCCGTCAGCCCGACCTTGGCGGACTTGGTGCGCTCGCCCCGGCGCAGGAGCACGTCCCACGACCCCCGCGGCACCGCGACGGTGGCCTCGACACGGGCGCCGTCGGCGTCGGCGACGACCTCGGCGGGCACCACGTGGTCGCGGTCGGTGCCGTCGTGGCCCTGGGGACGCAGCACGACCTCGCAGTCCAGGCGGGTGGTGCCGACGACGTGGACCCGCTTGAGGGGCAGGACCAGACGGGTGCGGCCGCCGCCGGCGCGCTCGGCCCGGGCCTTGGACGCGACGACGCCGGTGGACGACAGCAGCCGCCGCACGCGCTCGCCGGTGTCGATCGACAGGACCCCGGTCTTGTTGGCGTACGCGACGACGACGGTGCCGTCGACCAGGGCGAGGGCGGACCCGCCGTCGTGCTCGAGCCGGCGGTGCTCGCCCATGCCGGCGAGAGCCGACCGCACCGAGAGGTCCCAGGTGGCCCCGAGCAGGCTTGGCGTGGTGTCGCTGCCGTCGACCGGCACGCGTGCCACCGACATGACGGTGACCGTCGCGGCCGGACCCTCGCCGACCTCGACGGTGCTCACGGTCGGGACCATCCACCCGGCGAGGGTGTCGCGGTCGCGGACCGACACCCGGGAGGTGGCGCCCGGGACGGCGGTGGTGACGTCGCGGGCGTGGTCGCTCAGCCGGTCCTCGACGCCGGGGAGGTCGCGCAGCAGGCGGTCGCCCTCGCGACGGAACGCGAACGGCTCCCCGCCGCGCACCCACGGCGTCCGGGTGGAGACGACGAGCTCGCGTCCGTCCCACGCCAGGTCGGTGACGGTGGGCGCGGTGACCGCCCCGCCGTCGACCTCGACCAGCCGGGCGAGCGCGTCCAGCTCGCCGGCGCGGAGCAGCTCGGCCCGGGCCCGCTGGAACGCCGGCAGCTGGTCGTCGACCTCGGTGGGGATGGCCCGCTGGACGAGCGCGACCGCGCGTCGTCGCGTGACCTCCTGGAACGCCTCGTCCCGGCTCCGGAGCGACTTGGTGAACATGGCGAGCACCCGGCCGGTGTACTGGTGCGAGAGCAGGAAGCGCCGGTCGTCGCCCTGGACGATGCCGGACCCGGCGTAGTCGACGACCCGCTCGATGTTGTCCCACCACTCGTCGGCCTCGCGCGAGAAGGTGGCCGAGTTGTTGGCGCCGGTGCCGACCATCCAGTGGTAGAACGGCGCGGACCCGTAGAGCGCCATCACCTGCGTGTGCGCGTAGACCTCGGTGTTGAAGTAGATGTCCTCCCACAGGATCCGGGAGCCCTCGCGGAAGCGGATGCCGTGCTCGCGCAGGAACGCGGTGCGGTAGAGCTTGTGCGGCGTCATCGGGTAGATCAGCTTCACGTGCAGGTCGTCGCCGGTGACGATCCGGTCGCGCTGCCAGACGTCGAGGCCCCAGTTCCAGCCGCGGGAGCGGACCTCCTTGGGGTTGATCACGTCGGCCCCGTGGGGCGCGCCCAGCGCGTAGGCGCGCTCGAGCGCGTCGGGCCACAGCTCGTCGTCGTGGTCCATGAACAGGACGTACTCGCCGCGGGCGAGGTCGGTGCCGACGTTGCGCGGGCGGCTCGCCCAGCCCGAGCCCTCGATCTGCTCGACCCGCACGTGCGGACGGTCGGCGGCGATCGCCTGCAGACGCTCGAAGGTGTCGTCGGGCGACCCGTCGTCGACGAACAGCACCTCGAAGTCCGAGGTGGGCATCGTCTGCGCGTCGAGCGACGCGATCACCCGGTCGAGCCCCTCGCCCGACCGGTACGTGGGCACCACGACGCTGACCAGCATCTGGTCATCCTAGAGACACCGCCTACGCTGACCGGGCCGTGACCACCACCCCCGCCTCCACCGCCGCCCGCGCCCCCCGCCTGCGCTCGCTCGACGCGCTGCGCCTCGTGGCCGCGCTGGCCGTCGTCGCCTTCCACTTCACCGCGCGCGAGAACGTCGCCTGGGGCACCGCGGTCGAGAACGTCTTCCCGCGGGTCGGCGAGATCACCGCCTACGGCTACCTCGGCGTGCACGTGTTCTTCCTGATCAGCGGTTTCGTCATCCTGATGAGCGCCTGGGGCGCCGACGTCGGACGCTTCGCGGCGTCACGCGTCGGACGTCTCTACCCCGCCTACTGGGCGGGCGTCCTGCTCACCGCCGCGCTGATCCTGGTGGTCCGGCCCGAGACGGCCGGCAGCCGCGTCGACATGGGCGTCAAGGAGGTGCTGGTCAACCTCACGATGGTGCAGCGCGCGCTCGACGTCCGTCACGTCGACGGCGTGTACTGGACGCTCTGGGTCGAGCTGAAGTTCTACCTGCTCGTCGGGCTGTTCGTCTGGATCGGCATCACCCGCGCCCGCGTCCTGCTGGTGTGCGCGCTGTGGCCGCTGCTGGCGATCATCGGGCAGCTGAACGGGGTCGCGCTGGCCAACGACCTCCTGCAGCCGGACTACGCGCCGCTGTTCGCGATCGGGATGCTGCTCTACCTGGTGCACCGCGAGGGCTGGAGCGCCACGCCCCTGCTGCTGATCGTCCTCAACTGGCTCGTCGTGGTGCAGAAGTCCGACGGGCCCTACCTGAGCTCGTTCGACGGCGCCGTGGCCGCCGACCTCAACGGGACGGTCGTCGCCGCCGGCATCACCCTCGGCCTGCTCGCCGTCGTCGTGCTCACCACCACCCGCCTGCAGCACCTCGACGCACGCTGGATGACCACCGCCGGCGTCCTCACCTACCCGCTCTACCTCGTCCACGAGGAGATCGGCTGGTGGTTCATCTCGCTCATCCGCCAGACCGGCCTCCCCGTCCCCGCGGTGCTCGTCCTCGCCCTCGCCGCCGTGCTCCTGCTCGCCGCCGCCATCCACCACGGCATCGAGAAGCCTCTCTGCTCCCGCCTCCGCCGGGCCGTCCACCGCTCCATCGAGTCCGCCCCCACCCCCCGCTGACCCCGCCCCGCCCCCGCGTCCTCTCGCCGACCGGCGCAAACTCGTCGGTTACCGGTCGGTAGAGCGACGAATGTGCGCCGTTCGGCGGCAGGTTTGCGCCGCTCGACGCCCGGGTCGACGGCGCGCGGGGGCGGGTCCCACGTCCGGACGGGCCGGTGGGGCCGCGCCCACCGCCGGTCGGCCCCTCGTGACGACCGACGCCGACGCGTCCTCGCGGCTTCTCTTCCGTGGCCCACCTCGCAGCCCGGGTCGCCGAACGGCGCAAACCTGCCGCCGACCGGCGCAAACCTGACCGTCTACCGACCGGTAACCGACAAGTTTGCGCCGCTCGGCGAAAGGGGGCGGGGAGGTCAGCCCCCGATGACCACCCGACGGATGGAGCCGAGGAGGGCGGGGTCGGTGGTGCGGCGGCCGTCGACGAGGACGCGGACGCCGGGGAGGTCGGCCTCGGTGAGGGTGCGGTACTCGGCGTGGTCGGCCTGGAGGACGGCGGCGACGACGGGCTCGCCGCGGTGCGGCGGGAGGCCGAGGGCCTCGAGGTCGGCGTCGGTGAAGAGCGGGTCGGTGACGTACGGGACGGCGCCGCGGGCCCGCAGGGCCTCGACGGTCGGGTACACGCCGGAGAACGCGGTCTCCTGCACCCCGCCGCGGTAGGCGGCGCCGAGGACGAGGACGCCCGCGCCGTCCAGGTCGCCGTGGGCGGCGGCGAGGAGGTCGACGGCGTACTCGGGCATCGCGGCGTTGGCCTGGCGGGCGGTGCGCACCACGGTGGCCTCGGGGTCGTTCCACAGGTAGATCTGCGGGTAGATCGGGATGCAGTGGCCGCCGACGGCGATGCCGGGCTGGTGGATGTGGCTGTAGGGCTGGCTGTTGCTGGCCTCGATCACCTTGCGGACGTCGATGCCCACGCGGTCGGCGTAGCGGGCGAACTGGTTGGCCAGCGCGATGTTGACGTCGCGGTAGGTGGTCTCGGCGAGCTTGGCGAGCTCGGACGCCTCGGACGAGCCGAGGTCCCAGACGCCGTTCGGGCGGTCGAGGTCGGGGCGGTCGTCGAAGTCGAGGACCTCCTCGTAGAACGCGACGGCGCGCGCGGCCGACGCCTCGTCGATGCCGCCGACGAGCTTGGGGTAGCGACGCAGGTCGGCGAAGACCCGTCCGGTGAGGACGCGCTCGGGGCTGAACACCAGCTGGAAGTCCTGCCCGGGCACCAGGCCCGAGCCCTCCTGCAGCATCGGCGCCCAGCGGTCGCGGGTGGTGCCGACCGGCAGCGTCGTCTCGTACGACACCAGCGTGCCGGGCTTGAGGCCCGCGGCCACCGAGCGGGTGGCGGCGTCCATCCAGCCCCAGTCGGGCACGCCGTCGGCGTCGACGAACAGGGGCACCACGATCACCACGGCGTCGGACCCGGCGACCGCCGCGGCGGTGTCGGTGGTGGCCGTCAGCAGGCCCGACGCGACGACGTCCTTGAGCCTGACGTCGAGGTCGTGCTCGCCGGGGAAGGGCTCGATGCCGGCGTTGACCGCCTCGACGCGGGCGATGTCGACGTCGCAGCCGACCACCCGGTGGCCCTTGACGGCGAACTGGACGGCCAGCGGGAGGCCGATCTTGCCCAGGGCCACGACGGCGATCTGCATGGTGCTCCTCGGGTGGGGTGCGGGGTCAGCGACGGCGGCGCAGGCGCTGCGCCACCCGTCTCATCGACGACGACCATCCTAGGGTCGAGGACTCGACCACGAGGTTGCCGGAGTCGTCCAGGACGGCGAGGGTCCGCACCCGGCGCAGGCCGTGCCAGCGGACGTGCTCGGGCCGGGTCAGCAGGTGGCCGCAGTGCACGGGCAGGTCGTACGCGTGGCCGCCGAGCTGCACCCGCAGCCGGGGCGCGACGATGCCGCCGCGTCCGAGGCGCTCGAGCGGCACGACCGTCGCGAACGTCGACGCCGGCCCCCTCCGCAGGTCGTCGGACGGCTCCACGCGGGTGTCGACGGGGGCCGCGGGCGGCAGCTCCTCGGGCTGCCGGGCGGACCGGGCACCGCCGGCGTGCCGACGCTCGACGTCACGCAGGTGCACGCCGACGACGACGTGCCCGGGCGTCGCCCCCAGCGACCCCTCCAGGGCGAGACCGCGGCGGGTGAGCCGGGTCGACGACACCCGCACGCCGTCGCGCAGCCGGCCGCCCACGGTCTCGTCGAACAGCTCGTACCACTCGCGCGGGACGCCGCGGTCGCCCGCGTAGCCGGGGTAGGCGGCGAAGGCGCGCTCCGCCTCGGCCACGAACGGCGGGTCGCCGTGCTCGCGCTCGCGAGCGAGCAGCTCGCGCAGGAGGTCGACGCGGCGCGCCTCGGCCAGGCACAGCCGGATCCGGCGCTTGACGCCGATCAGCTGCTTGAGGTCGTCGGTGAAGTAGGTGTCGCAGAGCTTGCCGACGCCCTCGACGAGCTCGACCTGCTCGTCCTCGTCGAGCTCGAGGAAGTCCTCGCGGAGCAGCTTGGCCAGCTCCCAGGTGAGGTGGCGCCGCAGGACGGCGTCGCGCCGCTCGCCCGGCGGCAGCTGCGTCGCCACCTCGTCCATGATCCGGCGCGCGCTCCACAGCCGGTCGCGCCACGTCGCGTCGTAGGAGATGTTGCTCGCGTCGTGGCGCCGGACGGCGTAGTAGAAGGTGTAGTCGCCGAGGACGCAGGTGCGCCGGGAGTGCACCAGCGCGGCGATGGTGAAGGTCTGGTCGCTGCCGATCTTCAGGTCCTCGGGGAACCGCAGGCCCTGCTCCTCCACCAGCGAGCGGCGGAAGAGCTTGGTGTTGGCCAGCGCGAACGGCAGCTCGGAGTCGTAGAGGTCGAGGTCGAGGTCGGTCTGCCGGTAGATCTTCTGGTGCACGTGGCGGTCGTTGGTGCCCACCATCCGGCCGAACACGACGTCGGCGTCGTGCTGGTCGGCGGCCGTCACCAGGCGCTCCAGCGACTCGGTGCCGAGGTGGTCGTCGGCGCCGAGGAAGAACACGTAGCGGCCGGTGGCCACCTCGAGCGCCCGGTTGTTGGGGGCGGCGGGTCCCCCGGAGTTCGGCTGGCGGAGCACGGTCAGCAGCCCGGGGTGCGCGGCGGCGAACCGGTCGAGCTCCGCGCCGCTGCCGTCCGTCGACCCGTCGTCGACGGCGACGACGGCGATGCGGTCGACGCCGAGCGTCTGCTCGACCACCGACTCCAGGCACGCCGTCAGGTACGGCATCGTGTTGTAGACCGCCACGACGACGGTGACGTCCGGTACCTCGGTGGCCGCCACGGTCACGGAGCGTACTCGACGCCGCTCACGTGCGGCCCCGCCGGACGACGCGCCGCGCCTGCGTGACCGCCACGCGTCGCAGCCCGCGCACCCGGTGCCGGAGCCGGTCGCGCCGCACCTGGGCGGACGTGCGGCGCGGGACGTCGTCGAGCACGCGCAGCGCGGGCGCCATGCCGTAGCGCGCGACGGCCGTCCGGTTGACCCGGGCCAGCTGCCAGACGGTGAGCAGCGCGCGGTCGTCGGCCGCGACGATGAGGTCGGCGGTCAGGGCGTGCTCGACGACCTTGGGCTTGCTGAGGGCGATGCGGGCGACCACCTCCGGCGCGGTGGCCTTGCGCGACTTGATCGTGACGAGGGCGACGCCCGCGTCGGCGAACCGGGCCGCCTGCCGCTTGGGGGTGACGACGGTGACGTCGAAGCCGCGCGCCGAGAGCTCGGCCAGGTGCCCCACGAGGACGGCCGGACGCGCCGCGCCGACGACGACCACCAGCGCCTTCCTCACGACCGGACCTCGGCGGTGAGGGCGGTGATCGCGCGGCGCATCAGGTCGTCGCGGGCGAACCCGCGACCGTGCCCGGCGGCGACCTCGCGGGTGGACCGGTCGGCCTCGACGGCCCACCTCGCGGCCTCGCTGAAGCCGGCGGCGAGCGCCTCGACGTCGACGCCCAGCGGCCCCGTCCACAGGTCGCGGCCCTCGAGCACGGCCGCCGCGTCGTGGTCCTTGGCGTGCGCCGAGACGATCGGCAGGCCCGTGGCGGCGTACTCGTAGACCTTGCCCGACGTCATGAACCGGCCGCCCATGACGAGCAGGACGAGCGCGTCCCACCCGGCGTAGAGGTCGGCCATCTGCGCCTTGGGCACCGGTCCGCCGTACTCGACGCCGTCGCCCGCCGCGAGGCGCAGCATCTCGACGTGGTCGTTGGCGCCCTGGAACGGGCCGGCACCGGTGGGGCCGCGGAAGGTGAGCCGCGAGCGCGCGACGAGCGGGTCACGGCTGCGAGCGAGCCGCCAGCCCTCCAGGAGCGCGGCGAGCATCTCGACGGGGAACGTCAGCACGCCGACGTGGCCGAAGTGCACGCCGTCCTCGGCGAGCGGCCCCTGCGGGCGGACGGGCGGCACGCTCGCGCGGTCGTAGCCGTTGCGCACCACGTGCATCCGCGGGGCGAGCTCGGGGAAGCGGCCCGCGTAGAAGTCGCCGATCGCGTCGTTGACGAACGTGATCCACGTGGCGCGGCCGAGCACGTCGCGCTCCAGACGTCCGCGTCGGGAGTCGACCTCGAAGGCCTCGTCGCCACCGATCACGTCGACCGACCAGCCGTCGCGGTAGTCCACCGCGTAGGGGACGCCGGCCGTCGCGTGCAGGTGCTGCAGCACGCCCAGCAGGGTGTAGGGCACGCAGCTGGCCAGGGCGAGGTCGACCGGGCGCTCGCCGTGCAGGCGGTCGACGGCCGCGCACAGCTCGGGCAGCCAGCCGCCGAAGGCCGCCTCGGGGAACGTGTCCTCGTTGCGCGCGAGGTGCCGCCGGCGCCAGCCGCGCGGGTCGGCGGCGCGCTCGCGGCTCATCAGCCGCACGTCGGTCTCGAGGTCCTCCCGGAACAGCGGCAGCTTGACCACGCGGACGGCCGGGTCGACGTCGTCGAGCAGCGTGAGGTCGACGCCGAAGTCGCGCTCCCAGGACTCGTCGACGGTGGTGAGCACGGTGACGTCCCAGCCGGCGGCCACCAGCTGGTTGGCCATCTCGCGCAGGCGGTAGGTCGAGCTCTTGGCGGCCGGCGGGAAGCCGACGGCGAGGAACAGCAGGTGCGGGCGGGTCACGTCGGGCTCCGGTGACGGGTCAGCGCGTCGACCACGCGGTGCGCGGCGCCGCCGACGTCGGGCGCGTCGGGGTCGTCGACCACCACGGGGGCCGTCCGGGTGGCGGTGGCGACCCAGCGGTCGACCGGGTCGAGGTGGGGGTCGGGGACGAGGACGTTCCAGCCGTGGGCGAGCGTCTCGAGCCACTCGGTCTCGGGACGCAGCGTCGTGCAGGGACGCCGCAGCCAGCGCGCCTCCTTCTGCAGGCCGCCGGAGTCGGTGACGACGCCGACCGATCCCTCGACCGCCGCGACGAGCCCGGCGTACGGCAGCGGACGCCCGGGACGCACCGACCCCCGGGCGAGGTCGAGGCCGTGCGCCGCCGCGCGGGCGACCAGGCGCGGGTGGGCGAGCAGCGCGACGGGCACGGGCAGGGCCGCGAGCGCGTCGAGCAGGGCGTCGAGCCGCGCCGGGTCGTCGGTGTTGTCGGGCCGGTGCAGCGTCGCGAGGAGGTACGGCGCGGACGGGTCGATGCCGTCGGGGAGCACCGGCGGCGGGTGGTCGCCGGCGTGGACGGCGTCACGGACGCGCAGGCACACGTCGGCCATCACGTCGCCGACCAGCTCGGTGCGCTCGGCCAGCCCCTCGACGGCGAGGTGGTCGACGGCGTCCTGGGTGGGCGCGAGCAGGAGGTCGGCGGCGTGGTCGGTGAGCACCCGGTTGTGCTCCTCGGGCATCCGCCGGTTGAACGAGCGCAGGCCGGCCTCGAGGTGCGCGACGGGCAGGTGCAGCTTGACCGCCGACAGTGCCCCGGCCAGCGTCGAGTTGGTGTCGCCGTAGACGAGCACCCAGTCGGGACGCCGGGCGTCGAGCACGGCGTCCATGGCGCTGAGCACGGCGCCGGTCTGCACGCCGTGGCTGCCCGAGCCGACGCCGAGGTGCACGTCGGGCGCGGGGATGCCGAGGCCGTCGAAGAACACGTCGGACAGGTCGGCGTCGTAGTGCTGACCGGTGTGGACGATCACGTGCTCGTGGGGCGTGCCCTCGAACGCCGCCGCGACCGCCGCCAGCTTGACCAGCTGGGGCCGGGCCCCGACGACGCTGACGACCCTCACCGCGCGGTGACCTCGGCGTAGACGGAGTCGAGGACGTCGACCTGGCGCTCCCAGGACCACGCGTCGAGCAGCCCCGGACGGTCGTAGGCCGCGCGGTAGCGCTCGGGGTCGTCGAGCACGCGGCGCACCGCTGCGGCGAGCCCGGCGGCGTCGTCGGCGACGAACACCTCGCCGTGGCCGACGTCGCGGACCGCGGCGGCCATCGTCTCGACGTCGCTGACGACGACGGGGATGCGGGCGTGCGCGTACTCGAAGAACTTGGTGATCAGGGCGATCTCGTGGTTCAGCACGTGCAGGATCGGGATCACGCCGACGTCGGCGCCCGACAGGTAGCGGGGCACCTCGTCCACCTCGACGTACGGCAGCAGGTGCAGCCGGTCGTCGACGCCGAGCGCCGTCGCGCGCTCGACGAGGCTTCGCGGGTAGGGCCGGTCGGACGCCGGGAGCACCAGGGCCAGGTGCACGCCGGGCAGGTCGGCGAGCGCGTCGACGAGGGAGCCGAGGCCGCGCTGGGGCGCCGCGCCGCCGCTGTAGACCAGGAGCGGGTCGTCGTCGCCGATGCCGCAGTCGGTGCGCAGGTCGCGCGGCACGCCCTCGGCACGGGCGCGCTGCTCGGCCTCGGGCGCGTTGAGCACGACACGGGGCAGGACGGGCAGGTCGTGCTGCTGCTGCAGCAGCTCGGCCAGCCGGGGCGAGACGGTGACGACGGCGTCGGCGTAGGGGGCGTGCTCGGCCTCGTACGCCTGCTGCGCGGGCATCCAGCGCGGGTTCTTGTCCCACGCGGTGATCCCGGGCAGGAACTCGTGCGCGTCCCAGACGACCGCGACACGGCGGCCCTCGGCGCGGGCGCGCCACGAGGCCGTGACCGCGATGCCGAGCGTGGTGAAGTCGTTGGCGTGCACCACGTCGGGACGCAGCTCGTCGACCACGGGGCCGAGGGCGAGGTCGAGGTCGTGGATGGCCGGGTGCAGCGTCCGCCAGGCCCGGACGCCGCCGAGGCGGACCCGCAGGGCGGTGGTGGCGCGGTCGAGGGGCCGGTCGAGCAACCGGCGGCGACGCTGCGCGGAGACCGTGCGCGAGAGCCGCACCCGGGTGGCCTTGGCGTAGCCGGCCGTGAGCACGCGGGCGGCCACCAGGGACACGTCGCGCCCGCCCTCACCGGCGGCGGAGGCCGCGGCGCGACGGACCGTCTGCTCGACCTGGCCGGCCCGCGCCACCGCCACGCGGTAGCGGCCGACGCGGCCGGTGCCGTAGGCCAGCGGCGCGCGCCACCAGGCGGCCCTCGTCTCGTAGGGGCGCTGCTTGAGCGGCACCGGGACCGGGACGAGCCGGACCTCGGCCTCGCCGAGGTGGCTGACGTGCTCGTGGCCGTCGGGCGAGCGTCCGAGCAGCACCACGTCCCAACCGCGCTCGGCCGCGGACCGGGCCTGCTTCTGCACCCGCGAGTCGCCCTCGACGGCCTTGTGCACGAGCATCACGACACGGCCCCGGGTGGTCATCGGCCCTCCACCAGCCGGGCGTAGACGGCGTCGAGGACGTCGGCCTGGCGCTCCCACGTCCACTCGTCCTGCATCTCGCGGTGGTCGTCGTAGGCCTTCTGGTAGCGCTCGGGGTCGCCCAGGACGGTACGCACCGCGCGGGCGTAGTCGGCGACGTCCTCGGCCACGAACACCTCGCCGATCTCGTGCCGCCGGACCGCCTCGGACATCGTGCGGACGTCGCTGACGACGATCGGGATGCGCGCGTGGGCGTACTCGAAGAACTTGGTGGCCAGCGAGATCTCGTGGTTGGGCAGGTGCGTGGTGGGGTGCACGCCGACCGTGGCCGTCGAGACGTAGCGGACGACGTGCTCGGGCGCGACGTACGGGCAGAAGTGCAGCCGGTCCTCGACACCGAGCTCGGTGGCGCGCGCCACCAGCTCCAGGGCGAAGGGGGACGTCGGGCTCGACACGACGAGCGCCACGTGGACGCCCGGCAGCGCCGGCATCGCCTCGACCATCGTGCCGACGCCGCGCTGGGGGGCGAGCACGCCGCTGTAGACCAGCAGGGGGACGTCGTCGTCCAGCCCGCAGCGGTCGCGGACCGTCGGGCCCGCCTCCTCGCCGGTGGGCGGGTCGACGACGGGCGCGTTGAGCACCACCGCCGGACGCGTCGCGAGGCCGTGCTCCTCGACCAGCAGGTCGGCGAGCGGCTCGGAGACGGTGGTGACCGCGTCGGCGGCGTGGATGAAGACGCGCTCGTAGGCCGCCTGCGCGGCGATCCACCGGCCGTGACGGGTGCGCGGCGACATGCCCGGGACCCACTCGTGGCAGTCGTAGACCAGCCGGGTCTCACGCCCGGCGCCCCGCAGACGGGTGACGGCGCGCGCGCCGACCCCGCTCATCCGGAAGTCGTTGGCGTGGACGAGATCGGGCTCGAGGCGGTCGATCTCGGGGCCGAAGGCGAGCTCGTAGTCCCACAGGTGCGGGTCGAAGTGGCGCCAGACCTCGTCGCCCAGGGCGCGCTCCCACGCGGCGGTGGCCCACCGGTCGAGCGGGCGGTCGAGGACGGCGCGCTTCTCGCGGAGCTCGTCGGTCTGGATCGACCTGACCTCGGTCCAGCCGCCCCGCACCGCCTCGCCCAGGCGGGACGCGGCCAGCGCCGCACGCCGCGCCCGCAGCGCCGCCGGGCCAGCGCGTCCGGTCTCGGCGTCGGCG